>DASYBK010000100.1:0-25833 GCA_036500805.1 Acidobacteriaceae bacterium | reverse complement strand
GGGGACGTAGATGCTGCCTCCCTTGCCGTGCTCGACGATGCCCGAGATGCGGAAGGGATGGTTGAAGATCTGAATGGTGTCGCCGACGTGATAGCCCTTGTCGCGGCGGGCGACATAGTTGTCGATGATGACGTCGTTCGGACCCTGGAAGGGCGTGCCAGCGAGGAACTTGAAGGGGCGGAGGGCGTTGTAGCTTGCGTAATCGATGCCGAGGATGCTTTCGACCGAGCCGGCGGTGTTGAGCTGAGAAATGACCGGGCTGACAACGGCCACGTGGGGAAGCTTGCGAACGATATCCGCAATCTTCGCGGGGACCGGAGCGCCCCCGATCGCGGTGAGGAAGCTGGCGTTAGGCGGCTGGATGACCATGTCCGCGCCGACGCCGAGGGTGCTGGCGCGGCTGCCACTCACCTGGCCAATGAAGACGCCGGTGATGGAGAGGATCATGATGACTTCAATGGCAACAGCCAGAACGCTGATAGCAACGCGAATTGGCCGGTGGAGCAGGTTGCCGAGCACCAGCTTGTTCATAAATGGGAGTGTAGCAAAGGAGTTACGGGCGGCTGATACCCTATGGGGGATGAGCGGTATGCCCGAAAAGTGGTGGTCCGCAGGTTGAGGAAAAGGCGTACGGTGGTCACCAGACTTTGGTAATAGATCACTCAGCACGCCTTTGCATTCAAGGAAATAGCGGTGGGCAGCCGGGGGCCAAATCAGGAATTGAGGGAGCCCGGCCGTACATGGAAAGGCGCCAAGGTGCAAGCATGGGCAGCTTTGGAGAGGACCTGAAGAAGGCCAGAGAAGCGAAGGGCGTGGCGCTCGAAGCGGTCGCCACAGCAACCAAGATCACCACGCGGTACCTGCAGGCGGTGGAGCAGGAACGCTTCGACCAATTGCCGGGCGGCGTCTTCCGCCGGAGCATAGTGCGCAGCTATGCGCGTGCGGCGGGATTGGATGAAGACGCGTGGGTGAAGCGGTATCTGGAGATCAGCCGGCCAGAGGAAACAGTGATCAGCGAAGAGGACCGGGCATGGGCCGAATTCGCAGAGAATGTAGGCCGCTCCCGTGGCCGCGACCATCATGCCAGCAACTCAAGGGCACGCTGGGCCGGCGTGGTGGCGCTGCTGCTGCTGGTGATGGGTATGAGCTGGTTTGTGTGGGGCTATGTGCACAACAAGGCAGCCGCGGCGGCGAAGAGCCCGGGTGTTTCCTCGGCACTGACCGCTGAGTCCGCTCCCGCTGTGGCGTCTTACTAGAGGATCGTCGCAGGGACCACTTCGACGACTGCATGTGCCCAATCTCCTACCTGATAGCGCCTTTCGGGAATTCGTTTCGAATGCGTGGGCGGGTTCAACCGACGCGCGTGGTCTTCCGGTAGCGTCTCAGTTTGGATTTCCGCTCACGACCCAAAGGTGGACCTGACGCGTCGGCGCGGTCCATCGGGCGAGTCGCGCGACTAGAGCATTTCTCCTATAGGTGTACCCGGAGAGCAGAGTCCGGCGTGACTTTTCCATCAGGAAAAGTCACACATCACGGATACAGGATGGAGCGTGGCAATAGGAGAAATGCTTTAAGCAGGAACGTACGTCAACCGAATCAGATCCTCGGCGATGAGATCGGTGGCCACCAGGTGGAGCGGCGGCCGGGGGCCGGCGAAGAATGGCTTGCCGCTGCCAAGCACGACGGGGCGCAGGTAGAGTCGATACTCATCGATAAGACCGGCGTCGCTCAGGCTTCGCGCCAGGACTGGGCCGCCAACGTCAAACTCGCCCGCCAGTTCGGCCTTCAACTTGCGTATCGCCGTCTCGAAGTCCTCCGCGACCAGCGTGGCGTTGGGGCCAACTGACTTGAGCGAACGCGATACGACCCACTTCGGCTGGCTCCGCCACGCCGCCGCGAAGTCGCGATCCTCCGCGTCCCAATCAGGAAGGTCTTCGTCCCAATAACGCATGATCTCGTAAAGGCCGCGACCATAGATGCAGCCCGTCAGGCCACGCACCTGCTCGACGAAGTGACGAAAGGCCAGGGGCACAGGGGGCCCGAGTTTCATGTGGTCGACGTAGCCATCCAGAGACTGGCTCATTCCGAAGACAAGTTTCGCCATGCTGCAAATCTCCTTCCCAGGTTCTTCAGAATAGCTTGAGCCGACCGTCGCGCGGAGGTGAGGTTGAACATCTGCGCGCCGCATTGTCGGTGTGACCGATCACCAGAGATCCGCTTCCCAATCTCTAGATTCAAACTGAGACACTACCGTCTTCCTGAAGAGGTGACTTCGGGCGGTCATCTCCGCCTTTCGACTGCGTAGTGGAGCTTCACAACGCCGTCCGCGAATTTCGTCGATGAGATGAGCTTCAGCCGAACCGTGCGATGGCGCGGCGCGAGGAGCGTAATGCCTTCGCCGATCAATACCGGAATCAGGGAAATGATGAACTCGTCGATCTCGCCTTCATCGAGAAACGAGGCAATGATGCCGGCGCCGCCCATCATCCAGATGTCTTTCCCTTTTTTCGCGCGCAGCCGGGCTGCGAATGCTTTGACCGGCTGGTTCACGAACTCGACGCCTTTGGGCGCGGCAGATGGGGACAGGGTGCGGGTGAACACGTAGTTCTTGACGCCGGTATCGAAGGCTGATCCCGCGCCGCCCTGCTCTTGAAATCGCAGCGCCATATCGCAGGTCTTCCTTCCCCACAAGATGGTATCGATCGATTGGTAGAAGGCGCCCATGCCGTAGTTGCCTTTGGGATGCGGGCGGTCGAGCCAATCGACGGAGCCATCGGGACGGGCGATGAAACCGTCGGCGCTGGTGGCGATGGAAACGATGATTTTGCGCCTGCGCGGCATAGCGATGTCGAGATCGTAATCCAACAGAGCGGTGGCTCACCATCGCTCTGCCTGGGCGAGGGGCCGCTGGTAGGCTGGCTGCAACCATGACCGGCTCACCACCGCTCCACGTCTCTTCGGTCTCTTCGGTCTCTTCGCGAGAACGACAGATCGCCGTTGTGCTGTGGGTGTGCGGCGCGGTGCTGATCGGATGCGCGGCGGTCTTCGTGGTGATGACGCGGCATTGGCCGATGGTGGGTGACGCGGCGCTGCTGCACTATGTGGTCTTCCTCATCGAACACGGCTGGGCTCCCTATCGCGACTTTGCGGACGTCAATATGCCGGGCGCTTATGCGGTGACCGCGCTCGGGATGCTGCTGCCGGGGCAGCCGGATGCGGCGTGGAGGGTCTTCGACCTGGCGCTGGTCGCGCTCGCGGGCGTTGGCTACTACGCGATCGCGCGGCCGTACTCGCGCTTTGCAGCACTGTTCGCCACGGTGCTGCTGCTGCTGGTACATGGGCAGGATGGAGTTCAGCAGGCGGGACAGCGCGACCTGGTGATCGCGGCGCTGCTCCTGCTGGGTGTGGCGTCGTTGGTCGAGGGCCTGCGCCGGGAGCAATGGGCCTACGTGGTCCCTTTCGGGCTGCTTGTTGGCATGGCCGCGACGATCAAACCCACAGCATTGCCCTTCGGCGTCGTTCTGCTGGCGATGGCGGCGCTCTACCGCCGGCGTTGCTGGCCTGGGGCGTCCACGCGGCCTGTTGCGACCGTTGGTTGGATCGTTACCGGGCTCGCCGCGATGGTTTGCGCGCCGGTCGCGATGCTGCTCTGGCTCTCGGGTCGCTATCACGCGCTGGACGCCTGGATCGCCATGCAGCGGGTACTGCTGCCCTACTATGCGACGCTCGAGCGGCGGCCATTCGGCTTTACGCTCACCCATAGCATCTCGCCTCTGCTGGCGCTCGTGTTGCTGTGGCTGGCCTGCCTGGCGGCCAGGAGCCTTGGCCGCAACGCGGAGTCTGTCCGGCAGGGCTGGCCGCGCTTCGAACGGCTGCTGATTGCGGCAGCCGCGGTGATGAACCTGATCGGCCTGCTGGCGCAGGGCAAGGCACTTCCCTACCAGCGCTATCCCATGCTCGCATTCCTGCTGCTGCTGATCTCGCTCGATCTCGCCACGACGCTGCGCGCCGGCAGGGCTGGCTATTGGGCGATGGCCGGGCTGGCCTGTGGCGCGCTGGTTCTGGCGCCGCAGGCGCTCGTACGCGTGCACCGCTTTGATCCGCGGCCGCAGGAGTTCGATGCGATGCTGGCCTCGGATCTTCAGCGGCTGGGCGGCAGCCGATTGAGCGGCCGGGTGCAGTGTCTCGATACGATCCAGGACTGCCTGCCGACGCTCTTTTCCGAGCGATTGCTGCCGGCGACCGGCACGCTCTCCGATACCGCGATTTTCAGCCCGTCGGAGAGCCCCGCGGTGCGTTATGTGCGGCGTCAGTTCGCGCAGGCACTCAACACACATCCTCCGGCAGTGATTGTGCTGGTCAGCGGCTCGTTTCTCGACAGCACGGGCGGCTTCACGAAAGTCGATGCGTGGCCGGAGTTTGCAGCATGGCTGGGGGCGCACTATACGTTGACCGTGGAACGCACGCCGCCGCACATGGTGCGCTGGTGGAGCCGTCCGCAGCCGGCACCGTCGTATCGCCTGTATCTCCGGAACGCGACGGCTGGCGTAACCAATGCGTTACCCCATTGAGCGACGGATTCGGCCGGTCGGCGGCGATCTGGTGCAGTTCGCGCTTTGATCCTTTGCCCTGTCTTCGCGGGGTCTGGTACGGTACAAGAGCGGCCCTAGACGCTTCTTGTTGGGGCTGCCTGCCCATCGCACTTCAACCCTGAATGCATTCCCAATGACATTCCGGCCGGTTGGCAGTGAAGGTATAGGAGGAAGCTCGTTTTGTCACAACCACGCGATAAGTTTCTGTTCACCTCGGAATCGGTGACCGAAGGCCATCCGGACAAGATTGCCGATCAGATCTCCGATGCGATTCTCGATGCCTGCCTGGAGCAGGACCCCTTCAGCCGCGTCGCCTGCGAGACGCTGACCTGCACCGGCCTGGTGGTGATTGCCGGTGAGATCACAACCCAGGCTTATGTTGATTTTCAATCTTTGGTGCGCGGCACCGTGGCCTCGATCGGCTACGACAATGCTCTGTACGGCTTCGATTCGAATACCTGCTCGGTGATTTCGACGATCAACAAGCAGTCCGGCGACATCGCGATGGGCGTGGACACCGGCGGCGCCGGCGACCAGGGCATGATGTTCGGCTACGCGACCAACGAGACGGAAGAGCTGATGCCGACGCCGATCTCGCTGGCGCACAAGCTGACGCATCGTCTGACCGAGGTTCGCAAGAACGGGCAGATGTCCTACCTGCGGCCGGACGGCAAGAGCCAGGTGACGGTGGAGTACGACGCGAACGGCAAGCCGGTGCGCGTGGATGCAGTGGTGATCTCGACGCAACATGCCGAGCATGTCACCAACGACGAGCTGCGCCGCGACATCCTGAAAAACGTGATCCAGTTCGTCATTCCGGCAAAGCTGCTGGACCAGGACACGAAATACCACATCAATCCGACGGGAAGGTTCGTGATTGGCGGCCCGATGGGCGACACCGGGCTAACCGGACGCAAGATCATTGTCGACACCTACGGCGGCATGGGCCGGCACGGTGGCGGCGCCTTCAGCGGCAAAGATCCGACGAAGGTAGACCGTTCGGCGGCGTACATGGCACGTTACATCGCGAAGAACATCGTGGCTGCCGGGCTGGCCGAGCGCTGCGAGGTGCAGCTTGCGTATGCGATTGGCGTGCCGGAGCCGGTGAGCGTGCTGGTGGACACGTTCGGCACGGGCAAGATCAGCGAAGTGGAGCTGCAGAAGCTGATTCGCGAGAACTTCTCGCTCACGCCGAAGGGCATCATCGACGCGCTGGACCTACGACGGCCCATTTACAAGAAGACGGCTGCCTACGGCCACTTCGGCCGTAACGAAAAGGACTTCCGCTGGGAAGCTACGGACAAGGCGGATACCCTGCGTGCGGCGGCGAAGACGGCGGTTGCGACGACTGTCTGACGGCAGGATGAGCCGGACCGGGGCAGCCTGACCGGCACAAGCTTAGGAAGGCAAACGGATGAAGGCCCGCTGGTTACAAGGCGGGCCTTTTGCTTTTTGCCAAAATGCCGCTTCATGCCATAGTCGCCTGCTCCACGCGCGAGCTATCATGCAGAGGCTGGCCCCTGCGGCCGCATGGGGGCCTCTGACATGCGCAGACGACGGCTGCTTCTCGTCTCCCTGATTGTAACACTCGTTGTGACGATTCCCTTCGCACTCACGGGCTGCGGCGGCACCAGCATGCCGTCCGGCACGACGGCATCACCCGACTTTACCCTTGGCGTTTCTCCGATGACCGCCTCGGTAACCGGGGGCGCGACAGGTGTGGCCGTGAACGTGACAGCGGCTGCAATCAACGGCTTCGCGGCGCCGGTATCGGTTGCGATAGGCGGGCTGCCGGCAGGAGTGACTGCGAATCCCGGCGCGCTTACGCTGGTCCCGGGCGCGGCGCAGAATGTCACCTTCACCGCCGATAGCACGGTTGCGGCCGGCTCGGCGAGCGTGACGCTGACTGGCACCTCGGGCACGCTGAGCCACGCCGCTATGGTTTCGCTGACCACGACGGCAGCTCCGGCGCCCGATTTCTCTTTGACGGTGACGCCGGCTTCACAGACTCTGGTCGAGGGCACGAGCGGGACCGCACTTTCGCTCGAGGCGAGCGGGGTGAATGGCTTCGCTTCGCCGGTTGCGGTGGGCATTACAGGATTACCTACGGGCGTGACCGCGGCTCCGGCATCGCTGACGCTGACTCCGGGAACTGCGCAAAACGTGACGCTAAGCGCGAGCACGGCAGCCGCGACCGGCGCGGCAACAGTGACCTTTACCGGAACCGCGGGCACGCTGTCGCACGCGGCGGCGCTGGCGCTGATGGTGCAGACGCCACCGATTCCAGATGTGACGACGTATCACTTCGACAATTCGCGCGACGGGCTGAACGCGCAGGAGACAACGCTGACACCGGCAAACGTGACCAGCGCGAGCTTCGGGAAGATCGGGTTCTTTGCGGGCGATGGAAAGGTGGACGCGCAGCCGCTCTACTTGGCCGGACTCAATGTAAACGGAACGGCGACGAATGTGCTCTACATGGCGACGGAGCATGGCAGCTTGTATGCGTTCAACGCGGATACGGGGACGCAGTTGTGGAAGACCTCGCTGCTGGGAAGCGGGGAGACGACCAGCGACGATCACGGATGCGCTCAAATTTCGCCGGAGATCGGGATTACATCTACTCCGGTGATCGATCGGGCGATGGGCGTGATCTATGCGGTGGCGATGAGCAAGGATGCGACAGGCGCTTACCATCAGCGGCTGCATGCTTTGAATCTAACCAGCGGAGCGGAACTGGCTGGGAGCCCTGTCGAGATCAGTGGAACCTACCCTGGAAGCGGCGCGAGCTCGTCGGGCGGCAACGTGATCTTCGTCCCCGGCCAGTATGCCGAGCGCGCCGGACTGCTGTTGCTGAACGGAACGATTTATCTCGCGTGGACGTCACACTGCGATATTGAGCCTTACACAGGATGGGTGATGGCATACAGCGAGAGCACGTTGCAGCAGACTGCCATTCTGAATCTGACGCCGAACGGAAGCGAGGGCTCGATCTGGATGTCAGGTAATGGGCTGGCCGCCGATGCGAGCGGTAACATCTACTTCCTGGATGCGAACGGCACGCTGGACCCCAGCTTCGACAGCAATGGGTTCCCGGCGCAGCAGGATTACGGCAACGCGATTGTGAAGCTGAGCACGGCCGGCGGAAAGCTGGCGGTGGCCGATTACTTTGAGCCGTACAACTCTGTCTCCGAATCGAACGCCGACATCGATCTCGGGTCGGGCGGTGCGATGCTGCTGCCGGATGTGACGGATGCGAGCGGCACAGTGCGCCATCTGCTGGTAGGCGCGGGCAAGGACCACAATATTTTTGTGGCCGACCGCGACAATCTGGGCAAGTTCAACCAGAAGACAGCGGACAACAGCAACGTTTACCAGGACCTGCCGAACGGGCTGGCGAATGGCGCGTGGTCATCGCCCGCGTATTTCAATGGCACGGTGTATTACGCGGGTCAGACCGATACGCTGAAGGCCTTCCCGATGACACAGGGAAGACTGGCGGCGACACCGTCGAGCCAGTCTGCTGTCGTGTTTCCCTATCCCGGAAGCACGCCCAGCGTCTCAGCGAACGGGACACAAAACGCGATCGTGTGGGCGCTGGAGAGTAACACCGGGCTACTGAATGTGCTGCATGCCTACGATGCCACGAACCTGAGCAGGGAGCTCTACAACAGCAACCAGGCGGCAGGCGGGCGCGACCAGTTCGGCTTGGGGAATAAGTTCATCACGCCGGTGATTGTGAATGGAAAGGTCTTTGTCGGGACGCAGACGGGCGTGGCGGAGTTTGGGCTGCTGCCTTGATTGAGTGGCTTGACAGCAAGTTTATTCTGAGCACAAGCTGCCATCCTCGCTGTTGACGGGAGATGCCTGTGCTCCATCGCTCCTTGCTTCGAACTTCGCTGCGCTCGGGGCTTCGAACTTCGCTGCGCTCTGGACTTTTTTCACTGCGCTCGGGGCTTCGGAGCTCACTGCGTTCCGGGATTCGACTTCGCGCCGTTCTGTTTAGCATTGCGCTGCTGTTGTTTGCGTTTCCCCTGCTGGCGCAGTCGGCGCCTGCGCCGCGCGTCATTGGCTTTATGACCGACTTCGATGTGAAGGACGATGCGGTCGGTATCTGCAAGGCGGTGATGCTGGGCATTGCGCCGCACGCGACGATTGTGGATATCACGCACCAGGTGACGCCTTTCGACATTGCCGAAGCAGGGCGCTTCCTAGCTGGTTCCGCGCCGTATTTTCCGCACGATGCGGTGTTCGTCGCGGTGATCGATCCGACAGTGGGCAGCACGCGCAAGGCGATCGTCGTGAAGTCGAAGGTGGGGCAGTATTTTGTGCTGCCGGACAACGGGATGATCACGCAGCTTGCTGACCGCGATGGGCTGGTAGGTGCGCGGGAGATTACGAATCCCAAGTGGATGATCGGCGCGAAGCTCTCGTCGACCTTTCATGGCCGCGACATTTTTTCGCCTGCGGGCGCGCATCTGGCGCGCTGGGATGACTGGACGGAGGCTGGCCCGGCGCTCGATGTCTCCAATTTAGTGCGGTTGAAGAATACGACGGCGACGATCGATGCGAATGGGCTGCATGGGCAGGTGATCGGCACCGATGGACCGTTTGGCAACCTGGTGCTGAATGTCCCGGCGGAGACGTTCGCGAAGCTCGGCTATAAGCTCGGCGATCGCGTTCACGTCACTATCGCAGGCACGGACTATGCCCTGCCGTTCGTAAAGACATTTAGTGACGTGCCGGTGGGCGATGGGCTGCTTTACATTGATTCGCGGGGACGGCTGAGTGTGGGGATTGATCAGGGGAACTTCGCGGAGACGCATCACGTGACGCCGCCGGCGGTGCTGGAGATTCCTGCGAAACGCTAGCAATTTTCTCAACTTCTACGGCAAGAACCGGAGCGCGCCGGGGCAGCGGTAAGCGCAGTATGCTGACATGGCGACGATACAGGTGGTTCCAACGACGGTGAAGGTAGTGGAGATGAAGGCCGCATTCGATGCCGAACAGGCGTGGCGGCAGGTGCAGACGCGGGATGCGTCGGCGGATGGGCAATTCGTGTACGCGGTAGAGACGACGGGCATCTTCTGCCGTCCAAGCTGCGTGAGCCGTAGGCCGGCGCGGCGGAATGTTCGCTTCTTCGCGAATGCGGATGCGGCAATGGCGGCGGGTTACCGCGCGTGCCGGCGGTGTCATCCGGCGGGCGAGCATGCCGAGGCGGAGATGGTGCGGCGGCTGTGCGATTATCTCGACCGGCATGTCGATCGCGTGGTGACACTGCAGGAGCTTGGCCGGCTGACGGCGATGAGCCCCTTCACAGTGCAGCGCATGTTCGAGCGCGTGCTGGGCGTGAGCCCGCGGCATTACCAGATCGACCGGCGCTCCGCTTTGCTGCGCGACCGGCTGGCCGGGGGCAGCACGGTGACGGATGCGATTTACGAAGCGGGCTTCAGTTCATCGAGCCGTATGTATGAGGGCGCCGATGCGCGGCTGGGCATGCGGCCGGAGCGCTTCCGCAAGGGCGGAGTGGGCGAGAATATCCGCTTTCTGGTTACAGATTGTCCGCTGGGCAAGCTGCTGGTGGCGACGACGGCGCGCGGACTCTGTGCGGTGACGCTGGGGGACGATGCCGAGGCGATGGAACGCGAGCTGCGCGAGCGCTTCCCTGCTGCCGATATTGAGGCAGCAACACTGGAGGACGAGCGGCTGGGCGCGGCGGCGCGTGCGGTGATCTCACGCATGACGGAGCATCCTGTGGCGCTGGATCTTCCGCTTGATCTGCGGGCGACGGCGTTCGAGCAGCGGGTGTGGCGGCTGTTGCAATCGATTCCGCGCGGCGAGACGCGGAGCTACTCGGCTGTAGCGGCGGAGCTGGGGCAGCCGCGTGCGGTGCGGGCGGTGGCGCGAGCGTGTGCGCGGAATCCGCTGGCGCTGGTGGTGCCGTGCCATCGCGTGGTGGGCAAGAACGGACAGCTCACCGGGTATCGCTGGGGCAAGGAGCGCAAGGAGAAGCTGCTTGCGCTGGAACATGCCGCAAGCGAAGCGTGAATTGTTTGGAGAAAGGAAATCCCCACCCTACGCTTTGCGTAGGATGGGGCACCCAGCAACTGTTGGTGAGAACAGCAGATCCCTCCACTGCGCTACGCTCCGGTCGGGATGACAATCTACTTGTCCCCTTTCGCTAGGCACATTAGCCGCGGGTGCGGGCTGCGGTGGCGAGCTCGCGTAGCAGGGGCACGGTCTCGTCCCAGCCGATGCAGGCGTCGGTCATGCTTTGGCCGCGCACCAGCGGCTTGCCGGGGACATGCTTCTGCGCGCCGGCGACGAGATTGCTTTCGAGCATGACGCCGATGATGCGGCGGTCCCCGCCGGCGATCTGCGCAGCGATGTCGCGGCAAACGATCGGCTGGCGGGTGTGATCTTTGCGGCTGTTGGCGTGGCTGCAGTCAATCATCATGGCAGCCGCGAGGCCAGCTTTCGTCTCCAGCCCTGCGATGCGCTCCACGTTGGCGGCGTCGTAGTTGGTGACGCCGCGGCCGCCGCGCAGGATGAGGTGGCAGTCGGGGTTGCCGGCGGTGGCAAAGATGGCGGTCTGGCCGTCCTTGGTGTGGCCGAGGAAGGTGTGGGGCTGGCGCGCGGAGAGGATGGCCTCGATGGCGATGCCGGCATCGCCGGAGGTGCCGTTCTTGAATCCGACCGGACAGGAGAGGCCGCTGACAAGCTGGCGGTGGAGCTGGCTTTCCGTGGTGCGCGCACCGATGGCGCCCCAGCTCACCAGCGCGGCGAGATATTGCGGCGTGATCAGGTCGAGGAATTCGCTCCCGGCGGGAACGCCCATCTCGGCGAGGTCGAGCAGGAGATTGCGCGCCATGCGCAGGCCATCGTTGATGCGATGCGATTCGTCAAGATGCGGATCGTTGATGAGGCCTTTCCAGCCGACGGTGGTGCGCGGTTTCTCGAAGTAGACACGCATGACGACGAGCAGATCGCGCGCAAGCTCGGCGGCGACGGGCTTGAGCAAGCGCGCGTACTCGAGCGCGGCATCGGTGTCATGGATCGAGCAGGGGCCAACGACGGCGAGCAGGCGGCGGTCTTCGAGCGAGAGGATTTTGAGGATCTGCTGGCGCGTCCGATAGATGAGGTCGGCTGCGGCATCGCTGACCGGCCGCTCCGCTTCAAGGGTGAGTGGCGGGTCGACAACGTTGGCCGACCGGATGCGAAGATCATCAATAGCGTGCTGCATGGGGATGACAGGGCTGGGCATGGCGAGCTTTCTCTTTATTGTATCTGCCGAAAACGAACGATTCTTGCCGTTTCACCTGCGGTGGTAGACAAACACCGCGTCGTGATGTCCGGGAAATCTCGGGATATTCATGCGCGTCTCCAATCGCCAGCTCCGCTCCAGCTCATCGTGGAACTGGTCGTCCTGCGGGCGTCCTCTTTCCACAGCTCCGACATAGATCAGCGTCGCGCCGGTGTAGGCGGTAAGCGTTTCATAGGACCACGCCTCTCCTGTCTCCGGCCATACCGTCAGCAGTGTCTTGTCCGGGTGCTCCCGAATGGCCTGCTGGGCTGAAATCGGCTGTACATCTAAAAAGCAGGTACGATGCCGGTACGCATAGCGGGAATCGAAGGCTGAACTTGTTCCGGGGACAGAAATATCAGTTGCGATCGAGGTGCAGCCTGCTTGTTGCAGCTCGTATGACCAATAGCCGGTCCCGGCACCCACTTCGATAAATGGACCATAGACAATCAGGCGATTCACGATTTCGCGCGTCAACACGGCGAAACCGTAGATACCCACCACTTTCTGCCGCAGCTCATGTATTTTGCGAATGCCGGCCAGTCCACCTGCAAGATGGAACTGCGACATGACAGGATCTTCTGCGAGCATGACATGCAGAACAAAATCCGGGATATGCGCCTCGCGGTCAATAAATGCTTCTACCTCTGTTTTCTCTTCCATGATGCAGCCAGCAGGAGCCTAGCCAGAATACGTCAGCCTGGCTGCGAGAGCGGCCTGGAACCTAAATAAGTCGTAACTATCTCTGTATGCGTTCGAGAAAATCAAGACCGTCCGCGCTGCCGATGACGACCTGGCTGGCAATGCCGAGGAAGAGACCGTGCTCGACGACGCCAGTGGTGCGATCAAAGGCGTCGGCTGCCTGCTCCGGCGTGAGGCCGGATTCGATGAGCTTGCAGTGCAGGATATAGTGCTGGCCATCTGTGATGTAGGGCTTGCCGTCTTCATTGGTGCGGAGTTCGGAGGCAAAGCCCTCGTCGCGCAGGCGGCGCTGCGTGGTCTCCCAGCCGAAGGGGACGACTTCTACCGGCACGGTAAAGACGGAGCCGAGTTGGTCGACGATCTTGCGCGGATCGACCGCGACCAGCATGCGGCGGCTGGCCATGGCGACGATCTTCTCGCGCAACAGCGCTCCTCCATGGCCCTTGATGAGCGCGAGCGTGCCGCGCTCGACCTCGTCGGCGCCGTCGATGGTGAGATCAAGCTGCGGCTGACGCGCGAAGTCGGTGAGCGGGATGCCAAGCGATTCTGCCTGGCGATGCGACTGGATGGATGTCGCGATGCCGACGATGCGGAGTCCTTCGCGGACACGGCGTCCGATCTCTTCGATAACCAGCGCCGAGGTGGAGCCGGAGCCGAGGCCGACGGCCATGCCATCTTCCACCTGGGCTGCTGCCCACTGCGCTGCGCGACGCTTTGCTGCCTCTGCGGGATCCGGCGATGTCTTCGTAGTCATGCCCATCCGTGATATCACGCCACTGGCTGGATGCTCCAGCGTTACGCATTACTGATGAGGCGGGGGTGGATTCTGCGGCTGGCCGGCGGGTGGATTGCCCTGGGCAGGCTGCTGGCCGTTCTTGGTGATGTCCTGGCCTTCAAAGGTGATCTTGATGGACGTGCCGAAGCGCTTGTAGTTGCTGTACTTGACGATAGAGCGCTCGTGTATGTCGTCCGACAGATAACCCTTGCCCCCGGCGAAGTGCAGGATGCCGTCGGCTTTGCTGTAGACGGGAAACCAATACTGCCCGTCCACCTGTTCCCGGTAGGTGGTAAACGGGAGTGAGAGGTCTTCGTGGCCGGGGCGGAGATCGTCCGGTACGTTCTTTGCGCTCACAACAACGATCTGCAGGTCTTTCTGATCGACCCAGATCCGCCCCTGGATGTACCGCTGCCCTTTCTCAATTTTTTTGGGCGCGACATCGAAGACATAGGTTTCCACCTCATCGATCTTCTGGCGGCCCACGTAGGTGATGTTGTAGAGCGGAAGGTCTTCTGTAGTCAGTACGAAGGGAAGGCGGTGCTCGATGTCTGATACGTCGGCGGGCGTCATGATCAGGCGCTCGAGAGTGTTGGCAGGGGCGAAAGTGACGTGCTCAAGCTTCGCCCCCTTGCCGTCGTAGGAGATGTCGGTGACCTGCTGGTAGACTCCGTCGGGCTTGTTGTCGTCGTTGAGGGTCTCGATGATTACGCTGCGGGTGTAGGTGTACAGGCCCAGGGCCTGACGAAATTCGGACTCCTTCGCCGCGAACTTCTGGATGATCTGGTCCGGAGGAATGGACGGGCTGGATTTATCGAGCGGGCCATAGCCGGAATCAGTGGGCTGCAGTTGGGTGTAGCTGGCCTGAGCATGCAGGCGCGGAACGGGAATGAGGATGATGCCGAGCAGGCCGATCGCGAAGAGGCGAGACATGAGGGGAAATACCTCTTGAAATGCAGGAAAAGCGGAGTCTCCGAAGATTCAGACGTTCCGGCGCCGAAAAAGATACGGGAAACCGCTCTACACTTACCGAACAGCATCAGAATACCAGTGCCGGGCGGCCGTCGTATTCGGAGACCGCCTTGCAGAATGAAGGAAAGGAGACATCGTGAGACGAGCTACGAGCGTATTCCTTAAACCGTTTTCACTTTTTGTGAAAACGGTCTGCCTGCTGTTGCTGCTGCTCGCGCCCCTGCCCTCGCTGGCCCAACAGCGGAATCAGTTTTATAACGGGGTGCGCGACGGCGGCCGTGGCGGCAACTACTACAACCAGCGGGACCGTCAGTGGGATCGCAATCATCGCCGCCGCGACCAGGGCGGCATTGGGCCGGGGACCGGTGCGCTGATCGGGGGCGCCGGCGGCGCTGTACTGGGTGCGGCGCTGGGCGGCGGCCTGAAGGGAACCATCGTCGGCGGTGCGGCCGGAGCCGGGATAGGGGCGGTCCTGGGCCAGGTGAATCAGAACAACAAGCGTGACAACAGGCGGCGCTAGGCAAAGAAAGGGATGATTCTGATGAGAGGCATTACGAGAATTCTTGTTTTCGCTGTCAGTCTGGCGTGTCCTCTGTCACTCGTGGCCGCGCCCCAGGCACAGAGCGCGCCGGCGGATGCCGCAACCCAGAACTGGACGATCGACCAGGTTGTCACCGACACGGTTTCCGACGCATGGCACCAGGGCGGCGAGACTGAGCAAGGCTTTTTTGCCATTGTGAAAACGATGGCGCAGTATGCTGCGGAAAAACGCGATGTCACGTTGCCGGATTCGCGGGAAGCGGGCCGGCGCATGGGCCAGTACATCAAACAGCAGGCGCGGCTCGATCACCAGCAACTGCTCTATCCGATCGTGGATAAGGCCGTGCGGATGGTGGGCAAACCGGCGGCAGCCGATACATCCGCGCCCTCGACTACTCCCAAACAGTAGGAATCCGGCAACCAGTATTGAGGAATGGCGGCCTTGCAAGGCCGCCATTTTCCTTTTCGCACGGCATCCCATCCGATTGAGGCACTCAGGTATGCCAATCATCCTGACACTGAATCCCGGCAGCAATTCGCTGAAGGCAGATGTGGTCGAGGTGCGGGCGGAGCAGCGCTTTGGCTGCGAGAGCAAGACGCGGACGAGCGCGATGGTCGAGAACATCGGCAAGGATAAGCCGGCGACCTTCTCGCGCATGCAGGGGCGAGAGACGGCTGAGTCGCACGATGTGGAGGCGAAGAGCTTCACCGATGCAACCGGGTTGCTCCTGGACTGGCTGCGCGAGAAGGCTGGTGAACATGGCGCCAGCTATGAGGAGGTTGCGCTGGCGGCGGTGCGGGTGGTGCATGGCGGCGAGCGATTCGGTCGGCCGGTGATGGTGGATGCGTCGGTGGAGCGGGAGATCGAAGCGCTCGAGCGATTCGCTCCGTTGCACAACGCGCGCTCGGTGGAGGTGATTCGCGCGCTGCGCAAGCACGCGCCAGCGATGAAGATCGCCGCGGGTTTCGACACAGCCTTTTATCGAAAGATGCCGGAGGTGGCGTGGCGTTATCCACTGCCGCTGGAGCTGGCGGACAAGCATCGTATACGGCGGTATGGATTCCACGGTTTCTCCCACCGGTCGCTGCTGGAGCGCTATGCGCTGGAGGCGAAGCGGCCGCTCGAAGAGATCCGGCTGGTTTCGCTGCACCTGGAGAGCGGCTGCTCGGCGACAGCGATTCGGGATGGTATTGCCGTCGACAACTCGATGGGGCTGACACCGCTGGAAGGACTGATGATGGGCACACGCAGCGGCAGCGTCGATCCGGCGATCGTGCCGGTGCTGGTGGAAGAGGCGGGGTTGGATCTGGCGGGTGCTCTCGATGTGCTGAACAAGAAGTCTGGGCTGCTCGGCGTCTCGGGCATTTCGCTCGATACACGGGTGCTGATGAAGCAGTTGGGCGCGCCGCGGGCGGCGCTGGCTATGGAGATGTTCTGCTATTCGGTGACGAAGCAGGTGGGCGCGTATCTAGCGGCGATCGGCGGTGCGGAGGCGATCATCTTCGGCGGCGGCATCGGCGAGGATGAGCCGATGGTGCGGGCGCGGGTGTGCCGCGCGCTGCGCTGGGCGGGCGCGGAGTTGGATGAAGAGGTGAACAAGCGAAGCGTCTTCCAGCCGGGACGGCTGAGCACGGCGAATGCCGGCCTTGCGGTGTGGACGCTGCCGGCGGCAGAGGCGGCACAGATTGCGTTTGAGAGCGCTGCCCTGGTCTGATACTGCTCAAACCGCTCAGGGCTGCTCATGCTCAAACCGCTCAGGGCTGCTTTCGCCCAAACCGCTCAGGGGTGCTCATGCCCAAGCCTATGGGGGCTTTTGCCCTCTTTTCGCTGTAAACTCGGCAGCCGTGGGTACGTCTATGGGTATGCATGGAACACGTGATCGCGAATGCCATGGCGGCGGGTGAGCTTCCGGCACCTGCGGTGAGTGACACGGGCGGGGTCGAGGAATGGATGCGGCTGTACCGCGGCCGAATCTTTCGCTACATCCTGTTCGCCACGCGGGACGAGGACGTGGCCGAGTCGCTGACCCAGGATTGCTTTCTGCGGGCGCACACGGCGCAGTCCAGTTTTCGCGGCGAGTGCGCGATGAGTACGTGGCTGATGCGCATTGCGGTGAACCTGGTACGCGATCACCAGCGCAACATGAAGCTGCGCTTCTGGAAACGTGCGGCGATGCTGGACGCTTCGGAGATGAGCGACCGGTTGCCCGATATGAAGAGCTCCACCGAGCACCGGCTGATTGCGCAGGAACGCGTGGCGACCGTGTGGCGCGCGGTGGAAACGCTGAGCGAACGGCAGCGCAGCATCTTTCTGCTGCGTTTTGTCGAAGAGCTGGAGCTGCCGGAGATTGCCGAGGCCATGCAGTTGAATTTGAACACCGTGAAGTCACACCTGTACCGGGCGCTAAGCGCCGTGAAGCGGCAGGTGGAGGAGGCGCGATGAACACGCATTTGACACCGGAAGCGATGCTGCGCTGGCAGACGAACGATGCGACCGAGGCCGAGCGGGCGCATGTTGCAAGTTGTGCGGCGTGCCGGGCGCAGGCGAAGCCGCTGGAGGATGCACTGAGCTGGTTCGGCTCAGCTGCGCGCCAGTGGGGCGAGGAGAAGGCGGCCGCGGTGCAGGAGTGGCGCGAGGCGACAGCGACGGCGGGGCGGGAGTGGCAGGAGGCGAAGGCCGCGGCGGCGCGCCACTGGCGCGGTATGGTGGCCGCCTGGGGGGTGGCGTGCATGGCGCTTCTGCTCATCTTCTTCTTCGGTAGTATGCCGCGATGGAGGGCGCATCGCGCAGCAATGGAAGCGCGGGTGCAGGAGCGCCAGCAGGAAGAGAAGCAGCAGACGTTGGCACGCGATAATGCGCTGCTCGAGGAAGTGGATCAGGATGTCTCGCAGGAGGTGCCGGAGGCGATGCAGCCGCTGTCGTGGAATACGGCAGGCAGCGGAACGGCGGCAACCAACAGCGGCAGGGCGGCGCGGCAGTAGGAATTCGTACGGACTTGATTGCAATTATTTCAGGGGAGAGGTACACGATGGAGCAAATATTGAAGCGGTATACCATCCACAGCGCAGCGCTTGCAGCACTGCTGCTGAGCACACTGCCGCTGGCGGGGCAGGAGATAGCGGCCGGACCGCCGCCATCGCCACCGTTGGCGGCGATCGAAGGACAGAACATCGACGGACAGAATATGGGCGGCGGAATAGACCGAGGCCCGATGGCGGCGCGCCGGCCGCCGATGGAGCGCGCCTTCCGCATGGGACCGCGAGGCCGGTGGTGGGACAACCCGGAGATCTCGCAGAAGCTGGGCTTGAGCACCGATCAGCAAAAGAAGATGGACGACATCTTCCTGCAGAGCAGGCTCAAGCTGATCGATCAGCATGCTGCGGTGGAAAAGGAAGAGACGATCCTGGAGCCGCTGCTCTCTGCGGAGCAGCCGGACGAGACGCGCATCCTGGCGCAGATTGATAAGGTAGCGCAGTCGCGCGCCGAGCTGGAAAAGGCGAACGCGCGCATGCTGCTGGGACTGCGCAGCGTGCTGACCACCGCACAATGGAAGACGCTGCAGACGCTCGGGCCGGGCCGGGGTGAGCGCTTCGGACGGCGTGGTCCAGACGGCCCGCGCGGAGGCAGCGCGCCGGATGGCCCACCGAATGGCAATGGGCCGCCACCGGCACCCGGCGGCGCTCCAGGTTCGGGCGCTCTGCAATAAAAGCAACAGATCCCATCCATCGCGGAGACCATATCACTTCGGTCTCCGCGTTTTTTTCTTACAACATTTTCATTCTTGCCATGAGCTGGGCAGGTTCCGTGACGCGTGGCTTTCCCTGACGGAAGAACCATGGGGAAGATCACGCTCCTGTGTACGCCTACTGCGGAATTGCCCTATCAGCAGGAGTGGGAACAGGTAGGATAGGTTGTCCTCCCATCTCCCCCTTGCGAGTTCGAGATGCGTCTCCACTTGTGTGCCGCGCTGCTGCTTCCCTTCCTGACTCCTGCCGCTGTCTATCCGCAGACACCTCCGCCGCGACGTCCGATGACCTTCGAGGACATGCAGCGCATGCGGCGGCTGGATGACCTGTCGCTCTCCCCGGACGGGCATTGGGTGCTCTTCGCGGTTACAGACGTTGACCTGGAGCAAAACCGGAAGACCTCGCACTTATGGGTAGTGCCGACTGGCGTGGGCTCAAAGCCGATGGAAGAGAAGCCGGTCACTGCCGCACTGGCAGGCGAGGGACACGGACGCTTCTCTCCCGATGGCACTCAGATTCTCTTTCAAAGCACGCGCGATGGCGCACAACAGGTGTATGTGGCGAATTTCGATGCGCACAGCGGCACCCTCGGCGAGGCGCGGCAGGTGACGCACGCGGCGATGGGGGCTGATGGCGCGATGTGGTCGCCGGACGGGAAGAACATCCTCTACACGTCGTCGGTATATCCGGAGTGCGGCGCGGGCGCCGACGAAGAAAGCTGCAACGCCGAACGCGCCAAAGCCAAGGCGGAAAGCAAAGTCAAAGCACAGATCTTTACCCACCTGCTGTATCGGCACTGGAACGCTTTCACCGGCGAACGGCGCTCGCATCTTTTTCTGCAGCCGGTGAGCGGCAGCCCGGCGCGCGATCTGAATCCGGGCGACGAACATGAGGTGCCCCCCTTCTCGCTGGGTGGTCCCGATGCGTATGCGTTCTCTGCGGACAGCAAAGAGCTAACCTTTGAGGAGAACACCGATCCGATGCCGGCTATCTCCACGCACGTGGACCTGTGGACGCTGGATTTGACGAATCCGGCGGCAAAGCCAGTGAAGATTTCGACCAGTGCGGGCGGCAACTTCAGCCCTGTCTACTCGCCTGACGGCAAGTACATTGCGTGGCGCTCGCAGGCGCGCGCCGGATACGAGAGCGACCGCTTCCGACTCGCTCTTTATAACCGCGTGACGAAGAAGATCACGTGGCCGATGGAGGATTTTGACCGCTGGGTCGACGAGCTGGCGTGGGCGCCGGATTCGCAGAGCATTTATTTCACTTCGGGGGACGAAGGCGAGGAGCCGATCTTCCAGCTTGATCTTGGATCGGGGCAGCGTAGCTACATCGCGCGTCGCGGCGAGTACGCCGATCTGCATGTGACGCCGGACAACACGCACATGGTGGCAAGCCGCACCACGGTGCGGCGGCCGCCGGAGATTACACTGCTAAACCTGACCGAAGAGTCGGTGGCACGTAACCAGCATGCGGCAAAAGAGCCAGCGCTGATGCTCCGCCGCACTCGCGGCAGACGCGTGGCCACGCTGGCCGAGCCGTCGGAGGTAACGGAGCAGCCGCTGACCCGGCTGAACCGCACGCTGCTGGCGCAACTGGATATTCCGGACATGGAGCACTACTGGTTTCATGGCTCGGGAGGTGTACGGGTGGAGGGTTTCCTGATCCGGCCGCCGGGGTTCGATCCGGAAAAAAAGTATCCGGTGAAGTTTCTTATTCACGGCGGGCCGCAGGGCGCGTGGGGCGACAGTTGGAGCTATCGCTGGAATGCGGAGTTGTTCGCTGCAGACGGGTATGCCGTGGTGATGGTGAATCCGCGAGGCTCGACGGGGTATGGCCAGGCCTTTGTTGACGGGGTGAATGGCGACTGGGGTGGCCGCCCGTATATCGACCTGATGCGCGGGCTGGATGCGGCGGAGATTCAGTTTCCTTTTCTCGACAGGAAGCGCGAGTGCGCGCTGGGCGCGAGCTACGGCGGATTCATGGCGGACTGGATCCTGGGCCACACGGATCGCTTCCGCTGCATCGTTTCCCACGATGGCATGTTCAATCCTGAATCCGCCTATGGAACGACGGACGAACTGTGGTTCAACGAGTGGGAGTTTCGCGGGATGCCGTGGACCAATCGGCTGATGTATCGCCGGTGGTCGCCGATGCTGTTCGCAAATCGCTTCAAGACGCCGACGCTGGTAGTCCATAGCCAACTGGACTACCGGCTGGATGTGAGCGAAGGCTATCAACTTTTCACTACGCTGCAGCGGCTGGGCGTGCCCTCGGAGATGCTCTATTTCCCGGACGAGGGTCACTGGGTGCTGAAGCCGCAGAACTCCCAGCTCTGGTACAAGACGGTGAATGCGTGGTGCGATCGCTGGACGCAGCCAGCTGCTCCTGGGGCAAAGTGAGTGGCGCGATGACGCTGAGCAAACGGCCAAAGAAGCCTCGCGAGCCGCTGGATGAGGCGGCGCTGTTCGAATATGCGACGGCATCACTGGGCCGGCGGGCGCAGACCGTGGCCGAGCTGAAGCGCAAGCTGCGTACGCGCGTGCAGCCGGGCGAGGCGGGTGAACAAACGATCTCCGCGGTAGTGGCAAAGCTGAAAGACTACCGATTTCTGAACGATGCGAGCTTTGCCGCGGACTATACCCGGTTGCGGCAGGAGAACGACAAGCTGGGCCGACGCCGCGTGCAGCAGGGTCTGATGCAGAAGGGCGTGCATCCGGAGCTGGTGGCGTCCGCGCTCGAAACTGCATACGAAAATGTGAACGAAGAGCAACTGGCGCGTGCATACATCGAACGCAAGCGCATGGCGCAGCCGAAAGACAAAAAAGAAGCGGCGCGCACCATGCGGCGATTGATTGCCGCCGGTTTTACGCCACCAACGGTCTTCAAGGTTCTGCGCAACTGGGTTCCGGACGAGGAGTCGCTGGAAGGCCTCGATGCGGGCGACGGTGCCGACGAGTCGTGATGCAACCCAAATTGCTAGAAATGAAAGATGAGATCGGATGCGGCGGTGAACTGCGAGTGTGTGCGGCCACCGTCGTAGGCAGGCTGGTCATACGCATGTTCGAAGCGAACTTCCGGACGGATCTGAACTGTGCTTCCAATCCATTTGGTGAGACTCAGCGTGTTCTCTGAGTACTTCGTTGTATAGCCGGTACGCTGACCTCGACGGTCGTTGACCACTTCGGAGCGGAAAGAGAGAAAGAGTTTCGAGGAAAACTCCTTCTCTACATAATTTTCGATCGCGTATTCCGGCGCGGTGCAGCGCAGCGCACCTATATGGCAGGTCGCTCCATTCGTACCAGGCTCGGGCGGGATGGGACTCGCGACGCGGCCGGCAATATTGGGCACACGGTGCTGGTACATGTACCAGCTCTCGGTCGCCATGTGGATTGTTTTTGAGAAGCGGTGATACCAGGTGATATCAAACTGCTGCAGGTTGTCGAAGCCGTAGTCGCCATCGTTGATGCCGTTGGCGCAGGCATAGACGTTGTCGTTGACGCTGCGTGTTGTGTAATTCGCGCAAAGTGTGCCGGATGGCTGTGCGTCATTGGTCCAGGGCGCGACGTCGTGGCCGTCCGTGAGGCCGAGCTGTATCAGCCACTGATTCGTGAGCTTGATAGTCGCGATCGCTCCCGTATCTGTAAATGGATCGACGAAATAGAGAATGGAGTGGCTGAAGGTGTAGTTATTCGGCGCTAACTGTGCTTCGATTCCAGGCACTGAGATGAAGCGCCCGATGCGCACATTCATCCCCTCGGCAACATGCGGAAAATAGAGATCGAGGTATTCAATCGGAAGATCCGCTCCATATTGCCGGTTGAACTTGAGTAGTTGCTGGGAGAAGTAGCCTTTGGCGGTGAAGTAGCGATAGTCCGTTCCGTAGACCGCAGTAAAGTGATAGCCCCAATCGAAGTGCTTTGTCTGCACCGTATCTGGTAGCCGCTCTGCGTAAAGCAGAAGCTGGTCAAGGTGGATGGCATTTGGATACTGGTCATAGACCTCAGGCAGGTTGGTGTGGCTGGACGTCGAGCCGTTCACGCCCGGCTCGATCCAGCCGTAGATCTTCGAACGCGAGCGGGCTTCGTTGATCGCGGTCATGAGCGGATAGCTGTTGCTGTCCGGAGCGCCGATGTCCGGGGAGCCACCATAACTCCAGTCACTGCTAGGCAGAGGCGGCGAATCCAGAGGTGAGGGGAGGCCGCGCTTTTGCGCAGCGGCAGATGACTGCGAGGCAGACGCCGGCGGCGGGAACCAGTCATCGCGATAGTAGTTCCTGAGGCGGCGAAAGAAGCTTGGAGCAGGCGGAGCGGCCGAGCCGTCATCCGGTGCTGTGAATTGCGGAATGTTCCGGATTTCCTGAGCCGGCGCCAAGCTCACCATCGCGATGCAGAGCACCATCAGCAGCAGGACTTTCGAGATTGGAATAAGGCGCATGACTCGGACCGGTGAGTCATTATGACAAGCGCCGTGTAAGAAGCCGTGAAAAGAAGCTTATGAGCGGCTTGCGATGCGCGTGCAGCTGGAGGATGTCAGAGCAGCGGGATGCAGCGAATTGTAGACTTAAGCGTATGCAAGTCCGTTCCGGCAACCAGATTCGTGAGCTGTTCCTGAAGTTCTTCGAGGAGAATGGGCACCGGCGCGTGCACTCCTCCTCGCTTGTGCCTGCCAACGACCCGACGCTGCTATTCACCAACGCGGGCATGAACCAGTTCAAGGATGTCTTCCTTGGCCTGGAGCATCGCGATTACAACCGCGCGACCACATCCCAGAAATGTGTTCGCGCCGGCGGCAAGCATAACGATCTGGAGAATGTCGGCTTCACGCGGCGGCACCATACCTTCTTCGAGATGCTGGGCAACTTCAGCTTTGGCGACTACTTCAAGCGCGACGCGATCGCATATGCGTGGGAGCTGGTCACATCGGAGGAGTGGTTCGGGCTTCCCAAGGATCGCCTCTACGTGACCATCTTCAAAGGTGAGAACGGCGTGCCGCGCGATGAGGAAGCACATGCATTCTGGCTGGACCATGTGCCGGCGGAGCGCATCTTCGAGATGGGGATGAAGGATAACTTCTGGCAGATGGGCGATACCGGCCCGTGCGGTCCCTGCTCGGAGATTTTCTACGACATGGGAATCGAAGCGTCGGAGACACCGGGGAAGGACCTGCCCTTCGGCCAGGACGATGCGCGCTATGTCGAAATATGGAACCTGGTCTTCATGCAGTTCGATCGCAGCGCACAAGGCGAGCTGATGCTGCTGCCGAAGCCCTCGATCGACACCGGCGCCGGCCTTGAACGCATCGCCGCTGTGCTGCAAAACAAGATCTCGAATTTTGAAACGGATTTGTTTGTTCCGCTGATCGAGAAGGCGGCAGAACTTACTCATGCGAAGGGCGACCTGGTAGGCAATCCATCGCTGCGCATCATCGCTGACCATGCACGCGCGGCGACATTCCTTATCAGCGATGGCGTGTTGCCTGCCAATGAAGGCCGCGGCTATGTGCTGCGCAAGATTCTGCGGCGCGGCATCCGGCATGGCCGTTTGCTAGGACAGCATGAACCGTTCATGCACCAGATGGTGTTCGCCGTCCGCGACGAGATGGCCGGTGCGTATCCGGAGCTGAACGAGAGCTCCGATCGCGTGAGCAAGGTGGTGCTGGCGGAGGAACGGCAGTTTGCGCGCGTGATGGAGACAGGATTCGCTCGACTGGAGCAGGATTTCGCTCCACTGCTGGCGAGCAAGAACGGCACTGTTGCTGTGACGTACCCCGGAGCGAAGGCTTTTCACCTTTATGAGACATACGGCCTGCCGCTCGACTTTATGGTGGATGCAGCACGCGACCAAGGGCTGGAGTTTGATCTAACCGGCTTTGAGGCAGCACGTGCGGAAGAGCAGGCGCGGGCTCGCGCTTCATGGAAGGGCGGCACGAAGACTTCCGCGAGCCCCGCGTATCGCGAGCTGCCGAAGACGGCCTTTGAAGGCTATACGCAGCTTGTCTCAACCAATTGCGAGGTGCTCGCGATTATTCGCGATGGTGTGGGCGTGCCTGCCGCGGCCGCGGGCGAAGAAGTCGAGGTCGTGCTCGACCACACGTCTTTCTATGCCGATTCCGGCGGACAGGTGGGCGACCGTGGTTGGTTGCGATCGGACGATCACAACACGGTGATTGCCGATGTGCTGGGCTGCACGCAACCGGTGCAGGGTGTGCGGGCACATCGCGTGCTGGTGAAGCAGCCGATCGCGCTGGGCGTGCGGGTGGATACGGTAGTCGATGCGGAGTTTCGCAATGCGACGCGGCGCAATCACACCGGCACGCACCTGCTGCATGCGGCGCTGCGGCAGGTGCTGGGCACGCACGTGAAGCAGGCGGGCTCGCTGGTGTCGCCGTCGCGGCTGCGATTCGACTTCTCGCACTTCGCCGCAGTGGCCGATGAAGAGCTGCAGGATATCGAAGACATAGTGAACCGGCAGGTGCTGGCGAACACGAAGGTGGACACGCTGGTGGATGTGCCGATCGATGTCGCGGTGAACGAATACAAGGCGATGGCGCTTTTTGGCGAGAAGTATGGCGAGCGCGTGCGCGTGGTGAAGATCGTGGACTTTTCGACGGAGCTTTGCGGTGGGATTCATACCGCGGCTACGGGCGAGATTGGTGTGATCAAGATTGTTGGTGAGGGTTCGGTGTCGTCGGGTGTGCGGCGTGTGGAGGCGGTGAGTGGGACGGGCGCGTTGCATGAGTTCCGTCGTGATTTCGATGTAGCAAAGGTGGTGGGTTCGCTTGTGGGTTCTTCTTCTGAGTCGGTGACGCCTGCGGATGCCTTGCGGCATCGGATTGCGGCTCAGGAAGAGGAGATGAAGAAGCTGCGGCGCGAGCTGGATGCGGTTCGGATGAAGTCGGCGTCGGCTTCGTTGTCGAACGCGGGTGCGTCGGCGGTTGAGGTGAAGGGCGTGAAGGTACTGGCGCAGCGGGTAGATGGGTTGGAGAAGGCTCAGATGCGTTCGTTCGTGGATGAACTGCGTGGGAAGCTGGGGTCAGGGGTGGTGGTGCTTGGAGCGGCGGTAGATGGGAAGGTTTCGCTGATTGTGGGTGTGACGAAGGATCTTACTTCGCGAGTGCAGGCGGGGAAGATTGTTGGATTGCTTGCGGCGAAGGTTGGAGGTAAGGGTGGCGGGCGGCCCGATCTGGCTGAGGCTGGG
>DASYBK010000099.1:0-42103 GCA_036500805.1 Acidobacteriaceae bacterium | reverse complement strand
CGTCATTCAGCAGTGAGCTCTGGCGCAGACTCCATGCCTGTTCCTCCGCACTCTTGCGCGCGTAGAGATCCGGATGCAAGCGACGGCTCAGGTTATAAAAATCACGCTCCAGCGCGACCGTGTCGATGGTGAGCTTGCTCGGCAGACTGAACATCGCAAAGTAAGTCTGCTCGACGCCGCCTTCGTTCGTATTTTGAGCATGACTCTGCATACGCTGGATGACACGATCTGAAACAAAACTCTAAGCAGTGAAGGAGGAGCCGCAGCCGCAGGACTTCTTCGAGTTGGGATTGATAAAGTTGAAGCCCTGGCGCATCAGCGTCTCTTCGTAGTCCAGCACCATGCCGTTCAGGTAGATGAAGGACTTAGGATCGATGAAGACGCGGACGTTGCCCTCGTACGTGAAGACGCGGTCACGTTCCCGCGGCTGGGTATCGAAGCGAATGGTGTAGGACAGGCCGGAGCAGCCGCCGCCAAGGATGCCCAGGCGCAGTCCGCCCTCCGTGGGCGAAATGCCTTCCTTCGCCATCGCAGAACGGATGCGCGCCACCGCGCGGGGCGTGACGTCCACGCCCTGCTTGCCGGGAGTAGTAGCTCTCGGCTGCACCACCTCTGTCGTTGCCCCTGCCATCGCTCTTACTTCGCCGCTACCGCAGCCTGAGTGGCCGCCGTCTCACCGACGCCGTTCTTCTTCTTCCAGTCGCCGATCGCGGCGCGGATGGCATCCTCAGCGAGCACGGAGCAGTGGATCTTCACCGGCGGCAACGCCAGCTCCTTCACGATGTCCGTGTTCTTGATCTCCATCGCCTCGGAAACCGTCTTACCCTTCACCCACTCTGTCGCGAGCGAGGACGAAGCGATCGCAGAGCCGCAGCCAAAGGTCTTGAACTTGGCTTCCTCGATCACCTGGGTCTCCGGGTTCACGCGGATCTGCAGCCGCATTACATCGCCGCATTCCGGCGCACCCACCAGGCCGGTGCCCACGGCATCGCTGCTCTTATCCATCTGCCCGACATTGCGCGGGTTGTTGTAGTGGTCGATCACCTTGTCGCTATATGCCATTTCTGTTCCTCCTGATCCTGCCCAATACCGTTGTGCCTGAAAATCCGTTTCGTCCTAGTGCGCCTGCCACTCGATCTTCGAGATGTCGATGCCTTCCTTCACCATCTCGTACAGAGGCGACAGTTCGCGAAGCTTCTTCACAATATCGATGACCTTGTCCGCCACGTAGTCAACTTCGGCTTCGCTGTTGAAACGGCCTAACCCGAAGCGAATCGAACTGTGCGCGACATCGTCGCCCAGTCCCAAAGCCTTCAATACATACGATGGCTCAAGCGTGGCAGAGGTGCATGCCGAACCGCTCGATACCGCAACATCGTTGATGCCCATCAACAGCGATTCGCCTTCCACATAGACGAAGCTGATGTTCAGGTTGTTCGGCAAACGATGCTCCATCGAGCCATTCACGTGGATGAAGTCAAGCGAGCTCTCGAGCTTCGCCTTTAACTTGTCGCGCAGCTTGCGGAGGCGCTCACCCTCTTCCGCCATCTCCTGGCCGGCGATCTCGCAGGCTTTGCCCAAACCGACGATACCCGGCACATTCAGCGTGCCGGAGCGCATGCCGCGCTCGTGTCCGCCGCCATTGATCTGCTCCGAGATCTGAACCCGCGGGTTGCGGCGGCGCACATAAAGCGCGCCGACACCCTTCGGTCCATAAATCTTGTGCCCGCTCAACGAGAGCACATCGATGTTCATGCTGTTCACGTCCACCGGAATCTTGCCCACTGCCTGAACACCGTCGCTGTGGAAGAGCACGCCGCGCTCGCGGCAGAGTTTGCCGATCTCCGCGACCGGTTGCACCACGCCGATCTCGTTGTTCGCAAACATGATGCTGACCAGGATCGTCTTCTCATCGAAGGCGCGCTTCAGGTCATCGAGATCGATCAAACCGTCGGCCTTCACCGGCAGATAGGTCACGCGATAGCCCGATTTCTCCAGTCGCTTGCAGGTATCGAGCACTGCTTTGTGCTCGGTCACCTGGGTGATGATGTGGTTGCCGCGCTCGCGGTACATCTCCGCGATCCCCTTCAGCGCCAGGTTGTTGCTCTCGGTGGCGCCGGAGGTGAAGATGATCTCCTTCGCCGTCGCGCCAATCAGCTTCGCCACCTGCTCGCGCGCCTTCTCTACCGCCCCTTCCGCTTCCCAGCCGAAGGAATGGTTGCGGCTGGCCGCGTTGCCGAAGATACCGGTCAGATACGGCATCATCGCCTCCAGCACCCGCGGATCGATCGGGCTGGTGGCATGGTTGTCCATATAAATCGGCAGCTTCACGCCCTTGGGAACATGGACGCCGTCGCTGTTAGCCGTGGCTCTCGCGGCAGGAACGGTAGTTACATCATCATCGAAGGTATTTATGCTCATCGGTCGGTCTCTATTCCCGCCACCGCGGGGGTGGCCCGTCGAATCTTCCGGTACTAGCCGATTGTCACCAGCGGTCGCGCGTGACCGCCATTCATGTGCGTGCGCCGGTCAAAGGGGATGGCGTCCACCAGATCGGCAATGCGGATGGCCTTCAGCACATCCGAAATTGTGTCGTTCACCTTGCTCAACGGCTCTTTGATGGTGCAACTCTCCAACAGGTCGCAGGAACGGCTGCTGCCCGTGCTGGGACCGCAGGAGGTGATAAAAAGCGGGCCGTCGATAGCATAGATCACCTCGAATGCCGTGATCGTAGCCGCATCCCGCGACAGTGAATAGCCGCCGTTGATGCCGGCGTGAGACCGCAATAGTCCCACCTTGGTCAGCCGCTGCAAGATCTTGGCAAGTAGCTGTGGTGGTATTCCATATGCTTCCGAGATGTCTTTCGCGCTCTGCGAGGCCACCTCCGGATGTTCCGCCAGATACTTCAGCGCCATCAGGCCGTAATCGGCTTTTTTGGTAAGTCTGAGCATTGCGGTCGGCTATTCGTTGAATCCCTACCTCAACGGTCGCAATTACGAGTATAGGTGCCCAACGTGTCGCATACAAGGCGGCGAGCCTATCAAACGCTAATAATTATCAAAAATGCCGACCGGGGCGAGGTGGCCGCGGCTCACTCCGGGGCTCATTTCGCAACGTGACCGAACTCTTACAGTTCCTAGGCAGCGTTCGCGATAAGCTCAAATGGCATGGTCACGCAAACCTCGCTACAAGATGAAGTTACGGCCGCATCGCCAGTCTCCCCGCACCATTCAGCCGGCGCGAGCCAGATGCCGCAACAGAACCGCGGCCCACTCAAGTGGATCTACGCCATTGTGCTCGGGCTGTTTCACGCCTTGGCCCTGGCAGCTCTCTTTTTCTTCTCATGGAAGGCGCTTGCGGCATTCATCGTGCTCTGGATCCTGGGTCAGAACATCGGTATCGCCATCGGCTATCACCGGCTGCTCACGCATCGCGGATATGCCGTGCCCCGATGGCTGGAATACGCTATCGCCACCTGTGGAACCATGGCGTTGCAGGGCGGCCCGATCTACTGGGTGGGCGTGCATCGGCTGCACCACCAGCTCACCGACAAGCCCGGCGACCCGCACTCTCCGCGCGACGGCAAATGGTGGTCGCACATGGACTGGATCCTGCATGGCACCCTGCACAACCAGGATCCAACCTTGCAGCGCTACACGCCCGACCTGACGCAGCACGCGTACTACCGGTGGCTCGACCGCTACCACTGGCTTCCGGTCACCGTTGTGGGTCTTGTTTTGCTGGCCATTGGCGGCTGGCCGTGCGTGCTGTGGGGCGTCTTCCTGCGCGCCGTGCTCGGCCTGCATGTGACGTGGCTGGTGAACTCCGCGACGCACATGTGGGGCTCGCGCCGTTACGAAACCCGCGATGACAGCCGCAACAACTGGTGGGTTGCACTGCTGACCGGGGGCGAAGGCTGGCACAACAACCACCATGCGCATCCTGTATCCGCACGCCACGGGCTCGCCTGGTACGAGTTCGACCCCAATTATTACGCCATCTGGCTGCTCGAAAAGCTCGGACTCGCGCGCAAGGTCTACGTGAAGGAAATCTAGCCGACGTTACAGGCGCTGCGCAAAAGAGCACCGCCGCGGCGACGATTGCCGCGGCAGGCTTCTGCTTCAGGCGCGTGCAGCCGGCTGGAAGCCGTCGCAACCACTCATTGCTGTGACCTTCAGGTGCAACGCTGCATTCTTCGGCAGGCCACACCCCTCGATCAGCGACTCCGGAGCCTGCTTGCTGGTGAGGATCTGGGTCAGGACCTGCTTGTCGGCCTGGTTGTGTTCGCCGAAGTGGGTGCAGACGCCGCACTGACCGTCGTGAACTGAGATCATGTCGATGTCCTCCGTGTCAGATGTGACGCAAAGATCCTACGCATCGGCTGCACGACTGATCCAGTCCTGATTGCTATAAATCCCTGGCTTTGAAGATCCGCTCCGGTATGGCCCTGATGATGATCATGATCGGCCGCCAGAACCAGGGCACATAGACGACATCCCTGCGTGCGCGAATCGCTTTAAGGATGCCGCAGGCAACCTGCTCCGGTGTAGCAAAAAGCCGGTTTTTCGCGATGTGCGCCGTCATGGGGGTGGCGACGAAGCCCGGCTTGATGGTGAGCACCTGCACTCCGGCACGGTCGCAACGGTTGCGCAGGCCGGAGAGAAAGGCATCCAGCCCCGCCTTCGAGGATCCGTAGACGTAGTTGCTCTTGCGGCCCCGGTCGCCGGCTACCGAGCTGATGACTGCCAGCGTGCCCCGCCCTTGAGACTCGCAGTAGTTCCCGAGCCATGTGAGCAGCGAGATGGGAGAGAGAAGATTGGTGATCAGGATATGTTCGGCGGCGACATAATCCTGCTCGGCTGTGACTTGATCGCCCAGCACTCCGTGTGCCAGCAATGCGAGATCGATCGCCCCCAGTTGCGACGTTGCCACAGCGAGCATCTGCGGATGGGCGTTCGTCTCATTGAGGTCGCCGACGATCATGTCCACGCGCAGGGCGCCACGCACCAGCAGGTCCTGGGCTACGGCAGTGAGCTTCTCCCTGGAGCGGGCTATCAGAAAGAAGTGGACGGACGGGCTGACAAGCTGCCGCATTACTGCGGTCGCGATTGCAGAGGTGGCGCCGAGGACCAGGATGCGCTTCGGTGGATAGCTCCAGCGATCAGGCAACGGCGGTGACCCTCTGCCAGAAGGCGGAGGAGAAGGCCGGATCGATGTACCGGGCGAACTCCTGCCACTGCGGATAGAACTGCTGGAAGTGGCGTGGGGCCATGCGCGCGTCTTTCGCGGGATACATCTTGCCGCCGTACGCGGCAGTGATGTCGGCGAGCTTCTCGGTGAGGTCGAAGCTGCGCTCGCCGCGCACCGGGAAGTCGAGGGCGATCATCGGGCCGGGCGCTGGGAAGCTCATCATGCCCGGCGAGCGGACGTCGCCGAATATCTTGATCACGGCGAGGAAGGAGCCAAGGCCAGACGCGGTGATGGCCTTGAGTAGTTGGGTGAACCCTTCCTGATACTCGCCGGGCTCCCATGGCATGACGTTCTGGAACTGCAGCAGGCCCTGTTTTCCGTATGCCCGGTTCCAGTGAAGGACAGAGTCGAGTGGATAGAAGAACGGCTCGTAATCGACCGGTCCCGCCTTGCGCTTGGCGAATTGCTTCGCGTAGTAGGCGGAGTTGAAGGCGCCGATAGTTGCCTTGTTCATCAGGAACGCCGGCAGATCGACGGGCATGGTGAGCTTCGGCTTGGCGGAGGGCTTCAGCTCTTCCGGCTGCTCGGAGTGATCTCCCCGCATGAAGATGCCGCGCGCGAAGTTCTTGCCGGTGGAGACGCAATCGATCCAGGCGACGGTGTACTCCATGTGCTGCGACTCGCGCGAGAGGGCAAAGAACTCCTCCAGGCCGGTGAACTTGATCGAATCCTGCTTGATTTTGCGCGAGACGATGGGGCGAAGCTGCACTTCCGCCCAGGTGATGAGGCCGGTGAGACCCAGGCCGCCGATGGTCGCCTCGTAGAACGACTGGTTCTCGGTCGCGGTGCACTCGTAGCGCTGGCCGTTCGAGCGGACCAGCTCAAAGCGCGGCACATGGCAGCCGAAGGTGCCCGCGACGTGGTGGTTTTTGCCGTGGATATCGTTGGCGATGGCACCGCCGATGGTGACGAATTTTGTGCCTGGGGTGACCGGCAGGAACCAGCCCCGGGGGACCGCGAAGTCCAGGATCTCGGCCAGGGTGACACCGGCTTCGGAGCGCAGCAGGCCGGTGGCGGGGTTGAAGGCGATGAAGCGGTCCAGTCCGCGCGCGGCCAACAGCGTTCCGCCTTCGAGCAGGCAGGAGTCGCCGTACGACCGGCCCATTCCGACAGGCAGCATAGAGCCGGGGACCGCATCCTCTGGCTGCGTGGATAGCGGAAAATCGCTCATCCAGTAGAGCGGAACGACGTCAGCGCGGTGGCGGGGATAGCGCCCCCACGATTCAAACACTGGGGGCGCAGGGAGAGCGGTCTTGGTCTGCATGTAGGTTTCCCGGCACACCTAGCGTATCAGGGAGGCCGCAGGGAGCGCGGTCCACGGTCGGCGTCTAGGGCAGCCACGGCATCGGACATGCGTTCTCCTCTGCTTCCGGAGTGGTCGAGAGACTTCAGACCGATTTCCAGAATTTATGACGGCGCGCTTCCCACTCTTCTGTCGAGAAGAGACGCGGGCCGACTTCGATGAGGCGCGGCAGCATGTTGAAGATGGAGACCTGGGTCCACATCTTGCCATCGCGGGTGCGGAAGCCCTTCTCGTTGAGGTCGCTGGCGATGCTGGAGAAGGCGAAATCCTGCACCAGCAAATCCATCATCTGGATGAGGATCTGGTTCTCACGGAGATCGACTTCAAGGCGCGTGCAATCGTCGGAGATGCGCAGGCCGTAGGGAATGTCGTCGAGGAAGGCGCCGGTGCTCGGCGCTTCGTTGGCGGGCAGCTCGCGCCGCCACTCAATGGAAACGATCTGCCAGCCGGAGGCGGTACGCTCCTGCAGGATGGATGGGTTGAATGGTCCGGAGATGACATCACGTATCCGCTCGAATTGCGCCATGGGTGCCTCCTGAGTGACAGTGGCCATCCGCGATACGTGCAATTCGAGCACCACTTTTCAGGGCTGCACATCGGGCTGTAGAGCTTCAGAAAACCGCCGGGATGCGCGGCCTGGGCTGTTCGATTTTGCGAAGCGATGTTCGGTTCTGGACAGGGGTTTGGGTTTGGAAGGTCGCTTCGCTCCGACCGGATGGTTGGGAACATCCCCACCCTGGCGCTGCACTTAGGATGGGGCACCGTTTCGCTACAGCGAGGCTAGGGCGATGACGGCGGCGGCAGCGCCCATCAGGAGGCTCATGCGGTCGGTCAGGGCGAAGACGACGGGGTCTTCGTCGAGCTCGCCGCGTGAGGCGAGCAGCCAGACACGGCAGAGCCAGAGGATCAGGAGCGGGGGCATGAGCCACATGCGGACATGGTGGTGATAGAGACTGAGCATGTCCGGCTGGCCGATGTAGACAGAGAGGACGACGACCGAGGCAAAGGCGCTGGAGGTGCCGAAGGAGCGGATCTGCTCGATGTCGTTGAGCAGGTAGCCGCGACCGTTGGAGAGTTGCGCGCCCGCGCTGCGCACGTTTTGCAGCTCGCTGAAGCGCTTGACCATGGCGAGGGAGAGGAAGATGAAGATGGCGAAGGCGGCGAGCCAGGGCGAGATAAAGACAGTGGTGGCCGCGGCGCCGGCCAGCATGCGCAGGGTGTAGAGCGCGGAGAGGATCACCACATCGAGGATGACGATGCGCTTGAGCGCGAGCGAGTAGGCGAGCGTGGTGACGAGATAGAGCGCGAGCCAACCGAGAAAACTCTGCGGCAGAAGAAGGGCGGCTCCGGCAAAGGAGGCGATGAGAAAGACCGCGGAGATGGCGATGCCTGCTCCGGCGGAGAGATTGCCGGCGGCGAAGGCGCGCTTGCGCTTGCGCGGATGCTGGCGGTCGGCCTCAACATCCAGCAGGTCGTTGACGATGTAGGTGGCTGAAGCGCAGAGCGAGAAGCAGACGAAGGCGAGTGCAGCGGAGAGGATCACATTGCCGTGCATGCGATGCGCGAGCAGCAGAGGCAGAAAGATGAGCGTGTTCTTGGCCCACTGGTGGACGCGGATGGCCTTGATGAAGGTGCGGAGGCTGCTGGCGCGATCGGTGAAGGTGTGTTGCGGCTTGAGACCGCGGGCGCGCATGGCCATGCGCAGGCCGATGTCAGGATTGGCGAGCATGGGGGTTGCGGCAGCGGCGAGCAGCGGCAGATCCGGGCGCGCGTTGCCGATGTAGTCGAACTCCCCCGCGAAGCGCGTACGGAAGCCGGCGAGCTTGTTCCGGCCGGTGAGGTTGGTGGCGCCGTCGGAGGAGAGCACGCCCTCGAAGATGTTGAGGTGCCGGGCGATGCGGTCGGCGAGGCCCGCGTCCGCGCCGGTAGCGAGATAGAGCTTGCGGCCCTCGCCGCGCTGGGCCATCAGATATTCGAGCAGCGGGCGGTTGTAGGGCAGGTGCTCGACATTCAAGGTGACGCGCGCGGTGACCTCCCGCTTGAGGTTGGCCTTGCCGCGGAGGGCCCAGAGCGGGGTCTTGAGGGCGTCGAGCGGGCGGGTGCGGACGAGCAGCAACAGCGAGTCGACCAGCGTGTCCGACTTGACGAGGGTGCCGTCAAGGTCGACGCAGAGGGGACGTTCGAGTGCCGTCGGTGCTGTGGTCGCCATGCGGCTCCTGATGTGTGCTGCCGAACTGCCGCCCGCTTACCGTTTTCACAAATGCTCTACTTTCACCCACATCTGTGAAGAGCAGCTTTTCTTAGCTAAAAGCTGCGTCAGTAGTTGTTGCAAACCTGCACCCTTTGTGAAAACGGTGTGGGCCAAGGATATCAAAGGGATTCCCTGGATTCCGTGGGAACCGGACGGGGGATTGTCCGTATAAACAGTCAGACCATGAAGATCATCGTTGCAGGAGCCTCGGGTGCAATGGGTCGGGCGCTGGTTCCGCTGCTGGTGGGCGCCGGCCATGACGTGGTGGGGATGGTACGCCGGCCCCAGAGCGCGGACGTGGTGCGCTCGCTCGGGGCGGAGCCGCGGGTGGCGGATGCGCTCGATGCCGGCGCAGTGCTCGAATGTTTTCGCGAGGCGCGGCCGGAGGTGGTGATCCACCAGCTCACCGCGATCCCGGCTTCCCTGGATATGCGGCACTTCGACCGCGACTTCGCGCTGACCAATCTGCTATGGACAGAGGGCACGCGAAACCTGCTTGCTGCGGCGGTGGATGTGGGCGCAACCCACTTCATCGCACAGAGCTTTGCCGGGTGGACCTATGGGCGCAAGGGTAACGGTAAAAGCAAGCTCAAGACTGAAGAAGATCCGTTCGATCCCGATCCGCCGGCGAAGCAGCGCGCCACGCTTGACGCGCTGAAGACGCTGGAGCGGGCCGTGCTGTCGGAGTCGCGCATCACTGGAGCAGTTCTGCGCTATGGCGCGTTTTACGGGCCGCATACCTCGATTGCGAAGGACGGCTCGGTGGTGAAAGCCGTGCGGCAACGAAAACTGCCGCTGGTGGGCGAGGGCGCGGGCGTGTGGTCGTTCATCCATGTCGAGGATGCGGCGAGCGCGACGGCAGCGGTGGTCGAGTCGAGGCGTGGCGGCGTGTACAACGTAGTGGATGACGAACCGGCGCCGGTGTCGGAGTGGCTGTCGTTTCTGGCGCACTGCGCCCACGCGCAGCCACCGCGGCAGGTGCCTGCCTGGCTGGCGCGACTGTTGATCGGCGAGCATGTGGTCGCCGTGATGAACGAGATTCGGGGCGTTTCGAATGCGAAGATAAAGCGCGAGCTGCGGTGGACGCCGCGCTGGCCGAGCTGGCGCGAGGGATTTCGGGAATCTTTGAAGAGCGCCTCCCTGCCCGTCCGGGAGCTTTTCGGCACCTCGCAGCTCGAATCTCCGCCGAAGCTGTGAGCTAACTCCTCAGCCGGTGTATTCCTCTTCCTTGGTCTGCGCGATGGCGATGGCGTGGCTGCTTTGTTGGGCTATCCAGTGGCCGAGGGCTACGGCGCCGAGGCAGAGCAGGACCGACAGGCCGATGTTCAGCAGGGCCTTGCTCCAGGCGCCGGTGCGCATGAGATCGAAGGTCTGCAGGCTGAAGGAGGAGAAGGTGGTAAAGCCGCCGCAGATGCCGATCATGACGAAGATGCGGACGGATTCCGGTACTGCCCAGCGACTGCCAGCGACGGTGAGCGTGCCGAAGAAGCCGATGACGAAGGAGCCGAGGACATTGATGACAACAGTGGACCAGGGGAAGCTGGCGCTGTGGTGCGGGAGCATGTGCCTGCCGAGCCCGTAACGGAGGGCACCGCCGAGGGCACTGCCCAGAGCTACCCATAGATAGAGATTCATCTCCTGCCTCGCGCTTGTCACCGCCACGGACCGTATCGGACGCGGCGGTTGGGATGGGCAGGAGTCATCAGCCGGGTGGGCGGTCTTGAGGGACGGAATCCTCAGGGGAAACTCCATTCCCCTTCTGCAACCCAGTTTAAGGCAAAAGCACACATGCTGTAATGCGGGCGAGATCGGTTGTGTGCAGCCGTTCCTTGCGAGAACGGCTGCGAGAGAACGGCTGCGTCGCGGTTGCGGCTAACCCTGCACTGTCTGTGCTTTGGCCATAGAACGATTCTCCTGACAAATAAGCATCCGGCGGAGGGAAACGCGACTCACTAGAGTGTTTGCGCGTCTCTACTCTAGAGCTGTCTTTGCTGTAGAGTGCTCAACGACCGGGCATTCGGCCTTGCGGCCGGCTTCTCTTTTTGTCTCACAGCAGCAGAACGTACATAAGCGAGGAACTTCGAATGAAACGGACTCTTTTCCTATCTGCCGCCCTACTGTTGAGCGGCGTGGCTCTGCCTGCCTTCTCTCCCCTGCTGGCCCAGGAAGCTCCTGATACTGGGGCGTCGACGACGATTGTGACCGTGGAACCGAAGGGCGGCGGTGAGCTGGCCGAACCGGTGCCGGCCAGCGCCGTGAAGGTGAAAGTGAATGGCAAGAATGCAGAGGTTGCCGACTGGCGTGCCTATACCACGAAGGCCACACAGCCGAATCTGCAACTGGTGCTGCTGATCGACGACGGCGCACGCTCGAGCTTAGGGCTGCACCTGCGGGAGCTGGCGGCCTTTATCAACCAGCAGCCGCCGACCACAGAGGTAGCGGTTGCTTACATGCGGAATGGCACGGCGCAGCTGACAGGACCGTTTACCGCCGACCACGCGCAGGCGGCGAACACGCTGCGGCTGCCGATCTCCGCGCCGGGAACCAACGGTAGCCCGTATTTCTCGCTAAGCGATCTGCTGAAGAAGTGGCCGGTGCAGAATCCAGCGGAGCGGCGCGAGGTGGTGATGGTCACCGACGGGATCGACCGGTACACCGGCCTGCGCTACGATCCGTCGAACCCGTATATCACCGCAACCATCCGCGACGCGATCCGCAACCGCATCGTGGTGTACTCGATTTACTTCCACAATGCAGGATTTGCAGATCGCACGGGCGCAGGCATCAACAGCGGGCAGAATTATCTGACGCAACTCTGCCAGACGGTGGGTGGAGATTTCTTCTTCCAGGGCTTTGGCAATCCGGTGGACTTCACTCCGTATCTGAACCAGATCAACAAGAAGCTGGGGAACCAGTATGAGCTGCGAGTGCAGCCACCGAATGGCGCAAAAAACGTCGTGAATCTGAAGGTGCAGGTGGCCGTGCCGAACACCAGAACGCAGGCGCCGCAGCAGATTTTTGTGGGGACAGGACAGTAGCCGGCGGGAGATTGAACTACCCGCCCTCCACTTTGCGTGGGATGGGCACCCCGTTTGGCGGCTAAAGCAGGTCCCTCCACTTCGCCGGTGTCGCTACGCGCCACAGGCTCCGGTACGAGATGGATGAGGGACCGACCGCGATATGCACCAGTTATGGTGCAATACAAACGTGGCTGTAACCGATCCTCTTTACAATAGAAGGCAGCATCCGTTTACTGCCATCCTCTGACCTGACAGGAGAAGAATGTCTTTGAAGCACAGCCTGCGAGCCTGGTTGTTGCCGGGAACACTTCTGGCGGCCGCGTCGCTTGGCCTGCACGCACAGAACACGGCCCCGTTCGATCTGAATGGGCCGCGCATCGACATGCGCGTAACCCGCGGCGGCAAGACATTGCCCATTGCGCAGGTGCCGAATCTGCAACCCGGAGACAAGGTGTGGGTGCACCCGGAGCTGCCGCCGTCGCAATCGGCGCACTATCTGCTGGTGGTGGCATTCCTGCGCGGATCGACGAACCCGCCGCCTGAAAACTGGTTCCTGAAACAAGAGACTTGGCAGAAAAAGATCTCGAGTGAGGGTGTTCACTTCACCGTGCCGGCAGACGCGCAGCAGACGCTGTTGTTCCTCGCTCCGGAGACCGGCGGTGATTTCAAGACGTTGCGCAATGCGGTACGCGGGCGTCCTGGATCGTTTGTGCGCGCTTCGCAGGACCTGAATCAGGCCAGCCTGGACCGCTCGCGCGTGCAGACGTATTTGAACAGCGTGCGCGAGACCTCGGAGACGGACCCGGGCTCGCTCGAGGCAACCTCGAAGCTGCTGGCGCGCAGCCTGACGCTGAAGGTGAAACAGGATTGCTTCGACCTGCCCGCTGCCGAACAGGAGGAGTGCCTGACGCAAAACAGCGACTCGCTGGTGCTGAACGACGGGCACGAGTCGTTGGTGTCGGCGCTGACCAACGGGCCGGGAAGCGATCTAGCGACACAGCTTTCGTATGCGCCGACGGCGGGGTCGGGCTACTACAGCGCATATGTCGGCGCAGTGATTGATGTGGCAAAGCTGCTGGAAGGACTGCACACGGCGGAGTATCAGTACATTCCTGCGCTGACTTTTCCCAAAGAGGACGCGCTGGATCTCAAGTTGAACAATCCGCCGTCGTTTCACAATCCGAAGTCGGTGATCGTCGTGGCGTTGCCTGCGGTGGAGACGGCAAAGTTGCCGCCGCTGCACGCGATCGATCCCAAGCAGGTGAGCTGCCTGCAGGGACCGGGCGTGGTGCTTCCGGTGGAAGGCGCGCCCTTGGTGTACTCGACCAGCCTGGCGCACAATCTGGCGTTGCATGTGGAGGGGAAGTCGGGCCGTTCGATTGACCTGCCGGTGCGCGCGGTTGCAGCGAAGGGCGGGCTGGTGGTGGATGCTTCGGCGGTGCCCGATGCGAAGCTCGATCCGCATGTGGTGGGCAAGATCGTGGGCATGTGGGGATTCGACCGGCTGGATGGGCCGTCCTTCAACCTGAACGTGCCGCACGCGACGACGTGGCGACTGGACAAGGCGGATGCGAACTCGCTGGTGGTGGGCCGCGACGACGATGTGCGGCTGCACGGCAACGGCGCGGCGTGCGTGGCGGAGATCCAACTGCGCGATTCGAGCGGCAAGGAGACCAAGGCCGACTTCAAGATGGTGAAGCCGGACGAGCTGGAAGTGAAGGTGCCGATGACCAGCGCCGCAAGCGGCGATGCCGGGCTGCTCGTGCGGCAGCGCGGGCTCGAGTCGCCGGACCAGGTGGCGATTCAGGCCTACGCGCAGGCAGGGCATCTGGACGCGCTGCATTTCCACGCGGGGGACACCACGGCATCGCTCGTGGGGACGCGGCTGGACGAAGTGGCGTCCGTGGAATTGAAGGATGTGCGCTTCACGCCGGGAGAGCTGACGCACTCCGGGGATAAGGACACGCTGACGCTGAAGGCTGCAGACCCGAAGGCCGCAGCGGCGCTGCCGGCGAACCTGCACGTGACAGCGCGGGTGTTGCTGAAAGATGGACGCACACTGGATCTGGAGAATACGGTGAGCGGACACCGGCCGCAGGTGATGCTGGCGAGCAAGAGCGTGGATACCGGAGCGGACGCAAGCAACCTGGTGCATCTGGTCGATCCGAACGAATTGCCGGTGGGCGGCAAGATCAGCTTCGTGCTGAAGACGGCGGCGGTGCCGGGGTTCTCGCGGGGCGACAAGGTGGAGGTGCAGTCCGACGACCAGACGCTGCATACGACGCTCGGAGTGAGCGATGGCAGCCTGGTACTGCAGGACAACAGCACGGTGCTGGGCAGCTTCGATCCGCTGAAGAGCTTTGGACCGTCGGCATTCGGCAAGCTGCAACTGCGGGCTGTGGATGCCAGTGGCGCGCCGGGCGACTGGATTCCGCTGGGCACGCTGGTGCGCGTGCCGGTCATCGCCTCAGTCAAATGCGCGCGGGCGACACGTGCAGCCGCAGCGGCGGCCGCGGCAGCAGCGACACGCGCGGCAAATGCAAGCGACGCACCGGCAGCCACCGAGGGCAGCGGTCCCGCACCGCCGGTGAACGATGCGAGCACGCCTCCGGCGAACGATCCGAATGCGCAATGCACATTGAACGGCAGCTCGCTGTTCCTGATCGATTCGATCTCGTCCGATCCGCAGTTCACGCACAGTGTGTCTGTGCCGGACGGATATACGAATCCGACACTCGCGGTGCCGCGGCCGAGCAGCGGTGAATTGTATCTGCACCTGCGCGACGATCCGACGATTGCGAATACGATCACTGTGCCTCCGAATGCCACGACGCTGAGCAGGAACAATGCTGCCGGCTCGCCTGCGACAGCGTCCGCGGCACATCTACACACGGACGGCGACGACCGCTAAAGAGCACAGGAAACGTTCACCGGCAAAAACCGCGGTCGGCCTGTAACCGGTTTCCTTGCGCAACGATTTGTGGCATCTTGGGAGACCGATGACCCTCCCTCGGCCGGCGCGCGCTCTATTCTCCTCTGCCCTCCTTCTGATTTCGCTCACCGCCTCCGCAGGGGTGCGATTGCCGAAGCTGTGGAGCGACCATGCGGTGATCCAGCGCGATCGGCCGATCCATGTGTGGGGATGGGCCGATGTGGGCGAGCCCGTCACTGCGACGCTACGCGACTCGAATGGCAGCGCGCCGGGCGAGACGTTGAACGCAACGGTGAGCGCAATCGCGGACTCGCTCGGCCACTGGAGTCTGTACTTCACGCCGCGGCATGCAGGCGGCGGTGCGTACACGCTGACTGTAGCCGGCACGAACACGATCACGGTCAGCGATCTGCTGATGGGCGATGTGTGGCTGGCGAGCGGCCAGTCGAATATGGAACTGCCGCTGCTCGGCTTTCCCGGCTCAGCTGTGCTGAAGAACGGGCCGGAGGAGATCAAGGAGGCGAACCATCCGGAGATTCGGCTGCTGCATGAGCCGAAGCGCTTCTCGTACTTTCCGCTGCAGGATCAGGATGCGACGTGGCAGATCTGCACGCCGGAGACGGCGGCTACTTTCAGCGCCGTGGCGTACTTCTTTGCGCGCGAGATTCAGCATGATCAGAAGGTGCCGATCGGCGTGGTGGAGGCGGACTGGGGCGGTACGCCGGCAGAGTCGTGGATCAGCCTGGACACGCTGGGCAGCGATGCGGCGCTGATGCCGGTCTTTGCGGCGCGCGCGGCAGATATGGACAAGCAGGCCGATGCGGAAGCGATCAAAGCGAGATATGCGCACGAGGATGCAGCGGCGAAGGCCGCGGGGCGTGCGCCGGAAAACCATCCGTGGCAGCCACCGGTAGAACCGTGGGCGGCGAGCTCGCTCTACAACGGAATGATTGCGCCGGTGACACCGCTCGCGATCCGCGGCGTGATCTGGTACCAGGGTGAGTCGAACAGCGGGCTTGAGCGCGCGCCGCTCTATCATCGGCTCTTCTCATCGATGATTGGCGACTGGCGGCGGCAGTTTGCGCAGGGCAATTTCCCTTTCCTGTTTGTGCAGATTTCGAGCTATCTCTCCTCGCCGGAAGAAGACTGGGGCATGCTGCGCGATGCACAGCGGCGAACGCTTTCCGCAGCGAATACCGCGATGGCGGTGACACTGGATGTGGGCGACCCGAACAACGTGCATCCGGCGGATAAGCAGACGGTTGGACATCGGCTGGCGCTGGCCGCGCGTGCGCTGTCGTATGGCGAAGATGTGCATCACAGTGGGCCGCTCTTCCGGCAGGCGACAACCGAGGATGACGGGATGCGCGTGTACTTCACTGGCGCGGACGGCAAGCTTGCTGCGCGCGGCGGAACGCTGGAAGGATTTGAGCTGGCAGGCGCGGACCGCCATTTCGTGCCGGCGACGGCAAAGCTGGATGCCGATGGCGCGACAGTGACGGTGACGAGCGCGCAGGTGCCGGCGCCTGTCTATGTGCGCTATGCGTGGCCGAATGCGCCGGACGCGACACTGATGGATGGCGCGGGGCTGCCGGCTTCGACATTCACCTCCGAAGCCGTTCCCGCGCACTGATTGCTTTCGCTGGAAGGAATTGATCGAGTAACAGATTTCGCAAGCGACCTCCCAGCGACCTGGAGAATCTCGCATGAAGCGCTCGACCCGCCTCGCTTTCCTCTTCTTAGCTATGGCTCTGGTCTCATTCGCAACGACACCTGCGATGGCGCAGCACGGCGCTGCCACTTACCAGTTTCTGCCGCCGGAATATGGTCCGTTCAGCGCACATTTTCTCGCCGGCGGCGAGGGTCTGGAAAAAACAGTGCCCGCGACCGATCCGCTGCTGAAGGCGACGACGCCGTGGACGATGACGGCATGGGTGGAGATGCCGGCAGTGCCCACGCAGCCAATGCTGATCGCAGGCGTAGGCGATGCGATGGACGAGCAGTCGCGCTTCTTCGCGGTGATCCATGGGCGGCTCGCGCTCTGGTTCGGTAAGGACAATGTGCTGATGGCGAGCACGCCCCTGGCGCAACTGCCGTGGCATTTTATCGCTGCGACGTTTGACGGACAGGTTGCGCATCTTTACTGCGATGGCGTGGAGCTGGCGACGGGCACGCTGATCTATGGGCGCGTTGCGCCGGTGGTAACGCTCGCGCCAGTGGAGACGCGATTGCCCGATGCTGCGCCATTCGGCGGACGGATTGCGCTGCTTACGGTGTCGCGCGCGGTGATGAGCGATGCGGAGATTGCTGCGGCAGCGAAGCGGCAGCCGGAGTTTTCGCTGGTGGCATTTGAAGAAGGCGCGAAGCCATGGCCGATGCAGACGCGCGGGCAGGCGGGCTATCGCGCGCCGCAGGATCCGGCAACGCTGCCACGGAGTGAAGCGCCCTTCTCCGCGCCGAAGGCAGGGCCGGCGCCATCGGCGAAGACAACGTTGCGCAAAAACGATGATGGTGCATGGACGCTGAGCGGCGGATGGAAGCTGGCGCCTGCGCCGAAGGTGACGGCGACGGCGGAGGAGATTTCGAAGCCAGGCTTTCGCACCGAGGGCTGGTGGGCGGCGACGGTGCCGGGCACGGTGCTGACCACGATGGTGGACCGCGGTGTGTATCCCGACCCGGACTATGGGCTGAACAACCTCGCGATTCCGGAGTCGCTGAACAAGCAGGACTACTGGTATCGCGCGGAGTTCACCGCGCCGAAGCAGGCGAAGGGCGAGCGGCGCACGCTGGTGCTCGACGGCATCAACTACCACGCCGAAGTGTGGCTGAACGGGAAACACATCGGGCAGGTGACGGGCGCGTTTGAGCGCGGGGTCTTCGACGTGACCGATGCATTGCGGACGGGTGGAGCGAACGCGCTGGCGATTCGCATCTCGCCGCCGCCGCATCCGGGCATTCCACAAGAGCAGTCGATTCTCGGCGGTCCGGGCGAGAACGGCGGCATGATGTGCCTAGATGGACCGACCTTTGTTGCGACTGAGGGTTGGGACTGGATTCCGGCGGAACGCGACCGCGACAGCGGGTTATGGCAGGATGTTCGGCTGGTGCCGAGCGGCCAGGTGCAGGTCGGCGATGCGCAGGTGATCACGGCGCTACCGCGGTTACAAAATGGACAGATAGATACGAGCCAGGCGGATGTGGCGATCACGGTACCGCTGAAAAACGCGAGCGATGAGGCACAGCGCGGCAAGTTGACGGCATCTTTCGAGGGCGTAGAGGTGTCGAAGGAGATTACCATTGCGCCGGGGCAGCAGAGTGTGGAGCTTAAGCCGGCGGAGTTTCCCGAGCTGCACCTGATGCGCCCTCGGCTGTGGTGGCCGAATGGCTATGGGCGGCCGGAATTGTATCACTTGAGAGTTACGTTTACGGAAGATGGCGCGACAAGCACCGTGACATCGCAGTTTGGCGTGCGCGAGGTGACATACGAGCTGAGCCTGTTCGATAACGATGGACAGTTGCGGCGGGTGGAGTACTCGCCGACGGAGGACCGCGATCGGGCGACGCCCGCAGTGGATGTTTCGCACGACGGGATGCGCGAGGTCTCGAACCGCAGAGGCATGGCGCGTGCGGTGGCGTCGATTGCAGCGGGCGCGGATGCGGCGCCTTCTTTGCATCCTGACGGCGATCTGGGACCGGCGCCATACCTGGTGATCAAGGTAAACGGTGTGCGCATTGCGGCACGCGGCGGCAACTGGGGCATGGACGATGCGCGCAAGCGCGTCTCGCGCGATCATCTCGAGCCGTACTTCCGGTTGCACCGTGACGCGGGGCTGAACATCATCCGCAACTGGGTTGGGCAAAGCACGGAAGAGACCTTCTACGAACTGGCCGATGAATACGGGCTGATGGTGTGGAATGACTTCTGGGATTCGACGCAGAACTATAACGTGGAGGCGGAAGACCCTCAGCTGTTTCTCGCGAACGCGAAGGACACGATCGAGCGTTATCGCAACCACCCATCGATTGTGATGTGGTGTGGGCGCAATGAGGGCGTCCCGCAGCCGATCATCAATGAAGGATTGATCCGGCTGATTCATTCGCTCGACGGGACGCGCTATTATTCGCCGAGTTCGAACGAAGTGAACCTGCAGGGCAGCGGACCGTATTCGTACCAGGAACCGGCAGATTACTACACCAGGCTGAACCATGGCTTCTCGGTGGAGACGGGCACTCCATCCCTGCCGACGCGCGAGTGGTTCAACCGCTGGATTCCGGAAGCCGATCATTGGCCGGTATCGGATGACTGGGCATACCACGATTGGCACCAGGCGGGGAACGGCGATGTGAATCCGTTCAACGAACACATGGAGGCGATGTTTGGCGCGGCAACGAATCTCGACGATTATGTGCGGAAGGCGCAGATGATGAACTATGTCGACCATCGCGCGATCTTCGAGGGGATGAATGCGCATCTGTGGTCGCCGAACAGCGGGCGCATGCTGTGGATGACGCAACCGGCGTGGCCGAGCACCATGTGGGAGATTTTTTCCTCTGATTACGATACGCAGGCTTCCTACTACGGCGTGAAAAAGGCATGCGAGCCGGTGCACGTGCAATTGGATCTCTCAAATGACACTGTAGCAGTAGCAAATACGACAACCGAAGCACGAGCTGGGCTGAAGCTGAGCGCGCGTGTCTATGGTCTTGACAACAAGCTGCTGTTGACAAGGGACGCGATGGTGAACGCGGCGCCCGATGCGGTGACGCCGGGCTTCCCGCTCGCGCTGGCGCCGCTTATCGGAGACGATGGCGTGGTTCTGGTGCGGCTGGAGCTTCGCGGCGCGGATGGGCAGCTTGTCTCGGACAATTTCTACTGGCGCGCAGCGCATGACGCAGGCTATCGCGCGCTTGACCGGCTTGCCGCGGCAACTGTAACCGTGACCGCGCAGGCTGCGAGCAGGAACGAGATCCGCGTGGACCTGCGTAATGCAGGGCAGGTGGCAGCGCTTGAGAATAAGCTGACGCTGCTCGATGGGGATGGATCGCAGGTGCTGCCCGCGTATTACAGCGACAACTATGTTTCGCTGTTGCCCGGCGAGGAGCGCGTCATCACCATTGCGATTCCGGAAAGCGCAGGCAAGAGCGGGCTACGGCTGGAACTGCGCGGATGGAATGCGACGCCGCTCTCAGAAGGAGTGCATCCGTGAGTGTTCTTGTGCGCGAAATATGCGCTGCTCGCATGGTACTGGCGAGTTATAGCTTCATTGAGATTTAATGTTAAGCCGAATACCTTGATAACTTGATGAGATTGAACTTCCAGCCTCACCATATGCGGCGCTGGTTCTGCGTGGGATGCGCTGCCATCTCTCTTTTCTTCCTGCCCAGCGCAGCGCAGATGGCGCCGCCGCAAGCCGCAGCTTCGGCCCGCGGGCCATCCAATGCTCCGCTGGTGATCACGCTGGACGAAGCCATCCGCCGCGCACAGGCGAATGAACCAAACTTCGCGGCAGCACGCGGCGAGGCAAAGGCGACGGCGCTGGACCGCTCGATCTCGCGCGCGGCGCTGCTGCCGAATGCGGTATATCACAATCAATTTCTCTATACGCAAGGCAATGGACTTGGCACCACAAAGACTGCTGACGGCAACCTGACTCCGGCGCCGCCGATTTTCATCGCAAACAACGCGGTGCACGAATACACCAGCCAGGCGGCTGTCACCGAGACGATCGGGTTGAAGGGCATCGCCGATGTGCGGTTGGCCGATGCAACGGCGGCGCGCGCGGCTGCGGAATATGAGGTTGCGCGACGCGGACTAGTGGCGACGGTCGTGGCACTGTATTACACGCTCTCGGCAAACGAAAATAAGGTTGCGGTAGCCCAGAGAGCAGAGAATGAGGCTGCGAGCTTCACCGATCTGACGACGAAGCGCGAGGCCGGCCGCGAGGTAGCGCATGCCGATGTGGTGAAGGCACAGTTGCAGCAACAGCAGCGCGAACGCGATCTAGCAGACGCGAAGCTTGCGGCGGACAAAGCGCGTCTGGAGTTGGGCGTGCTGCTCTTTCCCGATCCGCGGACGAGCTATGCGACTGCGAGCTTAACGCTGCCGCCGATGCCTGCGCACGCCGATGTGGAGGCGCAGGCGGCTGCACATAATCCGGAATTGAAGAGCGCGCTGGCTGCTGTGCACATGGGCGACGCGGAGGTGCTGGGGGCACGCGCTGCATACTTGCCGGACCTGGTGCTGAACTTCAACTACGGCATCGACGCAGCGCAGTTTGCGACCAAGGCGCCGAACGGGGTGAACAACCTGGGCTATTCGGCGATGGCGACAGTGGACATTCCGGTGTGGGACTGGCTGGCGACGCCGCATCGCGTGAAGCAGACGGAGATTCGCCGCGATGCGGCGCGGGTGGCGCTGACGGCAACCCAGCGGCACCTGATTGCGGCGCTTGACGAAGCTTACGCGGAGGCAGCGGAGGCGCAGAGGCAGGCGGCATCCCTGCAATTGAGCGCACAAACGGCAGCGGAGAGTCTGCGGCTGACCAAGCTGCGCTATACGGCGGGCGAGGCGACGGCGCTGGAAGTGGTGGATGCGCAGACGTCGCTGACTACCGCGGAGAACGCGCGCGAGGACGGCGTGGTGCGCTACGAGACCGGGCTCGCGAATCTGCAGGCGCTGACGGGGACGCTGTGACGATGAGAACGTATAGAACGAGATCAGCCGCAGCGCTTGCTGTGGCCGCAGTGTTTGCAGTGAGCGCGGCATGGACTGGTTGCAGCAAGGGCGAGAGCACGCCCCCGCCACTGGTGACGGTGCAGGCGGAGCACCCTGAGCGTGGCGCGATCGCAGAGCACATCCCAGCCGATGCGGTGCTGGCGCCGGTGGCGCAAGCGGCCATTTCACCCAAGATCACCGCTCCGATCCGTCGCTTCTACGTGCAGCGCGGGTCGCATGTGAGGGCCGGTCAGTTGTTAGCGACGCTGGAGAATCGAGATCTGACCGCAGCCGCGCTGGACAATCGGGGCTCGTACACCGCCGCGCAGGCCGCGTATGCGACAGCGACACAGGCGCAGGTGCCGGAGGACTATCAGAAAGCACAGCTTGACGTGGCACAGGCAAAGGCGAACCTGGAGCTGAACCAGAGCATCGTGAACGCGCGCAAGCAGCTTTTTGCAGAGGGCGCGATTCCCGGTCGCGACTTGGACACGGCGCAGGCCGCGCTGGTGCAGGCGCAAGCCGCGTATGAAGCAGCGGCGAAGCACCTGGAGGCGCAGAAGAGCGTCGCGCGCAAGGCGTCGCTCGAAGCGGCGAAGGGGCAGCTGACTTCGGCAGAAGGCAAGTACCAAGGTGCGGAGACGCAGGTCTCGTACTCGGAAATACGCAGCCCGATCTCGGGCGTGGTGACGGAGCGGCCGCTCTTCGCGGGAGAGACAGTGGCGGCGGGATCGACGCTGCTGACGGTAATGGATACATCGGTGTTGCTGGCGAAGGTTCACCTGGCCCAGCAGCTTGCCCAGCAGATGAAAGTAGGCGACGCGGCGACGATCACGGTGCCGGGCCTTCCCGATCCTGTGCGGGCGACAGTTTCACTGATCAGTCCGGCGCTTGACCCGGGCAGCACGACGGTGGAGATCTGGCTGCGCATCGAAAATAAGAAAGGAACGCTGAAGGTGGGGACGCCGGTGCATGCCTCGATCGTGGGCAGACAGGTGTCTCAGGCGCTGACGGTTCCCGCATCTGCGCTGCTGACCGCGCAGGATGGCAGCAAGTCCGTGATGGTAGTGGGCGCGGATGGGGCAGCGCACAGCAAACCGGTGAGCGTGGGGATCACGGATGACGGACGCGTGCAGATTACGAATGGCCTCACGACCGGCGATATGGTGATCACCAGCGGCAACTATGCGCTGGAGGACGGGACCAAGGTGAAGGTCGGCGCGGCCGATGCCGGTGACGACGCGAAGAAGCCGGACGCGGCGAAGGGCGGGAGCGATCAGTGACCACACGCCTGTTGGAAGATGCTGCGACCGAAACACAGCAGGAGCGGCACTTCTGGCTGCTGCGGTTTCGCAGCACCATCTTCTTCTTTCTGATCGTGCTCACGATTGCGGGCATTTATCTCGCGACTCAGATACCTATCTCGGTGTTTCCCACAACGAACTTTCCGCGCGTGGTGATCGGCGTAGACAACGGCGTGATGCCGGTGGAGCAGATGCAGGTCACGATCACCAAGCCGATCGAGGATGCGGTAAACATCGTGCCCGGTCTGGTGACGGTGCGCTCGACCACAAGCCGTGGTTCGGCCGAGGTCAGCCTGTTCTTCAACTGGGGCGTGGATATGTATCAGACGCTGCAACTGGTGGACGCAGCGTTGAGCAAGGTGCAGCAGAGCCTGCCACCGACGGTGAAGATCACCACCAACAAGCTGACATTCGCCACCTTTCCGATTCTTGGGTACAGCCTGACCTCCGACACGATGTCGCAGACCGCGCTGTGGGAGATGGCCACCTACGAGCTGAAGCCGCCGCTGAACCGCACCACCGGCGTGAGCATGGTGACGGTGCAGGGCGGACAGATTCCGGAGTACCACATTGTTCCGGACATGGCGCGCATGGAAGCTTCGGGCGTGACTATCACCGACCTGTCGACCGCCGTGAATGCGTCGAACATCATCGATTCGCCGGGATTGTACGAGGCAAACCATCAGCTCATTTTGGGGCTGATCGGTGCGCAGGTACACGATGCGCATGAACTGAGCCAGCTCGTGGTGAAGACCACGCCGGCTGGCGCTCCGGTGCATGTGTCCGATATCGCCACGGTGGTGAAGGCGGTGATGCCGGTCTATACCGTGGTGACCGCGAACGGCAAGCAGGCTGTGCTCTTGAATATCACGCGGCAGCCAGACAGCAACACGGTGGCGGTGGCGGACGCGGTCAGCGCAACGGTGAGGCAACTGCGCCAGAAGCTGCCGCCGGGCGTGCGACTGGAGCCGTGCTACGACCAGTCGGAGCTGGTGCGGGAGAGCATCGGGAGCGTGCGGGACGCGATCCTGATTGGCCTGGTGCTGGCCTGCGTGATCCTTTTCCTCTTCCTGCGCGACTGGAGCTCATCGCTGATCGCCGGGCTGGTAATTCCTGTCACTGTCGCGGTGACATTCGTCTTTCTGAAGATCATCGGCCAGAGCTTCAACCTGATGACGCTGGGCGGGCTCGCCGCGGCCATCGGGCTGGTGATCGACGATGCCATTGTCGTCGTGGAAAACATCGTGCTGCATCGCGACTCGGGGGAGACGCGCGTGCGGGCGGTGCGCAAAGCGATTGCGGAAGTCATGCGTCCCCTGGTCGGCTCAACCATCACGCCGGTGGTGGTCTTTCTGCCGCTGATCGCCGTGACCGGCGTGACGGGAAGCTTCTTCCGCGCGCTCGCCGTCACCATGACCGCGGCCCTGCTGACCTCGCTGCTGCTGGCGCTGACCTGGACGCCGGCGCTGAGTCTGAGCTTGCTACATGATCGTCCTGCGGAGGAATCGAAGCGTCATGCGGAGCCGGGACGTGTGCTGGGCCGCGTGCTGCACTGGCATGAGCGCGCGCTGGGCTGGTCACTGACACGGCCGCTGATGCTGGCGCTGCTCTGCGTTGCACTGGTGGCCGGCACGTGGTTCGGCTACAAACAGCTTGGCTCCGACCTGCTGCCGGCGATGGATGAAGGCGGTTTCGTGCTGGATTACATCATGCCCGCGGGCAGCTCGTTGAGTGAAACGAATCGTGTGCTGACGCACGTGGAGCAGATTCTGCACGACACGCCGGAGGTGGAGATCACGTCACGCCGCACCGGGCTGCAGATGGGCCTTGCCGCCGTCACAGAAGCGAATACCGGCGACATCACAGTGAAGCTGAAGAGCAAGCGCGATCGCGGCATCGACGAGGTGATGGCGGATATCCATGCGCAAATCCTGAAGACCGAGCCTGAGTTGGATGTCGAGTTTACCCAGGTGCTGCAGGACATGATCGGCGATCTGTCGAATGCGCCGGAGCCGATCTACGTCAAACTCTTCTCCACCGATGCCGGACTGCTGCAGAAGCTGGGGCCTCAGGTAGGCGACGCCATCGGCAAGGTTCCTGGCGTGACTGAAGTACAGAACGGGATCGAAAATACGATTAGCGGGCCGGCAACAAACTTTCAGGTGAACCCAACGGTTGCCGACCGGCTAGGCTTCACGCCGACCGAAGTCGCCGAGGATGCGACGTCGATTCTGGACGGCGTGGAAGCGACTGTTCCGCTTATCGCGAACGGACGGCCCTATACCATTCGCGTGCGGATGCCGGACGACACGCGCACGTCGCTGGATGCGATCCAGAACACGGTCTTCAACAGCGCGACGGGTAAACTGGCGTCGCTTGGCTCCCTGGCAACCGTCCAGCAGTTGCCGCCGCAGAACGAGATTCGTCGCGAAAACCTGCAGCAACTTGTGGTCGTGACCGCACGCCTTGAGGGGTCCGACTTGGGTACCGCGGTCAAGAGGGTGCAGCAGGTAGTCGAGCAGATGCATCTGCCGCCATCCGTGCGCGTGGAGTACGGGGGCACGTATCAGGAGCAACAGCAGTCGTTCCATGAGCTGCTGCGCGTGCTGCTGCTGGCGCTGGCGCTGGTCTTCGGCGTGCTGCTGGCGGAGTTCCGTAACTTCGCTGCGCCGGTCGCCATCCTCACATCATCGGTGCTCTCGATCTCGGGCGTAGTCTTCGCGCTGCTGGTGACGGGCACGGACTTCAACGTCGCATCGTTCATGGGGCTCATCATGATCATCGGAATCGTGGCGAAAAACGGCATTCTGCTGCTGGATGCAGACGAGAAATATCGCGCAGAGGGCGTGGCGCCGCGCGAAGCGATGCTGCATGCGGCACAGCGGCGCCTGCGTCCTATCCTGATGACCGCGGTGGCCGCCATCTGCGGCATGCTGCCCCTGGCTTTCGCACTGGGCTCCGGATCGCAGATGCTGCAACCGCTGGCGATCGCAGTGATCGGCGGGCTGCTGGTGTCGATTGTGCTTAGCCTGATCGTGACGCCGGTGACGTATTACCTGATGACACGCAGCCGCCATGCGGAGGCATAAAAAAAGGCCAGCAAGAACCATGTCTTGCTGGCCGTTCGGTTGTTGGGGGAAACTTAAAGCAATTTCACTCTTCAGTGAAATGCTATGCCGGCTGCAAGCTACCCGGCCAAAATCAGCGAGACCAAAATCAGCGACCTACGACCAGCACTTTGAAGCTATCGGGCAGAATGGAGGGCCTCGGATGCGGCATCTGCGCAGTAGCGGCCGGCCGCGGGCCAAACTCGGCAGTCGTGAGATAGATGCGGCCGCTTGCCTGGTCGTACGCCATGGTGCGCGCGCCGCGCTGTGTCGTCAGGTTCTGCACGACGGGAAAATTCGGCTTGCCGGCATCTACGACGGTGAGCGTTCCGTCGCCGTTCGAGGAGAACGCCAGCTTATTCTCCGGGTCGAAAGCTGCGGCATCCGGCCCTTCGCCGATCTCGGGCGTCGCCAGTACCTTGCCGGTATCCGCATCTACTACCGCCATCTTCTTGGCATCACAGACGGAGAATAAATGACGCGCAGTGCGGTCGATCGCGAGGCCGGAAGGTGAGTCGCAACCAGCGAGTGGCCACTCCGCAGTGATCTTCTGCGCGGCAGCGTCGAAGCGGACAATCTCGTTCCTGCTCTCGATGTTGTCGTAGACGTTGCCCCGGCCGTCCGCGACGGGGAACTCCGGCTTGCCCGGCAGCGGGATGGTTGCGACCACCTTCTGCGTATTCGTATCGATCACGGTAGCGTTTCCACTGCGGCCATTGAAGGCCCACACTGTCTTGGTGAGCGGCTCATAGGTGATGCCGTCGGGATTGGTGCCGGCGGGAATGGAAGCGACGGTCTTGAGCGTGCTGCGATCGAAGACCACGACGGCATTGGCCCGGCCGTCGCTGATGTAGCCGTACTTCCCTGCGGCATCCAGCGCAACGCCGTGTGTACCCTGTAGCCCGGTGATGGCGCCAACCGGCTTGCCGCTCTCGCTGTCGAGCACCTCCACGCGCGCGCCATGCGTAATGTAAAGGCGACGCGACGCGGCATCCGCGGTGAGATAATCCCAGCCGCCTTCGCCGCCGATCTTCCACTGTGTGACCACATGATATGGACCCTGGGCAAACGCGGCCGGCGATGCGACGAGCGTGCAGAGAAGCGCGGTGGCGAAGAGCACCGACCGGCGAGAACCGGCAGTGGGTGAATCGAGCATCCGTGGCTCCAGTACGACGCAGGTTGCGCCGGCCGCCCTAGTCTTGCATTCCATGCTTAAGTCAAGCTGAAGGACTTGCCTGGAGCGCTGGCTCGGCTGGCGCATCTACACCCGGAGTTGTGCGCGGCAGACGGACTACAGCAATCGCACCGTGGCCAACTTGGTTCTGGAGCTCGATTGTGCCGCCGGCCTTCTCCACAACGGCCTTGCAGATGGCGAGCCCCAGGCCGGTCCCGCCTGTGTTTCGGCTGCGGGAAGGATCGCCACGCGAGAAGCGCTCGAAGACATGCGGCAGCAGCGCGGGATCGATGCCGTCGCCCTGATCTTCAATACGTAACTCCACGTGACTCGGCTCCGGCTGCAGCAGCATTTTCACTTCAGTCTGCGGCGGGCTGTGCTGCAGCGCATTCAGCAGTAGGTTGGAGCAGAGCAGCGCGCACTCCTCCGATGACAACGGGACGAAGGCAGCTTCGCCCGCCGCAACCGTGAGGGTGACCGAGCGGACCTCTGCCATGGACTGAAACTGCTGTGCCGTCATCGCAACGGACGTTACCAGGTCGGAGCTGCCCGCGACGTCATCCGTTGCGGTGAAGTGTTCCGCGCGCGCCAGGGTCAGCATGCGGGCGACAATCTCCTCCATACGCTCGCAATCCGCCAGGCTCACCTCGACGCCCGCCTCGTACTCCTCGGGCGTGCGCTGCCGCATATTGAGCAACTGCAGTGACGATTTAACGACAGCCACAGCGGTCTTCAATTCGTGCGCGGCATCGCTCACAAAACGCCTCTGCTGCGAGAAAGATGCCTCCAGCCGCTGCATCGCCGCGCTGAGTGCGGAGGCGAGCGGCGCAAGCTCACGGGTGTCCATTGCGCTCTCCGGCGGCCGGAAGCTCCAGCGGTGGATGGAGATGTTTTCCGCCTCGGCCGCAAGCTGGCGCACCGGTGTGAGGCCGCGGTGCAGCAGCCAAGCCATCAGCACACCGGTGACGATGAGCAGCACGAGATTGGAGAAGGAGAAAAAAATGATTGCATCGCGTACGTGATGCCAGACCTGCGCGTTACGCGCACCGTAGAAGACCAGAACATGGCGCACCGTGCCACCGCCCTTGTCGCCGGGATCAACCACGCGCAGACCGTGCAGCGCGAGAACGCGATAGCGGTGGCCATTGGCTCTGGTGTAGAAGATGCGATCCTGGCCGGAGGCAACATCGTGCGCGTCGGGCCCCTGCCAGTTGGAGGAGCGGCCGAGCACGCGGCCGGTGCTGTCGCGCACCTCATACAAATCTTCCGAAGGCAGTTGCAGGCCGGTGTGATCCAGCATGACGTTGTCGGCGGGATCTTCCGCATCCTGCACCGCGCCCAGCAGCGAATCGGCACGTCCTTGCAACATGATGTCGAAGGCGTGCAGCCGTGACTGGCGCTCATATACGGCGGCGAGAGCGATGACGGCGACGGCAAAGACAAGCTCCACCAGTAGCACGGAGGAGATCAGCCGCCGCGATAAAGAATGCCGCTTCATCCGTCGCTTCCTGTAGTCGAGGCGGCGGGGTCTGCCACAAGGCGGTAGCCACGCCCACGCAATGTCTCCACCGCCTGCTGATCGCTGTCCGCCATGAGCTTCTTGCGCAGGTTGGAGATGTGCGCCTCGATGACGTTGGAGTGGTGCTCCCAGTTGTAGTCGTAGAGATGTTCGAGCAGCTCGCGCTTGGAGACGATGACACGGGGCCGGTGGACCATGTATTCCAGGATGCGGTACTCCGTAGGCGAGAGATCGATGAGGCGGCCAGCGCGACGCACCGTCTGCTCCAGCGTGTTGACTTCGATGTCGGCCACGGCCAGCACCGGATGCGCTGCGCCCTTGCCGCGGCGGATGAGCGCCTTTGCGCGCGCGATGAGCTCGCCCAGGTCGAAGGGCTTGCTGAGATAGTCGTCCGCGCCGGCGTTGAGCAGTTCGATGGTGGAGGCCGTGCCGTCCTTCGCAGTAAGGATGAGGACCGGGGTGGCATTGTCGTGCGAGCGGAGGCGGCGCAGCACGGTCAGGCCGTCGACCTTCGGCAACATAAGGTCGAGCACGATGAGGTCGTAGCAGCCCTGGCTGGCGAGCTGCTCGCCCACTTCGCCATCCTCGGCGCAGTCCACCGCAAAGCCCGGGCCTTGGCGCAGGGCGGCGGCCAGGTTATCCGCCAGCCGCACTTCATCTTCCACGACGAGGACGCGCATCGCTCAGTATCTTCCTGCAGCCCATCTTAAGCGAGCGTGAAGGCATGGTCTGCATTGCTTCCATGCGGCTGGTGATAGAGAATGGCGGCGGAAAATAAAACGCTTAAATATCTGCAGCAAAGGAAGCTGGATGGCCAAGCACGACCCCCTGCCGCGGCGCATATTTCTGAAGCAGGCCGCCGGCGCAATCGGCGCCGTCTCGCAACTGGGCGCGTGGCCCGCGCTCGGCGAAGCGATCGACAGCGAAAAACCAGCCGAATCCGCAGCGGCAGTCAGAGATGCGGCTTTCCCCCGCGTCTTCACCGGGCGCAAGCTGAAGATGATTGCTTTCCCGCTGGGCGGAGTGGCGGCGGGCAGCGTGGCGCTGGGCGGCCGCGGGCAACTGCGCGACTGGGAGATATTCAACCGCCCTAACAAAAATGAAGCAAACAAGGGCTCCTCGCCGGCGTATGCCTTCGCTTCCGTCTGGGCGCAGGCCGGCGATGCGAAGCCGATCGCGCGCGTGCTGGAAGCGCGCATTCTTCCGCCCTATGAAGGACAGGACGGGCTGGGCTCAAACAATGCGCCGGGGCTGAGCCGGCTGGATGCAGCAACATTCACGGGCGGCTATCCGCTGGCGCACATCGCGTTTGAAGATCGCACGCTGCCGGTGACGGTGGAGCTGGAGGCGTTTTCGCCATTCATTCCGCACGAGCCCGACGACTCGGGGCTGCCTGTGGCCATCCTGCGCTATCGGGTAACGAATCCGAAGAGCGTGCGCGCGAAGGTTAGCATCGCCTGGTCGCTCGAGAATCCGGTGAAGTCCGGTGCGCCGGGCGATCCCGATCCACGACAGAATACGTATCAATCCAACGCGCGTATCTCCGGCCTGACGATGAGCAATCCAGCGCTGCCCGAAAGCGATCCGATGCGCGGCACGATGGCGCTCGTGGCCATGATGCAGCCCGGAGTACGGGTGCAGCACTGGCGCGGCTGGCCGCAGGGGCGCTGGTGGAACTCGCCGATGCTTTTCTGGGATGCATTCTCCGCCGGCGGCGAACTGGGTCCGGAACCCGAAGCGCGCGACGCCATCGGCGTGGTGCTGCAAAGCGCGACCCTTGCGCCGCGGCAGTCGCAGACTTTCACCTTTCTGCTGGCATGGCACTTTCCCAATCGCACACCGGAGTGGTGCGGCTGGGACGCGCCAAAAGGCAAGGGCGGGACGCGCATCGGCAACTACTATGCAACGCACTTCGACGATGCGTGGGCCGCGGCAGACTACACAGCGCAGCATCTTGATTCGCTGGAGAGGCGGACGCGCCTTTTTGCCGACGCCTTCCGCGAGAGCACGCTGCCTGCGGCAGTAAAGGAGGCGGCGAGCGCGAACCTGTCAACGCTCGCGTCAACCACATGCTTCCGCACCGCGGACGGCGAATTCCATGGTTTTGAAGGCGTGGATGACACGCGCGGCTGCTGCTTTGGCAACTGCACGCACGTATGGAATTACGAGACGGCGACCGCGTTTCTATTCCCGTCGTATGCGCGCTCGCTGCGCAAAGCCGCTTTCGGCTACTCGATGGATGATGCGGGCGCGATGCGCTTCCGGCAACTGCTGCCGGATGGATACGACCGGTTCGGCTGGGCGGCGGCCGATGGACAGATGGGCCAGATCCTCCACGCGTATCTCGACTGGAAGCTGACCGGCGACGATGGATGGCTGCGGGAGTTATGGCCGCGGGTGAAGAAGGCGATCGAGTTCGCATGGGTTCCCGGCGGGTGGGATGCGAATCGCGATGGCGTGATGGAAGGCGTGCAGCACAACACCTACGACGTGGAGTTCTACGGGCCGAATCCGTTGTGCGGCATCTACTACCTGGGGGCGCTGCGCGCGTGCGAGGAGATGGCGCGGCGCATGGGCGACACCGCCTCCGCGGCGGAGTATCACCGGCTCTTTGCAGAGGGCAACCGATGGATGGATGCAAATCTTTTCAACGGCCAATACTATGTGCAGCAGGTCCACGGCTACCGCAATGACCAGATTGCTCCGCATCTTCGCGGAGATTTCGGCGCGATGGATCCGGAACATCCTGAATACCAGGTGGGTGATGGATGCCTGATCGACCAGTTGCTGGGGCAATATTTAGCTGATGTCGCCGGACTGGGCGAGTTGGTATCGCGCAAGAATATGGCATCCACACTTCGCGCCATCTACCACTCGAATTACAAGCGCACGCTTTTGGAGCATGACAATGTGGAGCGAACTTTCGCGCTCAATGATGAAGCCGCCGTACTGATATGCAGTTATACGGAGGGCAAGCGTCCGCGGATTCCCTTCCCTTACTATGCCGAGGTGTTTACCGGCACCGAGCATGCGACGGCCGCAATGATGATCTACACCGGCATGACAGATGAAGGCGTCGAATATATAGCCAATACCCGCGCACGCTACGACGGCGAGAAGCGCAATCCGTGGGACGAAGCGGAGTGCGGCCACCACTATGCGCGCGCGATGTCGTCCTGGTCGAGCGTGGTCGCGCTGAGCGGCTTTGAGTACGACGGCGGCAACGAAGCCGTGGTCGCGGTACCGCGTCTGCCGCATCGTGCCTTTCGCAGCTTCTGGGCGAGCGGAACCGCGTGGGGTGAGTTCACATACGCACCGGGCGCGCGTGGTGGAACGTTCTTTACCCTGCGCGTGCTCACCGGTGAATTGCGCTGCCGCTCGGTGGAAATCACAGGCAGTGGCGCGGCGACAGTGCTGCGCGCGGGCGGCAGGGAGATTGCGCACACGGCGACACAGCATGGCTCGCGAACACGATTCATCATGCAACAGCCGCTGCTGATCGCCGAGGCAAGCGAGATCAGGATCGAGGTACGGGCATGAAACCTACGATCGTCTTCGTCGGCGGCTTTCTCGGCGCGGGCAAGACGACGCTGATTCTTGCCGCCGCGCGCGAGCTGAAGCAGCGCGGCATGCGATGCGCAGCCATCCTGAACGATCAGAGCGATGCGCTCGTCGACACGAAGCTGGCTACGTTGCACGAATTGCCGAACGGCGAAGTGACCGAGGGCTGCTTCTGCTGCCGGCTTTCCGATCTGACCGCGCAGCTTGAGGCCATGCTGGCCTATGCGCCGGATGTCATCTTTGCCGAGCCGGTCGGCAGTTGCACGGACATCGCCGCCACCGTGCTGCATCCGCTGATGCAGGATGGCATATACCGCCTGGCGCCATTCACTGTGCTCGTGGATCCGCATCGTGCGGATGAATTCGTGCGCGCGGACGCCGCCGACGATATCGCCTTCCTCTTTCAGAAGCAATTGCAGGAGGCAGACCTGGTTTGCGTCACCAAGTCGGACCTGCATGCGAGGCCGGAGCCGGCTCTGGCAAATATGCGCCAGATCAGCGCCCGGAGTGGCCAGGGCGTTGCTGCATGGCTGGACGAGGTGCTCGCGGGAGAACTGTCCGCGCAAAAGAATGTGCTCGACATCGACTATGAACGCTATGCGCAGGCTGAGGCAGCGCTGGCGTGGCTGAATCTGCGCGCTGTTTTCGAGGCGCGTGCGCCGATATCGCCGGCGATGCTGCTTGGACCGTGGCTCGACGGCATCGACCGCTCGTTGACCAATGCGGCGATCCACATTGTTCACCTCAAGGCGATGGCGCAGGCGCCCACCGGTTATGTGAAGGCGGGGATGTGCGCGAACGGACAGGAGGCGGATGTCGAGGGTATGCTCGATGCTTCGCCATCGCAGCGCAACGAGATCACGCTGAACATCCGAGCCCTTGCAGAGCCGGAAATCATGGCTGCGCTGGTACAGCGGGAGCTTCAGCAACTCGATGGCGAATTCATAGAGAGCACGATGCGTTGCTTTCGCCCGGCGGCACCGCAACCGGAGCGCCGCGTGCTCGGCGAGCAGATCGTCTCACGCGCCTGAGCCGCTACAGCACCTCGCCCAGCCGGCGGATGCCCTCGCGAATCTGCGTGACGGTCAGATTCGCATAGCCAAGCAGAAATCCGGGACGCGGTGGCGAGCTGAGATAGTAGCCGGCGATACCGTAGATGGCCACTCCGGCGGCCGCGGCACGCGCAATCGTATCCTCCTCGGGAACCTTTTCTTTCGGCCAGAGGACAATGTGCGTGCCGGAGCGGCTGCCGGTAACTGTGACGCGGTTTCCGAGTTCCTGCTCGACAGCCGAGAGCAGCGCGTCGCGACGCTTTGCGTTCGCCCGGCGCGTGCGGCGCAAGTGCCGCTCGTATGCGCCGCACGCGATGAACTCCGCCAGCGTCTCCTGCTCCAGCACCGCGGTGTGACGATCGGCGATCCATTTGGCCGCAAGCAATGACCCGACCAGGGGCCGGGGCGCAACCACATACCCGATGCGCAACGCGGGAAACATGGTGCGGGAAAAAGTGCCGACGTACAGCACTCTGCCCTCGCGGTCGAGGCTCTGCAGGGGCTCGACGGGCTCGCCTTCGTACCGGAACTCGCCATCGTAATCGTCTTCGAGGATGACTGCGTTGGCACGCCTTGCCCAGGCGAGCAAAGCCAGCCTCCGCTGCAACGGAAGCACGGCCCCGGTGGGGAACTGGTGCGAAGGCGTCACCAGGGCAAGCCTTGCATGGCGCGGAATCCGGGCGAGGTCGATGCCGTCGTTGTCCACCGGAACCGGCCGCACGCGCACGCGCGCCGCGAGCAGGACCTGGCGCATGCCATGATACTGGGGATCTTCGACGGCAACCGTGTCGCCGGGATTCAGCAGCAGACGAACCGTGAGATCGAGCGCCTGCTGGGAACCATTGACGATCACCACTTGGGATACGTCACAGTTGATGGCACGAGATCGCCGCAGATGATCGGTGATGGCCTGGCGCAGAGCCATGTTCCCCGCGGCGGCCCCGTAATCGAAGGAGCGCAGCGGGGCTCTGCGGGTGCGGCGCAGCAGGATGCGGCGCCACGCTGCCAGCGGGAACTCATCCAGCGAGCACCTTCCGTATGCGAAATCGTAACGAATGGCCTGGGGCGCACGAATCGGCGTCAGCCCGTCGCGAGCGATGCCAGTAGCGGCTGTGCCGAAGTGCGAGAGCCGGACTCGCGCGGAATGCTGCGGCGTTCGAGCGGGCGCCGGATGCAGATACTCCGAAACATACGTGCCCGACCCGCGGCGGCCCAGGATGAAGCCCTCCGCAATGAGCTGGTCATACGCCTGCACCACGACCGTACGCGATATGGAGTTTTCCTCGGCAAGCTCGCGCGTGGAGGGCAGCGATTCGCCAGGTCTGAGCGCGCGTTCCACGATAGCGTGGCGAATCCACAGGTAAACCTGGCGCGACAGAGGCTCGGCCCCTTTTGTAAGTGGTATCAGCATGACGAAAGAAAGTGGACCTTTCAAAATACCAGATCGTCGACGAGCATGAATGCATGCGGAAAAAGGCCTGCTATCTCTTTGCAATGGCGGCGCTCCTGCTGGTGTCTGCAGCGGGGCGGTGGTATTGGCAGAAGTCGGCGAGCATCGTCGCGGCACAGACGATCGAACTCCGCGGACAGCACGATGGCCAGCATGACTTCGACTTCTACGTGGGAAAATGGCGCCTCCACAATCGCCGCCTGGTCCATCCTCTGACCGGATCGAAACAGTGGGTCGAGTTCGATGGAACCTCTGTGGCCCGCATGCTGTGGGATGGCCGCGCCAACGTGGATGAGTTTGAGGCCGACACTCCATCCGGGCACATGGAAGGCATGACCGTCCGGCTCTACAACGCGGATACGCATGAGTGGAGCATCTACTGGGCCAATGGCAAAGCGGGAGCCTTCTCCATGCCGCCGACGGTCGGCCATTTTGCCAACGGGCGCGGTGAGTTCTACGATCACGAAGAGATCGGCGGCAAGCCGGTGTTCGTGCGATTCTTGTGGGAGGTCCGGTCGCCACAAAGGTGCCACTGGGAACAAGCCTTCTCCACCGATGAGGGCAAAACCTGGGAGACAAACTGGACGATAGATTCGACACGGATGGAGGGCCCGGCGCTGTGACCGATCGCGCAACCGTACGCCGCATGCCACAGCGCGGCGCTTATGACTCCACTACTATCCACAGCATTCTCGATGCCGGCTTTCTCGCCCACGTCGGCTTCTGCGTGGATGGGCAGCCGTTTGTCATACCGACGCTGTACGGCCGCACGCGAGATGTGGACGGGCCGGACCGGCTGTACCTGCATGGCTCGGCGGCGAGCCGGATGCTCCGCGAGCTCGCGACCGGCATCCCGGCGTGCGTCACCGTCACACACGTGGACGGCATCGTGCTCGCGCGATCCGCATTTCACCATTCCATGAATTACCGCTCCGTCGTAGCTTTCGGCACGGCGCGGCGGATCGACGACATTCAGGGCAAGGCGGAGGCGCTGCGTGTGATCTCCGACCATCTGATTGCCGGCCGATGGCAGGAGGTGCGGAATCCTACCGCAAAGGAATTGAAGGCCACCTCCGTGTTGGAGTTCACCATAGAGGACGCATCTGCGAAGACACGCTCCGGTCCGCCGATGGATGACGAAGAAGATTATGCGCTGCCGGTATGGGCGGGGGTTGTGCCGCTTCAGATGCAGGCGGCAGCTCCGCAGCGCGATCCCCGGCTGGAGCACGATCTCGCCATACCCGAATATGTCCACAAGTTTCGCGCCAACGGAAATGGGAGCTAGGCACTAATACTCCCAGCAATTCTGCATCGCCTCTGCCACACTCACTTATGCTGGTGTGCGGATGAATCGACGCAGTTTTCTCGCCTCTTCGGCCGTCATGCTGGCGGACCAGATGTTTTTGCAAGCCCCTCCCGGGTGGGCGTTCGGGAGCCATGCCGACAAAGCGCACGCGCATTATGCGCTGCGCATTGAGCCCTGCAGGCTCGAGATCGGACGCGGCGTGGTGATCGACACCATCGGCTACAACGGACAGGTGCCCGGCCCGATCCTGCGCGTCCGCGAAGGGGCGCCGGTCACTATCGATGTGACGAATCAGACGGTCAGTGCAGATATCGTTCACTGGCACGGCCTCGCCATCGATTCCCACAGCGACGGAGCGATGGAAGAAGGCTCGCCAATGATCCCGGCGGGCGGCAGGCTGCGCTACCGCTTCACGCCGCGGCCCGCGGGCACGCGCTGGTACCACACACATGCACCGGCCGGCACGAACCTCGCCATCGGCACGTACACCGGTCAGTTCGGGTTTCTTCTCGTCGAAGGCAAGCAGGATACCAGCCGCTATGATCAGGAGGTCTTTCTCGCGATCCACCACTGGGAGCCTTCCTTCGTCCCGATGGTGGAGACGATGCGCGAGGTATCCGCGAACGCGCCGCTCACTTCAGGTTCCGATGTCGGTTACAAATATGCAACGATCAACCAGCACATGCTCGGCGCCGGTGAGCCCATTCGCGTGAAGCGCGGCCAGCGCGTGCTGATGCATCTGCTGAATGCCAGCGGCACGGAGAATGTCATTCTCGCGCTGCCCGGCCACACCTTCCAGGTGATTGCCATGGACGGCAATCCTGTGCCGAATCCGGTAGCCGTCGAATCATTGTCGCTGGCCGTGGCCGAGCGGATCGATGCCATCGTCGAAATGAATGCGCCTGGCGTGTGGGTGCTCGGCTCAACGAATGCGAAGAGCCGCGCGATGGGACTCGGCGTCGTGGTGGAGTATGCCGGGGCGAGCGGTGCTCCGATGTGGCGTGATCCTGCCGCCGCCGAGTGGGACTACGCGCAATTCGCGAATGCGGCAAAGGCGCCGGAGCCCGACGAGACCTTCACCCTTACCTTCCGCGATATTGGACCGATGAATGGATCGAAGTTCGATACCTGGACCATCAACAATCAGTCGTGGCCCGCGATCGATCCGCTGCATGTGCGGCAGGGACGGCGCTACCGCATGATCTTCCGCAACGGCAGCGGCGACCAGCATCCCATGCACCTGCATCGCCACACCTTCGAGGTCACGCGCGTGGGCAGCAGGGAGTTCAGCGGCTTGCGGAAAGACGTGGTCAACGTGATGCCGCTCGACTCGGTCGCCGTCGACTTTGTCGCAGACAACCCCGGCGATACGTTGCTGCACTGCCACCAGGCCCTGCACATGGATTTCGGATTTATGCAGCTCATGAAATATGTGGGCTGACGTGAGCGCGCGGCCCCACATGAAGAGGAAGCATCATCTCCTGTGCGCAATCGCTGCACTCGGCTTCGGGTGGACGTGCATCACGCCACACGCGGTGTGTGCCGCGGCAGAACCGCATAAGCCAACGCCCGTTCTGCAATCGCTTGATTGGCCCGTATACGGCGGCCAGAAAGCCGACGATCACTATTCACCGCTCGGCCAGATCAATCGCGCCAATGTGGGCAAACTGAAAGTGGCTTGGAGCTATGACACGGGCGAGAAGGGCGTTGGACTGCAAACCAGCCCGCTGGTCGTCGGCCGCACGCTCTACGCCTACACGCCTACGCAAAAAGTCATCGCGCTCGACGCCGCAACCGGCAAGCTGCTCTGGAGCTTCGATTCCGGCATCACCAGCACGCAACCGGTACGCGGTCTCACCTGGTGGAGCGATGGCTCCGGGAACGACGGCCGCGGGAGCCGTCTGTTCGCCGGCGTTGCGAATTTTCTCTACGCGCTCGATCCGCGGGACGGCAAGCCGATCCGGAGCTTCGGCGAAGATGGTCGCATCGACTTGCGGAAAAATCTTCGCGGCGATTACCGTGAGCAATCCATCGCACTGACAACGCCGGGCATCATCTACAAGGACCTGATTATCGTCGGCGGGCGCAATCCGGAAACACATCCCGCGCCGCCAGGCGATATACGCGCCTTCGATGTGCGCACCGGCACGCTGCGCTGGAGCTTTCATACCATTCCGCATCCCGGCGAAGCAGGCTACGATACCTGGCCTAAAGACGCATGGCTCCATTCCGGCGCAGCAAATAACTGGGCCGGCATGGCGCTCGACGAGAAGCGCGGCATCCTTTACGCGCCTACCGGCTCGGCGGTCTCGGACTTCTATGGCGCGGATCGCACTGGCCAGGATCTCTTTGCGGACACGCTACTCGCGCTCGATGCCGCAACCGGCAGGCGCCTCTGGTCCTTTCAAGGCGTGCACCACGACATCTGGGATCGCGATTTTCCCTCACCGCCAGCACTGATGACGGTCACTCACCAAGGCCAGCGGGTGGACGCGATCGCACAGGCCACCAAGCAGGGATACCTCTATCTCTTTGATCGCGTCACCGGGCAGCCGCTCTTCCCTATCATTGAGCAAGCTGTTCCCGCCAGCAAGGTGCCCGGCGAAAGTGCGTGGCCTACACAGCCGCGCCCGCTTTTTCCTGCGCCCTTCGCGCGGCAATATCTGACCGCCGAGATGCTGACAAACCGCACGCCGGCAGCTCACACCTACGCAATCGATATGTTCAAGAGCTTCCGCAGCGCGGGCCAGTTCGTGCCCTTGAATGTGGACAAGCAGACGGTCGTCTTTCCCGGCTTCGATGGCGGCGCTGAATGGGGCGGCTCGGCGGTCGACGTGACGACTGGCGTGATCTACATCAATGCCAACGACATCGCATGGACCGGCGGCCTGACCGCGAACAAAAGCGGGCTGGGACCCGGCGAAGCGACCTACGACAATCTCTGCGCCAGCTGTCACGGCGATCATCGCCAAGGATCGCCGCCCGCCTTCCCGTCGTTGATCGACATCAACAAGCGTCTCTCCGACGCGCAGATCGCGAGCACCATCCGGCAGGGCAAAGGCCGCATGCCCGCCTTTCCCATGGTGAATGAAGCGACACTGCCTGCGCTGATCCGCTATCTGGAGCAGGGTGAAGAGGCGGCGAGCCATGGCACGAGCGACAAGCAAGAGATGGTGTCAGCCCATCCCTCGACAGCTGCCCCGTCCGATCCTGCAGGAGCCGCAAGTTACGCGGCACACTGCGCCATCTGTCACGGCGATCATCGCGAAGGCATCACGCCGTCCTTTCCGGCCTTGATGGGTATCGGCAGCCGCATGCCGCGCGCGCAGGTCGTTGCGCTCATCCATGAAGGCAAGGGCCGCATGCCCGGCTTTCCCAAATTGCAGGGCGACGAGCTGGCCGCTCTTCTCCGCTACCTGGGCGCGTTGGACCACATCTCCCAGCCACAGCCGCAGCTACCCGCTGACGACGCAGAATTGAAATACCGCTTCACCGGCTACCGCAAATTTCTCGACCAGGAAGGTTACCCCGCGATATCGCCTCCGTGGGGAACGCTGAACGCGATCGATCTCAACAGTGGGAAATACCTCTGGAAAATACCCTTCGGCGAATATCCCGAATTAGCTGCGAAGGGAGTGAAAGCCACGGGAACGGAGAACTACGGGGGCCCTATCGTCACCGCCGGCGGCCTGGTCTTTATCGGCGCAACCATATTCGATCGCAAGATGCATGCCTTCGACAGCCACACCGGCCGACTTCTGTGGGAGGCAACGCTGCCCTTCGCCGGACACGCTACCCCTGCCACTTACATGGTGGACGGAAAGCAGTACGTTGTCATCGCCGCCGGGGGCGGACGCGACCCCAAGTGGCCGCCGGGCGGCGTCTATGTCGCGTTCGCCTTGCCATCACCAGGTGTTGAAAGACACGCGGATCACAAAACTATCTCTCGCCCGATCAGGTCCAGATTGCATTGACGATTGACCGGCGGATGAATCCATTCAGGGAAATCTCCTTTGCGAGCAGGCAATTGTCTGAGGTTCACCGCCATTGTTTGCGCTATAATCAGCGCAATTTTTCCCCAATCTGCTGCCGAAGGTACGCCATAACCGGGCTTTCTGTGTTTGTGCCTCTGCCCATTGCATGGTCAGCAAAAGCTCGGCGAATGAAGGAGTCGCTGCTACGCGATGAACAAGCATAGCTATGCGCACAGAATGCGCAATGGGAGCCGGATGAATAAGGTTGGTCGTCTGCCTTCCATGCTGGTCGGTCTCTCTCTACTATCCCTGGCCATGCTATCCATCATTGGTTGCACCGATGCTGGAGACACCTACCTGCAAACCCCGGAAGGCGCAATCGTGGGACGCGGCGGCTATTGGAACTACTCACCTTCGGTGATCCAGACAGGAGATGTGCAGAAGTTCTGGTGGTGCGGCGCCGGGACGAATCCTGCGGGTAACACCCAGACCAGCGACACCATCCTCTATGAGGCCATCAACACGGTCACTCATGCGATCGATGGACCGGTCATAGTGCTGGCCGAAACAGAGGGGAGCTGGGATGCGAAATACACCTGCAATCCCAGGGTGATCGAGGGAACGTTCATCAATCCGCTGGGCAATGGTGTGACTTACACCTATGAGATGTTCTATGTCGGCACGGTCGACGACTACGGCAACAATATCGGCGCCGCGTTCTCGAACGACGGGATAGTGTGGACCAAATACCCGCAGCCGGTGATTCTGTCGCCCTCCGAATCGAATTACGGCGTGGGACAGCCGGTCGCCTATAACACGGACGGAAAGTCGGGCATTACGCTGTTCTACGAGGACTACACGCCTATCGTCCATCATGTGAAGGCGACGTCCACGGACGGCATCCACTTCACCGTGCAGGGCACCATCACCACGAATGGTCTCGATCCCACAAACCCCGATCCTCTATGGGGAGACATGGGTTACGATCCCACCACACGATACTGGTATGCTGCTTTCAACCTACCCACACGCCCTTCCAGCACCACCGGAGGCTTCGCCGAGCGGGGTCAGTACGGCTTTCAGCTCTACCGCATTCCGGACTCGTCTCTGCTGACCGGCGCAACCCCTTGGCAGATGCTGAAGACCATCGACACCAACATGACCGGATATGAAGCAAATTTTCTGCCGTCCCTGCTGCACGACGGATACGGCAACATCAATGTCGGCCCTTATCCGACGCTCCAACTCTTCGTATCGACCTCGCTCCCGAAGCCGGCATGGAATGCTTCGCCGGAATCGGCGGGAAAATCCGGCGATGTCTACCAATGGGCGATCGCGGTCAGCAGCTACGTACCGAGTCAGAACATCCTCGCCCTGAACCGCTATCGCAACGACCAGACCTATGAAGTGACGACAGGGTGGGCCGACCCGGTGAAGTTCTTCCCAGACTCCACCCTCGGCCACCTCTATGCCGCACCGCAAAGTGGAGCAGACCAGCCCTTCTACGGCTGCAAGCAGGATGAGCTGGGTTACTTCGTCTCGCTCGACCTGGCATGCGAAGGGCAGCGCATTCTCGGCGTCAACGGCTATGGCTGGGCGCAGAAGCCGGCTGGTGTGGCCACGGTCGCGCTCTACAGTTGCACTTCCACCCAACACGGCCGGTTCCTGAGCAAGGATCCCGCCTGCGAAGGCAGTGGCAATGGCAAACTGCTCGGATACGCCCTGCCATAGGGTCGGCGGCGACTCGCGCATGCATTCGATGAAACCGATGTACTTACTCATGGGTCTCTTGTTAGGCGCGGCTGGAAGTGCGGCTGTCTCGACTCAGGTTGCCGCCGTAGAACCTGATGTTTTCGCGCATTCAACGCAGATGATCGTGGTCACCACGCCAAACTGGAACGCTATCGATGGACGGCTGCAGCGATACGAGCGCGGTGCCACGGACGAGACATGGCGGCAGTTAGGCAAGCCGATTCCCATCGTCGTCGGGAGGAATGGCATGGGATGGGGCATTGGAGTCATTGCGACCGCTGACTCCACAGTTCGCCGCGCCTCCGATCCAGTAAAGAAGGAAGGAGATGGCAGGTCTCCTGCTGGCGTATTCGCTCTGGGCACCGCGTTCGGATACGATTCTCAACCCTTGCCGGGATTGAAGGTGCCTTACCTGAGCCTGACCCCGTCTATC
>DASYBK010000098.1:0-32253 GCA_036500805.1 Acidobacteriaceae bacterium | reverse complement strand
CCGGCTTGCAGAGACACCATCTCGTCAAATGGGGCTGCTTGGCAAGATATTGCTTTGATTTTTCTTCGCGTATATTTCGCTTTTGGTACGCCTCGGGAGGTTATGCCAAATTGGGAACGCGGAATGACCTCGGCGAAGATTTCTTCGCCACATTTCGCTGTTTCTTCGCTACAATGGCGGCATGTCCGTCACACGCCGGCAAAAAGAAGTGGTCGACTTTATCAGCGGCTTCGTGGAAGAGAATGGGTATTCTCCGTCCTTCGATGAGATCGCACGGGGACTGAACCTCAAGTCCCTGGCTACGGTGCACAAACACGTCACGAACCTGCAGAAGAAGGGCCTGCTCGAGCGTGCTCACAATCGCAGCCGTTCGATCGATATCATTCCGCCCAAGAGCAAGTCCCGCCCGCCGGAGCGCCTGCCGCTGGTCGGCCGGATTGCCGCTGGTCTTCCGGTGGAGGCCGCGGAGGCTTCGGAATCCATTTCGCTCGGCGATATTATTGGTAACAAAGACGTTTACGCACTCGAAGTGCGCGGCGATTCGATGCGCGACGAACACATCGTCGACGGCGATTATGTGCTGGTGGAGCGCGTGAAGACCGCCCGTCCGGGAGAGATCATTGTTGCACTGGTGCGCGGGAGCGAAACTACCCTGAAGCGCTACTACATGGAAGGCGATCAGGTACGGCTGCAGCCTTCCAACGTGGAGATGGCCCCCATCTACGTACCGGCCGAGCAGCTCGCGATTCAGGGCCGTGTGCTGGGCATCCTGCGCAAATACGCCTGAGCAGGCAAATCCTGCCGTCAGGCAAGTCCTGGCGGGAAATGAAAAGCGGCCCGGCAGATTTTGCCGGGCCGCTCTCTTTTATCGCTCACACAGCCGCGCTTACGCGACTGGGGTAGCAGCCAGCACCTTCGCGACGCTCTTGTCGATCATTTCCTTGGGTACATAGCCGACGATCTGCTCCGCCACTTTGCCGCCCTTGAAGAGCAGCAATGCAGGGATGCCGCGGATACCGTAGCGAGCCGGCGTGGATGCATTGCGGTCCACATCCATCTTCATGACCTTGAGCCTGCCGTGGTAGGTGGCGGCCACCTCGTCCACGATTGGGGCCAGCGCGCGACACGGGCCGCACCAGGCCGCCCAGAAGTCCACCAGGACGGGTTCGTTGGACTTCAGAACCTCCTGCTCAAACGTCGCGTCGTTAACCTCAGTGATCCCATGACCTGCCATTCTTCCTCCATCTGGACACACCCAAACAGGCGCAAGTTTGTGTCCGAAACTGCCCTTTGCGTGCGTATTCAGGCGCAACTGGCGCGCCAAAATCTGCCCTTGTATAGATGCAGCAGGGCGTGAAAGGTCGCACGGTGCGAACCGCCTGTCTCATCTTAGCGGGTTCCGGCCAAAGCCGGCTGTGGAAAGCAAAAGCGCCTGTGGCTCACACAGGAGCCACAGGCGCTAGAGCAGCCCTCCCCCAGAACTGCCCACGGGTGAGAAGGTAGGCGGTACGGACTGAAAAAGTAAATAAAACTTAGGTACTTTTGTGGTCATCGGCCCGGATATTACTTTACTGGTCGACCTAGGTCCCCTGGAAATTGGCTAAAAACCGTCAGCAAATTGGAAAAAATCGTATACTCCATCACAAATGGCCGGTCTACTTTCTCCGCGTGAGGCGGCGCTCCGCCTAGGCATCTCCTATCCGACGATGAAGCAGTGGCTCTACCGGGGCAAGCTGAAGGCGATCAAGACGCCCGGCGGCCACTATCGCATCCCGGAGGCGGAGCTTGACAGCCTGCTGCACAAGGCGCGACGGCCGGAGACACCGAAGCGGCAGATGCTGCGAACCGTCAGCGGCCGGAACCAACTGGTCGGCCGCATTGTAGAGATCAAGATCGAAGGTTTGCTGGCGCAGATCAAACTTTCCATCGGCGGCCAGATCATCACGTCGCTGATTACGGCGGATGCGGCACGCGAGCTTCAACTGGAAGTGGGGGAGACGGCGGCGGCGCTGATCAAGTCGACCGAAGTGATGTTGCTTCGTGTGTGACGCGAGCCGTAAGCCGCAAGCCCACGTGAGCAGCTATAGATGGTTTCTCCTCGCTCCGCTTGCCCTCGCACTTTTGTTCCTGCAGAGTCACACGCGGGTAGCTGCCCAGTCGCCGGCACCCATCCGAATTGGGGCGGCAGCGGATCTCGAACCACTGCTCCCCGCTCTGCTGAGGAATTACGAGCGACAGACCGGTCTACATGCAGAGGCGTCCTTTGCCTCCTCGGCGACACTCTCGACACAGATTGAGAACGGCGCTCCGTTCGACGTTTTCCTCTCCGCGGACATGACACTTCCCGAGAAGATCGTCCGCGATGGGCTTGCTGCTGCAGGCAGCACCGCGCAGCCTTACGCCCGCGGCACGCTGGTGCTGTGGACGCGCAATCAGAGTGGTGTGGCCCAGCTCACCATGCAGACGCTCGCATCGCCCGCAGTACACAGCGTCGCCATCGCAAACCCCCAGCATGCGCCGTATGGCCGCGCCGCACTGCAGGCGCTCACCAGCATGGCGCTCCTTCCCGCGGTGCAGCCAAAGCTGCGGACGGCGGAAAACATTGCGCAGGCAGCGCAGTTTGCCAGCACCGGCAACGCCGATGTCGGTCTCATATCGCTAACTTCGGCGCTCACTCTCACGGCGCAGGGACATTACGTCACAGTGCCGGCGAATACATACCAGCCGATCCTGCAAGGCGCCGTCGCGCTGAAGGGCGGCGCGAATGCGAAAGGCGCAGTCACGTTTCTTCGCTACCTGCATTCGCCGGCAGTGGCACAGCAGCTACAGCAGGGGGGGTTGGCGCCGGTGGATTAGAAGGCACCGGAGAACGGAAGAGAGCGAGTCGCGCGCTTGAGGCGGTCAGCAGCTTTCTGACATCCCGCGTATTTCGTCGTAGGCCATGCTGCGTGGGTGTACTCTCGCTGCCATGCGCGCGATCGGCTCGTTTGTTCTGCTGGCTCTGCTGTGGGTTTCCTCGTCCGTCTCGGCGTCGCCGCAGACTCTCGCAGCGCCCGCGCAGGTGGTCACGCTGGGCAACTCGGCGGTCACGCTCAACGGACCATGGAAGTTCTCGCCGGGCGACTCGCCGTGGGTGAACGGCTCGCCGCTGTGGGCGCAGCCGGACTTTGACGATGCCCACTGGGCGACGATGGATCTCGCTCCCAAGGCTGGCTCGGTCGATCTGATCACCGGCACGGTGGGCTTCGTGCCCGGCTGGACGCAGCGCGGCTATCCCAACCTAAGCGGCTATGCGTGGTACCGGCTGCGCCTGCGCGTCACCGATCAGTACCATCCGTTTATCGGCCAGCCGCTTCCGGGCCAGCCGCTGTCGCTCAAGATGCCGATCGATGTGGATGATGCGTACCAGGTCTACGCCAACGGGCAGTATGTCGGGCAGTTGGGCGGCTTCTCCGCGCACCACGTCAGTTCCTACTACTCGCAGCCGCTCTCCTTTCCGCTGCCCGCGCCGACTCCGGATGGCGAGATCGAAGTGGCGGTGCGCTTTTACATGTCGGCCGCCTCGCGCTTCAGCCTTCCCGATGCTGGCGGCATGCACACGCCGCCGGCGCTGGGGCTGGCTTCCACCGTGCATCTGCTGCAAGCCGCGGAGGACGACGCCAATCTGCATCGCTACTTTGGCACACTCTTGCGGACATTCCTTTTCCTGCTGATCGCACCGCTGGCGCTGTGGGCCTGGTTCCGTAACCGGCGGGAGCGCATGTATCTATGGTTCTTTCTGGCGCTGGCCTGCACCATTCTCGACGGCCTGGCGGGGGTGCTCGCGAACCTGTCCTTTGCGCTGACCCTTGCGGCCGACACGCTTTTGGAGCTCGTCCTTGTCTTTCCGCTGATTCTGCTCCTGTGGATCATCTTCTGGTGGCACTGGTTCGGGCTGCGGGAGAGGCGCTGGATTCCGCAGGCCGCATGGCTGCTGACGGCGGCAGAGATGCTGGCCATCTTCTGCGCAGACTCGCCATTGTTCGGCCTCAGCTTTGTGCCGCAACCCGGGCTGCACTGGTGCATCGCGGCCTCGCTGTGGTGCGTGGCCGCGCTGGTGGTGCTGCTGGTTGTCATCCTGATCGAAGGCTTTCGCCGCGACCGTATTGAGGCGCTGCTGGCCGTCGTTCCTATCCTGCTGCTTGAGCTTGCCAACGTTAGCATTTATCTTCTCGCCACCTTCCATATTCCCAACTGGTTCTTCCCCTTTGGCCTGGGCATTTCCGTCGGCAATATCGCGGACATGCTGATGGTGCTGGTGGTTGCCGTGCTGGCGCTGCGCCGTTTTGTGCGCACCCAGGTGCGACAGGAGGTGGCGCGGAAGGCCATTGCGCAGGACCTGGAACAGGCGCACCAGTTGCAGCAGCGCGTGCTGGTTCCGGAGGCGCTCGCCTCGCCGTTCTTCACCGTCGAAGCCGAATACCGTCCCGCTCAAACCGTCGGCGGAGATTTCTTCCAGACGCTCACCCGGCCGGATGGCAGCTTGCTGGTGGTGATCGGCGACGTCTCCGGCAAAGGCGTGAGTGCGGCCATGCTGGTGGCGGTGCTGGTGGGCGCGATTCGTAACCAGGCCGAGTACAGTTTCGATCCGGCTGCCATGCTGACTATGCTGAACCGGCGCCTGCTGGGGCGCTCGGGAGGGCATTTCGCGACCTGCCTCGCAGCCGAGATTCTACCCGACGGCACCATGAAGATTGCGAATGCGGGCCATATGCCGCCGTATCGCAACGGAAAAGAGATGGAGCTCGAAGGCTCGCTGCCGCTGGGCCTAAGCAGCGACGCTGCGTCGTCGGCGCAGACCTTCACGCTCGAACCGGGAGACCACATCACCTTCCTGACCGATGGCGTGGTCGAGGCGATGAACTCCGCAAACGAGCTGTTCGGCTTCGCGCGGGCGCAAGAGATCAGCGGTCAGCCTGCGGTCTCCATCGCGCAGCAGGCGCAGAGCTTCGGACAGAACGACGACATCACGGTACTGCGTGTCGAATTCACCGGCGCAATCTTCACCAGCGCAACCCTGGAGGCGCTGGCGCGCTGACGGCTGGCATCCGTGCTTTGCTCTGGCTGATTTACAATCCCGAGAGAAGAATCTCGAAGAATCTGTTGTGCATGAGGTAGAAGCGAGTGCTGAGTTGCGCAAGGGCCTCGGCCCCGTGGCTTGCAGCCGTGGGCCTGCTGGGTCTGCTAAGCGGTTGTGGTGCCGAATATCGTCCTGTGGTTACGCCGGTAAATCCGACTGGCCCCGCGTCACAAGATACCAACGGGAATTTCATCGTCCTTTCGACCAACAGTCCCGCTACCAGCGGGCTGGCCACGCTGATCAATGGGACGGGCGACACGATCATGGCCCAGGCGACGCTGGGCAATGGTCCCTTCTCCTTCGCGTTGGACAGCACCGGATCGTTCGGCTACAACCTGGACAGCAACGGCGACACGAACGTGACCCTGGACGCCTATGCCACCTCAGCGCCTGCGGCAAACACAGCGACGGCCACGGGGCTGCAGACGCGCAACGTGACCAATTCGACGTTGACGCCAGGCTCGAATCCAACGGCGATCTTCGCCGTGGCGAACAATCTGTATCTGCTGGAGCCGTACACGACACTCTCTCCGACGGTGCCGGGAGCAGCGAATGCGGCGCTGGCGGTGCTGTCGCGCCAGGTGCCGGCGGCGACGGCGGTGCAGGTGACAACCGCGCCGAACCTGCAGCAGGAGATTCCGATCGCGCCCAACCCGGTGCAGTTTGCCGGAACGCCGGCCTCCAGCCGCATCTATGCCATCAGCCAGAGCGCGACGGGCGCGGCGCCGCTGAACATCAATGCCTGCAACACGCCTGGCGCGGTGACGCAGAATGGCGAGGCAGCATCGATTGAGACCACAGTCAACGCGGTCTCGGCGCGGCTTCCGGTGGGCATCTGCCCGGTCTTCGGGATCATGTCCGGGGACAACAACCGTGCGTTCATCCTGAACCGCGGCAGTAACAATGTGACCGTGATCAACGTGCAGCAGAACGCGATCGACTCCCTGCACCCGACGCTGACGCTAGGGACCGGCTCAGTGCCGGGCCTGGGGCCGGTGCATGCGGCGATCTATCAGCCGGCCGGACTGCTGGTAACCGCGAACTACGACTCGGATACGATCACGGTGATCGACGTGGGCCTGGATATTTATGGCAACGACGCTCCGAACTTCGGCCAGACACACACCATTCCGGTGGGCAAAGGGCCGGTTGCGGTGACCATCCTGCAGGATGGCTCGCGCGCGTACGTGGCAAACCAACTCGCCGGCACCGTCTCGGTGGTGAACCTGAGCAGCTATACGGTGACGTCGACGATCCCGGTATACGGAGGGGCACACCCGGATGCGATCGCCTCGGTGTCGGGGATCGGCACGGGCGCGGTTTTCGTGCTGTCGAAGGACAGCCAGTACATCACGGCGATCCGGACGGATACTGACCAGGTGTCGGCGAATATCTTTTTGCAGAGCTACGGCATGGCGCTGCGGGCCACGACCGAGACCGCGGGAGGCCCGAGCAACTCACCGCCCGGCGGGCAGAACAGCCAGTACAACAGCATTGTTTCCAGCCGCGCGGCGGGGCAGGGAGTGCCGTGCAACCCGGTGCGCGATCCCTCGCCGTATTGTCCGGTGGCCACGCAGTAGAACCCGGACAATGGCAGGACCGTTTCGTTCGGGGTGAAGAAACAGCAGATCCCTCCACTTCGCCGGTCTCGCCTACGCGAGACGGCTCCGGTCGGGATGACAGTTGCTCAAGTTCCCTCGATCTTCTTTCTACTCCACGCCCAGCGTGCGCAGGATGAAGGCGTAATCGAAGGCGATCTCGCGCAGGTAGTCATAGCGCCCGGAGGCTCCGCCGTGGCCGGCGGCCATGTTGGTGTAGAGCAAGAGCGGATTCTGGTCCTGCTTGAGGGTGCGCAGCTTCGCGACATACTTCGCGGGCTCCCAGTACATGACCTGGCTGTCGTTGAGCGAGGTCTTGACCAGGATGGCGGGGTACTTGCCGGGCTTCAGGTTGTCATAGGGCGAGTAGCTGAGCATGTAGGCGAAGGCTTCGGGCTTATTCGGATTGCCCCACTCTTCGTATTCGGGAACGGTGAGGGGCAATGTGGCGTCGAGCATGGTGTTCATCACATCGACGAAGGGCACGTGGGAGATGACGGCGCGGAAGAGGTCGGGGCGCAGGTTCGTGACCGCGCCCATGAGCAGGCCGCCGGCGCTGCCGCCTTCGATGGAGACGCGAGCGGGGTCGCCATAGCCGTTTGCGGTCAGGTGCTCAACGGCGGCGATGAAGTCGGTGAAGGTGTTGCGCTTCTGCATGAGGCGGCCGGCATCGTGCCAGGGCTTGCCCATGTCGCCGCCGCCGCGAATGTGGGCGAAGGCCATCACCACGCCGCGGTCGAGCAGGCTGAGGCGGTTGCCGTTGAAGCCGACGGGCAGCGAGTAGCCGTAGGAGCCATAGGCGTAGACGTGCAGGGGATTCGCGGTGGTTTTTTTATCGCGGCGGTAGACGATGGAGACGGGAACGCGGGTGCCGTCGTCGGCAGTGGCGAAGACGCGGTCTGAAGCGTACAGCGATCGGTCGAAGCCGCCGGGGACTTCCTGCTGCTTGCGCAGGATCGATTCGTGGGTGGCGAGGTCGAGGTCGTAGACCGAGGCGGGTGTGACCAGGGATTGGTAACCGTAGCGGTAGCTTGTGGCGGCGAAGTCGGGATTGGTGCCGCCGTGCACGGAGTAGACGGGCTCGGGCAATGCGATCTCACGCGCGGGGCCCAGCTTTGGGCCTTCCTGAAAGGGCGCGATCTCGATGTGGGGCAGGCCGTTCGAGCGGGTGCCGATGGCGGCGAAATCGGCGAAGAGGTCTACGTCTTCGAGCATGACATCGTCGCGGTGGGGGATCAGCTCGCGCCAGTTTTGACTGGAGGGCTGATCGACCGGCGCGGTGACCAGGCGGAAGTTGCGGCCAGTGTCGTTGGCGCGAATGTAGAAGAGGCCGTCGCGGTGGTCGGGGTAGTACTCGATGGTGTCGCGTCGGGGCTCGATGAGCGTCCACGGGGCGGCGGGGTCCGATGCGGGCAAAAAGTGCGCTTCGCTGGTGGTGTGGCTGCCAATTTCGAGCAGGATGAAGTTTTTGTCGCGGGTTTTGCCGGCGCCGAGGTTGAAGCGCTCATCGGGCTCCTCGAAGACAAGGATGTCTGAGGATTGCGGCTGACCGAGGGTGTGGCGATAGAGCTGGTGCTGGCGCTTGGTCTCCTCATCTTCGACAGAGTAGAAGAGGGTGGTGTTGTCGTTGGCCCAGACGATGGAGCCGACGCGCTCGGCGGTGTCGGGGAGCGTCTCGCCGGTGCGCAGGTCCTGATTGCGCAGATCTCGGATATGCAGGGTGTACTGGCGGAAGCCGGTGTGGTCGACGGAGTAGGCGAGGAGGTTCTGGTCCTCAGAGATGGCGAAGGCGCCGAGCGCCATGAAGGGATGGCCTTTGGCGAGCTCGTTGCCGTCGAGGGTGATCTCCTCCGGCGCCTCCATGGAGCCCTTGCGACGGCAGTAGATGGCGTACTGCGAGCCTTCGACGGTGCGCGAGTAGTAGTAGTAGCCGGCGTAGTGCCAGGGGTAGGACTCGTCCGTCTCCTTGATGTGCGAGAGCATCTCGCGATAGAGGGTCTCCTGCAGGGGTTTGGTCGGGGCCATCCAGGCTTCGGCGTAGGCGTTCTCGGCTTGGAGGTAGGCGGTGACCTCTTCCGCGTCTTTGTTGCGGAGCCAGGCGTAGTCGTCGTGGAGGGTCTGGCCGTGGAGGGTGCTGGATTTGGGCTCGCGGCGTGCGACAGGAGGGGGCGGCATCTCGGACATGGTTTCAGCATATCTGCTGCCGCAGGGCAGATTGGTTGCCTGACCGGCGCGAAGAGTTCGGAAAACGCGTTGCGAAGCGGTGGTATATGGCTCGGAACGGGCAACGATGACCGGGAACAAGGCTACTTAGTAAGAGAGAGGCGACTGTCTACGTACAGTGGCGAACAGGCCGGGGCTTGCGCGCGGTCTGTTGCCTCCGTCGCAGCTGGATGAGTCCGGTAGCGGAAATTCAAGGCGAAGGAGATGGAGCCATGCAGGGAATACGAATGTGGAATCTGGCGGTAGCGGCGGCGCTCTGTTGCACGCCGATGCTGGCCCAGGCGCCGGGTGGTGCGTCGGGCGCCGGGCAGGCGCAGCAGCCGGGTCAGCCTGGCGGCACGAATAATCCGTCGAGCATCGAGCAGCAGCAACAGCAGGCGCAGCAGGGCGCGAGCGGGTTGAATACCGGCCCAGCGGTGGATAAGGCGTTTGTGAAGAAGGCGCTCGAAGGCAATGCCGGGGAAGTCGAGATGGGCAAGCTGGCATTGCAAAAGAGTAATGACGACCAGGTGAAGCAGTTTGCGCAGCGCATGGTGGATGATCACGGCAAGATGCAGGACCAGCTGAAGCCGGTCGCGGAGCAAATGGGCGTGAAAGTACCGGATGGGCCTTCCAAGGGCCAGATGAAGAGCATGGACAAGATGAAGGCGCTTTCCGGCGATGCCTTCGACCAGGCCTATATCAAGGACATGGTGAAGGATCACAAAAAGGACGACAACGACTTCAAGCTGGAAGCGCAGTCGACGCAGAACCCGCAACTGAAGCAGTTGGTCACGCAGTCTGACCAGATCATCGAGAGCCACCTGCAGCAGATCGAGCAGATCTCAAAGGCGAAGGGGACGACGCAGAAGGCGAAGATGTAAGAACTGAGCGGACAGAGCGATATGAGGGGACGTTCCAAACGGGATGTCCCCTTTTTGCTTGCGCGGAGTTTTCTGAAGGCAGGCGGGTAGAATAGCGACGCATGCTCGTTCGCTGCTATCGCCTGCTGGCGCTGTGTTTGATCCTCGGGATCTGCTGCGGATTGCGCGCCGAGCAGGTGGCGAAGCTGCCGCCGCCATCCAATTACGTCAACGATTTCGCGCACGTCCTCTCGCCTCAGGTTATCGATCAGACCGATGCCTTGTGCCTGCAGTTGCAGCAGCGGGCGAAGGCGCAGCTCTTCGTCGTGACGATCAAGTCACTCGAAGACGAGCCGATCGAGGATTTCGCCAACGACCTCTTTCATAAATGGGGCATCGGGGACAAGGCGACGAACCGGGGCATCCTGCTGCTGCTGGTGACCGAGGACCATCGCGGGCGCATCGAGGTGGGGCTGGGGCTGGAAGGGGTGGTCACGGACAGCATGGCGGGGCGCATCGGACGCGGGCTGCGTCCGGCGATCCAGGCGAACGACTTCAACACGGCGGTGACGAACGGCAGCCAGGAGCTGGCCGGGGTGATTGCCGCGGACGCGAAGGTGACGCTGGACAATACGCGAGCCTTGCCGCCGGAACCGGTGCAGCGCGGGCCGGGCGCGGGGATTATCGGCTGGCTGGTGGTCTTTGCGATCTTCCTGCTGGTTTCGCGGATTTTTGGCGGCCGTGGCCACCGCGGCGGATACTATGGCGGCTACTGGGGCGGAGGCTGGGGTGGTGGCGGTGGTTGGGGCGGCGGCGGTGGCGGAGGGTTCAGTGGTGGCGGTGGCGGCGATTCGGGTGGGGGCGGGGCGTCGTTCTGAGGCGTGATGAGGCAGAGGTTCGCAGTAGTGGGATTGGCTGAGCGGCACTTCGCGTCGAATTGGACGAGAGATGAAGCAGGTCCCTTCGACAAGCTCAGGGCAGGCCCTCACTCCACCATCGGTTACGTTCAGGATGACGAATTTATGTTTATGGGTGGGACCAACGATTCACCACACTATTGAGGATTGAGTCGATTAGAGAGGGGAGCGAGAACGATGAAGGGTTTACTGGTTGGCGTGGTGGTGATTGTGGTGGTGCTGCTGCTCGTCGGGGGCAGCTATGTGAGCTCGAAGAACCAGATGGTGGCCAAGGACGCGGATGTGAAGGCGGCGTGGTCGGACATCGATACCACGCTGCAGCGGCGCGCGGACCTGATCCCCAACCTGGTGGCCACGGTGAAGGGTTATGCGACGCACGAGGAGAAGGTGTTTGCCGATATCGCGAATGCGCGGGCCGGCCTCTTGAATGCGAAGACGCCGCAGGACAAGATGGCGGCCAACGGGCAACTGGATGGCGCGCTGGGACGGCTGCTGGCGCTGTCTGAGGCGTATCCGGATCTGAAGGCGAACCAGAACTTCCTCTCGCTGCAGGACCAGCTGGAAGGGACAGAGAACCGCATCCAGGTGGCGCGGCGGCGGTACAACGAAAAGCTGCGCGACTACAACACGTTTATCGGGCAGTTCCCGAACAGCCTCTGGGCGAATTTTGCCGGGTTCCACACCAACAATGCGTATTTCCAGGCGAGCGAGGGTTCGCGGACGGCGCCTACTGTGAAGTTCTGAACTGGCCGTTCGGGCAGACGCGCCTTTGGCGCGAGGCGTGGGGTTCGCTTCCTTTGGTCGCTCACGATTGGGATCGTGGGCGACCTGGTGTCTCGAGATAAAGTAGTGCCTGAAATTGTGCGTTGGCGCTACCTGTACTCGGTTCCACAGGCTGCCGCGACTTGCTGGGAGTCGGGAAAATCAAATTGCATGACCACTTGCCCGTCAAGATGCTCTTGAACGCCAATAACCATCTTGTGGACTTGGCCGCTGGTCCCCGGTTTGTGCGGAATTATGTGCCCCCAGAGCATGTCGTTGACGAACAGATTGTCTAGGCTAATGGCCTGATAGTCCGTGCTGTTGCCGATCATCGGCCGCGCATCCTGAAACTTTCCATCATCCAGACGGTATTGCACTGCGCTATTTTCGCCGTTCTTCAGGTCGATGACGGTGTTGACGATGATAAAGCCACTGATGAATCGCCCTGAAATCCTACCGTGATGTGCGGAGGGGTTGCAGCGCACGGAAATTGAGGGCGGATTGCCATTTCCTCTGGACGGCGGTGTAAGGAACTTTCCTGGGAGAACGTACAAAGTGTAGGACTGCCCGGTCAGAGGGTCTGTCTGAGGAGTTATTTGCCACTCTTGGGCAGTTGCAAACGCGCATGTGAAGAGCATGACAGAAAGAATCGCGCAGGTTTTCATGCGCGGAGAATACCAGACGCGCGTGGCGTTTCAGACTGACAGACGATGTGAACTGTAAACACAGAGAGGCTGCCCTGGCGGGCAGCCTCTCTGCTGTCTGGTGCGGAGTGGATGGTTACTTTTTGAAGGAGGCGATGGCGCTGGCTTCGTCGTCCTTCACGTCGAAGACGGTGTAGAGCTTGGTGATCTGGAGCAGGTCGTGGACCTTGCGGGTGAGGTGCAGGAGCTTGAGCTCTCCGCCCTGATTTTTGGCGGTGGTGAATGCGCTGACCAGCTCGCCGATGCCGGAGCTGTCGATATAGGTGACGTCGCCGAGATTCAGCAGGATGTGCTTCTGGCCTTTGGCCAGCAGGTCGCGCACTGCATCACGGAGTTGAACGCTGCCTTCGCCGAGGGTGATGCGGCCGCTCATGTCCAGAATGGTGACGCCGTCGACCTGACGAGTGGAGATTTTCACGCTGCTCACTGAGAGATCCTCCTGAGGATGACTGCGTTTATAGCATTTTTCGGTATTCGTGTAGACCGTCCAGCAATTGCCCCTGCGGCTTTTTTCCGTGAAAAGCCACGCCTGGTGCGGATTTCCGAGACTACAGTATCACCGAAAATGCTATGGGTTATGCACTTACGAGGTGCTTGATAAGGGTGAGCTCAGTACCGGGGTTGAGCTGACGAAACTCTACTTCATCCATGAAGGAACGGATAAGAAAGATACCGCGGCCGGAGCCGCGCAGCAGATTGTCGGGCGCCAGGGGATCGGGGAGGGTCGCAGGATCGAGACCGGGGCCCTGATCGGCGATGCGGATGACGAGCGATTTGGGGGTGGTCTCAAAGGACGCGGTGATGCGCTTGTCCGGACTGTAGGCGTTGCCGTGAAGCACGGCATTGACGGCTGCCTCGCGGGCAGCCATGGAGACGCGGAAGACCTCGTCATCATCAAATCCGGCCTTTTGTGCCACCTGCTCGGCGGTCTGTTCAACGCGGTTCACACTGTCGAGGGAGGAATCGAGCGTGTAGGTAATTCGGCTTGCCTGGGATCCGGTCACTCTCACTCCTCTTGGGTCCTCGGATGCTGCGCAGAGGGCGGCGGCTGCAGCAGCGCGTGTTCCGGCAGTTTGCTTTGCAACCTGTCGCCATGTCAAGGATAGGCCGCGCCTGGTAGTGAACTTGAGACACTACCCCGCGCCTGACCGCCATCGCGCAGTGACGAATGGGACGCTTTTCACTGCAACTGATTACGACTGTCACTTTGGCAAAAGGTTGCGCGAAAGGCGCGCGGGGAGTGGATTTTTCTCCTTGCCAGCGGTCCCCGGCTGAATACTCAAGGATGGCTTTGCAGGCTGCGGCCGGCAGGACGCGGTAGGATCGAAAGAGTGGAGATTTCCTGCTTATGTTCACTTTGCTGTTGTCGCTGATGCTTTTGTCTCCCCAGCTTACCCCCGGCACGCCGGCGCAGCAGACGCCTGTACCGGTTCGTATTGAGAAGCTGACTCCGGACGAGCAGAAGCAGTTGAAGGACGCGAAGGCCGAGGTAGCCGATGCGCAGGCGAAAGCCGACGCGGCGAGTAAGGCCGAGGAGGCCGCGAAGAGCGATGCGACCACCAAGGCGGCGAGCGACGCTCAGATGAAGCTGGCGCAGGCACAGCGCGAGCTGCAGGGGACGGAAGACGGCATCAGCCTGAATCATCATGCCAACACGGAGTGCGGCTGCTACGTGCAGTCGCAGGGGCGCGACTACGATCGTGTGGAGTTCAAGGACGATATGATCGTGATCCACCATGTGCATGAGGCGCCACCCTCGCTCCACTAAGTGGTATTGGCCGTACGGGCGGATGCACCTTTGGCGGATTTGTTAGGTTCGCTTCGTTTGGGCGCTCACGTCGCTGTTGTGTCGGGTGGGGAAAACAGATCCCTCCACTCCGCGGCTGTGCCACTCCGGTCGGGATGACAATTGTGGTGGTTGGATCGGGTGATTTGCTATTTGTATAGAGCTTCTTCCTCTTCATCGCATCTGAGATAGCTTGGGCTTCGCTGTTAGACTCTCCCACGGAGAACGCGCCGATGCATGCGAACAACCATGCGAATCATTGCCAGGAGTGCAGTCTGACGCTGCTGGAGGGCACGCCGGTGGTGGATGCCGGCGGGCAGATGCGCGGGCGCGTGGCGGATGTGGCGGTGGGCACGGGGCAGGATGCGGGGCGGGTGCTGGCGCTGGTGGTGAAGAGCGCGCGCGGACGCGAGCACATCGATGTGCAGGCGCTGAGGCTGACCGAGGCCGGCGGGTTGGTGATGGCAGCGGGCACCGAGCCACAATCCGCGAATCAGAATGAGAACGCGCTGCTGCTGCGCCAGGACCTGCTAGACCGGCAGATCATCGATGTGTATGGGCGCAAGGTCGTCCGCGTGAACGATGTGGATCTGAAGTGGCAGGCAGTGGAACGCGGGACGCCGTTGCAGGTGACCCAGGTGGAGGTGGGGCTGCGCGGGGCGACGCGACGCATGCTGAAGGGTCTGCTGCCGGCGGCGCGCGTTGCTGCCATTGCCAGCCGTATTCCGGCGAAGGTGATTCCCTGGGAGTTCGTGGATGTCATCGAGGTCGATCCGGCGCGGCGGGTGAAGCTGAAGATCGAGCATGAGCGGTTGGCGCAGATGCATCCGGCCGATATCGCGGACATCCTCGAAGATCTGGCGCCGGCCGAGCGTGAGGCGGTCTTCCAGACGCTCGATGAAGAGGTGGCGGCCGAGGCGCTGGAGGAAGTGGAGCCGAAGCTGCAGCGCTCGCTGATCTCCTCGCTGGATTCAGAGGGCGCCGCGGACATTGTCGAAGAGATGGACCCGGACGCGGCGGCCGACCTGCTCGCGGAGCTGCCGGAGGCGCACTCCGACGCGATTCTCGACCGCATGGAGCCCGAGGAGCGGCACGAGGTGGAAGAGCTGCTGGAGTTCCGCGAGGACTCCGCAGCTGGCTACATGACGACGGATTTCGTTGCCGTGTCGCATGAGGGCTCGGTGTCGGAGGCGATGGAGGCTCTGCGCAAATTCGAGGGCGATCCGGAAACGGTGAGCGAGATCTATCTGATCGATGAGCATCGCGCGCTGAAGGGCAGCGTGCCGCTGCTGCGGTTGATGCTGGCCCAGCCTGCAAGCCGGCTCGCCGTGCTGACCGACAGCCGAGTGATCAGCTGCCGGGTGGATACGCACGAGGACAAGGTGGCGGAGCTCTTCGACAAGTACAACCTGCGCGCATTGCCGGTGGTGAACAGCGGGGACAAGCTGGTGGGGATTGTCGAAGCGGATGACGTGATCTCATTCCTGCGCGGACGGGACTAGGGATTTGCCATCCAGGCAGATGCGCCTGCGGCGCGAGTTGTGGGTTCGTTCCCTTTGGTCGCTCACGATCGACCGTTGTGGGCGGCTCGGCTCCGATGGAAGCAGATCCATCCACTGCGCCGATCGCTCTGACGAGCGATGGCTCCGGTCGGGATGACATGGCCGGGGTGTTGTCGGGATGCCTACTTACTCTCCGGGTGACTTGCGGACCTGCGGCTGTGGTCTGATATGTTCGCGTGTGGGCCGTGCGCACTGTTGCTGTTTCGCGCTCTCCTGCTGACCCTCACAACCCACCCTGGATGAGCGCATGTTGAAGCGATGGCAAGGCCGGATTCTGTTGTTCCTCGCGGTGCTGGGGCCGGGCTTTATCACCGCGAATGTGGACAATGATGCGGGCGGCATCCTGACCTATTCCGGGGCCGGCGCGCAGTTTGGCTACTCGCTGCTATGGACCATCCTGCCCATCACCATCTCGCTGATCGTGGTGCAGGAGATGTGCGCACGCATGGGCGTGGTGACGGGCAAGGGGCTGAGCGATCTGATCCGCGAGGAGTTCGGGCTGCGGGCCACGTTTATCACCATGGTGCTGCTGCTGATCGTGAACTTCGGTCTGGTGATGACCGAGTTCATCGGCATCGCGGGATCGATGGAGCTGTTTCACATCAGCAAGTACATCTCGGTGCCGGTGTGCGCGGTGCTGGTGTGGCTGCTGCTGGTGCGCGGCGACTACAAGAGCGTGGAGAAGGTCTTTCTCGCGGCCAGCGTCTTCTACATTGCGTACATCATCACCGGCGTGCTGTCAGGGCCAAGCTGGCGCGAGGCCATGCTGGCAACGGTGAAGGTGCCGCCGACGAATGTGTGGCACACGCCGGGTTATGTCTCGATGACCATCGCGGTGATCGGCACCACGATTGCCCCGTGGATGCAGTTTTATCTGCAGTCTTCGGTGGTGGAGAAGGGGGTTGCGGTAAAGGACTACCCGGCTTCGCGGCTGGATGTGATCGTGGGGTCGATCTTTACCGATGTGGTGGCATGGTTCATCGTGGTGGCGTGCGCGGCGACCTTGTATGCGCACGGCGTGGGGCCGCTGAACGTGCCGGCGGATGCGGCGGAGGCGATGAAGCCGCTGGCGAAGGAGTACGCCTATCTGCTGTTCGCGATCGGACTGTTCAACGCGTCGTTCTTTGCGGCTTCGGTGCTGCCGCTCTCGACCGCATACACGGTGTGCGAGGGCCTGGGCTTCGAGTCCGGCGTGGACAAGAAGTTTCGCGAAGCGCCGGCGTTCTACTGGCTGTATACGCTGCTGATCGCGGGGGGCGCGGGCGTGGTGCTGCTGCCCCACATTCAGCCGATGAAGGTGGTGGTGGAGACGCAGGTGCTGAGCGGCGTGCTGCTGCCCGTGATCCTGGTGATGATGCTGCTCTTGATCAATCGCAAGGATTTGATGGGGCGCTTTGTGAATCCGCGATGGATGAATGTGATTGCATGGACGACGGCTGTGGTTGTGGTCGTGCTGTCGGTGGCGCTGATCTTTGTGGGGTAGGTACTCGCCGTACGGGCGATTGCGCCCGTGGCGCGTGTGTTGGGTTCGCTCCGGTGTCGCTCACGCTGAGGATTGTGAGCGATCGAAAAAAGCAGATCCCTCCATTTCGCTTTGCTCCAGTCGGGATGACAATGACAAGGAATTTGCGAACTAGAGGAGCTTGCCGGCGGCGAGGTCGCGGACTAGGTTGCGGTCGGCGGTGACGAAGTCGTACTCGGGCAGGTTGCGCAGGGGGCACCAGCGCACGTCCTGGAAGATGAGATTCGCGACCTCGCCGGTGTATTCCCTGACCAGGAAGAATTGCAGATCGACGGCTCCGCCGCTGCGGTAGTTGTGGCGCACGTGGGCGACGCGCGTGCTGATGGTGGCGTCGATGCCAAGTTCTTCCCGGAGCTCGCGCCGCAGGGCCTGCTCGGCGGTTTCGCCGGGCTCCATTTTGCCGCCGGGAAACTCCCACTTGGAGCCGAGCGGCTGGTCGGGACGGCGCTGGCAGATCAGCAGCTCATCGCCGCGCAGGATCAGGGCGGCGGATACCGCCCGCACCGTCCTGCTCTCGATAGGTCTGTCGTTCTTCGATTCCGGTACCGCTTCTCTATTTCGCTGTTGTTCGGTCACCTGATCCACTAGATGGTAATTCCGGCGCCCGCGACTGTATGGATACTGCGAGGTCTTTCTTTTTCGGGGAATAACGAGGGATGCAGCGCGGCGGCGATGGCGCGGAGACCGAGCAGGATGCTGGGTGCGGGGCTGTTGAGCCACTCGTCTGCAATGCAGAAGATGTGGCCTTGCCGCACAGCGCTCAGGTGCTGCCAGCCGCGCCGCGCAATGACGCGCTCGAGCGGCACGCGATCACCGGCACCGCACCAGCAGAAGACCATCGCGTCGGGATCGGCAGTGGCGACGGCTTCCGCAGTGGTCTGCTTTGCGGCGTCGCCAAGGAATTGTCCGCCGGCGGCGTCGACCAACTCTGCGACCCAGGGCTGCGAATGGATGAGCGGCTTGCCCCACTCTTCGCAATAGACGATGGGGCGTGGTCCGTCACTTGCGGTTTTCGCGCTGGTTGCTGCGATCTCCTGCTGCATCTCGCTGACGAGCGCTTCTGCTTCTTCAACGCGGTGCACGATGGAGCCGAGGAGGCGAATGTCGGCGTAGATGTCGGCGAGGGTGTGGGGCGCGAGCGTGACGACGGGGCAGCCGGATTTGAGCAGGGCGGCGAGCGACTCCATGCGATAGGGCACGCACGCGAGGACGAGATTGGGCCGCGCGGCGAGGATCTCTTCTGTGGTCGAGGACCAGGAATCTTTGACGATGGTGAGGGAGCGCCGGCTCAGCGCGGGCACCGCTTCCACGCAATAACGCGTGCAGGCGACGAGTGTGTCGAGCGCGTTGAGGCGGTCGAGGATGATGCTGATGCTGGGTTGGAGGGCGGCGATGCGAAGTCGGGTATCGGATGCAGGTGAGTGCATGATCGCTAACGCTTGTCCTGCGCAATGGCGGCGGGAATAAAGATTGGCCAGTTGCGCTCGGCGGCGATTTCGAGCAGGGCCGGAGTCGGATTGACGACGAAGGGCGCGCGGGCGAGCGCGAGCATGGCGGCGTCGTGGATGGAGTTGCCGAAGACAGCATCAGGATGGGCGCGGCCGGCACGCTCCAGCGAAAGCGCCTTGCCTTCGTCCGTGGGGACATCGAGGAGGGTGCTGGTGATGAGGCCGTTGACGACGGCGACGCGGGCGGCAAGGACACGCTCGGGCGGGATGCCGAAGTCGCGGACACCCTCTTCGATGACCCAGTTGTTGGTGGAGCTGACGGCCCAGATCTCGCAGCCGGTGGATCGGAGATCGGCGACGAGGCGCTCGATCTCGGGGAAGATGTGCGGGTGAATCTGGCTGCGGAAGAAGGTGGCTGCGGCGCGGCGGAGCTCCGCTTCCTCGAGGCCGGTGTAGAGTTGCACCATCTCGCCGCAGATGGCGAGTTCGGAGATATCGCCGGTGCGATAGAGGCGGTAGCGGGAGTCGATCCAGTCGGCGGCATTGCGGGAGACGAGACCGGTTTCGATGGACCAGAGCATGAAGCTGTAACCGGCGTCGCCGCTCCACAGGGTGCCGTCGCAGTCGAAGACAGCGGTGCGCGGCCCGAGCGCGAGCACGGCTCGGTGGAATTCACTGGCAGAGAGGTGTGCAGGTAGAGTCGGGGTCAAGCGTGCTCCTCCCTCCATGATAAAGGTTGACGGAATAGACACTGTAAACAGCAGAAGAATGAGGGGGTTGGATGCGGGAGCATTTTTCCTGTAGGCGCAGACGTGCCGGCAACAGCTCTTTATGGAAAAGCCTCGGCGAGTGGATTTTCGCGCCGCGGAGCAACAGGAAAAATGCTCGGGCTGGGCTGTGGCTGATGGCGGTGGTGATGATGATGGGCAGTGCGGCGTGGGCGCAGGCCTTCAACGGCATGGATCGCAATGACTATCCCGGCGACACCATGCTGGGCGCGCTGCATAAGTCTTTCAGCTATATGAGTTATTGGCTGAATGCGCCTCCGGGGGAGAAGACGACTACATGGGCGGGCAAGCGCGCGGTGCTGCGGGAGCGCGGCTTTGGGTTTCTGGTGCTGTGGAATGGGCGGCTGGATAAGGAGCTGAAGGGAAAGGATGCTGCGTCCGTGGGACGCAGCGATGCAGCGGCTGCAGTGGCGGCGGCGGAGCGTGAGGGATTTCCCAAGGAAGCGCTGATATTTATTGATCAGGAGGAGGGTGGACGGCTGCTGCCGGAGCAGCTTTCCTATGTGCTGGCGTGGGTGGACGCGGTGCGGCGGGCGGCCTGGCATGGCGGGGTGTACTGCTCCGGGTTGCCGGTTGATGACGGGAATGGTGGGACGATTACAACGGCGCAGGATATAGAGCGGCAGGCGGGCTCGTGGAAGATTCCTTTGTGGGTGGCGCGGGACGAGTGTCCGCCGTCGCCGGGCTGCGTGATCGAGAGCAAACCGCGGCTGCCGTCGGCGGCGCTGGGGCTGCCGGACGCGGTGGTGTGGCAGTATGCGCTGTCGCCGCGGCGGCCGGAGTTTACCGGGGGATGTCCGAAGAATTACGCGGCGGATAACAACTGCTATGCGCCCGGCGTGTACCACGGACCTTATGGGTTTGTGGATCTGGATACCGCGGCGTCGGCTGATCCTTCGGGCGGGCGGTGATTTTTTTCCTGCGGGTGTAGACCGGGCTGCGTGCGCTCGTGTTGTCTTGCTTGAGACAGCGGCAGAGTATCTCCATCCTTTCACCAAAGATTTCCCAGGCAGGAAAGCGAGTGCGATTTGCAACCGGAGACGGCACAACCAGAGCTGGCGCAGCCGACCTTCTGGCAGGCGGTACGGGAGGCGATCCGCGGGTCACATCGCGACTTCACCACCGGCAGCCTGAACCGCGCCATTGTGCTGCTGGCGATTCCGATGGTGCTGGAGATGGTGCTGGAGTCGCTGTTTGCCGTGGTGGATATCTTCTGGGTCGGGCGGCTGGGGCCGGACGCAATTGCTACGGTGGGGCTGACGGAGTCGATGCTGACTCTGATCATTGCGGTCGGGTTGGGACTGGGGATGGCGACAACCGCGATGGTTGCGCGGCGCATCGGCGAGAAGGACCCGGAGGGCGCGGCGGTCGGCGCGATGCAGGGCATTCTGCTGTCGCTGGCGGTCTCGGTGCTGATCGCGATTCCGTGCATCGACTACGCTCCGCAGCTGTTGCGTTTGGCTGGAGGCACGCCGTCGATTGTGGCCACGGGTTCGGGCTACACGCGGATTGCGCTGGGCGGCGGGGGCGTGCTGCTGCTGCTGTTTTTGAATAATGCGATCTTTCGCGGCGCGGGCGATGCTGCGGTCGCGATGCGACTGCTCTGGGTGTCGAACATCATCAACCTGGCGCTCGATCCGTGCCTGATCTTTGGCTGGGGACCGTTTCCGCGGTTAGGCGTGACCGGCGCGGCGGCGGCTACGTTTACCGGCCGCAGCATCGGCGTGCTCTATCAGTTCTACCGGCTGGCGCGCGGGACCGAAAGAATGCGCATCGGGGTGCGCCAGATGCGGCTCAACCTGCGGGTGATGGGCCGGCTCATTCGCGTGGCTTGGACGGGCATTCTGCAGTTCCTGATAGCGCAGGCGAGCTGGATAGGGCTGGTGCGCATCGTGAGCGCCTTTGGCGCGGCGGCACTGGCGGGCTACACGGTGGGAATACGGATCATCATCTTCATCCTGCTGCCTTCGTGGGGACTGAGTAACGCGGCGGCGACGCTGGTGGGGCAGAACCTGGGCGCGGGCCGGCCGGATCGCGCGGAGAGCTCGGTGTGGCGCACCGGGTTGTGGAACATGATCTTTCTCGGCTCGATGGGGGTGGTGTTTTTCCTGTTCGCGCCGCCGATTGTGAGTGTCTTTACCGCCGATCCGGAGGTGGCGCGCATCGCGGCGAATTCGCTGCGCATCTTCAGTTGTGGCAACGTCGCTTATGCGTTCGGCATGGTGATGATGCAGGCCTTCAACGGGGCGGGCGACACGATTACGCCGACGATTGTGAACCTGTTCGGCTTCTGGATACTGGAGCTGCCGCTGGCGTGGTGGCTGGCGCATCGTACGCGGCTCAAGGAGAACGGCGTGTTTCTCTCCGTGGTGATCGCGGAGATCTTCATGGTTGCGGCGAGCGTGATCCTGTTTCGGCAGGGACGGTGGAAGCGGCAAAAGATTTGAGCGGCCGACAAACGTTGAAGCCTGGCGCGGAATCGCTAACTATCCAACCGTCTGTTTACGTTTTAGAGAAAAGCCGCAATGCAGGCATTTAGAGGTGAAGTCGTTGCGAAAGGCCCCCTTCTTCATCAACGACTTGCCGCAATTTGGACAAGGCCATCTTTGAACTCGACGCATGATGGACGCATGATGTAGGCGGTACTAACCATCCAAACTGCACAGGCAATCAGGAAAGAATATCTCGAATGGGTGAGCCGCAATAGCACGTTTGAGATGAGGAGAACACCCGGAACAAACAGCCAAATTGACCAATTACGTAGGCTGCGCCAACGGCGGAATTCAGCGAGGTCTTTCTCTGAATCGATTGGCATCATGGCAACTATAGAACTTAGCCTCGTGAGCTGATCTCTTGGTCGGAAAATTCAGATTGCCGCTGCCGAATTAGGTTCCTCGGCTATTGCAAAATATCGCGGCTGCACGTACGCAACCGATAATGAAGCGGTGGCGGCTGCTTCGAACTCGGCGCTCCTCCGTGAGTACCTGCTCTATCTGCGGGTGGAGAAGGGGCTGCGTCCGCTGAGCTGCGAGGCTTACGGACGCGACCTGGAGATGTTTGCCGAGTATCTGGAGGGCACGCATGCCGTGCTCGAGACGGCGCAGCAGCGGGAGGTAAGTGGATTCCTCGAGCATCTGCATCGACATCAGATCGAGGCGCGGTCGATCGCGCGCAAGCTTTCGTGTCTGCGCGGGTTCTATAAATGGCTGCTGCTGGACAAGCGCATCCGGCACGATCCGACAGTGAATATCGAGTCGCCGAAGGCGTGGAAGGTGCTGCCCAAGGCGCTGGCGGAGAGCGAGACCGCGGAGATGCTGGACACCGCGACAGTGGCGGCCACCGGCGCGGCGGGCGATGCGGTTGCGCTGCGCGATCGCGCGATTCTGGAGCTGCTCTATGCGGGCGGAGTGCGGGTCTCGGAGCTGACCGGGTTGCGCGCGGAGGATCTGCAGCTTGATGCGGGGCGGGTGCTGGTGCGCGGCAAGGGCGACAAGGAGCGGGTGGTGCCGCTGGGACGCGCGGCGGTCGAGGCGCTGACGGAGTATCTGGAACGCGGGCGGCCGATGCTGGCAAAAAGCAATCGCCGCGGTGGCTTGTTTCTGTCGCAGCAGGGACGCACGCTGACGCGCGGCTGGATCTGGGAGCTGGTGAAGCGAAGCTCCGGTGGACGCGCCAGCCCGCATATGCTGCGGCATAGCTGCGCGACCCACATGGTGGGACATGGCGCCGATCTGCGCACGGTGCAGACCTTACTGGGTCACGCCGATATTGCGACGACGCAGGTGTACACGCACGTGGCGATGGACCGGCTGAAGGCGGTGCATCGCGCGCATCATCCTCGAGCAAAGGCCCGGGCCAGCGCAAAAGCAGCGCGGGGTGCGGAATGAAAGAGTCGCTGGCGAACCTGCGCGAAGGCTATCTGGCAATGCTGCGCGGGGAGCGCGGCGCATCTGCCCACACGCTGCGCGCATATGAGCGCGAGCTGGCGCAGTTTATCGCATACCTGACAGAGCAGTTTGGGGAGCGCTGCGATATCCGGCGTGTGGAGCATTTGCACATCCGCGCTTACCTTGCGGAGCTGTATGGGCGTGGGCTGTCGAAGGCTTCGGCGGCCCGGGCGCTGGCGGCGATACGCTCGTGGTTCAAGTGGCTGGCGCGGATGGACCATGTGGCGCAGAATCCGGCGGCACTGGTGGCGACGCCGAAGCTCGCGAAGCATCTGCCACGGGTGCCGACGATCGAGCAGATGAACCGCGCGCTGGATAACAGAGTGGCGGATGAAGACAGCGGCTGGCCGGCGCGCGATACGGTGATCTTTGAGCTGCTTTATGGCTCGGGCATCCGCAATGCGGAGTTGGTAGGGCTGGACGTGAAGCACATTCGCTGGGCGGCGGAGACTTTGCTGGTGCGCGGCAAGGGCGCGAAGGAACGGCTGGTGCCTTTTGGGGATGCGGCAGCATCGGCGATTCGCGCCTATCTGCCGGAGCGCAGCGAGCGGCTTGCTGCGGCGGGGAAGCAGACCGATGCCCTTTTGCTGAGCGCGCGGGTAAAGGGCAGCGGACGGCTGACGACGCGCTCTGTCGGACGGATCGTGAAGCGCATGGCCATCGGGCACGGCATGGCGCCGGAGACACATCCGCACACGCTGCGGCATGCGTTCGGCACGCACATGCTGGAGGAAGGCGCCGACCTGCGAGCGATTCAAGAGCTACTGGGACACGAGCGGCTCTCGACCACGCAGCGCTATACGCAACTCACGGTGCGGCAGGTCGCGGAGGTTTACGATCGCACGCATCCGCGTGCGAAGTGATGCACGCTAAATGGCCCGATGCGAAGAGCTGCTCGACAGTTGCCTGAAAATCAGGGATGTAGATATATCAATATAAGTGTCGCCCGGCGGCTTGACAGTACCCTCACCTCACACATAAAACGGGGGCGGTGGTAGCGTTCCCAGATTTTGCAATCCAAACCGGGCACGCACCCGCAATATCACTCGCAGCACCGGAGGCTCCCCCCATGTTTTCTCTCCGAGGTGCGAGCAGGACACTCCTGTTCGCGGCATTACTCACACCCGCAATTCCTCTTCTCCTGACTGGCACGTGTGCGCAGGCGCAGTCGGATACGTCGTCGATTTCCGGCACGGTTACCGATCCGAGCGGCGCTGTCGTTCCCAATGCCGCGGTAACGGCGAGGAACGATGCTACGGGCCAGACGCGCACCGCCACCAGCAACAGCGTGGGCGCTTACACGATGACCAACATTCCCACCGGCTCGTATACCGTGACGGTGGAAGCGAAAGGCTTTCAGACTGCTGTGCAACAGGGCACCCGTGTGGACCCGAGCATCGGCTCGCGCGTCGATGTCGCGTTGAAGTCGGGCAGCACCAGCACCACAGTGACGGTGCAGGCGAACGCGAATCGCCTGCAGACGGAATCGGCTTCGGTGGGCCAGTTGGTGACGGCCGAGCAGGTGAGATCGATCCAGCTCAACGGCCGCAATCCGCTCTATCTTTCGCAGATGGAGCCGGGCGTCACGCGCAATGCGCCGATGTCGTCCTTTAATTTTTCGCTGGACAACACGCTGTACGTGAATGGCTCGCGATCCCAGGAAAACCTTCTCGCCTGGGACAGCGCACCCATGGTGCGCACGCGCTCGAACAACAACAGCGTGGGCGTGGCGGACGTGGACTCGACTTCACAGGTGCAGGTCCTCACCACGGGCTATCCGGCGGAGTACGGGCGTACTTCAGGGGGCCAGGTGCGCATCATTCCCAAGAGCGGCACCAGCAACTACCATGGCGCAGTCTACGAATACCTTCGTAACTCATTCTTTAACGCCAACACCTGGCTTCGTAAGAACGACACCGCCGATCCCACGACGGCCGATCATCCGGCGCCCTTCCGCTACAACCAGTTTGGCTGGAACCTGAATGGGCCGGTATACATTCCCGGGCATTTCAACACATCGAAGAGTAAGTTGTTCTTCCTGGTGGGGCAGGAGTATGTCCGTTATCGGAATTCGCCGACGTACCAAGGATTTGTGCCCACAGAACTGATGCGTCAGGGTAACTTCCAGGAGCTGCTGGGGCCGAATAATTTCTATTCGCATCCGGTGCAGCTTGTGAATCCGATTACCAAGCAGCCGTATCAAGGGAACCTTATTCCGAAGGATCAACTAAGCCCGAATGGCATTGCCCTGTTGAACGCCTATCCGGCTCCTAATGTAAACGCACCTTCCTATAACTGGCTGGAGGCGCTGCCGAATCCTCAGAATCAGCGGAAGGACACGCTGGTGCTGGATTATGTTCCGGCCGAGGCGCATCGCCTGCGGCTCTCCATCCTGAGCTATCACCTGGACTACATCACACCTTCCGGCAATTTCAATCGCACGCCGGAGGATTGGCATTGGCCCAACCAGACGGCGGCGCTGCACTATACGTGGACCGTCAGCCCGACGATGGTGAATGAGGCCAGCGTAACCGGGACTGCCGACCACATCACGATTAGTTACGACAACACCATGGGTGAACTCTACAACCGGAATCTGTACGGGATCAATTTTCCGTTCCTTTATCCGGTTTCGGAGAAACTGGTTCCGAACAAGATTCCCACCATCAACCTGCAGAACTTCCAAACGCTGGACGGCGGCCCGTATCCCTCGCATTCGGGCGGTCCGATTATCGATGTGGCCGATAATCTCACCAAGGTCTGGGGCAACCACACGCTCAAGTTTGGCGGGCTGTGGGAGTACTCGGGCGAGAACAACTTCGACCAGATCAGCGTCAGCAGCACGACGCCGGGCTCCACCAACAACCAGAACGGACAGTTCCGCTTTACGGATACGCGCTTAGGCTATCCCAGCTCCGGCGCGGCGGTAGCCAACGCGGCGTTGGGCCTGTTCGATACCTACGGTGAGATCGGCACCAAGAGCTACACCCTCTTCCGTGGGCATATGTATGAAGGTTTCGCACAGGATACCTGGCGCGCGAAGCCGAACATGGTGATCGAATACGGGGTGCGCTATACCGTGGAGCGGCCGTATTACGCTCCGTGGGGCAATCAGTCGTTCTTCGATCCGGCGGCGTGGAATCCCGCGGATGCACCGGTGGTGGATCCGACCACCGGAGTGGCCATCGGCGGAAATCTGTACAACGGGGTGGTCATTCCGGGCACCCATTTCCCAAGTTCGGCGCAGGGGCACGTCCCGGCCGACATTCTCGCCAATCCTCAGGCGTCCTTCACGGGTAAAAATTCAGGCTACTCGAACACCATCTGGACCGATATCCAGCCGCGCGTCGGTGTCACCTATCAGGTGAGGCCGAACACCGTTATTCGCGCCGGGGGCGGGCGGTATGTGCAGCGGCTCGGCATCAGCGACCAGGTGCAACTCGGTGGCAATGCGCCCTTCCAGCCAACGACCTTCCTGGCCGACGGCAGCGTCGACAATCCCGGCGGGAGCACCGGTGGAGTGCTGCCGCGGCTTCCGCTGTCGATGACCACGCAGCCCCTTAACTTCCCCAACCCCAACGCCTGGGCGTGGAATGCTGCTATCGAGCAGGACATTCCCAACTTCGCCACCTTCACCCTGGCGTATGTAGGCCGCCGCGGGCTGCACCTGCAGCAACTGGAACAGTTGAACCAGTTGCAGCCGGGAACGGTGCAAGCGAACCCCAACGTCGTGACCGATGCGCTGCGGCCCTATCGCGGCTTCTCGAGCATTCTGCAGATCGACAATAGGGGCAGCTCGATCTACAACGCGATGCAGGTCAACCTGAAGCGGCGGTTGAGCCACGGTCTGTTGTTTGGCGTGGCTTACACATGGTCCAAGAGCCTGGACTTCGGCTCGGACCAGAGCTATCAGCTACCCGATTACTACAACCCACGCATCGACTACGGCCCCAGCGACTTCGATATCCGCAACACGCTGGTGGTGAACTATGTGTGGAACATTCCGTATGGCGACAACCTGAGCAATCGCTTTGCTCGCGGGTCATTGGGGAACTGGCAGCTTTCGGGAACGACACAGGCACAAACCGGTGAGCCATTCAGCGTGACCAACGGCACCGATTATGCCGGAGTGGGCGCCGGCGCGGGCAGCCAGCTTTGGGCAGCTACCGGGACGCCGCATGTGTCGAAGCAATTCGGCACCCAGGGCCACTGGTTCGATCCCACGGTCTTTCCGGCGCCGCCCGCTGCTGGAACACTGGCGCCGCGCGGCAGCCGCAACCTGATCCATGCGCCTGGCTTCCAGAGCTGGAATGCGGCTCTGGAAAAGAACTTCCACGTGATTCCGGGACATGAAAACCATGTGCTGACCTTCCGCGCGGAGGCCTTCAACTTTACCAACCACCCCAACTGGGACACGCCAAACAACGATTCCGCCTTGAACAATCCGACCAGCGGCACCTTCGGGCAAGTCACGAGCAAGGGACAGACGTATGGCTCGGATCGTCAACTGCAGTTCAGCCTGCGCTATGCGTTCTAACAAATAGCCTCAATTATTTCGGCCGTCCGGGGCGCTCCTGACCGGACGGCCTTTTTGCGTGTCTGAAGGCGGAAGTCCGGGGTGCGCACCATCGCGTAAAATGGGATATCGGCCCAGATCGTCGAAGGGGTCTAGAGGAATTCCTTGATCAGCAGTGCATTCACCAAGATTTTCGGTACGAACAACGAGCGTGTCGTCAAGCGCATGCTGCCCACCGTGGCAGCGATCGGCGAATGGGAGCCGAAGATGCAGGCGCTGTCGGATGCGGAGCTGCGTGAGAAGACCACCGAGTTCCGGGCTCGCTTTGCGGAGCGGGTGAAAGATGTTCCGGATACGCCGGAGAACAAAGAAGAGCGCAAGGCCGCGGAGGCCGAGGCGCTGAACGAACTGCTGCCGGAAGCCTTTGCCGTAGTGCGCGAGGCGGGCAAGCGCGCCGTGGGGATGCGGCACTTCGATGTGCAGTTGATCGGCGGCATGGTGCTGCACTCGGGCAAGATCGCCGAGATGAAGACCGGCGAAGGCAAGACGCTGGTGGCGACGCTGCCGGTGTACCTGAATGCGCTGGCGGGCAAGGGCGTGCACGTCGTGACGGTGAACGATTACCTGGCCAAGCGCGACGCTGAGTGGATGGGCAAGATCTACGAGTTTCTGGGGCTGAAGGTGGGCGTGATCGTTCACGACCTGGACGATGCTCAGCGCCGCGAGGCCTATGCGGCGGACATCACCTACGGGACGAACAACGAGTTCGGCTTCGACTACCTGCGCGACAACATGAAGTTCGAGCTGGCCGACTGCGTGCAGCGCGGTCATCACTACGGGATCGTGGACGAGGTGGACTCGATCCTGATCGACGAGGCGCGGACGCCCTTGATTATCAGCGGTCCGACGGACCAGACCACGGACAAGTACGCGCGGGTGAACCGCATCATCCCGCAGCTGGAGCAGGGTGAGGAGATCGAGCAGGGCGAAACGAAGATTCTGACCGGCGACTACACCGTGGATGAGAAGCACAAGACCATCAGCGTGAGCGACGAGGGCTGGGAGAAGATCGAAGGGCTGCTCGGCATCGGGAACATTGCGGACCCGGAGAACTGGGAGTTCAAGCACCACGTCGAGACGGCGATCAAGGCACACACGCTGTATCGCAAGGACGTGGAGTACGTGGTGAAGGACGGTGAGGTGATCATCATCGACACCTTCACCGGCCGTCCGATGCCGGGGCGCCGCTGGTCCGATGGGCTGCACCAGGCGGTCGAGGCGAAGGAGGGCGTGAACATCCGGCGCGAGGACCAGACGCTCGCGACCATTACCTTCCAAAATTATTTCCGCATGTACCAGAAGCTGGCGGGAATGACCGGCACGGCGGAGACGGAGGCGGCGGAGTTCGATTCGACCTACAAGCTGGACATCGTGGTGATCCCGACCAATAAGCCGATGCACCGCAAGGAGTATCAGGACGTTGTGTACCGCACTGCGAAGGAGAAGTACTTCGCGGTTTCGGACGAGATTATCCGGCTCAACGAAGCGAAGCAGCCGGTGCTGGTGGGTACGACATCGATCGAGAAGAGCGAGCTGCTCTCGCAGATCCTGCAGCGCAAGGGCATCAAGCACGTGGTGCTGAACGCGAAGTATCACGAGCGCGAGGCGGAGATTGTCGCGCAGGCCGGACGGTTGGGCATGGTGACGATCGCGACCAACATGGCGGGCCGCGGCACCGATATTCTGCTGGGCGGCAATGCGGAGTTTGTGACCAAGCAGGACCTGGTGAAACGCGGACAGGCGCGCTCGGTGAGTGCGGCGGAGGGCGCGATTACGCCTACGGCCGGCCCGGGCATGATGCGCTTCTACTACCAGGGGCAGGAGTTTGAGACCTCGCAGGAGAACTGGGACCGTGCGTGGCAGGTGCACCAGGCCAACACGCAGCAAGAACACGAAGAGGTGCTGACGACGGGCGGCCTGTGCATTCTGGGGACGGAGCGGCATGAGTCGCGGCGCATCGACAACCAGCTTCGCGGACGCGCGGGACGCCAGGGTGATCCCGGCGCATCGCGCTTCTATCTCTCGCTCGAAGACGACCTGATGCGCATCTTTGCGCGCGAGTGGGTTGGGCCGCTCTTGCAGAAGATGGGCATGGAAGAAGGCGTGCCGATCGAGAGCGGCATGATCACGCGGCGGATCGAAGGCGCGCAGAAGGCGGTGGAGTCGCAGAACTTCGAGGCCCGCAAGCATCTGCTCGAGTACGACGATGTGATGAACAAGCAGCGCGAGGCGGTCTACGGAACACGTAAACAATTACTTGAAGGAATGGAGCAGAAGGAGCTCATCTTAGAAGATTATGTTGCTGGCATTGTCAGCAATATTCTGAATGAGTTCGCGCCTGAATCGCAGCATCCGGATCAATGGGACCAGACCGGCATCAAGCAGAAGCTGATGGAGCATTTCGGCTTTAACGCAGAGACGGAAGGCATCGCGTTCGATACGCTGAACCGTCACGAGCTGGGCGACACGCTCTTCGACAAGCTGAAGGAGAAGTACGAGTTGAAGGAGCAGATCATCGGCTCGCAGGGCATGCGCTACCACGAGCGCATGATCATGCTGAGCGTGCTGGACGGTCTGTGGAAGGACCACCTGCTGAATATGGACCACTTGAAGGAGGGCATCGGGCTGCGCGGCTATGGGCAGCAGGATCCTCTGGTGGCCTACAAGAAAGAGTCCTTCGACATGTTCGAGGGGATGATGACGCGCTTCCAGGAAGACACAGTGCGCTATCTCTTCCTGATGCAGATTGTGGGACCGGATGGTCAGCCGATCACGCGACCGCTGCAGCAGGCGCCGATTCAGCAGGTTCCGCCTGCGCCCTTGCCGCGTCCGGCGCAGCAGCCGCTGCCGGAGTTCAATGGACATGGCGGCCAGCCTCTGCCGCGGCCGCAGCATGTGCAGAGCCCCGCGCCGAAGCAGACGTGGCGGCCGATGCCGGTGGGCGAGACTCGCACTCCAGAAACACATACCCCGGAAACGCATACTCCGGAGACGCGAACGACCATCGATGAGATCGAGCGCGAGTTTGCGCGCAAGAAGAAGAAGGAACTGGAGCAGGCGCGCTCGGCCGGGAGCAACGGCCATGGGGCGCCGCATGTCGAGCAGCGCCGCACCGGCGAGAAGGTCGGGCGGAACGATCCTTGTCCTTGTGGATCGGGATTGAAGTACAAGAAGTGCCACGGTAAGGACGGCGCGGAGGGCGACTAACCCGAGCGCTGCGCATCATCAAGGGACGGGCTTTGGCTCGTCCTTTGCTTTGCCCGGCTGATCATTGAGGAACTTTGAGCTGCGGTGTTTGCGTATCATCCACCGATGACGACGCGGCGTTGGATAGCGCAGTGGACTTTATGGATGGTTGTTTCCGGAGCCGCATCCTGCGCGATCGCGCAGAGCGGGATCGTGCAAAAGAAGGGCGAGACAGACTGGCCCGCTTACGGCAACGATCCGGGTGGGATGCGGTATTCACCGTTGCGGCAAATCGATGCGTCCAATGTTGCGAAGCTGCACGTGGCGTGGACGTTTCACACGCGGGATATCTCGGATGGCAGCAATGGACGGAAGCGCAGCGGCCTGGAGACGACGCCGATCCTGGTGGACGGCACGCTCTATCTGACGACCGCTTTCAATCGGGTGATCGCGCTTGATCCGGCGACGGGCGCCGAGCGGTGGGCCTTCGATCCGCAGATCGATCGGAGTCTCGACTATGGCGACGGACTGATCAATCGCGGTGTTGCGACATGGCTGGATGTGTCGCAGCAGGATGGGTCGCGCGCTGCGAGACAGCCATGCCGGCGGCGGATCTATGAAGCGACTCTGGACGCACGACTGATTGCGCTGGATGCGGCGAGCGGCAAGCCTTGCGCCGATTTTGGCCGCGACGGGCAGGTGCTGCTGCGCGATGTGCCGGGGTACGAGAGCCGCAGTCCAGGCGAGCATCCGCAGGGGTGGTATCACATGACTTCGCCGCCTGCGGTGATCGATGACCTGGTGATCGTGGGTTCGGCGATCGATGACAACAACCGGGCCGACATGCCCTCCGGGGTGGTGCGTGCGTTCGATGCGCGGACCGGCGCGCTGCGTTGGAGCTGGGATCCGATTCCGCCCAACCCGCCGTCGGCGGTGAAGTCCGCATCGGCAACGCCTGCAACATGGAACACGGGCGCCGCGAATGCCTGGTCGGTGATGGTGGTCGATGCGAAGCGCGATCTGGTTTTTATTCCGACCGGCGGCGCGAGTCCGGATTACTACGGTGGCTTGCGGCCGGGAGACGACAAGTGGGCCAACTCCGTGGTCGCGCTGCATGCGAAGACGGGAAAGCTGGCGTGGGGATTTCAGCTGGTGCATCACGATCTGTGGGACTACGACAGCGCTGCGCCGCCGCTGCTGGCGACGATTCGCCGCGATGGCAAAGAGATTCCTGTGGTGGTGCAGGGGAACAAGACAGGCTTTCTGTATGTCC
>DASYBK010000097.1:0-52421 GCA_036500805.1 Acidobacteriaceae bacterium | reverse complement strand
ATCGCTAAGGATGGCAGCGTAACTCAATTTACAGAGAAGCCCCCGGGCGAGGGCCGATGGATCAACGGCGGATACTTCGTCCTGTCGCCAAAAGTAGGCGACTACATCCACGACGACATGACGCCCTGGGAGCGTGAGCCTATGGAGACGCTCGCACGCGAAGGCCAGGTGGCCGCCTATAAACACGATGGCTTCTGGCAGCCCATGGACACGCTTCACGACAAAAACCTGCTCGAAGGCCTGTGGAACGGCAACCGAGCGCCCTGGAAGGTCTGGTAAACATGGCGCCAAAGAAACTCGACCCAGAGAACCCCAACTCAGAGAATCTCAGGCCGGATCTCTTCTGGAAGAGCAAGCGGGTCTTTCTCACCGGTCACACCGGCTTCAAGGGAAGCTGGCTCGCGCTCTGGCTGCAACACCTGGGCGCGGAGGTCACCGGTTACGCGCTCGATCCGCCCACCGAGCCCAGCCTCTTCCACAAAGCAGATGTCGCCGCTTGCATGCACTCCGTCATCGGCAACGTGCGCGACGCTGCGATTCTCACTTCGGTCATGCAATCCGCGCAGCCGGAGCTTGTCTTTCACCTCGCCGCTCAGCCGCTCGTCCGCCACTCCTACGTCGATCCCGTTGGCACCTACGAGACCAACGTCCTCGGTACCATCCACCTTCTCGAAGCTGTGCGCAAGACGCCTTCCGTCCGGGCCGTGGTCGTCGTCACTACCGACAAGTGCTATGAGAACAAGGAGTGGATCTGGCCCTATCGTGAGACCGACCCGCTCGGCGGCTACGATCCCTACAGCTCTTCGAAGGCCTGCGCCGAGATCGTCACCAGCTCCTGGCGCGACTCCTTCTTCAATCCCGTGCGCTACGCGGAGCATCACGTCGCCGTCGCCTCCGCCCGCGCCGGCAACGTGATCGGCGGCGGGGACTGGGCCTCCGACCGCCTCATCGCCGATATTGTGCGCGCCTTCTCCAGCGGCAAGACGCTCGAGATCCGCAACCCCACGGCCACTCGTCCCTGGCAGCACGTGCTCGAGCCGCTGCGCGGCTATCTCACGCTCGCGGAAAAGCTCCATAGCGAAGGCGTGACGTACGCATCCGCCTGGAACTTCGGCCCCCGCCACACCGATGCCCAGCCGGTCGAGTGGATCGTCCGCTATATCGCCTCGAAGTGGGGAAGCGCGGCGAAGTGGGAGATCGATCACCATCGTCACGTGCACGAGGCCCAGATGCTCAAGCTCGACTGGTCCAAAGCGCACGCCGCGCTCGGCTGGCAGCCGGTGCTCGCACTTCCGGAAGCGCTCGACTACACGCTCGACTGGTACCAGCGCGAGGCCGCCGGTGCTCGCGCTCGTGAGCTCTGCCTGGCGCAGATCGCAAGCTACTCTGAGAAGCTCTCAGCCGCCTCTTAGATCATCGCCCTCGTCATCTCGACCGCGGCCAGAGAGATCCCCTTTGCGATTCTCTGTGGCGGCAAATTCACCCGATTTTCAACAGAAGAAGCCGCTTCCTCGCATCCCACGCCTTGATGCCTGCGCGCCACCTCTCTACCATCCATTTCATGGATTCGCTCCCCGTGAAGCTCAGTTCCAGGGTCCGTCAGGCCATTCAGTTCGCCGCCATCCGCCACAAGGATCAGAAGGACAAAGCGGGCAAACCCTACATCGCGCACTGCTTCCGCGTTGCTGTCGCCGTCTGGCACTGCGGCGAGGATTACTTTATCGCCGGCATCCTCCACGACACGGTCGAGGACACCGCAACCACACTCGACGAGATCGAAAGCCTCTTCGGCAAGAACGTCCGCAACGCCGTAGACAGCGTCAGCCGCCGCGAATTTCCCAAGAAGGAGTCCTACGAGGACTTCGTCTTGCGCTCCAAGGCCGACCCCATCGGCCGCATCGTGAAGATCGCCGATCTCTACGACAACATGTCGCCGGAGCGCCGGCCCGAGCCGCCAGTCGAGCTCGACAAGAAACTCGAGCGCTACGAAAAGGCATTGGCCGTCCTCACAAGCCGCTGAACGCCGCGACCTCGGTACCATAAGGGCAGCGATGCCCATCTTCGACCTCAGCCCGGACGAACTCACCTGCCTCGCCACGGCGGAAGACTTCGATCTGGCCGGCATCGCTGCGCTTGAAGAGCAGGGAAGCGACAGCGCCGAAGACGACCCTGGTCGATATCTGGAGCAGTGGATCGCTGCCGGGCACGCCGGCGAAATGGAGTACCTCAAGCGCCGCAACGAGCAGGGTGAGCTCCTGCGCTCACAAGTTCGAGCCGCGATTCCATGGGCGCGCTCTGTCATCGTCTGCGCCGCCAGCTACAACGCGCCCGGCCCGCTCTCGATCGACCCCGCACCGTCCACAGTTGGCTGGATTGCCCGCTACGCCTGGGCCGGCAAACAGGATGCGACCGGCGAGCTCCGCCCCGCCGACTATCACGACACGCTCCTCGCCCGCCTGCGCTCGCTCGAAACCGTGCTCCACAATCGCATCGGCGAGGCATTCGAGTCGCGCTCCTATGTCGACACCGGCCCGCTCATCGAGCGCGACCTCGCCCGCCAGGCCGGGATCGGCTGGACCGCGAAAAACACTTGCACGCTGAATCAGCAGCTTGGATCAATGTTCTTCCTTGGCTGCATCGTTACCTCGCTCCATGTTGCCCCGGCCAGCCGCCCCACACCGGCAGCCGATCGCTGCGGTACCTGCCGCCGCTGCATCGAAGCCTGCCCCACAGACGCGCTCATCGCGCCCGGCCAGATGGACGCCAGCCGCTGCATCGCCTACCTCACCATCGAGAAGCGTGGCCCGATCCCGGCAGAGCTCCGCGCTCCCATCGGCCGCCAGGTCTTCGGCTGCGACATCTGCCAGGAGGTTTGTCCCTGGAATGTGAAATCGCGAACTCGAAAGACCGCCGTGGCTGATCTCACCCGGCCCGAGCTGATCAACCCAGCCCTCGAGTGGCTCGCCAGCCTCACTCCGGAAGAGTTTAACCATCAATTCCGAGGCTCACCAGTAAGGCATACAAAACGCAGTGGATTGCTGCGCAATGTAGTCATCGCGATGGGCAACAGCGGCGACCGTGATTTCCTGCCTCAGCTCGAAGCTTGGGCGGCGGCGGAAGCCGACGATCCAGTGTTGGCAGAAGCCGCAGGTTGGGCGATCGAGCGCCTGATCGAATCCCAACAACGCTAATTGGGCGCCCTGCTATCATCTGTGCCATAATTATGTCATGGCAATTCGCACCACTGTCGATATACCCGAATCGCTGCACGGACGGCTCCGACATCGCGCGGAAACCTCCGGCACATCGATTCGTTCGCTCATCATTCGGGCGATCGAGGAGATGTACGCGGAAAGCTATAAGAAGGAGCCTCTTACCGGCCCCATCGTGCGTGGCCCGGGCAAAGTTGGTCCACGGTTCCCAGAAGATGAGAACCCTCATGACCTTGTTTTTTCCTGATCTGAATGTCTGGCTAGCGCTCTCGGTTGCCGGCCACTCGCACACTTCGGACAGCTGGCACTGGATGAAACTGCTTCCGTCTGATGCCCGGCTTATCTTCTCCCGCTATACGCAGATCGGGTTGCTGAGACTTCTGACCAACACGTCTGTAATGGGCGAGCAAACGCTGACACTTCGCAACGCCTGGAGCGTGTATGACCGCTGGCTCGAGGATCCACGCGTCGAATTCTATCCGGAGCCGCGAAATGTCGACGCAGCTTTTCGCCACATCACCGAGCTCTTCGCCATGCAGCAAGCCTCAAAGGCGGTGGGAGACTGCTGGCTTCTGGCGTCAGCGAGGGAACTTCAGGCGACGCTCGTGACCTTCGACCGAGCTTTGCATGACTTCGCTCGGAAGCAGGGTCACTCTGCTGTGACCCCCGCCTAAGTTGGTGTACATCGTGTATGGAAGTCCCCCGGACGCAGAACGGCCTCCCTGCGTCGGGGAGGCCGTTCTGCTGAAGCGATCGTGATGGTCTAGGCGTTGCGAACAACATTGGCCGCATTCAGTCCCTTGGGACCCTGCTGGCACTCGAACTCCACTCCTTCACCCTCATTCAGCGTTTTGTACCCGTTCTCTTGAATCGCCGAGAAGTGCACAAACACATCTTCGCCGGTGGAGCGCTGGATGAAGCCATAGCCCTTTGCTCCGTTAAACCACTTCACAACGCCTTGCTCTTTCACGGGAGACTCCTTTCACCTCTTGTGTGTAGGCGTCCCGCAAATCACCCTCTGAAAACACGAAAAGCTGCCGGCGTCCAGGACGCAGGGCAGCTCACCTTTTCCCAAGATTCATCGCGGAACAGCAAAACCAGAACATCAAAAACGGCCTTCCAAATTCGTGCTTCGCGTGGGCCACAGCAGCACCCTACGTTCTCCTGTTATGGCAGGAAACGTTCCTAAGTGCAACAGAAAATTACATTACAGCCACATATCCACACGCGGCCGCCCCGCGCATGACCCCTTGTGGGGAGGGGAATTGCGGCTCCAGCTTGTTACCATCCCCACGGAGCGATCCCCCATGGCGATGCTGACCCTGTTCCCGCCCGGTCTGGAGACCAGCCCGGCAGAAGCCGGCCCATCCGCGGCCGCGCCGCTCCGGAGCCTGCCGGAAAACGCCTCGCTGGTCCAGCATGCGAAGGCGCTCGCCCTCTATCTTGCACAGACCGAGGTGCACACCTACGCGTTCAGCGTGGCCGCCAACGTCATCCTCTCGCTCTTCCCCTTTATCGTCCTCATGCTCACCCTGGCCCGGCACGTCTTCCACTCGCCCGCCATGGTGGCGGTCATCGCCGAGGAGATCCGCTACTTCCTGCCCGCCGGCCAGGACTTCGTCATCCGCAACATGACCATCCTCTCCCGCACGCACGGCGGCGTGCAGATCGCCTCCATGGTTATGCTGCTCATCTCCTCAACCGGTGTCTTCATGCCGCTCGAGGTCGCGCTCAACCAGGTCTGGGGCGCACGGCGCAACCGCTCCTATCTGATGAACCAGCTTGTCTCCCTGGGGCTGGCTTTTGCCATCGGCACCCTCACCCTGATCTCCATCTCGCTCACCGCCGCGCAGCACAGCCTGCTTAGTTTTCTTTTCCTGGGCAACACGGACAACGTGGTCTTCAACTTCCTCGCCCACTGGCTGCTGCAGATCTCTGCCGCCGTGATCAGCGTGCTCATCTTCCTGCTCATCTACTGGGTGCTGCCCAACCGCCGACTGCCGATCGTGGCCGTGCTGCCCGCCGCCGTCACTACGGGGCTGCTTTGGGAGGTCGCGAAGCGCATCTACATCGCGCTGCTGCCGCTGCTCGATTTCCGCTCCGTCTATGGGCCGTTTTCGGTCTCGGTCTCGCTGATGATGTGGGCTTTTGTCAGCGGATTGCTCATGCTCGCAGGCGCCCATTATTCGGCGTCGCGCCATGCGTTACGGCTCGCCCGCGAAGTCGATTTACGACACCTCAGCAACCCGCAATCGGATATCTAAAACGACCGCAATCGGATATCTAAGTTCCTCCTCAGGCGTGCGTTACACTCGCCCTGAGTATGGCGAACCTCTTCGTCCGCGCAGAAGCTGCCGTTCTGAATCCGCTGCGCCGGCCTGCGCTCTCGGGCGTAGCCGAGCACGGCGCCTTCTGGTCGTCCGCGGCCCTCATCCTCCTGATCCTGTCGCGCTATCTGCCCGGTCCATCCACTGGCCTCAGCACATTCTTTCTGCTCTTCGTAGTGCCCGTCTGGCTGGTCTTCAGTTGCATCATCCTCTATCGCTGGCTGGTCACCCATGTGCTGTGGAAGGTGCGCAACCGGCTGATCGTTACCTACCTGCTGATGGGACTCGCGCCGGTGGTGCTCTTTGTCACGCTGGCGACCATTGCCGCCTATGTCTTCGCCGGCCAGTTCGCTACATTCGCGGCGATCTCGGAGTTGCAGTCGACGCTTGGCCGACTCAGTGCGGAGAATCAGGCCTTCACCGTGCACGTGGCGCATGTGATTGCCCGCGCTCCGTCTGCGAACTCCGTTGAGCTCGCCGATTATGAGGCCGCATACCACAGCGTGCCCGGCCGCCTCATGGTCGATGCCTGGGTGGGCAGCAAAACCGACCATCATCAGATACTGCTCATCAACAACGGCAAGGAACTTCCGCAGCACAATGCCAGCAATCCCCTCGCGTACCCCACCTGGTCGCCCGACGGCTTTCGCGGTGTCGTGCTCGACGACGGCCGCTTGTTTCTCCGCGCCGTGAATATGCGCACCGTCGGCGATCAGCAGGTCACCTTCGTTTCCAGCGCACCCCTCGATCCCACAACGGTCGATCAACTCGCCCAGGGACTCGGATTGATCCACATCATCCCCGATGTCGGCAAAGCGCTCGCAGAAGAGGACAGCAAGTCCCCCCATATGCGCCGCCCGCTCACGGGAAGAGAATTGGCCGCGCAGACGTCGAGCACCGTCACCGGCGGCAAGCTTCCCGCGGGCGCCTTCCTGCTCGATCGGCGCATCACCTTTACCGCCCCGCTCACGACCACCGAGTGGAGAAGCGGAAAGCCGCTCACCAGCCTGCTCAACGTTACCTCGCGGCCGGCCCTGCTTTATGCACACCTCTTCGGCGCAGCCGTCTTCGTCGGCACCGTCATTCGTGTCGGACTCATCGTTCTGGCCGCAATCTTCGCCGTCATCGAATTGATCGCCTTCATCATGGCGGTACGGCTCAACCGCACCATTACCAACGCCGTCGCCGATCTTTACCAGGCCACCGTCGCCATCGACAGCGGCGACTTCGCGCATCGCATTCGGGTGCAGCGCCGCGATCAGCTTGGCGCGCTCTCCACCTCGTTCAACACCATGTCGGAGTCGCTCGAGCGCCTGCTCGAACAACAGCGCGAGAAAGAACGCATGCAGAGCGAGCTCGAGATCGCGCAGGAGGTGCAGAACAACCTTTTCCCGCACGGCCAGGTGGAGATGCCGGGGCTCGAGCTGCATGGCGTCTGCAAGCCGGCGCGCACTGTCTCCGGCGACTACTACGATTTCCTCATCATGGGCGAGAGCGAGCTGACGGTGGCGATGGGCGACATCAGCGGCAAAGGCATCTCCGCCGCGCTGCTTATGGCATCGCTGCACTCCGCAGTACGCGCCTATCGCTTCGCCGGCGAAGACTGCTTCAGCGACAACGGGGGCACAGACCGCTTCTTCCAGGGCGGCGCAACCTTCAGCTCGCCGGGCAAGGTGCTCAGCCTGCTGAATCGGCACCTCTATCGCAGCACGCAGCCGGAAAAATACGCGACACTTTTCCTCGCGCACTACAACACCAACACGCGCAAGCTCGTTTATGCCAACGGTGGCCAGCTTCCTCCCTTCGTCCTGTGCACGAACGGCACCGTGCGCCGTCTCGACCGCGGCGGCTCGGTCGTTGGTCTGCTCGATGAGCTGGTCTATGACGAAGGCACCGTGACACTGGATCCCGGCGACATCCTCATTGCCTACAGCGACGGCGTCACCGAGCCGGAAAACGAATTTGGCGAGTTCGGCGAAGAGCGCCTCATCGAGATGGTGGAGCGCCATCGCCATCTGCCGCTCGCCGCCATCTCGGCGCAGGTGCTGCAATCGTTGCGTGCGTGGATCGGCGAGCAGGAGCAGCCTGATGACATCACGCTTGTTCTGGCGCGCCAGGCCACCGACCACGCCAACGGCGGTAACCCTGTACCACAGATTGAGGTGTCATCCTGAACGCAGTGAAGAGCCTGCGCGCGTCACGTCGCCAAGCGTGAGGGGTCAAAGGAAGCGAAGCTAACAATGTGCGCCAAAGGCGCGATCGCCCGTGACAGCGAGTCACCAGCGCAGCAGAATGAGCTGCGCACAGAATCCCGGGCCAAGCGCAGCCAGCACTCCCCACGTGCCCGCGGCCGGCCGCCGATTCCGCATGATCTCCTCGAGCACCAGCAGTACCGATGCCGACGAGAGATTCCCCACTTCGCGCAGTGAATCCCACGACGCAGCGCACGCGTCGCGAGCGAGCCCGAGCGAGCCGGCCATTGCATCCAGCACCTTGGGACCGCCGGTGTGGAGCACCCAGTTGCCGACATCGCTGCGCGTCAATCCATTGCGGCTCAGCAGCGCATCGACATCGCACGGCAGCTTTGCGCGGATGATCGCCGGCACCTCGGGCGACAGGACAATACGGAAGCCCTCCTCCGAGATATCCCAGCCCATAGCATCTTCTGTATCCGGATAGAAGCTCGATACCGTATCCACAATCTCCGGTCCATCCGCCGCAACATCGTCGCCGGCAACGACCACCGCGGCTGCGCCATCGCCGAACAATCCCGAGGAGATCAGGTTGGCAATCGAAAGATCGTTTCGCTGCCAGGTAAGGGAGCACAACTCGACGGAGAGCAGCACCGCTACGCGATCCGGATACGCGCGCACGTAGTCGGCTGCCTGCGCGATGCCCGCCGCGCCGGCCACGCAGCCCAGCCCGAAGATCGGCGTGCGGCGAATATCCGCCGGCAGTCGCATGCGATTGGTCAGGTGCGCGTCGAGCGATGGACTCGCGATGCCGGTCACCGAAACGGTGAGCAGCGCGCTGATGCGGTTACGGTCCATATCCGCGCGCTGGAGCGCCAGGTCGATCGCCTGCTCGCCCAGCTCCTCTGCCTTTTCGAGCCAGACGCGGTTCGCATCGCCCCATCGCGTCAGGCTGTCATAGCATTCCAGCGGCAACACGAAATACCGCGTCTCCACGCCGACGCGATGATGAAATCGCGAGAGCAGCTCCGGGTTGTGCAGTTGGTCACGCCAGTGCCGTGCGAGTGCCTCGAAGATCTCCTGCTGGCTGAAGCGGTACGGCGGCAGTGCGCGGGCAACGCTGGCGATCTTCATAGTCCTCTTTCTCGTTGCGCTTTCATCGCACAGAGCGACGACGGCGATCGGTCACGCACGTGCATCCACGCCGCGGCCTCGCTCCGGACAAAGCCCGCCCACGTCTGCTCTCCAAGATGCATCCGCAGCAGCGCGGCGAAGGTCTTCGGCCGCTTGGCCATCCGGGCGACAAACCAGCGCTCCAGCCGCGGATGGCGATCAAGCAAGAGCAGAAGTCTCGCCATGCTCTGCGGGCCTTTCGCCATCTGCCGATGCGCCGCCGCATAGCGCTGCGGCTCGCCCGCGGTAAGCGCATCCGCCAGCGCGTGGGCCTGGCGAAGCGCGCTCAGGATTCCCTCGCCGGTTACTGCATCCACCGATCCTGCGGCATCGCCCAGCACCGCGATATTGCCGCGTATTACCTCGCGCAGGCTGCGGGTCCGTGTCACCGCGCCGCGCATGGTCAAAGTACGCCATGCGCCTGCCAGACGGTTGGCCACCGCAGGAAAATCGGGAAGGGCATCGCAGACCCTACGCCCGCGTATGCCGGTCAGCAGCACGACACCGGCTTCGCCATCGCCCAGCGGCGTGACGTAGAGTTGTTCGCCCGAACGCCAGTGCACCTCTACCTCGTCGGCCATTGTGCGCTCTCGCGGCCTATAGTGAAACTGGCCGCGGCTTGCGTAACGCGTGCTGCAACAATTGTGCTCCCGGAAGCCGCTTGCCGGAGCAAGCGTCGAGCAGAGCCCGTCGGCGATCACGAAGAAATCTCCACGGATCGCCGCGCCTGCCGAGACGAAGCCGCCACCCGGCAGCGCCTGCACGGCAGCGCCCCAGTGCAGGGCGATGCCCATCTCCGCTGCCCGGGCCGCCATGCGTGCCTGCAGGCGGGTGCGGCGCACTCCCAGCCCTTTGCCCCTGTCGAATGCGGCGTATGCGCTGGCCTGTGCATCGTGGAAGGAGATGCCCGCGATCGGCGCGCCGTCTCGCTCATCGAGCGCCAATCCGAGCGCGCGCAGCAGCCGCACCGCCTCCGGCATCAAGCCTTCGCCGCACGCCTTGTCGATCGGCGGACGCTGCGCGTCATACACCGCGACGCGACGCCCGCGTTGTGCGAGCGCCAGCGCTGCCGCTAGACCGGCAGGCCCTCCGCCGAGCACCACCGCATCCATTCCCGTCATTCGCTCGTCCATACCTTTGACAATTCCACGTCCGCGCTGACGATTCCGCTCAATGGAGGTGAGACGCAGTGTGGCCATTATCGGTTACGTCATTCGATTGTCATTGCGTTGTATCACCATTGTGGCCATGGAAAGAATTGTTCAGGACGAGTGGTTGGATGACGACCGCGGCACACCTGCGGAGATCAGCGCTGCCCTCGATGCCGTGACCCTCGCCAACCGGCGTTTCGGCGGGGTGCGGCTGCATGCGCGGCTGCTCGATCGTGTGCTCTCGCGCGTGCCTGGCGGAGAGCGGCCGCACATTCTCGAAGTTGCCAGCGGACGCGCAGAGGTGCTGCAGGCCGCCGTGCTCCGCCTGGGCGTCGCGCCCAGGGTCACGCTGCTCGACCGCAGCTCCGTTCACCTGCCAGACCCACGCGTGTGGCCGGCAGCGCTGCCCGCGCCCTGCGTGATTGCCGGCGATGCGCTGGATCTTCCGCTTCCTGATGCGAGCGTGGATATCGTCTCCTGCTGCCTTTTTCTGCATCATCTTGAGCCGCCGCAGGTGGTGCGTTTTCTCGCCGAGGCGCTGCGCGTCGCTCAGGTCGCCGTCATCATCAACGATCTCGAACGCAGCGCGCTGCACTACCGGTTCGCGCAACTGAATCGCGTTATCGATCCCAGCCGCATCTCGCGTCATGATGGACCAATCTCGGTGCGCCGCGCCTATACCCATCGCGAACTCGCCCGCATGCTCGCGAACACCGGCCGTACTTTTTCTCTGGAGCGTGCGTATTTCTATCGGCTGGGCGCGGTGCTCTGGAGTGCGTCGGACTAACTCAACACCTTGCTCACACCTTGAAGCGATCAGTGCACCACGAATCCCTTCACTACAATTCCGCTGGGATTTTTCCCCAAAGGAAGCAACGTGAAGAGCGCGCGGGTTTTCGTGCGCACCAGGGCAAGATCGTTCGAGCGCGCATCGACCACCATCAGCAGGTGCCCGGCGGTCGAGAGCGCCACGGCATCCGGGCCTTCGCCTACCGGAACATTCTCGAGCAGCCTGCCGTCGTCGATGCTGTAGAGGCTGACCGTCGCGCTGCCGAAGTCCGTCACCCACAGCAGCGAATTGTCCATCGTGACAACGCCTTGCGAAGGCTGCATCCCGACCTGGTAGGTGCCCCCCACCTCGTTATTGCCGGTGGCAATCTCGGAGATGGAGTTGCCGCCGAAGTTGGTCGCAAACGCTTCACCGCCATCCGGCTTCAGTACTACGCTGGTCGGCGTTGCGCCCACATCCAGAAAGGCCAGCAGCCGGTCCGGCTTTGCGCTGACGCCGGCGGCTGCCGCTCGCGCGAGGCCGACCACCATCACCTGGTGTCCGGCCGCCGTCGCGCTTCCGGAGCAGGCCACGAAAGCCTTGGTCGAATCGGGCAGTATCGTCACCGCCGTTGCGCCCGGGCAGCCGGAGAAGAATGCGCGCACCCGAAAGAGTTTTGGGTCCACCACACTCACGCTGCCGCTCTTCTCGTTGCTCACCACCAGCGCCCTGGCATCCGGCGCAATGCGAGCCACGCCCGGCCCCTCGCCCACGCCAATCGTCGCCGTCACGCGCCGCTGACCGAGATCGATCACCGATACGTCGTTCGCGCCGGAGTTGGCAACGTACGCGGTGCGGCCATCACGCGCCACATCGATCGAGTAGGGCGTCCGGCCGACGGCGATCGTCGCCGCCACCTGGTTGCGCGTGGTATCGATCACGCTCACCGACGCCGAGTCTGCGTTCACCGCGTAGACCTCATCGCGCGATGGGTTGGCCGCGATCCCCACCGGCCGCCGACCCACGGCAATCACGCGGTCCAGCCGCAGGTTCACCACGTCGAGCACGGTCACGGTGTCGCTGCCGCTGTTGGTGACGTAGGCGAACTCGCGGTAGTTCTTCGGGTAGACAGGGAAGTCGTGTTTGCGGCAGCCGCTGAGAAGGATCAGAGCGCAAACGGCGAACGCGAGGCACATGCCCCGCGCATGTTTTTCTGTTTGGTGATGCAGACGCCTAACGCGTGGCAGGGAACGCGGCCCCTTCGCGCGCCATTACCTCGATGCCGCGCGGAATGCGCCGGTCGACCACCTCCGCGATCCGCGAGCACTCATCCATCAGCTGCGCAAACTGCTGCGGGTAGAGGGACTGCGCGCCGTCGGAGAGCGCCATATCGGGTGCATGGTGCACTTCGACGATCAGCCCATCGCAGCCGACAGCCACGGCCGCCCGCGCCAGCGGCAGCACCTTGTCCCGCTTGCCCGTGCCATGGCTCGGGTCCACGATGATCGGCAGATGGCTCAGCCGCTTGATTGCCGGAACGATGCTGAGGTCGAGCGTGTTGCGCGTGTGATCGGTGAAGGTACGGATGCCGCGTTCACACAGCGCCACCTGATAGTTGCCCTCGCTCATCACGTATTCGGCCGCCATCAGCAGCTCTTCGAGCGTTGCCGAGAGTCCGCGCTTCAGCAGCACCGGCAGCTTCGAGCGCCCGGCGCGCTTCAGCAGGGAGTAGTTCTGCATGTTGCGCGCGCCGATCTGGATCATGTCGGCATAGTCTTCCACAAGCTCGAGTGACTCGTTGTCCAGCGCCTCGGTCACGATGCGCAGGCCGAAGCGCTCCCGCACCTCGGCCATGATGCGCAAACCAGCCTCGCCCATGCCCTGGAAGGCGTAGGGCGATGTTCTCGGCTTGTACGCCCCGCCGCGCAGGAATTGCGCACCCGCCTTCGCTACCTCTTCGGCTACGGCGAAGGCCTGGTCGCGGCTCTCGATCGAGCATGGTCCCGCGATGATGGCGATCTCCCGGCCGCCGATCGCCGCGTTGGTGCCGGGGAAGCGGATCACGGTGTCCTCTTCCTTCACATCGCGGCTGACCAGCTTGTAGGGCTTCGAGACCTTGATGACTTCGGCCACGCCGGCCATCTCGGCCAGAGCGTCCTGCTCCACCGCGCCCTGGTTTCCGGTGATGCCGATCGCGGTCCGCTGGGCTCCCGGCATCGGATGCGGGCGGTAACCCAGTCTTTCGATCCGATCGCAGACCGCCTGCACCTGTTGGGCGGTCGCGTGCGGCTTCATCACCACCAGCATGCGTTTTCTATCCCCCGGAATCTACAAGTGTACCGGCCGTTGCTCGCCCGGTAAACGCACGAAGAATCAGGCGGTAACTCGAAAATCTATTAGCTGGAGAAATGTGGAACTTTTTTTTGCCGGTACCCGTCAAAATCCGGTACAACTATTAAGAATCTGTTAAGAGTCTGTAAAAACCTGCTGCGCTCTATTGTGTCATTTCGATCCGTCTGACTTGGCTTTATTGAATCCAAAGGGGGCAAAAACTTGCGTAACCTCTCCCGTGTTGTGCTCGTGCTGCTTGCTGTAGCTCAGGTGGTTGCGCTGGCGGTTGCTTTCCAGCGGCCTGCCTATGCTTATGCCGATCCAGGTTCCGGGCTCCTTCTCTTGCAGGTAGCGGGCTCCATGGTGGCGGGCGCTCTCTTCATCGTGCGTTCCAAGGTGCGCAAACTCTTCCGTCTGGGTAAGGGCGACATCGAAGAGCCGGTGATCGAGCAGGGTCAAGAAATCCAGCAATGACCGTAAGCGCCGTCGCTCCCCGCGGAACGTTTCGCGATCCGGCGGGCTCTCTTTACTTTGAGGAGACCAGGGTCTTTCGTCATGTCCGTCCCGCGTTTGTCGCGGAAGCGGAGTCTTTTCTTGCCTCAGCGCTCGCAAAGAAATGGATGGACAGCGGCAGGATGGTCTCTACCACCATCGCCGGCCGCGATTCGGACGGTTCGCTGCTGCTCGAGCACGAGCGGATCGACTATCCAAGCTATCCCTGGGAGTGGACTCCTGGACAATGGGCCGCAGCCGGCGAACTGACGCTCGATCTCTGCGCAGAATCGCTCGCCGCCGGCCTCAGCCTCAAGGACGCGACGCCGCTCAACATCCTCTTCCGCAATGCCGACCCGGTCTTCGTGGACGTGCTCTCGTTCGATGCGCGCAAGCCGGGAGATCCCATCTGGCTTGCCTACGGACAGTTCGTCCGCACCTTCCTGTTGCCTCTGGCGGCGAACCGCTATCTCGGCTGGCCGCTCACCGCCTCCATCGAGCGCCGCGACGGCTACGAGCCCACCGATCTGTATCCGCATCTTCCGCTCCGCCGCCGCTGGACCGCGCCGATGCGCTCGCTCGTCACTCTGCCGCATCTGCTGGAAGGGAAGGCCAACGCTGCGGCATCTAGCGGAGCGGCGGTTCGTCAGCTGCCGCCCCAGGTGGCTAGCCAGGTGCTGCGCGGGAGGTTGAAAAAGCTGCGCCGCACGCTGCGCGCCCTTACGCCGCCGCCGCGCGCCTCGCGCTGGAGCGATTACACCACCACCGCCCGCCATTACAGCGCGGAGGACCACACGCGCAAGGCCGCATTTGTCGAGCGCGCGCTTGCGCAAACAGAGCCGCACCGCGTGCTCGATGTTGGCGGAAACACCGGCCACTACTCGCGCATCGCCACTGCCGCCGGCGCACGTGTCGTCGCGTGGGACACCGACGTGCAGGCAGCCGACGCCAACTGGCGCGAAGCCCGCGCGAAGCGTGAGCCCATCCTCCCGCTCGTCGCCAACATCGCGCGGCCCACGCCCGCGGTGGGCTGGCAGAACGCCGAAAGCCTGAGCTTGCTCCAGCGTTCCCAAGGCGCCTTCGACTGCGTCATGATGCTCGGCGTCATCCATCACATGCTGCTCATCGACCAGATACCGCTCGCCGCGATCTTCGATCTGGTTCGCCGCCTCACCACCCGCTGGGCCATCATTGAATGGGTGCCGGCCAGCGATTCGCAATTCCAGCAGCTCTGCCGCGGACGCCAGGAGATCTACGGGCATCTCGACGAGAATGAGTTCCTCGCCGTTGCTGACCAGCATTTCGTCCGCCGGCTTGTGGAAAATCTTCCCAACGGCCGAAGTCTCTGGCTCTTCGAGACGCGGTGAAGCCAAGACCAGTTCTACAGGGCGCGGGCCTTGCTACCCTCTACATCGCGCTCTTTGCCGCTGATTTTCTCAACCCCACCCTCGGCGATGCCTACCATCGCTTTTTCCCGCTTACCACCATTTACCGGGCCATTTTTCTTCTCACGATCCTTCTGTGGCTGGGTGGCGGACTCGCATTTTTCCTGATGGAACGGCTTTCTCCCGGATGGAGGCGCATCTTCTGGCTCATACCCATCGTCCTGCTGCCCTCGCTCTTCTTTCGCAGCATGAGCGGAGCGTTTTCCGGCTCCCCTGCGATGGCGGTCGCGATGCTGCGGCTGGAACATCTGGTCACTCCCGCCATTGCCGCTGCGGCTCTGTTGCTGCTGGTCGCGACTTCGAAAATTCCTTTGGCTTCAATCATCTATGACGGGTGCATTGCTGGAGTTCGCGTCTGTTACATGGCCGCTGGCTTCGGGTTAGTCGTGATCCTTCCCAGGATCGGTTTTCAGGCGCTCAAATCCGGGCCGCCTGAGCAACACGGCTTCCAGCGTGACCAGTTGCCAGCCGTGCCGGCTTCGGCTCCGCGCATCGTCTGGATTCTGATGGACGAACTCTCCTACGATCAGGTCTTCGACTCGCGCCAAGCGGATGTTTTGCTTCCGAACTTCGACCGCCTTGCGCAATCAAGCGTGACGTTCTCCGATCTGCAGCCCTCGGCCGAGGCGGAAGGAGCTGGCGCTGAAACGGAGAAGGTGTTGCCTTCCTTGTTGTTGGGCAAGTCCATCGTGGAGATGCATAAGCCGTATCCCGGACCGCCCCGATACCGCACCATAGCGGGCGGTGCCTGGCAATGGTTCAATGAATATGACACCATCTTCGCCGACTCCCATTCGCACGGTTGGACTACGGGCGTTGCGGGTTGGTACAACCCATATTGCCGGCTGCTCCCCAATGTGCTGGATCGTTGTTTTTGGATCTACTCCGAACCCGTCCACACGGATTTGTCAGGGGGACTTTCAACGGGAAAGTCGATCGCAGAAAATATTGCGGCGATGATGCCCTTCCGCGACAGATTCAACATCCTGATGCACACATCCTCGAACGAGGGTGTCCAGACGCATATCAATGACTACGTCAGCGTTATGGCTCAGGCCAAGGACCTGATTGAGGATTCGCGCATCCGTTTCGCGTTCGTCCACCTTCCCATACCGCATCCGCCGGGCATCTACGATCGCTTACACCACAGGCTCAGCGACCATGGCACGTATCTGGACAATCTTGTTCTTGCCGATCAAAGTCTAGCTGCATTGCGAAACGTGATTCAATCCACAGCCGCCGCTCCCAACACTACGCTGATGGTCTCCTCGGATCACTCCTGGCGCACATTCATGTGGCAGCCGTTTCCGGACTGGTCTGAGCAGGAAACGCACGCAACCCATGGCGGCAAATTCGACCAACGTCCCGTCCTGATAGTGCAACTTCCCGGCGAAGACTCTCGTCTAGTGGTCTCAAAGACGGTCAACGTGCTCATTGTCCATGAGATTGTCGAAGCTCTGCTGAGAGGCCAGCTACACACTCCAACCGACCTCGACAGCCTCGTCGACCAGCAGCCTCAGGAAACAAGCAACGCGCAGCGCTGACACCGAAGTCCATCGCTAGATGGTAAAGCAGGCTGTACAGAAACTGTTTATTAAACGAGAGGTTTATTGAATAGGTGTGTCTTGAAAACCGAGCCGGAGATCAAGTTTCCGGAAGCGCCTGGAACGGATAGGTCGTTTTCGGCGCCTGCTTGCCCACGTGCCCCTACCTCAAAAAAAATTATCGTCGTTCCTCCCGCCCGTGAGACTCCAGAAATCCGCCTGAAAGACGAGAACACCGAATCATGAAGGCTCGATCATGGCTGCAGGGTGGCGGCCTGGCCATGTTGTATCTGCTTCCGCCCCTTGCCGAATTTCTCTCTCCGGCGCGGCGTAACTTCTACCACCAGCTTCTGCCGGTCACCACTCTTACCCGCGCCATGCTCATCGATCTGCTGGTGCTCGGCGTGCTCGCGGGGATTGCTTTCACGCTGCTCGATCGCGCCGCTCCCCGGATCAGGCAGATTCTTTGGCTGCCCGTCTTCTTCGCCACTGCATGGATCGTCGCTCGCGACATCTCGACCAGCATGCGCGACCCCATGCTCCGCGGTCACCTGTTGCGCCTCGTGCCGTACGCTCCAGGAGTCGCACTGGTGGTATGCGCCGCTCTTTTGCTGTTCACGCCTCGCGTCTATGACGACTGCGTGCGCATCGCCGCCGTTATCCTCGCGGCCGGCGGCATCGCTGTGCTCCTGGTAATTATTCCCCGCCTGGTCGTGGCATGCTTCAGCCGCGCGCCGCGTGAGCAGGCCAGCTTCACCCGTCCGGTGACGAATCCATGGCGCCCTGGAGAAACGCGCGTTGTATGGATACTCTTCGACGAGCTCTCCTACAGGCAGGCATTCGAACATCCGCAACCCGGAATCGATCTGCCGGCATTCAAAAAACTCGCCGCCGAGAGCGTCACCTTCTCACAACTGTCGCCCGTCGGATATGAGACCGAGCGCATCATCCCCGCGTTGATATCCGGAAAGCCGGTGGTCGATGTCGAGGGGGATGCGAACGGAAGAATGCTCCTGCGTCGCAGCGCGAAGGCGCCATGGCAGCGCTTTGATCAGAACTCGACCATCTTTGCCGCGGCGAAGCTTCAGGGGTGGGGAACTGGCGTAGCCGGCTGGTACAACCCCTACTGCCGTGTTCTGGACACGGTCCTGGACCGCTGCTACTGGACCTTCAGTCAATCGGTTGCCGGGGAGCTCTTCAGCAAGCTTTCCAGCCACCAGTCCACCTGGGATAACGCGCGTGGCGGCCTGCCCCTCGCAGCCCGCTTTGAAACCCTCTGGAACCACGCGCCACACAACCAGGCTTTGCACGAGGACTACAACAACATACTGCACGCCGGCGAGGCTTTGATTCAGGACCCCGACATCCGCCTGGCCTTCATCCACATGCCGGTTCCGCATCCGCCCGGATTGTTCCGCAATCCCTCCGGCGATCACGAGTTCGACTACCTCGGCAACCTCATGCTGTCCGATCAGGCTATGGCACAATTCCTCAATGCGGTGGCCGCAAGTCCTTCTGCCGCAAATACCGTCCTGATTATTTCCTCGGACCATTCGTGGCGCGTACCGCTCTGGCGTGGCGTGCCGGGCTGGAATAGCGACGAGGAGCGCGCGAGCGACGGAGGCGTCTTCGATCAGCGTCCCGTCCTTATGGTGCGTTTCCCCGGACAGACCAAAGCCGTCGACATCAGTCGCCCGGAAAGCGCGATGATTGTGCATCGCCTGGTGATGGATCTGATTCAGGGAAAGGCACGCACGCCCGAGGAGTGGATCGCCGCGTTGCCGACCGGGCCATCCGCCTCCGTTCAGGGGGAATGACAGCACAACACACAGACGATGTCAGTTGCGGCACAATGCCGGACGCAGCCGCTCGAAGGCCGGCTGTACGGATCGAATCTCGTCACATCACACTCACGTGCTTTTGCTTTGAGGGCAAAAAAATAAAGGCCACCCGCCGGTGGCCTCTGGGAGGCTAGTCGAGATGAGAGCCTTCGGTCTACGCCGTTCGGCTGTTTCAGGCGCTGCTCTTGGGGGCCGCTCCTGACACGACGATCATCCCTCCGATGGCCTCCGGCTTGAATCCCTCTTTCACGGGTAGATTCTCCCCCGAAGGTGGGAGAGGCAGTTTTTCCATCAACGGGCCGTGAAACTTCCCGGAAAGCCCGTCCGTCTACCGGGCCAGAGTCACGCAAGTGTGCTCCGGCGGACTGCAATCCGCCCTGCGGTACCCTTCCTCGGACAACGAAGCTGTCTCTCCGAGTCAGCTTCGTTGTTTTTTTTGCAAAAAGGAATTGCGTTGCCAGCGGCACCGCTCCAAACATCCTGCTATTGAGATGTGGGAAATCTTCCTTGCGCCCGTCCGGCGCGCTTCTCGTTCCGCCACTTCACAGCGAGAAAGCCGACATATCCCAGTTGCAGAACCCAGGTCAGTGCGTACGCCAAGATCAGGTGACGATGCGCCATCACTCATTCTCCTTCCACGGTGTCGCCTCGAGCGACGCTTCGAGTGCGCGGAGCGCCTCATCCTGCTCCCGCACCTGCCGGCGCCGCTCGATCGCGTAACGGATCGCGATCAGCATGAGGCCCCAACTGAGCCACGCGGCGAGATTCCACAGCAGGGGCGGCCACATGGTGGGGTCGAGCCCGGAGTCCGGGCCACCGCCGATCACCGGCGAGGGGTGCTGGGTGCGCCACCAGCGCGTGGAAAAGTAGACGATCGGCACATCCACGTATCCGAAGATGGCGACCGCCGCTGCCAGCGTTTGCATCTGCGGCCCTTCGGCAAAGCGCCGCACCAGCAGGTAGGAGCAGTAGATCAGCCACATCATCAGCGTACTGGTCAGCCGCGCATCCCACGTCCACCAGATGCCCCACACGGGTCGCGCCCACAGCATGCCCATCATCAGGACCGCGGTGCAGAAGAGCACGCCGACCTCTGCGGAGGCGAGTGCCAGCGCGTCCGCGCCCATCGCACGCAGCGGATCGCGGTGCCGGACCGCCAGGTACACGATCGATGCCCCAAAGCTGATGAGGAAAAAGAGGAACGTGACCCAGGCGGCCGGCACGTGGTAATAGAAAATTCGATAGATATTACCCATGGTTGCTTCAACAGGCGCCACATACATGGCCTGATAGAAGGCCTCGCCCAACAGCGCCAGCGTGCCCGCCAGCCATATCCAGCGCAACCACTTCATCGACGTCCCTCACACCTCCCGCCAAAGGTGCCGGCAGAAGATTCCCATCGCTAGTTTAACGTGGCGCCCCTGCCCGCCGCAGCATCTACTAGGGCATGGCCGCACGCATTCTTCGTTGCGGAAGGGAGTTGTCACCGTGCTGTATGTCCGCATCATTGTCGGTATCGCTCTGCTGCTAATGGCCGCCTTTGGCCCGGGTATCGGAATTCGGCCGGCAACCCATCGCCGAGCAGGCGCGGATGCCATCGGTCAGGGCAACGCCGCTCACGCCCGGGTCGGCCGTACCGACCAAAAGATGGCTGCCGTCCTCATCCTCCGTATTCTTGCTGCCATGCTTGGCTTCTGGCTGCTCTTCTTCTCCATAGCGCAACTGTTGCATGGACATGGCCAGCTCCTGCACTGAGCTATTGGGTGATGAAGGCAGGGTGGGGATTGCACGGAGTGCAGATCCATTCATCCCTTCGACGAGGCGCGCTACACTGGAAGCGGTGCCCCGCCGCGCCCAACTCGCTCTCGCGCTGATTCTCGTGCTGACGCTCGTGCCTTTGGCCGGCGCAAGCTGCGGCGTCCGGTGCCTTGCCACCGTTCCACGCCACTCCATGCCCGCCTCGGCAACACAGCAGGCGTGTGTGCGTGGCTCGGCATGCTGCCACTCGACCGGACCCGCCATCTGCAGTGCAGCACAAGCACCGGGAGCCATGGCCGCGCTGCTCTCCAGCGATGCAAGCGCGACCCATGAAGTTCCGGCTCTTGGCGCGATCGGGACCCAGCCTCTCCCGCAAGATCTGCGCGCCCTTGCCGGATCGAGCGCCGACACCTCGCCGCCGGGCCGAAGCGTGGCCATCACCCTCACGCCGCTGCGCGTTTAGAACCCATCCCCGCTGAAGCGCCGAGCGCCTTCGTGCGCGCGGCTGTGCTTTTTTCTTCACAGCAGGGAAGTGTTCATGAGCAATCGACGCAGCTTTCTCCAGCGCGCCCTCGGGATTAGCGCCAGCCTTGTAGCCGCACCAAGCCTCTTTGCCGACGAAGCCACCCGGCGCGGTCCCGACTCCGGGAGCGCCCGTCCCATCCTCGAAGCGGCCCGCGGCAGCAGCGGCACAGGACGAAACGGCGGACGCAACATCCACGTCACCACGCCCGATGTCGCCGATCTGCCCTTTACTCTCGACAACGGGACAAAGGTCTTCCATCTCGTCGCGGAGCCAGTGAAGCAATCCATCCTGCCCAACAAGACGCTCGACCTCTGGGGCTTCAACGGCTCCGCACCCGGGCCGACGATTCAGGTCAACCAGGGCGACCACGTGCGCGTCCTCTTCGACAACCACTTGCCCGAGCCGACATCGATCCATTGGCACGGCTTCGAAGACCAGGTGCGTTACGACGGCCAGCCCGGCATCTCGCAGCAACCTGTACGGCCCGGCGGACGATTCGTCTACGAGTTCCAAATCCACCAGAGCGGGACGTTTTTCTACCACTCGCACATGTCCATGCAGCAGATGATCGGCATGCTCGGGGGCTTCATCATGCATCCCGCCGTGCCGTATCAGCCGGCGGTCGATCACGACTTCCTCATCCATCTGCAGGAGTATGCGGTGCTCCCGTCGAGCACCATCCCGAACTCGATGAGCATGGAGTACAACTGGCTCGTCCTCAACGGCAAGGCTGGCCCTGCGATCACGCCCATGATCGTGCCGCTGGGCAGCCGCGTGCGCATCCGCTTCGTGAACCTCGGCATGGACCACCACCCGATGCACCTGCACGGCCACACCTTCTACATCACGGGCACCGAGGGCGGCCGCATACCGGAGACGGCGTGGTGGCCCGGCAACACCGTGCTCGTCGGCGTGGCGCAGGCGCGCGATATCGAGTTCGTCGCCGACAACCCTGGCGACTGGATGCTCCACTGCCACCTGCCGCACCACAACATGAATCAGATGGCCTCCACCGTCGGCCGCATGACGCGCATGAGTGCGATGCAGGGGATGACATCTGGTGTCGATATGAACACCAGCATGGGCATGCTGGAGGGCACGCCGCCCGTCCCCATGGGCGATGACTACGGCGCCTCGCTCGGCCGTGGCATGGGCATTGCCGCAACTAGCGACATGGCCACGACGAACGGCCCGCTCTCTCAGCACGCAATGAATCAGGCCATGCCCGGAATGCAAATGAACCCCGATGAGATGGCGCGCAACGCCAACAGCGTTCCCAACTTCCCGCAGGATGCCTTCATGGAAGGCAGCATGATGAACATGGATGCGATGGTCGCCACGCCGGCAAATGCGGGTCTGCTTCCCGGCTGGAGCGCGCAGATGCAGGGCATGATGACCTTGCTTCGCGTCATGCCCCAGCCCGCATACGACCGCATGATGCAGACCATTCGTAACGGACAAAGTAGCATGAGCGGCCAGAAGGGAGGCAGCCGATGAAGATTTTTCTCGCTCTCCTGCTGACTGCCTCCGGCGCATTCGCTCAGCCATCCATGCGGGAGACTATGCCCAGCATGCAAATGCCGACAACATCCTCATCGAATCCGACCCCGCCACAGCCTAACGCCGGGCCCGATCCTCTTGCCGAAATCTCTGGCCGCCCGCCACTCACACTGCCTTACCTTCTCGCCATAGCGCGCGCACGTAACCCCACACTTCGCACCGCACAATCCACTATCGCGGAAAGCGCTGGCCACGCGAAGCAGGCTGGTCTGCTGCCCAACCCCGTCATCGGCTACGAAGGCGATCAGATCCGGGGCGGCTCCTACGGCGGCGGGGAGCAGGGAGGCTTCGTCCAGCAGGCGATCCCGCTCGGCGGCAAGCTCGGCCTGCGCCGCGATGCATTGCGCGCGCAGCAGCGCACCGATGAACTCGCGCTCGCCATGCAGCAGCAGCGCATCGAAGCCGATATCGAAAACAGCTTTTACGCCGCGCTCACGCTTCAGCAGGAGATCGACACGCGCAAGCAGCTCAGTGCCATTGCGGCGGATGCCGCCCAAACCGCGCGCCAGCTCGCTAACGTCGGCCAGGCGGATGCGCCCGATGTCCTCCAGTCCGAAGTTGAGCAGGAGCAGGCCGCGCTCGACACCGTCACTGCCCAGCGCCATTACATCGCCATCTTCCACCAGCTCATCGCAACCGCCGGCCAGCCTGATCTGCCGCTCGCCCGCCTCGCCGGCGATCTCACCGCACCCGCCGTGCCGCCGCCGTCGCTCGACGCCATCCTCGAACAGAGCCCCGCTGTCCAGCGAGCCGACCAGGCGGTGGTCGCGGCCGAAGCCCAACTGCATAGCGCGCACCGCGACGTTGTTCCCGACCTCACGGTCCGCGCCGGCGAGCAGTGGAATAACGAGCTGATTCGGCAGAACCCCAACATTGCCACGGGGGCACAATCCTTCGCATCAGCATCGATCGATTTGCCGCTCTGGAACCGCAACCAGGGCAACATCGCAGCCGCTCAAGCCGCTGTCGAGCAGGCACAAGCCGAGGCCCAGCGCGTCCGCCTCGCACTTCGCCGCGATGCCGCGCCACTTGTCGAGCAGTACAACATCGCCGCCGGGCAAACTTCCCGCTACAAGTCCGACCTGTTGCCCCGCGCCCAGCGCGCCTACGATCTTTATCGCGACCGCTACAGCCACATGGCCGCCGCCTATCCGCAGGTGCTGGTCTCGCAGCGCACGCTCTTCCAGTTGCAGCTTGCCTACATCCAATCGCTTGGAGAGCTTTGGCAATCGGCCGCGCAGCTTCGCCACTTCGCCCTCACCGGAGATCTGACCGCGCCGGCGCAATAGGCTGGCCCGCATACGTCCGGGAGCGAACACCTGCGCCTCACCCCCGGACATTTTTTCAGCTCTTGCGCGTCGACTCCGCGCGAACTGCGGCAAAATGGTCGCGCCGGATGTGGCAAACTTGCGTGCAGCTCTTTTTGCCGGAGTTGCCCATGGTCCTCTTCGCCGACCTTCGCTACGCCCTTCGCCAGCTTCGCAACAGCCTCGGCTTTGCCCTGCTTGCTATCGGCGTGCTCGCGCTCGGTATCGGGATCAGCACCGCCATGTGCACCGTGCTGCGCGGCGTCCTCTTTCGTCCCGTGCCGTTCCCGCGTCCACGCGCGCTGCTCACCATCGTCGAGCCGCGCGGACCACTGCCCATGTTCTGGGGCGTAGACCCGCGTGACTTCCGCCAGTGGAAGGCCACCCAGCACTCCTTCCAGCAGCTCGCCTGGCGCTATGGATTGGGCGGCGTCCTTCAGGCTCCCGCCGGCGCGCAGATGGTCGATCGCGAAGCCGTCTCCGCCAATTTCTTTGGAACTCTCGGCGTCCGCCCCATGCTCGGCCGCGACTTCACCGTCAACGACGAGAAGCAGCAGACCCGCACCGTCATCCTCGGCTATGCCGTCTGGCATGCCGCATTTCACGATGACCCATCGATCGTCGGCCGCACCGTCCGGCTGGACAAGGTCGCCTACCAGGTCATCGGGGTTCTTCCTCGCGGCGCCGACTTCGCCGCCTGGGGCGGCATAGACGTCTATACGCCGCCCGGCTGGGGACCTGCCGATCAGAATCTCGACGTCATCGGGCGCCTCCGCCCGGGCGTCTCTATGGCGCAGGCGCAGGCTGAGCTTTCCGCCATCCAGCGGCACATCGCCGGCACGCAGGACGCGAAGAAGAACCCGGCTGCCGACCGTGTCCTCATCCGTCGGTGGTGGGACACCGTCGTCGGCGACGTACGGCCCGCGCTGCTCGCCTTTGCTGCTGCCGTCTTTCTCGTGTGGCTCGTCGCCTGCGCCAATGTCGCCAGCCTGCAACTTACGCGGAACTCTGCGCGCGAGCGTGAGCTCGCCGTCCGCAGTGCGCTTGGCGCGGCACGCGGGCGTATTGTCCGCCAGCTCCTCACGGAAAGCCTGCTGCTCTCCGCGATCGCGAGCGTCTGCGGCGTGGCTCTCTCGATCGGCCTGCTGCGCACCATCCAACACACGCTGTTGCGCAGCCTTAACTCCGCCGGCCCGGATGCCTTCCACATCGATGCAGCCGTCCTCGCCGCTATCGTCGCGCTCACCTTCGCGTCCACGCTGCTCTTTGGCCTCTTGCCCGCCATCTCTGCCGCGCGCTCCAGCGCGCACCAGGGCTTGCAGGCCCGCGCCGCCACCGCCACCCGCCGACAGAACCGCCTGCGCGACATCCTCATCGCCGCCGAACTCTCCGTCACCGTCCTGCTCCTCGTCGCCTCCGGACTGCTGCTGCGCTCGCTTGAAGAGCTGCATCACGTGCCGCTCGGCTTCCGCACCGACAACATTCTCACCACATCCATGAGCATCGAGCCCGGCCGCTACGATGATGGAAGTGTGGATGCATCGCTCTTCGAGCCCCTCATGACTCGCGTGCGGCAGCTTCCCGGCGTCGATTCGGTTGCCCTCAGCTCCACCACGCCGCTCAATCGCAGCTTCACGATGACCGGCATGTTCGACGTGGCCGGCCACAAGGCCGCGCGTCCCGAAGATACGCCGCAGGGCAACCTGCGCTTCGCCAGTCCGGAGTTCGCCAATACCTTTGGCATCTCCATAGAGCGCGGACGCTTTTTCCGCCAGGGCCTCGACACACCTGATTCCCAGCCTGTCGTTGTAGTCAATCATGCCTTCGCCGCCCGCTATCTGCGCGGAATGGACCCCCTCACGGCGCATCTCGATATGAGCAAGGGCTCGTGGTCTGCGGTGCCCATTGTGGGTGTGCTTGCTGATACCCATGACGACAGCATCGCCGGTGAACCGGCGCCCGCTCTCTATCTCGCCACCACCCAGCTTGGCCCTAAGGAAAGCTTCAACGGCCTCGCCGCCCGCTTCGCACAACTCGCCGTGCGCACCCACACGCCGCTTGACCTCACCGCATCGATCCACCACGTGCTCCATGAGGTCGCGCCGGAGATTCCACAGATCGACGTCCGCTCCATGCAGCAGATCGTCGCCGACTCGCTCGGTTCCGAGACGCTCGCCGCGCGGCTGATCTCGCTCTTCGCCGCGGCCACGCTGCTCATCGCGGTCGTCGGACTCTATGGGCTTATCGCCTACGCGATCCGCCAGCGCAGGCGCGAGATTGGTGTGCGCATGGCGCTTGGGGCGCAGCGCTCGCAGGTGGTCGCACTCTTCCTTCGCCGCGCGCTCACGCTCGTCGCGTACGGCCTGGTCATCGGTCTGGTGGCCTCGCACTTTGCCGCGCGTCTGCTACGCAGCTATCTCTATGGTGTGGATGCGCGGGACCCTCTCACCCAACTCGCTGTCAGCGTCGTGCTGCTTCTCTGCGCAGGACTTGCCGCGTGGCTGCCGTCGCACCGCGCCGCGACTATCGAGCCCAGCGAGGCTTTGCGCGCTGAATAGCGTCTCGCTCTCTCAGGAGATCGTCATCCCGGCCGGAGCGGCGACGCGCGGAGTCGAGGGAACTGCTGTTCGCCCGCGATGCCCGCAAAGTACGACAGCGGGCATGCGGAGATAAACGATTGTTCTAAGCTTGACATCGCTCGCTGCCTCTGGCTCAATGTCTGCGGCTGGCTCTTGCTGTTGTCGCTGCTCTGCAACAAAACGATTGCTCAAGGAAAATGATCGTGAAGACCCTCTGCCTCGGCATCCTGCTCGTTTCCGCTCCGCTCGGGCTGCGTGCCTCGCAGTCCTACTACCCGGCAAAGCTTGACGATCCTGCCGCCGTTTATCTCACCAAGGACAACTTCCCAGTCCACGCTGATGGCGTTACCGACGACAGTGAAGCCATCCAGGCGGCCATCGACAAAGTTGAAGACGAGCACGGTGAAGGCATCCTCTTCGTGCCGGAAGGAAAGTACCGCATCACGCACACCATCTATGTCTGGCCTAGCGTGCGCATCATCGGCTACGGCGCCACTCGGCCGGAGTTCCTGCTCGCGGACAACACGCCCGGATATCAGCACGACATCGGTTACATGTTCTTCTTCACCGGTGGCCGTCCTGGCGGTCGCCACTGGCACTGGCGCCAGCCCAATACCCCGCGACCGCCCTTTCCCGGCACTGTTCCGGCCACCAATACCGTCGTCGACGCCAATCCCGGCACCTTCTACTCCGCGATGAGCAATGTTGATTTCGATCTCGGCAACGGCAACCCCGCCGCCGTCGCCATCCGCTTCCACGTCGCGCAGCACTGCTACCTCGCCCACATCGATTTCCACATCAAGTCGGGCCTCACCGCGCTGAAGGATGTCGGCAACGAAGCCGAAGACCTCCACTTCTATGGTGGCGATTACGGCATTGTCACCATCAAGCCTTCGCCCGGCTGGCAGTTCACGCTGCTCGACTCCACCTTCGAGGGCCAGCGCAAAGCCGCGATCAGCGAGCATGAAGCCGGCCTCACCCTCGATCACGACACTTTCCGCAATGTGCCGGAGGCGATCGACATCGATCCGCATTACTACGAAGAGCTATGGGTGAGGAACACGCGATTTGAAAACATCGGCGGCCCGGCGATCACCATCAGCAACGAGAACAATCCCCGCACCGAGATCAATCTCGAGAACATCGCCTGCCATCATGTGGCGGATTTCGCACTGCTGCGCGCGAGCGGCGAGAAGAGCGCCGGCCCCGCAGAAGATTATGTCGTCAAAAGCTACTCCCACGGCCTCACCATCCCGGCGCCTGGCCTGCCAGGCGAGATCCGCACCAGCTTCGATGCGCACGCTGTTCCCGCACTCCCACCCGATAGCGACAACATCATCCGCGGGCTTCCGCCAGCAGGCACGTGGGTGAACCTCCGCACGCTCGGCGTAAAAGGTGACGGCGTTAGTGACGATACCGCTGCCCTCCAGAAAGCCATTGACGAGCATCGCACGCTCTATATTCCGGAGGGCCGCTACATCGTCAGCAACACGCTGCACCTGAAGCCGGACACAGTCCTCATCGGTCTCCATCCCAGCATGACGCAGTTCGATATTCTCGATGGCACTGCAGCCTTCCAGGGCCCCGGCGCGCCTGTGCCGCTCATTGAAACGCCCAAGGGCGGCCACAACATCGTTACCGGCATCGGCCTTTACACCAATGGCATCAACGACCGTGCTGTCGGCGCGCTCTGGCAGTCTGGCGCCGACTCGCTTATGGACGACGTACGTTTCCTCGGCGGTCACGGCACCAACGCCGCCGATGGCACGCGCATCGATCCCTACAACAACACCCATACCGCAGATCCCGACATCCATCGCCGCTGGGACGCGCAATACCCCAGCCTCTGGGTCACCAACGGTGGCGGCGGCACCTTCGCCGATATCTGGACGCCAAGCACCTTCGCGCAGGCCGGCCTCTACATCTCGAACACCACCACACCGGGCCGCGTCTACGAACTCTCGAGCGAGCACCACGTCCGCGCCGAGGTCAAACTCGACCGCGTCGAGAACTGGGAGATCATCGCGCTGCAAACCGAAGAAGAGCGCGGCGAAAGCGGCTTTGCGCTGCCGCTTGAAATCTCGCGCTCGCGCAACATCACCATCGCCAACTATCACGGCTACCGCGTGATCAGCAGCTATCAGCCCTTCTGCTGCGCGGTCAAAGTCTCCGAATCGTCGGATATCCGCATCCGCAACATGCACACCGACAGCAACAGCAAGGTCGCCTTCGATAATTCGGTCGTCGACTCAACTGCTCACGCAGAAGTCCGCCCACGCGAGTTCGCCGCACTCGACATTCCCGGTCGCGCTGTTGCACAGCCGCAGAACACCGCTGCCTCGGTCCTCGCACCCGGCGCGCAGGTCGAGCGCCTCGCCACGGGCTTCTTCAATATCTCCGGCGGCGCCGCTGATAATGATGGCCGCCTCTACTTTGTCGATGCCCACTGGCAGCGCATTTACCGCTGGTCACCGGTAACTCGTGAAGCCGTCGTTGTCCGCGACAATCCACTCGAACCCGTCAACCTCGCCTTCGATAAATCCGGCGACCTGCTGGTCGTCTCCTACGCGGGGAAGGGAACGGTCTATAGCATTCGGCCCGACGCGCCGGAAGATCAGGTCACCATGCTGGCGCCCGAGCCCGCCGCGCCGCGTCCCGGCATGATGCTTGTGCGCGCCGTCGACGCGTGGGAGAGCAACGGCATCGCCACTGCACGCCCGTATCAATACCTCTCGCCTGACCGCAGCATCTTTATCCCTGCCGCCGATGATTTCGTTCAGGGCACTCTCTCCTGGGGCACCAAGATGGCCGACATCCTGCACGCCTTTGGGCTGGCCAAAGCCATCCCTGGCCATCCCTTCTACATCAGCGATGAGGCGCAGGAGAAGACCTATAAAGTAAACGTAACTGATGCAGGCACTATATCGGAAATGCAGCTCTTCGCCGACGCCGGCGGGGAAAGCGTCACCCAGGACCAGGGCGGCAACGTCTACCTCGCCGCCGGACAGGTCGAGGTCTACTCGCCGGACGGCAAACTCATCGGCCGCATCAACGTTCCCGAACGCCCCATCGATCTCGTCTTCGGCGGCCCCGACCGGCGCACGCTCTTCATCCTCACTCACGCCTCGCTCTATTCGGTAAGGACGAAGTCGGCTGGCCTATAACCCGGGGCTGCAAGATGTCCGCTCGCGGACACTGGTTGGGCTCCGTGGACAGTCCTGCTATGTGTCGCACGCGCTAACTCGCACAGATTGTAAGCGCGGTACTGGCACGTTGCGTGCATCTAGCACAAGGGGAGTTTTCCATGGGCGCTCTCATTGCAGACCTGCGCTACGCGCTGCGCCAGTTGCGTCGCGCGCCCGGCTTCGCCATCACCGCCGTCCTCACGCTCGCCCTCGGCATCGGCGCGGCCACTGCGGTCTATAGCGTCGCCTACGGCGTGCTCATCGATCCCTTCCCCTACCACGACGTCAAGACGCTGGCCACGCCCAAAATCTGCGTGCCCGATCAGCCGCGCTGCGACTGGCGGGGCTACACTCCCAGCCAGTTCGCGCAGATCGCCCAGCATACAGACATCTTCTCCGCCGCCTCCGCCTCCGCTCAGTATCACGTCAACCTCACGGGCAATGGCGCACCGGAGCGTCTGCGCGGCAACTACATCTCCGCCAATACCTTCACTGTGCTCGGCGTACAGCCTATCCTTGGCCGTGCCTCCAGCAGTCTCGATGTTCAACCCGGCCACGGCGAAGTCGCGCTCATCAGCTATCGCTTCTGGCAGCGGCACTTCGGCGGCAAGCCGTCGGTGCTCGGCACGGTCATCGACGTCGAGCATCGCTCCCGCACCATCATCGGCGTTATGCCGCCGCGCTTCCTCTGGCGCGGCGCTGACATCTATCTCCCGGTCGCCCTCAACAGCGACACCATGACAGAAGGTCCCGACCGTTACGCGCTGGTTGGCCGCGTCCGGCCCGGCGTTACCGACGCGCAGGCTGCCGCCGCTCTGCAGCCGCTCTTTGAAGACTTCCACAAGACCAATCCAACGGCCTATCCCGCTCAGATGCGCCTGGGGCTGATGCCCTTCGCCCAGATGTTTGCCTCGGGTCTGGACGACGTCCTGCATCTGTTGCTCGGCGCGGTGGTGTTGCTGCTGCTCATTGCCTGCGCCAATGTCTCCAGCCTTCTGCTGGCTCGCGCCGTGGCGCGCGAACGAGAATTCGCTGTTCGCTCCGCCATCGGCGCATCCGCTTGGCGTCTCGTCCGTGCCGCCTTCACTGAATCGCTCACCCTCGCCCTCATCGCGCTGCCCGTCGCGCTCGCTTTCGCGTACGTCAGTCTGCAGATCATCCTGCGCATCGTCCCTCCGGAAACTATTCCGGACGAAGCCGTCGTCACCCTCAACCTGCCTGTGCTCCTCGCCGCGCTCGGCATCGCCTGCGCCACCATCCTCGTCTTCGGCATGGCGCCCGCATGGCGCAGCTCGCGTCCGCATCTGGTCTCCGCCATGCAGAGCAGTGCGCGCTCCTCATCCAGCCGCGGACAGCAGCGTCTCCTCGGCGGCTTCGTCGTCACAGAGATCGCTCTTTCTCTCGCGCTCCTCACCCTCGCCGGCCTCATGATCCGCTCGCTGGTCGCGCTGGAGTCGGTGCCGCTCTCGTTTGATCCCGATCACACGCTGGTCGCCGGCATTCGTCTGAGCGCCGATCGCTACCCCAATGCCGATGTCCAGAACCACTTCTACAGTCAGCTCCTGGACCACACACGCCAGCTTCCCGGTGTGCGCGCCGTCACCATCGACGGCTCATGGCCTCTGTTGGACGTGAATATAACCCGGGTGCAGGTCGAGGGCCAGCCGCTCGATCAACGCATCAATGCGCTTCACGTCGTGGACCCGTCCTATCTCTCCATCGCCGGCCGCACCCTGTTGGCGGGCCACTTCATCGACCAGCGCGAAATCGACCAGCACGCCCAGGAGATCGTCGTCTCGGAGAGTTTCGCGCGTCGTTATCTCGGTGGTACCGTCCTTGGCCGCGTGGTGCGTCTGCCGGAGTTTCGGCCGGATGAGGTGCACCCGCTCGCCAACGACGCGTTCACCATCGTCGGCGTCGTCAAGGACGTTCCGAAGTTCGCCACGTATCTTCAGGACTGGCCGGAGATATTCCTGCCCTACAGCATCGCCCCGCAGGCGACAGGCATCCTGCTGGTCGAGACCGCTGTCCCTCCGGAAACGCTCGTCACGCCTCTGCGCAGCATAGCGGCGGAGATGGATAAGGATCAGCCGGTTACCGACGCCATGAGTCTGCGCCAGATCCTCGATATGTATGGCTATGCCGGCCCGCGCTTCGCTCTCACGCTCTTCAGCACCTTTGCCACAGCCGCCATGCTCCTCACCCTGGTCGGCATCTACGGCGTGCTCGCATTCGTCACCGCGCAGCGCACAAAAGAGATCGGTATCCGCATCGCGCTCGGTGCGCAGCCGTTGCACGTCGTATGGATGGTCGTCCGTCAGGCCGCTATTCTCGCAGCTATCGGCGTTGCTGTTGGCCTGCCGCTCGCTCTCACCGCCGGACACTTCGCGCACCACGAGCTCATCCACACCTCGCAGCGCGATCCGCTCACCCTCATCCTCGCCATCTGCGTGCTGCCACTGCTCGCCCTCGCCGGCACGCTCGTGCCCGCGCGGCGGGCCGCCGCCATCAATCCCACGGAAGCTTTGCGCGCCGAGTAGCCTATAGCGTCGCGCACCTGCTTGCCGTCATACTATCGCCACATCGAGACCACCAGGCCGCCGGCCACGATGAGTGCTCCGCCAAGCAATACCGCCGGCGTCGGCAGCGTGCGGAAGAAGACGTAATTGGTGATCTGGAAGACCACGAACAAGGTCGCAACATACATTCCGGTGACCGCAGCGAACTCCACCGGCGCGAGGTTGAGCGCAGTGCCGTAGAGCGTGAGCAGGGTTCCGCCCATAAGGAACAAGCCAACGCGCGCCGGCAAAGAGGCACGATGCAGCGCAACGCGCACGATGGCATCCCCTGTCGATTCAAGGATGGTTGCAACGAGAACGAAGAAGAAAACCCTCATTACGCCCAATGCTATGCGATTGAGAGTAGAGGTTCCTCCATTTCAAATGGATCTGGCAAAGGATTACTGCGACTGAGTCTCTGCTCGCGCGAGTCGCGGATAGCCATCAAGACGAGGTACACAAAGCGAAGCACACAAGGCGAGGCACACAAAGCGAAGGGGCGATCTCCCTTGCGGGAACTCGCCCCCTCTTCCGATTTTTTCGAAGATCTGGCTCGGCTTCCAGATCACAACGCCTTGCAACTTTGGTTTGGTAAGGAGCTGCAAGCCTCAGCTCGCCGCTTCCTGCCTCCGTCATCACACGCGCTGCATGAGCTTTCTCGGTGCATCTGACGCATCCGGTTTCCCGGAAGCTTGCGAGATACCGTCGCCGGTTCTCAAGATGGCCCCTCGTCCGCTCTCCTCTTGGGAAGATCACTCTTCCGTTGGTTTGAATATTAGCTCTGATCATTAGAAAAGTCAGAGCTTCCGGCAGATTTTGTCGGTGGAAATGGGGGCGTCGATTGTGGGAAAAGAATGATTTGCTCCAGGCTTCGTGCAAAAGTCACATCGCCGCTAGCTCGCGCGTGGCACAGGCAAGTATTTCCATTCGAGAGAAAACGCGTGCCGGGCAGGATTAGCCGCTCGATGGCTGCCTATTCGGCGTGCAGCACGGTCTCGAAGAGCAGCACGCTGAGCAGGGTGAAGATGATGTCGTAGCCGATCAGCATCTTTATCCAGAGTCCCGGATCGCTCTCGCCGGTCAGCACATCGGTCGCCGCCAGCACCATCGCCAGCAGCGCCGGGATGAAGATAGGGAAGAGCACCAGCGGCAGCAGCAGTTCGCGCGAGCGCGCCCTGAGCGAGAGCGCCGCGAAGAAGACGCCGTTTGCCACCAGCGCCCAGCTTCCCAGCGGCAGGATGGCGAGAAAGAGCAAGCCATTTCCTGCCGGGCGCAGGTTGTAGAAGACGACGAAGACCGGCGCGAGCACCGCTTCGACGATCAGCACGAAGATGAAATTCGCCAGCACCTTGGCCAGATAGAGCGCGCTGACGGGCGCCGGGGCCATGCGCTGCGCGTCCAGCACGTTGCCGCGCAGCTCGCGTGACCACGCCTGGTTCAGCGCCTGCACGGCGGCAAACAGCACCGCGACGCACAGCACGCCGCCGGCGTATTGCCGCGATGTCTCGCGTGTGGGGTCAAAGGCGAGGGAGAAGAGCACTACGACGAGCAAGGCGTAAAACAGCATCGACTGCATCGCGTCCTTGGCGCGCCACTCGATGCGCAGGTCCTTGCCGAGATGCGCCCACAGAGCGGCGATCACGCCTGGTCCCTGCTGCTGTCTTTGGTCAGGTCGGCCACGATGGCGGCGGTCGCGCGCAGGTAGTCGGCCGGCGCGAGCACAATCTGCACGCCACGGTGCCCGGCCGAAACGGAGATCGCGTCGAAGAGCTCGATGGTTTCATCGGCAAAGGCCGGATAGGCCTTCTTCGCGCCGAAGACGGTGACTCCGCCCCGGATGTAGCCGGTTAACGGCTGCACATCCTTGAGGGCGGCCATCTCCGTCTTGCGCACCCCGGCTGCCCGCGCCAGCTTCTTGAAATCCAACTCCGCATCGCCTGGAACGACGGCGAAGACATATTCGCCGGCGCCGACCGCGCAGAGCAACGTCTTAAAGACCTGCTCCGCCGGCATTCCAATCTTCGCCGCCACGGTCGTCGCGCGCAGATCGTTTGAGTTATCGGGATCGACCTCATACTCCTGCAGTGTGTAGGCGATGCCAAGCCCATCGAGGATGCGCGCCGCATTGGTCTTCATGCCGTCTCCGCGGTCGTAAGCACGCCGCACTGCATCATGAGCACAGCATCGGCCATCGGCTCGGCCAGTTCGCGCTGGTGTGTGGTCAGCACAATCGTCCGTCCGGCGCCACGCAGCTCCGCCAGCAGCGCCAGCATGCGTTCGGCGCTGGCGCGGTCCATGTTGGAGAAAGGCTCGTCCAGCAGCAGCAAATCCGGCTGCGAAACGAGCACACGCGCGAGCGAGGTCCGCTGCCGCATGCCCTGTGAATACTGTGCAACCGGCCGCGCGAGCGCCGGATCGAGCTCGACCATGCGCAGCGCCTCGTCCGGGCTGAGACACCTCCGATCGCTATAGAGCTTCGCGGTGTACTCCAGGTTCTCGCACGCTGTCAGCTCGTCATAGAGCATCGCCGCGTGGCTCATGTAGCCGATGCGGGCACGTGCCTCGGCAGGCGTCTGGTCGAGCACGCGAATCATGCCCAGCGTCGGCTGCAGCAGTCCGGCGATCACGCGCAGCAGTGTGGACTTGCCCGCGCCGTTCTCGCCCAGCAGCAGGTAACAGCGTCCGGGCTCAAGTGTGACGCTCACGTGGCGCAGAGCGGCGAAGCGGCCATAGAGCTTGGACACGTCCTCGATTGTGGCGACGGCAGCCGACATAGGCACTCGCAGTATAGCGAGCGGGTCAGTGAATGCTGGGAGAGGCAGGTGTGTGCAGAGCGGCAGTCTTGTCCGGAGCCGCTGCTGGAGACGCGGCCGGCGCCGCTGGAGCGCCAGGCTTTTGCGCAGGCGCATACTTGGATGCGCACTTGGCCTGCAGCTCGGTCGCATGGAAGAAGCCGTCGCGGCCGAAGGTGCCGATGGCGAGCGCCTGCGCGTTGTCCTTGAAGGTGTCGGGCGGCGGCTCCTCGCCTGCATACTGCACCGGCAGCCGCTTTCCCAGCTCCACCAGCACGAACTGCGCATGGGTTCCGTTGCGTTCGATCGACCCCGGCGCCACGTTGCCCGCCACGCGCAGATGCCGCGTGTACGCCTTGGCTCCCATGCCCTGCAGCTCGGAGATGGTGACGTAGTAGCTCTTGTTCGACTGGATGCCACTGACCGCCAGCCAGGCGATGACGCCGAGAATCACCACGACTGCGAGGCCGATGCGAAATGTCTGGGAACGCTGCGGCATAGACGTAACCCTAGGTTAGGTCGCCGCTGGCCGAGCGTCAAGCAGGCTGCTTTAGATGCGGCTCATACTGTAAGGCTGCATCCGGAAGAAGGCGTGCCGTCGCCGCTATAATCAGGCGAAGGCCAGGTGTCGGTTGCGGAGGGGGAAGATGCCTTCTGGCACAGCGTTCAGGGAGATGCGATGAGTCGCAACGTAGAGCATGAGAGTTACACCACGACAGAGATTCTGAAGCCGCGCGCGCAGTGGATCGAGAAGCGCCGCGCCGAAGTGGAGCGCACCGGCGACTGCAACGTCTCGCAGATGCATTACGCTCGCCTGGGCCGCATCACCGCGGAGATGGAGTTCGTGGCCCGGCGGGAGCAGTTCGATGCCGAGCTGATCCGCGCCGAGATCGCCGCCGGCCGCCTCATCATTCCGGCGAACATCAATCATCCCGAGCTGGAGCCGATGGCAATCGGGGTGGCATCGCGCTGCAAAATCAACGCCAACATCGGCAACTCCGCCGTGACGTCGAACATTGACGAGGAACTCGCCAAGCTGCACACGGCAGTCAGCTTTGGCGCGGATACCGTGATGGACCTGTCGACCGGCGGCAATATCCCGGAGATACGCGAAGCCATCCTGCGCCACTCGCCGGTCCCCATCGGGACGGTACCGATCTACGAGGCGCTGAACCGCGTGAAGCGGCTCGAAGACCTGAACATTGACGTATACCTCGAAGTCATCGAGGAGCAGGCGGAGCAGGGTGTGGACTATTTCACCGTGCATGCCGGTGTGCTCATCCAGTATGTACCCATGGTAGCGAGCCGCATCACCGGCATCGTGAGCCGGGGTGGCGCCATTCTGGCGCAATGGATGACCCACCACCACAGACAGAACTTTCTGTACGAAAACTTCGACCGCATCGTAAAGGTGATGGCCAAGCACGACGTCAGCTTCTCGCTCGGCGACGGGCTGCGGCCGGGTTGCATTGCCGATGCCAGCGACGAGGCGCAGTTCGCGGAGCTGAAGACGCTCGGCGAACTGACCGCGCGTGCATGGCAGGACGATGTGCAGGTGATGATCGAAGGTCCGGGTCATGTGCCGCTCGACAAGATCAAGGAGCAGGTGGACAAGGAGGTCGAATACTGCTTTGGCGCACCGTTCTATACGCTCGGGCCGCTGGTGACGGATATCGCGCCAGGTTACGACCACATCACCAGCGCTATCGGCGCGGCCATGATCGGATGGCACGGAGCATCGATGCTCTGCTATGTCACACCTAAAGAACACCTGGGGCTGCCCAACGAAAAGGATGTAAAGGACGGCATCATCGCTTACAAAATTGCTGCCCATGCCGCCGATGTGGCGCGGCATCGCCCCGGCGCCCGCGACCGCGATGATGCCATCAGCTATGCCCGCTATACCTTCGATTGGGAGAAGCAGTTCGCGCTCTCGCTCGACCCCGAGACGGCACGCGCGATGCATGATGAGACGCTGCCCGACGATTATTACAAGGAAGCCGCGTTCTGCTCGATGTGCGGACCGAAGTTCTGCTCCATGAACTGGTCCGGCAAAGTGGATACCTTCAACAAAGAGGTGCACGGACTGGAGAAGAAAGATCTTTCCAGCCTGGTGACGCTGCAGGCGCAGCAGCTCGCAGGCAAGAACTAAGTGAATGGTTGTCAGTTGCCTGTGCACGATTGCGTGCACCGTAGTAATCGTTTGTTCTGTGGCGCTCACAGGGCATTTACGATCGCACTTTTATAATCGCGTAGTACTTCAGTGAGAGGATTTTCCCGATGGCGCACAAGTGTGCCCTGCTGCAGGCACGTATCCTGCATCTCATTTCGGAAAGGGTGAGCGGTGGCAGGAGAGTACACGACTGAGCTGGACGGCCGTGCCGAGCCGCTGTTGGGTCCTGGAGTCGGACTGCAAGAAGAGTCGCCCGTCCATTCAGAAACCAGCCGCCGCAAGCTGGAATTGAAGGCCCTGGATGGGACCATCTTCGTTGGCCTGACGACGACAGCAAGTATGGCGCTCCGGCTGGTGAACAGCCTCATCTTTGCCTGGCTGTTCGTGCCGGCTTACTTCGGGCTGCTGGCGCTCGTGACTGCGATCATCGTGGGCCTGTATCTGTTCACGCATCTTGGATTGCAAGACAACGTCATCCAGAACCCGCGCGGAGACGAGCCCGCCTTCCTGAACACCGCCTGGACGATTGAGTACATCCGCGGTTACGTCATCGCCGTTGCCTGCTGGATTCTCGCCTGGCCGGTCTCGCACTTCTATCATCAGCCGCTCATGCTGCCGGTCATGATAGTGCTCGGCTTCGGCTGCATCATTGGCGCGCACGTTTCTCCGGTCACGCTCAGTATGGCGCGGCATCTGCGGGTTCGCGAGCTGACGATGCTGGAGTTGTTTAATCAATTCGTAACCTGTGTCGTGACGGTTACCTGGGCCCTGTTCAGTCCTACCATCTGGGCGCTGGTGGGCGGGCGAGTCATTGCCGAAGCGATACGGTGCGGGGTGACGTACTGGTTCAAGCCATTCACTCTGCCGAAATTTGCCTGGGACAGAAGCGCGGTTAAGGCCATCGTCAAGTTCGGCAAGTGGATCATGCTGGGTACCGCGCTGACGTTTTTGGCGTCACAGTCGGACAAGCTGATTCTCGGCAAACTTGTCACGCTGAGCCTGCTTGGCCTTTATGGCGTTGCCTATTCCATGTCGGATATTCCGCGGCAGATTATCAATCAGTTCTGTAGCAAGGTGGGCTTCCCATTCCTGTCCAAGTTCCAGGAGCTGCCGCGGCCTGAGTATCGCGCACAGTTTCTGAAGTACCGCAAGCTGGTTCTGCTGGGTGGCGCGGTGCTGCTGACCTTTGTCGTCTGCATTGGAGATATCTTCATCCGGCTGGTTTACAACCATCGCTATCATGATGCGGCATGGATGGTCGGCATCCTGGCCGTTGGTCTATGGCATACGCTGCTCTACAGCACAATCAGCCCGGCGATCTATGCATTGCAGCGCTCGCATTACAACGCTTTCGCGCAGGCGGTGTACTGCGTGACGCTTTTCATCGCGTTGCCGTGGGGCTTCCATCATTACGGCATTATCGGAGTGCTGGTCGCGGTGGCCGCTGCGGACCTGCCGATGTACTTCTGTTTTCAATACGCGGCATTCCGCGAAGGCATCAACACTGTGGCCCAGGACATTCTGCTGACAGGGGTCTTTGTCGCAATTCTCATCGGTGCACTTGCTTTTCGTCATGCGATCGGCTTTGGCTCGCCGTTTCCCGCACACCTGATGTGATGAATTGCCGATCGCATCTATTCGCCTGCCGCTGCCTTCAGATCGCCGGACGCTCGATCGAGCGCGGCAGTCAGATCGCTTAGCTCCTTCTGCGCGCGCTCGCGATTGTTGGCATCAATCGCCTCATTCACGCCGGGAATCACTACCGCTGCATATCCCGTGTATTCCCCGGGGGCGTAAATCGTGTGCCGGAACCATGGCCTTCCCGGCAGGCCTTGCGGATTGAGCAGATCGTCTTCCACCTGGCGCAGCCTGGCATTGACCGCGTTCAAATCACCGCTTGCCGCTTTTTGCTTCGGATAGACGGATTCCGCACCTGACAGCATCCTGGCGGCGGCGGCATTTGCGTCGGTGAAGTTCAGCTGCATGCCCGCCTTGTCTGCCTTGGCCTCAGCAGCCTTCAGATACGAGCCGATTTCCTTTGCATAGGTCACGTAGTCATAGGGCAGCACATCCGCGTCGGCTATACGCAGCACTTCGAGTCCGAAGACGCGTGCCTGCTGCTGCTCGTAGACAAACGTGGGATCGGCGAACCGCGTGAACCACGCGTAATTGTCGAAGACGGAGTGATACACGCCGTAGTGGCCACGCGAACCGATATCCGTGGACGGCACGCCGGCGTGCTGCAGGAAAGGTGTGAAGTCCGAGCCGGAGCCGAGATCGCCCACATGCACCGGTCCCGTCCGCGGTCCTTCGCTGCGCGCTTCCTCCATCGATGCGGACGAGCCGCTGCGCGGAACCTCAGCCTTCCATGCGTCCATCACCGTGCCTCCGTGCGGACTCGGCACTTCGGCGGCGATATCGCGCACGTACTGCTTGAGCGAAGGCACAGCGGAGGCCTCAAATTCCGGGCCGGAGACGCCAACATCGGTGTTGAAGTAGGCGACGGCGTGATCGAGCTGCTTCGCGTGATCTTCGACCCACTCGGTTGAGCCGATCAGGCCTTCCTCTTCTGCGTCCCAACTGCAGAAGTAGATCGTGCGCTTCGGCTTCCAGCCGGACTTGAGCAGCGTGCCGATGCCGTGCACCGCCTCGAGCATGGCGGCTGTACCGCTGTTCGGGTCAACGGCGCCATAGGCCCAGGCATCGCGGTGATTGCCTGCGATCACCCACGCGTTGGGATCATCCGTGCCAGGTATGCTTCCGATGACATCCCAGATGGTGCGCTCTGCATAATCCATCTTTTCCATCAGGTGCACGCGCACCGCTCCATCGCCCCCCATGTGATAGGCGAATGGCAGCGCGCCCTGCCAGCCGCGCGGCACACCCGCGCCGGCGAGGTGCTCAAGGATGGGTGACGCGTCCTTATAGGAAAGCGGCAGCGAGGGAATGGAAGGCAGGCTGTCGATCTTTTGCAGGGGAAGGCGTTGCGCGTCCGGCAAGTCCGGCGTGGACGCGATGCCCGGTGTCGTTGCATCGCCGGGATACTTGAACATGTACTGAACCGACCCACGCTGCACCCCGGTATCAGGACGGTAGGGTCCTTTGGGATAGACGTCTCCCTGGAAGTAGCCGTCGTCGTATGGATCAGAGTAGATGAGCACGCCGGCGGCGCCGCGCTGTTGCGCGATATAGACCTTCACGCCGCGAAAGTTGCCGCCATAGCGAACGAGGACGATCTTGCCGTGCAGGTCGATGTTGTTATCGGCCAGCTTCTGAAAGTCCTCCGGCCGGCCGTAGTTGGCGTAGACCACGTCGCCGGTCACGTCTCCGGAGGGCGACGAACCGTTGAAAGCCGGCAACACGCGCGGATCATCCTGATACGGATCGGAACTTACGTGCTCCCTGGACGGCCCCTGCATCAATACGTGGCCGCTGTTGTCTGTCGCTTCGACGCGCACCGTCTGGGGCAGATTTATCCATCCCTTGTAGGGCACGATCCTGGTATCGAGTCCCGCCGCTTTGAACTTGTTCGCAACGTACACCGCGGTGTCATAGTCCTCCTTCGACCCGGCGACGTGCGGCGCTGCCGTCAGGCGTTTCAGTTCTTCGCCGGCCAGCTTTGCGTCGGGGACCGCCAAGAATTCACGATCGACCTGCGCCTGCTTTGCAGAATCGCGATAGCCGAAAAACGTAGCCGATGTATTTGCCGATTGCGCGAGGAGTGGGAGTGCAGAGGTGACAAGGGCAGTGACAAAGCAGAGTGGACGCAAAAGCAAGAGACGACTCCTGGCAGGCCGGTTGCCGACGATCAAAAGAGTAATCCAGCTTATACCAATCTTCGGAAGGGTCTGAAGGCGGCAGTCCGGCGAATCCGGAGCGGGTGATTATGTTGATTGGCGGAAAGAGAATGGCTCGCGCGGATGATTTTGGAGGATGCCATCGCGTAACGGTGTGACGGCATCCCCGGTTTTCTCTTCGATGGCCGCTCTTGGCCGGCAGCGCTCTTGGCCGGCAGACTGTTCTCAGGCGACGGGTTGCGTGCAGTGCGCACAGCGCTTCGCCGCAAGGGGAATGTCGCTGAGGCATTCCGGGCAGGGCTTCGTGGCCGGAGGCGTCTCGGGCACAGGCTTCTTGAATTTGTTCAGCAGGGTATTCAGCGGAAGAACGACGAAGAAATAGACCGAGGCGGCGATCAGCAGAAACGAGATGAGGGCATTCAGGAAATCGCCATATTTGATCTTCCCGCCTTTCACATTGAGGATCAGATACGAAAAGTCCGGCTTATGGACGATAGCCGCGATCAGCGGGTTGATGATGTCGCCGACCAGAGCCGTGACGATGGCTCCGAAAGCAGCGCCGATGACAACGGCAACGGCAAGGTCGACAACGTTGCCGCGAAGGATAAAGTCTCGAAAACCTTTCAGCATTGCATTCTCCCGGAAGACGTGACGTTGCTGTTGCGACATGCTACCTCAGTTCCTGCTGCCTTGGGCAACAGGCGAGGCGGCGGTTTTGAGCGGAGGGTTGGCGCGACACTCGCCGGTGCAGTATGCTCGGGCGTGATCCAGCCGCAGGCAGACGTAGATACCGGGGCGCACTTCCTTATCCAGCCGGGATGGCAGAACTCCGGTCCACACCATTGGCAGACGCTCTGGGAGGCGCAGTTGGGCCATGCGGCTACACGCGTGCCGCAGCAGGACTGGATGGTCCCCGAATGCACCGCCTGGGCGGAAGTGCTTGTCCAGACGATCCGTCGCACGCCTTCACCGGTAGTTATCCTCGCGCACAGCATCGGCTGCATGGCTACGGTCTTCGCTATTGCGACAGTGCCGGTGGCGGCTGTTGTGCTGGTAGCGCCGGCAGATGCGGAACGAGCGAGCGCACCTGGTGCGCTCCACACCTTCACGCCGATTCCGATGGAGCCGCTGGCGATACCCGCGCTGCTGGTGGCCAGCAACAGCGATCCCTACTGCACGCTGGACCGGGCGCGCGACTTTGCGCAGGCGTGGAAGGCAGATCTGGAGATCGTGACCGGAGGCGGACACATCAACGCCGACGCGGGCTTTGGCCCGTGGCCCGATGGATGGTTGATGGTGGACAGATGGCTCAGCCGGCACGGACTGGGCTGGCCAAAGAGTGAGGGTATCGATGAATAAGCTGGTGGCGAGTGCTGACGAAGCAGTGCGCGACATTCCTGATGGCGCGACCATCATGCTGGGCGGCTTCGGACTGTGCGGCATTCCGGAGCTACTGATCGGCGCGCTGGTGCGCAGGGGCGTCAAGGAGCTGCGCACCATCAGCAACAATATGGGCGTGGATGGTTTCGGCATGGGGCTGATGCTTGAAGCGGGCATGATCACCTCACACACCGGAAGCTATGTGGGCGAGAACAAGCTGCTGGAACAGAAGGTGATCCGCGGAGAGCTCGACCTGACGCTGGTGCCGCAGGGTACGCTGGCCGAGCGCATACGCGCAGGGGGTGCCGGGATTCCAGCGTTCTTCACGCCGACCGGGCTGGGCACGCCGGTAGCGGAGGGCAAGGAGGTGCGCGAGTTCGAGGGCAAGCGCTACGTGATGGAGCGCTGGCTGCGCGCCGACTTCGCGCTGGTGAAGGCATGGAAGGGCGATCATGCCGGGAATCTCATCTACCGCAAGACGGCACGCAACTTCAACCCCATGATGGCCACGGCGGCAAAGGTGACGATTGCAGAAGTGGAAGAGCTGGTCGAGACGGGAACGCTCGATCCGGATGCAATCGTGACGCCGGGCATTTACGTGCAGCGCATCTTCGAAGGGCACACTTATGAGAAGCGCATTGAGCGGCGGACGGTCCGGAGTGCAGTGGCTACTTGATCCAGTGACTACTTGATCCAGTTTCCCCAGGGATAGAGGAAGAGGAAGAGGATCATCGAGATGACCATCACGTCCATGTAGAGAAGGATCATCACCGCGCCGTGATAGAAGCTCCAGCGGGCGCGCAGGCAACGCAGCGTATCCCAGGTGCCGAAGAAGGCGATGATGGTGGGGAGGAGCAGCTTGAACGACGGAGGATCGTCGGGCCAATCTGCGAGCAGCATGGATGCGAACAGGCTGCCGACGACAAGCACAGTGCCGCGCAGAAGTGAGCGGTGTCGAATATCAAGGGGACCGGGCAACATCACGAGGGTGATATGAGTACTCTATCCAATCCTGTATCAAATCCAGGAGGCACTGTGCCAGTGAAGGCGTCGGATGCAGTGAAAGCGTCTGATGTGATCAAGCGCGAGCGCATTGTGCGGCGGGCGGCGCTGGAGTTGCGTGACGGCTTCTACGTGAACCTCGGTATCGGGATGCCTACTTTGATTGCGAACCATGTGCCACCCGGGGTAGAGGTGGTGTTGCAGTCGGAGAATGGGATGCTGGGGGTGGGGCCGTATCCGCTGGCAGGCACCGAGAACCCGGACCTGATCAATGCGGGGAAGGAGACAGTGACCGAGATTGCCGGCACCTCCTACTTTTCGTCGGCGGAGTCGTTTGCCATGATCCGCGGGGGACACGTCGATCTGTCCATCCTGGGTGCGATGGAGGTGGACGAGCAGGGCAACCTGGCGAACTGGATGATACCCGGCAAGATGGTGAAGGGGATGGGCGGCGCGATGGACCTGGTGGCGAGCGCGCGGCGTGTGATCGTCACCATGGAGCACACCACGCGCGACGGGCGGCCGAAGATCCTGAAGCAGTGCACTTTGCCGCTGACTGGGCTTGCGGTTGTCGATATCATCGCGACCGAGATGGCGTGGATCCGCGTTGCGCCCGAGGGATTGGTGCTCGAGGAGATCGCTCCGGATCTAAGTCCCGCCGATGTGCAGTCGGCGACCGAGGCCAGGCTGCACATCAGTCCTGACCTCAAGGTGATGGCGAGCTAAATCCATCCTTCGTTCCGCTCAGGATGAGGCGCCCTGGTTCTTCTACGCGGTAACCGCGGCTTCGTGGCTGAGGCGCTCGAGCGATTCGGGGTAGGGCGCGCGCAGGACGCCGCGTTCTGTGATGATCGCGGTGACGTATTTGGACGGCGTGACGTCGAAGGCCGGGTTCCAGACTCCAACGTGATTCGGTGTGAGCTGCTTGCCTGCGTGGTGCGTGACCTCTACGGGCGAGCGCTGCTCGATGGGGATGTCGGCGCCGGTTTTTGTTGCGAGGTCGATGGTGGACCAGGGGGCGGCGACGTAGAAGGGGATGCCGTGCTCCTTCGCCAGTACTGCCACCCCGTAGGTGCCGATCTTGTTGGCGACGTCGCCGTTGGCGGCGATGCGGTCCGCGCCGACGACGATGGCCTGGAGTTTGCCGGTGCGCATGAGGCTGGCGGCCATGTTGTCGCAGATGACGGTGGTGGGGATGCCATCCTTCATCATCTCCCATGCGGTGAGGCGCGCGCCCTGCAGGAAGGGGCGGGTTTCGTCTGCGTAGACCTCGATCTTGCGTCCGCTCTCGACTGCGGCGCGGATGACGCCGAGCGCGGTGCCGTAGCCGCAGGTGGCGAGCGCGCCCGCATTGCAGTGCGTCAGCACGCCGGCTCGCTGTGGCAGCAGGTCCGCGCCGAAGGCGCCGAGGGCGCGGCACGCGGCGATGTCCTCGTTGTACATGCGTTCGGCTTCGGCGATGAGGCCCTGCTTCACGCTGGGGACGGTGGCCCCGGGTGCGGCGGCGAGCTCGGCCGCGTAGCGGCGCATGCGCTCGATGGCCCAGAAGAGGTTGACCGCGGTGGGCCGGGTGGCGGCGAGCACCTTGCCGATAACGCGGATCTCGGCGAGCAGCGCGGGCAGCGTGGTGGCGGTCGAGTGGCGCGCGCCGAGGGCGACGCCCATGGCGGCCGAGACACCGATCGCCGGCGCGCCGCGCACGACCATGCTGGTGATGACGTCGGCGACATCCTGGTAGGTTTTCGCCAGCACATAGGTTTCTTCGAGCGGAAGGCGCGTCTGGTCGAGAAACCGGACGCCTTCCGAGGTCCATTCGAGGGTGGGGATCATGGCTGTTTCAGTGTACCGAGGGAAGTAATGTTACCGGCACCCCCACCCCCTCCCGGTGCGGGAGGGGAACTCGCATCCCTTTTTAAATGATGGGCTTACAGGGTCTTCCGATGGCTAAAAATGTCGAACGAAAGGAGTTATCGGTAAATATGACCAAACAAAAGAGTTACGGTGCAGGTTCGCCGTCTGCCTTTCGGGCAGATGGACGGCTATTTCCAGTGTAGCGAATTGCATGGATAAAACTGGCAGGTTTGTAACAGGATTCATTGCTTATTCCGGATTCGGGACGGGCCGTCCGGGCGATTGCGCCTGTGGCGCGTTGGGTTCGCTCCCTTTGGACCGTTCTCACAAATGCCGCGCTTCATTCGAGATGCGGGAGACCCGACTTTGTTGGTGCGTTTCTTGGCCGCTCAGCTTTGTTGGGGGGCCCATCTTGAGCAACGCATCGCGTGTGCGTCGATGGGCCCCGGGAAGTTATTTGAAGCTATTTGAGGATGGCTTCCAAATCCCTGACACCGTCGGCGGGATTTTCAAAGGCAGTTGCCACGGTTACAGACTCCCAGCGTTTATATTCCTCGAGTTCGGAGTTGAGCTTTGCGCGAATGATCTGGAGGGCATCGGCGCCGAGGGCGAGACGAAGCGGCGGCTCGTCGGCTTCGACTATCTGGATCATGGCCTGGGCGGCGCGTGCGGGGTCTCCGTAAATACCGTCCTTGAACGCCTCAATCAGCACGTCGTAGAGGGGTTGATAGGTGGCAATTCGTTCTGCGCGCGCCAACGAACGACTGGAGAAGTCTGTCTTGAATGCACCCGGCTCGATGATGGTGACTTTGATGCCGAATGGTGCCACTTCCTTGGCCAACGATTCAGAGATACCTTCGATTGCATATTTGGTGCCGTGATACATGCCAAAGGTAGGGAAGCTGACCTGGCCGCCCAAGGATGTGACGTTGAGGATGTGACCGGATCTCTGTTCACGCAGCAACGGAAGCACAGCGCGGGTGACGTTGAGCAGTCCGAAGAGATTGGTTTCAAACTGCTGGCGGATCTGCGCGTCGCTCACTTCCTCGACCGTCCCCATCAGTCCGTAGCCGGCATTGTTGACCAGCACATCGATGCGACCGAATGCGTCGATGGCGGCCTGGACGGATGCCTTTACCTGCGCGAGGTCGGTCACGTCCAGACGCACGGCGCGCGCGCGGCTCGGATTCTGTCGTTCCAGGTCGGCGACGGTAGCTTCTTTGCGGGCTGTGGCGACGACGCGATCGCCTTTGGCCAGCACTGCCTCTGCCAACTTGCGGCCGAAGCCGGTAGATGCGCCGGTGATGAACCAGACGCGTGATGTCTCTTTACTCATGGCTTGTGATTCTCCTCTGTTCGGGGTTTCATAGGGACCGTGGGTCTGCGTATGTTCCCGCTGAGCAGTAGATTGAACGTTCATTCAATACGACTCAAAAATTATATCCCCTCAGTCAGTCACAGCCTTCCAGCAGGAAGCAGCGATCTCCTCCAATATCTTTGTCTTCAAGGGCTTTGCACGCTTTGCCAGGCGCGCGGCGACGCCGATTGTCAGCTCGGAGATAGCTTCCCGGGGAAGGTCTTTGATGGGACCGCCAGCGTTTCTTGGCCGGAATAGATGCAGCAGCAGAGCAATGTTCTGATCCTGTTCGACCAGAGCCTCAACCTCAGGAGAGCCCCCACAATAGGGCGAGTTCTCGAACTGGTCGAGGAATTTCATCTCTTGCTGATGGGTACGATAGAAATGGTAGGCATTCATCCAAACCCTCTTGAAGGCCTGCTCCGCAGGCATACCAATGACCTGGCCTTCGATGAGGAACCGGCCCATATTCGCCTTTACATGCAGGTAGAGCGCACGGATCAGTTCATCCTTACTGGGGAAGTAGTGATAGATGATGCCGGCGCTAGTGCCGGCACGCCTGGCGACCAGAGACATGGGAGCATCATGAAATCCGCGTTCGGCCACCAGCTCGAGCATGGCCTGCAGAATCGCTTCGCGCTTGTCTTTGCCGGCTGTCACTGAATGCGAACTGAACATTCATTCTAGGGCGATTGCACCCGCTTGCTCAACCGGCGGATCACTGCCGGGCGGTATTTCTCCACATCGATCCGATGGTGATGTATGCGTAGATCGCCTCGTCCGGCATGGTGATCTCGGAACGCGGCGTCGGCTTTTTTGCGGCCAGCAGCCACCATGTCTGGGGCGCCTCGGCGAGGTTGTAACCGGCATCGTGCATGAGAGCGAGGCTAACGCGGATGCGCTGCTCGCTCTCGTCTCTTACCAGATCGTCCCTTCTTCTCTGCTGCAAGGAATCCGGGCACGAGCCAGTTCATGCCGCCGATCTCGCCCGCAGTCACATCTCTACGGAGATGCGGCGCACCAGATAGTTGTCCTCACGGTCGGATTACTCGGCACGGAGGGCTTCGACTGGATTTACCGATGCCGCGCGATGTGCGGGCAGGAAGCTTGCGGCGATGGAGGCCAGGCCGAGCGAGACGGCCACGCAGGTGAGAGTGATCGCATCCCAGGCGGCGACGCCGAACAACAGATTTCGTATCAGCAGCGATGCTCCGACCGAGCAGACCAGCCCGATGGCCAGCCCGGCCGCGGTCAGCCATCCTGCCTGGCGCAGGATGAGGCTGTAGACCGCGCTGCGCGGTGCGCCGAGCGCCATGCGCACCCCGATCTCGCGCGTTCGCTGACTCACGGAGTAGGCGATCACTCCGTAGAGCCCGACCACGCCGAGCACCAGAGCTATCGCGGCAAAACCACCGACCAGCCATGCAGAGAAGCGGTGCAACAGGGCTGCCTGCGTGGCGTCGATCTTCGCGGTCATGGTCGCTTCGTCGGATACGCCAAGGTTTGCATCGATCTGGTGGAGAGTGCTGACCAGCAGCGGCAGCAGCGTGGCCGCATCCTGCCGGGTGCGCACGGCGAGGGCGAAGGAGTGGTCGCGCGTCTGGCTGAGGGGGAAGTACTCCGCAGGCGAGGTGACGGCATCGAGCGGGCCTTCGCGAATGTCATCGACGACGCCGACGATCTCCCACACGGAGGGAAGGCCGCCCTCGTCATCGGCGATTTGCTGGCCGATGGGGTTCTCATTGGGAAAATACTTCCGGGCGAGCGCCTGATTGATAACCGCGACTCCCGGCCGAGTGGCATCGTCGGCATCGGTGAAGAAATGCCCGCGCAGGAGGGTTGCGTTCAACGCCGGCAGATAGCCCGCGCTGACGTGACGCTCGTCCACGTCATTGTGTTCGCCATGGTACGGCTTTCCGATGAAATGGATTCTGTCAATGGCGCAGTTACATTCTACCGGGAGCAGGCTGGTCATACCGGCCGACGCCACTCCGGGCAGGCTGGAGACGCGCCGTACGATCTCCCGGTAGAGGCCGGTGAGCTGTTCGTCGCTCTGATAGACGGTACCGGGCGCCATGACCTCGACGGTCGCAAGATGATCCGGAGCAAAGCCGACAGGGACGTGGAGGAGGCGATAGAGGCTCTGGCCCAGCAGTCCCGCGCCGGCGAGCAGCACGACCGCAATGGCGAGCTCCACGATGACGAGATTCGCGCCCAGCCTGCGCCACAGGTAGCCAGAGCTGCCGCGATCGCCGTCGGTCAATCCGTCGCGCACTTTCTGGAAAGAGAGCCGCAAGATTGGCGTTGCGGCCAGCAGCAATGCGGCCATGAGCGCAATTGCGGCGGCAAATGCGGCGGTGTGCGCGTTCAGGCTCACGCCTTTTAGAAACGGCATGCTGGACGCCATGTCCTTGGGCACCAGGTGCGCCAGCAGATGCATCAACCCGCCGGCAACGAGCACGCCGGCCACGCTGCCGCATACGGTAAGCAGAAGGGCCTCGGTGACAAACTGCTGCACTAAACGCGCCGGCGTTGCGCCCAGTGCGCCTCGGACGGCGATCTCGCGCCCGCGGCTCTCGGCGCGCACCAGCACGAGGCTGGCTACGTTCACACATGCGATCAACAGGAGCAGCACTGCTCCGCCCAGCAGAGTGAGGAGAATGGGCCGTACATCGCCGACGATCACTTCAGAGAGCGGGATCACGCTAGCGGTGAGGTCGCGGCCGGTGACGCCATATTGCCGCTGCAGTTGCTTTGCGATCGCGGTCATCTCGGCCAGCGCCGCCTGCGTGGTTACGCCGTCGCGCAGCCTTCCGATGCCCCAGAAGTTATAGAAGTTCCGCATCTTCTCGTGAGGGCTGAAGGTGTTGAGCGGAACCCAGAACTCCGCGTTGCCGGCGGGCGCGAAGGAGAAGGCACGGGGGAGAACGCCGATGATGGTGTAGGCGGTGCCATCGAGGTCGATGGTTTGGCCGACCACATCGTGCCGCGCGCCGAAGCGAGCGAGCCACGCACCATAGCTCAGGAGCACGAGATTGGGACCGCCGGGCTGATCCTCGCCGGGATAGAAGTCGCGGCCCAGCATGGGGCGGATGCCCAGGGTTTTGAAGAAGCTGCCGCTGATACGCTCGGCCTGCACTGGCTCTGCGCCGGAAGGTGTGCGCAGAAGATAGCCCGCTCCACCGTAGACATCGAGCGAGCGGAAGGATTTGTTCAGCCGTTGCCAGTCGAGATAATCGGGATAGGAAAGCGGCCAGCGCGGAGCCTCCACGCTGCTTTCGTTGACCGACATCAGCCGGTTCGGGTTCGCATAGGGAAGCGGCTCCAGCAGCGCGGCGTCTACGAAAGCGAAGATGGCCACGCTGGCCCCGATGCCGAGAGCGAGCACCAGGATTGCGGTGGCGGCGAAGGCTGGATGCTTGACCATCTGGCGAATTGCGAACTTGAGATCGCGCACCAGGTTGTCGAACCACTCCACGCGATCTTTCAGATAGAAGTGCTCCTCCGCCGCACGCACGTTGCCGAACTCGATCTTCGCACGCCGGCGCGCCTCCTCTTCGCTCAAGCCTTCCTGCTGCAACTCATCGGCCTCAAGCTCAAGGTGCGACCGGATCTCATGGGCGAAATCGTCGGCGCTGCGGTGGCGTTTGAACATGACTATGCCTGCTTACTGCTCGGTCCCGCGTTGCTGCCCAGGATCAACTCCATGGCCCGCGTCAGTCGCTGCCACTCGCTGGTCTTCGTCCCCAGCTTGGCACGGCCCTTCGCCGTCAGCGAATAGAAGCGCGCCTTGCGGTTGTTGTCGCTCACGCCCCACTTTGCGCTGATCCACTTTTTGTCTTCGAGCCTCTGCAGGGCGAGATAGAGCGAGCCGTGATCTACGAAAAAGGCCTCTTCGGACTGGCGCTGTATGGAGCGCGCCACGCCCTGACCGTGGCATGGTCCCAGTGCGAGCGTCTTGAGAATCAGCAGGTCCAGCGTGCCCTGAAGCAGGGCGATGCGGTCATCGGGGTTCGTTTGGGTAGACATCCGTCCTGAGCATGGCACCGTTCGGGTCGGATGTCAACATGTCGCAGAGAGGCCGATGATACTCTCCACTACCAGTGGCGAGTTGTTCTCCATGCCGAAACGAAAGGGACAAAGGATGACGAGCAACTCCGCTTCGCCAACGCCGTCGGGATGCAGCAGCAAGTGATGGCCGCGAGCGCTTCGATTGCGGTTGCGAAGGCATGGCCAGGTCTCCGGTTTGGCTTTCCGCGACCGCGGCGGTTTCCAGTTTTCGTGCTCACGGCGATTCTGACGCTGGCACTGGTCATTGGCGCGGCTACCGCGATCTTCAGCGTGACGCATGGCGTTTTGCTGCGCACTCCTGGGCAACTGTATTCCCTGCATGTGCCGACGGGGCCGCCCAGCGGGGCTTCGAGTTCAGGGGACGCCACAACCTCGTTTTCGCGGCCGGCGTTTGAAGCTTTGCGGCAGAACCGCAGGGCCTTCTCCGAAGTGATGGCCTTTGCGCCGCTGAGCAAGGACAAGGTTGCGGTGCAGGCCAGGGGAGCGCCGCAAGAGGAGACGGGCGAGATGGTGAGCGGGAACTTTTTTTCCGGGCTGGGTGTGAAGATGCTGTTGGGAACCGGCTTCAATCTGGAGGACGAACGGCGGCATACGCCGATGGTGGTGCTGAGCCTGGACTGCTGGACGAAGTTGTTCCAGCGAGACCCAGGGGTGCTGGGCCAAACGATCTATATCAAAGGGATTCCATTCGCGATTCTCGGTGTGACGGGGGAGGGATTTTCCGGTGTCGATCCAAGCCAGCCGACGGACTTCTGGATTCCGCTCGAGAGCCGTCCGGAGCTGAATCCGTGGGGAAACTCGCCAGACGAAAACACGCTGTATGGCTCGCCGAACTGGTGGTGTCTGCGGCTGCTGGCGCGGCTGGCGCGCGGCGTGGATGCGCAGGGCGCGGTGGCGGAGGCGACGCCCGGATTGGAGACAGCGGCATACGCGAGCCTGGGAAAGCCTGATCCGTCGCATCCGAAGGTGATGCTTGCGCTGGTGCCGGCGAAGGACATTCCCGGGGCTGATTGACGACTCTCACAGGTCCGTACTGCTGCCGATGCTACTTGGCCATTTCCTCGCGGATGGGCGGTTGCGGCGCGGCAAAGAAGGCGCGGGCGACGAGGCCTCCGACGATGGCTCCGGCGATGGGGGCGACCCAGAAGAGCCAGAGCTGCGAGAGCGCCCACCCGCCGGCAACCAGAGCGGGTCCGGTGGAGCGCGCGGGATTGACCGAGGTATTCGTAACCGGGATAGAGACGAGATGGATGAGCGTGAGGCAGAGGCCGATGGCGATGGGCGCGAAGCCTTTGGGCGCGCGCTCGTCCGTGGACCCAAGAATGACGAGCAGGAAAAAGGCGGTGAGCAGGAACTCCGCTACGAAGCAGGCGAGCAGCGAGTAGCCGCCGGGCGAGTGTGCTCCGTAGCCGTTCGACGCGAAGCCGGCGGCGCGGGTGAAGCCCTCCTTGCCGCTAGCGATGATGTAAAGGCAGCCCGAAGCAGCGATGCCACCGAGCACCTGAGCGATGATGTAGGGGAGCAGATCGCCCGCGGGGAAGCGGCCGCCCGCGTAGAGGCCAAAGGAGACGGCCGGGTTGAGATGCGCGCCGGAGATGTGGCCGATGGCGAAAGCCATGGTGAGCAGGGTGAGGCCGAAAGCGAGTGCGACGCCCGCGAAGCCGATGCCGAGCTGCGGATAGGCGGCGGCAAAGAGCGCGGATCCGCAGCCGCCGAAGACCAGCCAGAAGGTACCGAAGAATTCGGCAAGTGCCCGGGTGGAAATGGACATGAGTTCGCTCGCTTTCTTTGCGGAAAAAGTACGGCGCACGGATTGTCGCGCAAAATGCCTCGGATGGGAAGGGAATTTGTCACTCTGCGCCGAACATTCACGGACTGGCCGTCCGAGGCGATTGCGCCTTTGGCGCGCTTACTGGGTTCGCTTCCTTTGGTCGCTCACGCTTGCGGTTCCGTCTGAGCTTACGATTACAGACTAGGGGTGCGGCGCTTGCGATCTGTCGTGATGCTGGCCGGGGTGGGGCTAGGGACCTGGCGCTGCAGGCGGTGGC
>DASYBK010000096.1:0-44603 GCA_036500805.1 Acidobacteriaceae bacterium | reverse complement strand
TTCAAATTTGCCCTGTGCTTCTGAAGGATCTTCATTTGGATCCTGCGCCAGACAGCCACCGGGCGGGGCCGGATCCTGATGAGGGGGGGATTTTTTCGGCCTTGGCTGTAGGATCTTTTTTGTCGACGAGAAGGCGAAGCTGTAAATCACGGTGTTGGTATCGCTGACCGCGCGAACCGCGTCTTCAAGTGGAATCTGGCTGCCATGATCGACCGTCTCGCTGAGCAGAACTATGGCACGGCGATACTCCGGAGGCTGCTTCTGTAACTGATCGACCGAGAATTTGAGGCCATCGAGGATGGCGGCTTGGTTGTCTCCGGATTCGAGGTCGTGCAACCCGGCGGCGATGGCGTCGATATTCGGCGTGAAGTTTTCCAGCAGACGCGGCTCGCTATCGAAACCGACCAGCGCGATGCGATGCGGGACATTGCCGACCAGCGCCTCGATCGTCGAACCCAGATTGCGGTAGTCGTCGAGATGGCGAGCGCCCGCGCCTCCGATCTCCACCGCAACTACCAGCGCCAGCGGCTCGCTGTCGGTATCCTGTTCGAGCGCAAGCTTCTGCGGCACATCGTCATCTGTCAGCAGGAAGTTATCGGCAGTCAGGCTGTAGACCGGCTCGCCGGATTTGGTCCGCACCAGCGCAGGGACCAGGACCAGGGTGGTGCCGGCGTGGAAGACTGTGCCGGACTGCTGGGGCGGAGCTAGGGTTTGTGCATTAGCGAGCGTGCACGCTGCGGCAACGGAAATAAAGGCCAGTACTACCAGGAGAGATCGCATGCGAGCAGGCTCGTCTGGCAAGTGTAGCCTGCCTCTAGGCACGGGTTTGCTATGCCAATCCGGGTAAAAATCGTGTACACTAAGAGTTCGAAATAATCCCTAGGAAATCAGTCATGTCCATTCATCCAGTCATGCAGCGTCTTGCCGAGAAGCTCCAGCGTACGGACCTTCCCGATTTTGTCCCCGGCGACACGGTACGCGTGCAGGTAAAGATCAAGGAAGGTGAGAAGGAGCGTCTGCAGGCCTTTGAAGGCGTCGTGATCGCCAAGAAGCACGGCCCGCAGGGATCCTTCACCGTCCGCAAAATGAGCTTCGGGCAGGGGGTGGAGCGTATCTTCCCGCTGAACTCGAAAGTGGTGGACAAGGTTGAGAAAATCCGTTCGGCCCGTGTCCGCCGCGCGAAGCTCTTTTACCTCCGCGGCCTGCGTGGCAAGGCTGCCCGTCTGAAGGAAGTGGAGCGCACGTAGCGTCTTCGTCAGCATTTTGCGAAGGCCCTGGGGCGCTGCCTCAGGGCCTTTCCCTTTCTGCACAGCAGAATCGGGTTTGGTATCCGAGGCTCTTCACTTCCAAGTTGCGGTTCTTCCGGGAAACGGCTCGGAGCCGTTCCCGCACTTGAGCGAGTGACCTTATGAAAGCCTCTCGAAATAACAGCGCAATGCGTGACGTTCTGCGCTTCCTCTTCCGCCACTGGCGACGCGAGGGGTGGCTGGTCGCCGCTGTTGCCGCGGCGATGCTGACGGCCACGGTCGCCGATCTCTTCATGCCGCTCTACGCCGGACGGCTGGTGGATGCGGTCGCGGCGCACGGACATGATCCCAAGGTGCAGGCGCTGCACGCTGCGCTGTGGGCGCTGGGGAGCATGGCCGCGCTGGGTGGGGTGCTGGTGGCCGGGCGATACTTCGCACTGGTGGCGATCTGCTATCTGACGTCGCGGTTGATGTCGCGCTTTGCGCGCGATGCCTTCTGGCGGGTGCAGCGCTTCTCCACGGACTGGCATGCGAACAACTTTGCCGGCTCGATCGTGCGGCGCGTCACGCGCGGCATGTGGGCCGTGGACATGATGGACGACACGCTGCTGCTGGCGCTGCTGCCCGCGCTGCTGGTGCTCATCGGGTCGTCCGTGCTGCTGGGCTGGCGCTGGCCGGCGATGGGCGCAGTGGTGGGCACGGGCGCGGTGCTCTACGTGGCGCTGTCGGTCTCGCTGTCGCTGCATTATGTTGCGCCGGCGGCGCGACTCTCGAACGCCCAGGACACGCTGGTGGGCGGCGCCATGGCCGACGCAGTTACGTGCAACGCGGTGGTGAAGTCCTTCGGTGCGGAAAGCCGCGAGGACGATCGCCTGTCCACCGTGATGGGCAAATGGCGGCGGCGCACCCTGCGGCACTGGATACGCGGCACCAAGAGTGGCAGCATGCAGCAACTGGTGCTGCTGGTGCTGCGGGCCAGCGTGACCGGCTGCGCGGTGTGGCTGTGGTGGACGGGGCGAGCGACGGCGGGCGATGTCACGTTCGTGCTCACCAGCTACTTCGTCGTGCACGGATATCTGCGCGATGTGGGCCAGCACGTAGCCAACCTGCAGCGCAGCGTGAACGAGATGGAAGAGATGGTGGCCATGCACTCGCACCCGCTGGGCGTGGCGGACCGCGACGGCGCGCGTGCGCTGCACATTCGGGAAGGCGAGGTGCGATTCGATCGCGTCACCTTCCGCTACGGCGGGCAGCGCGAGCCGCTCTTCCGCGACTTCTCGCTGCGCATTGCAGCGGGCGAGCGCGTGGGGCTGGTGGGACATTCCGGTTCCGGCAAGACGACATTCGTGAAGCTGCTGCAGCGGCTCTACGATGTGACGGACGGCCGCATCCTGATCGATGGGCAGGAGATCGCCAATGCGACGCAGGTGTCGCTGCGCGCGCAGCTCGCCCTGGTGGCGCAGGACCCGGTGTTGTTTCACCGCTCGCTGGCGGAGAACATCGCGTACGGCCGGCCGGGCGCATCGATCGCCGAGATCGAGCGCGCGGCAGGGCTGGCGAATGCGCACGAGTTCATCGTGCGGCAGCCGAAGGGCTATGCGACGCTGGTGGGCGAGCGCGGTGTGAAGCTCTCCGGCGGCGAACGGCAACGCGTCGCGCTGGCCCGGGCCTTCCTGGCCGATGCGCCGATCCTGATTCTGGACGAGGCTACGTCGAGCCTTGATTCGGAGTCGGAGGCGCTGATCCAGGAGGCGATGCAGCGGCTGATCCTTGATGCGGACGGGGGCAGAACGGCGATCATCATCGCGCATCGGCTCTCCACGGTGCGGATGCTCGACCGCATCCTGGTCTTTGAGCAGGGCTCGGTGGTCGAAGAGGGCTCGCACGAAGAGCTCGTTGAACGGCCGGGCGGCATCTACAAGCGCCTGTTTGAGCGGCAGGCACTGGGCCTGCTGCCGGATGGCGGTGTGGATGAGGACGATGCCACTGCGGAAGAGGCCGAGCTGAGTGCCTAGACATACCGGCCGCTCAGCGTCACTGACGCAGGAGGGGCCGCATTGCGGAATACAGCGATGCGGCCCTGTTTTTCGACATGCCGCCCCGACGTACACTGGGGCAGATGTCCACGCCGAAGGTGATCAGCGAACAGGAGATCGAGCAACTCGACGAGGAAGCGCTCTCTCCTTCTGCGCGCAAGATGCGCATGCTGCGGAAGCTGCACTGCGGGCTTCGTTATGAGAAGCAGGCGCGCGCGACTGGCGCGGTCATGGTTGCCGGGGTAGACGAGGTGGGGCGCGGCGCGCTCTTCGGCCCGGTGGTCGCAGCCGCCGTGATCCTTCCGCCGGAGTGCCGCATTCGTGGGCTGCGCGACTCCAAACAACTGGAGCGCGACGACAGGGAACGGCTGGCGAAAGTGGTCGAGACACGCGCGGTCTGCTTCGCGATCGAAGAGGTAGACGCGGAGACGATCGACCGCGTGAACATCTACCAGGCATCCAAACTGGCGATGCTGCGCGCGGTCGCGCGGCTGATGCCGGCGGCGGATCATCTGCTGATCGATGCCATGCGGCTCGATCTTCCCTGCGCACAGACCAGCATCATCTATGGCGATTCGCTGTCGATCTCGATCGCGGCTGCTTCGGTGATTGCCAAGGTGTATCGCGACCGGCGCATGTGCGAATACCACGAGCAATGGCCGCAGTATGGGCTGCATTCGCACAAGGGCTACTCTACGCCGGAGCACAAACGCGCGCTGGCCGAGCATGGCCCCACGCCGCTGCACCGTTTCAGCTTCCGGCCGGTGGCCCAGCGCTCGCTGCCATGGGATTATCCGACAGCAATCGACAGCTTTCTTGAAGGAGAACAGGTTGGCACTACGGCTGATGTGCGTAACGGCGCATCCGGACGATGAAAGCGCCGGGTTCGGCGGCGCTCTGCTGATGGCGCACGGCCGCGGCGCCGATACGACCGTGATCTGTTTGACCGAGGGCCGCGCCGCCTCCAACCGCGGCGATACCCGCAGCGATGATGAGCTGGCTGCCGCGCGACTGGCGGAACTGGACGTTTCCTGCGGCATTCTTGGCGTGACCCGGTATGAGGTGTGGAAGTATCCGGATGGCGCGCTGATCCAAGCGGATCTATTCCAGATGGTTACGCGGCTGGTGGCGCGCCTGCGGATGCTTCGTCCGCACATCGTACTCACCTTCGGGGGCGATGGCGGTGCAAACCTGCATCGCGACCACGCGGTGGCAAGCTTCGCCGCGACGGCGGCGTTTCACTGGAGCGGCCGCAGCAACTTCGCCAAAGAGCAACTGGAAGCGGGATTGAAATTGTGGGCACCTCAGAAGCTCTATTATTCGTCTACTCATTTCACAGTCTCGAAGTTCAAGGAGGAGGCCGCCGTGGCGCCGCGTACTCCAGCATCGGTCAAGCTTGACCTGGGACTGCTGCAGGAGGTGAAGCGGCAGGCGATCGAGGCGCACGACACGCAAGGCGTGATGAGCCGGGCAGCGGAAGCCTACGAGAGATACGGACACGAGGAGCACTATCTGCTGGCCTCCGCGCGCAACCCGGAGCGGTTTGAGGGAGAGACGGACATCTTCGCCGGCATCGAAGAAGCATAGGACCAAAAAGCATAGGACTAAAACGCATAGGACACGGACGGATGCGCCATCACCGGCAACTCGCTTCCCTGCTCTGCATGGTCGTTGCCGCTCTTGCTGTGTTCGCTGTCCATGCGCAGGATGGAGATACCGGCACCGTAACCGGACACGTCTACTGCGCGGATACGCAGAAGCCGGCGCGCTTTGTAAACATTCGACTGGAGTCGGTCGATAGCGTAAACGGCGCCACCTCGGGCTCGGGCGGTTCCGGTATCACTTTCCAACGGAACTTCGGAGGGCGCGGCGGCTTCGCGACAACCGGATCGGATGGCTCTTTCCGGATGACGGGCGTTTCCCCGGGCGATTACTACGCAGACGTGATGATGCCGGGATACGTCCAGCCGCTACGCGGGCTGCGTAGCATGCAGAATCTTGCGCCGGCGGATCGCGACCGGATCACCGCGCAACTTACGCGGGTGAGCGTGTCGGCAAATCAGGCGGCGAATGTGCAGGTGATGATCTATCGCGGCGCCACCATCACCGGCACGGTCAGCTTCGATGATGGCGGACCGGCGGCAGGCATGTCGGTGCAGGCTTACATCATGCCGCCGAGCAGCAGCGGCGCGCAGAGTGCCGGCACCACCCAGCAGCCGAGCTTCGCTGGGTTTGCGCAGACGGACGACCGCGGCCAGTTCCGCGTCACCGGCCTGGCCGAAGGCACATATATCGTCTCCGCCGCGCCACGCTCGATCTTTCCTATCTACTACGGCAACACGATCGAGCGCAGCAGCGCGAAGAAGCTCGAAGTGCATGCCGGGGATGAGGTGCCGGGAGCCGACATTCAGATTCCGGCTGCCGGCATGCATCGCGTCAGCGGAGTCGTCGTCTCGCAGCAGGACGGCCATGCGCTGTCTCGTGCTTCGGTGCAACTGCGGCTCAGCTCAGGAGATACCGGCTCGATCAGCGCAACGACGGGAGCCGATGGCACATTCACCTTCAACGCTGTGCCCGACGGAAAATTTACCGTGCAGATCTCGAACGCTTACGATCCTTCGACGCGTGTGGGCTACACCAGCCCCGGCCAGGCGCTTGAGGTCAACGGGACCGATATCTCCGACCTGATCGTGAACGCTGCTCCCAGCAACTGACGTCGCATCAGACTTCAGCCATGCGCCGCTGCCGACGCTTCGCGTCGATCAGGGACCACACGGGCCGGGCCAGAAGCACGATCGCCAGAACGATGGTGATCTTCAAAGGATCGAGCACGCCGGTTTTGACGATCCACCAGTAGTGAATGATGCCGAGGACCGCGGCGACGTAAACCAGCCGATGCAGCGCCTGCCATCGCTTGCCGCCCAGCTTGCGGATCGACCACTTGGTGGATGTGAGCGCCAGCGACAGCAGCAGCAGCCACGCAGAAAATCCCACGATGATGTAGCGGCGCTTGCTTAGATCGTCGACCAGCGTAGCCCAGTCGAAGTTCGCGTAGAGCTTGAGATAGATCAGCAGGTGCACGCAGGCGTAGAAGAATGCGTAAAGGCCAAGCATGCGCCGAAAGCGGACGAGCCAGCCCAGATGTCTGCTAAGACGCCGCACCGGCGTAATGGCCAGCGAGATGATCAGGATGCGCAGCGCGGCGAATCCTGTGCCGTGTGAGAGGGTTGCTGTGGGGTCCGGTCCGAGCAGGGCCACCGCGTCGGGATGGGTGAGATCGTGCCAGGTGTGCCAGGCCAGAATCAAAAAGGGAGCCAGGCAGGCGACGTGCACCAGCACCTTCAGGAGAACGATGGCGCGATTCGGCATGGAGAAACTCTATCGTGCTTTCTCAGAAATACTTCTTCAGATCCATGCCCTTGTAAAGGCTCGCCACCTGATCGCCGTAGCCGTTGAACATCAGCGTGGGCTGGCGCTGGTGAAAGAGCGATGCGCCGATGCGCCGCTCCGTCTTCTGGCTCCAGCGCGGATGATCGACATTTGGATTCACGTTGGAGTAGAAGCCGTATTCGTTGGACGCCATCATGTTCCAGGTGGTCGGCGGCTCCTTGTTGGTGAAGTGAACGCGCACGATGCTCTTCGCCGATTTGAAGCCGTACTTCCAGGGCACGATCACGCGCACCGGCGCGCCATCCTGATTGGGCAGCGTCCCGCCGTAGAGGCCGAAGGTGAGCAGCGTGAGCGGATGCATCGCCTCGTCCATGCGTAGGCCCTCGGAATAGGGGAAGGCAATGCCTGACTGGTAGAGCTCCGGCATCTGCTTGTGGTCGGCGAGCGAGAGAAACTGTACGTACTTCGCCCCCGGCTGCGGATCGCATTGCTTGATGAACTCCGAGAGCGAATAGCCGGCCCAGGGAATCACCATGCTCCACGCCTCGACGCAACGGAAGCGATAGACGCGCTCTTCCATCGGCCGGAGCTTCAGCAGCGTATCGATGTCGACTGTCTTCTTCTGCTTCACCATGCCAGTGACCTGCACTGTCCACGGGCGCGTGTGCATGGCGCCGGCATTGCGCGCGGGATCGTCCTTGTCGGTGCCGAACTCGTAGAAGTTGTTGTAGTGGGTGATGTCCTGGTAGGGGGTCGGCGTCTCACCTTTCACAGAAAAGGGACTCGTCACCGTCTGCAGCTTCTGATCCGCCCTCGCAGCACCGGGCGAGACGAGGCGCGCGATGCGTTCGGCGCCAAACACCGCCACGCCAGCCGCTGCCATCCCGGTCATGAACGTGCGCCGGTTCAGGTAGTCGGCCTTGGGTGTGATCTCGGATGAGGGAATGTCGGCGGGCTTGCGTATCAGCATCTTGCTCTCCGGGCGGCCAGGTCGGCCGCCTCAATGATTGGACGCTCGCGTGCTGTCCTGGTTACAGCACGCCCGCGAAGCGCGAGCGGACCCTAGCGCGTATGTAGCTCATTTTGCAGCCCGGATGAAAGGCCACGCAGCATCGCGCCGGGCTCGCCACAGGTACATCAGGACGCCGGAAACGGTCACGAAGAGCGCGGCGGTGATCTCGCGGCCGGCATGCGCGCGGGAGGCCAGGACGAAGAGAAAACCCGCCGTGGCAAAGATCACGGGGAGCGGATAAAGCCAGATGCGGAAGGGCCGGGGCATCTCCGGGCGTCGGCGCCGCAGCAGGACCACGCCTACCTGCTGCAGCAGAAACTGCAGAACGATGCGCACAGCGACCAGCGCGGCGATGATTGCCTTTAAGTCGAAGAAGCAGCAGAGGCACGCGATGCCTCCCAGCAGCAGCAGGACATTTGCGGGGAAGCCACCGCGGGGATGCAGTGCAGCAAGCGGGCGGAAGTAGTTGCCCTCTGCTGCTGCCGCCCAGAGCACACGGGAGGCTCCCAGCAGCAGCGAGAAGAGTGAGCCGAAGGCCGTCCAGATGACCAGCCAAGCGCCGATGCGCGCCCACACCGGCCCAAAGCTGCGGCCGAGCAGCTCCGCAACGAAGGCGGTGTGGCTGGCGCCCGGGCGGCTGCTGGTGAACTCCTGCCAGGGAATGACGCCGAGAACGCTGACATTCATCAAGAGATAGATCACCGCGATGATCGCAATTGAGCCGAGGATGGTGCGGGGCAGCGTGCGGCCGGGATTGCGTACCTCGCCTGCCAGATACGCGATGTTGTAGTAGCCCCAGTAGTCGTAGGTGGCAATCAGCATGGCCGCGCCAAGGCCGATGAGGAAACGATGGTTCAGTTGAAAGGCGCCCGCGGGAAATGAAAAGGCCTGGTGCGCATTGAAATGCGTAAAGCCGGCGAGGATGGTGATGCCTAGGGTGAAGACGACGCCCGTCCACAGAACCCAGGCCATCCGTTCGATGGCGCGCAGACGGCGATAGAGCAGCGCCACCGAGAGGAGCACGACTGCGACCGCCAGCAGGCTTGTGCGCTGGACGTGCTGCAGCGGGCCTGTGGCCGCGAGCCCGACTGACAGCGATGGATACAGATAGCCGGCGTACTGCGCGAGACCGATTGCTCCCGAGGCCATGACCAGCGGCGCACTGAGTGTGAACTGCCAGACATAGAGGAACGAAACAAGGCGGCCGAGGCGGCCAGGGCCGTAGATCTCACGCAGGAAGGCATAGGAGCCGCCGGCCTCGGGCAGCGCGGCTGCGAGCTCTGCCCACACCAGGCCGTCGCAGAGCGCCAGCGCAGCGCCGAGCACCCATCCCAGCATGGCCTGCGGTCCGCCCATGGCGGCGATGATGAGCGGCAAGGTGATGAACGGGCCGACGCCGACCATCTCCAGCATGTTGAGCGCAAGGGCGCTGCCCTGGCCGAGTTCACGCTGCAGGTGCGGTCGCGATGTGGCCTGGTCGGTCGGCATGCTTATTCGATTCGGCGACTCGGGATCGGCACCCGTGGACTCGATACCAAGGACTCGCCGCAGCCCGCTGCACGCAGTGTAGCTGGCGCTTGTCGGTTGCGCCCGGCGCTCGCGCGCTTGGCGGGTGAACGGTACACTCAAGGTTCATGCACTTAGAGCATTTTTCCCATTGGTGTGGACTGCGGAGTGACACTCTGCGTGGCCTTTTTTTACGGAAAGGCCACAAGAACGATTGCTGGCCGGTCTACACGTATAGGAAAAATGCTCTACGGCGCGCGCACCTTCTTTCAGTGGCTGCTCTGCTGGCGACCACGGTCTACGCGCAGACTGTCGCTCCCGATCAGTTTCCTAGCTCGCCTCCCAGCGTCGAAGCATTTCCGCTGCCGGAAAACCGGGGAGCCGCGGCGCTCTACGAAAACCTGAAGCGGCTGGATACTACGGCCAGCCTGATGATGATCGTCGCCCACCCGGATGACGAAGACGGCGGGATGCTGACCTACGAAAGCCGAGGGCTGGGCGTGCGGACGGCGCTGTTCACGCTGACGCGCGGCGAGGGCGGCCAGAACGCGATGTCCGCCGCGGACTACGATGCGCTGGGACTGATCCGCACCAACGAGCTGCTGCGCGCGGACGAATACTACGGGGTCGATCAGCAGTACTGGGGCAGCGTCGCCGACTATGGCTTCTCGAAGACGATGGAAGAGGCGCTCAGCCAGTGGGGGCATGACCGCGTGCTCTACGACGCGGTGCGCGCCGTCCGCATGTACCGGCCGATGGTGGTCTGCTCGGTCTTCACCGGCGGCGTGACCGACGGCCACGGACACCACCAGGTCTCCGGCATGCTGACGCAGGAGGTCTTCAACGCTGCGGGTGATCCAAACGTATTTCCCGATCAGATCGCCGCGGGCCTCAAACCCTGGAAGCCGCTCAAGGTCTACGCGCGCGTGCCCGGTTTCTCGCTGTCGCCCAAGGGCATGTTCGATTACGCGACTGGCAAATACGCGCCGGTTCGCTTCCACAATTACGTGAACGATACGGATATCGATGGCATTCCCGCGACAAATGTGACCATCGACGAGGGCGACCGCGATCCGCTGCTGGGGCAGACTTACATTCAGATCGCACGGCGCGGCCTGGGCGAGCAGCGCTCGCAGCATGAAGGCCCGAATGTGCCCCTGCCGGGCGAGGCATCGAGCGCCTATCATCGCTACGGCTCGCGTGTGCCTGTGCAGTCCACCGAGCAGAGCTTCTTTGACGGAATCGATACTTCCCTGCCCGGGCTGGCGAAACTGGCCGGACCGCAGGGCGCATTCTTGCAACAGCCTCTGTCACGAATCCACGAAGTGCTGGCACAGGCCATCCTGAATTACTCGCCGGACCACCCGGAACGGACGGCGCCGCTGGTTGCGGATGTGTATCGCCGCACCGCGAAGCTGCTGGACGCAGTGAAGGCAAGCAACCTAGACGCGGAGCAGAAGGATGCTGTCGAGCGCGAACTCGAAATCAAGCTCGAGCAGGCGAACGATGCGCTGGCGGACGCGCTCGGCATCGAGATGACCGCGCTGGTGACACCGAATGGCGGGTCGCGTGGCATCGAGCTCTATGCGGGTCCGCGGGGCGCGCTGCCCTCCACACCGCAGCAGACCGCCGCGCAGGTGACGCCCGGCTCGGAGTTTCAGGTACGGATCCACCTCCGCTCACCCAAAACCGTTCGACTCAGCAAGGTTGGGCTCGAAACTCCTCCGAGCGAACGCTGGACGGTCGAACGCGAAGGCGCGCCGGGCCTCGATGACCCCGACAGCACCAGCGGCGACGTGATCTTCCACGTCACCGTCGCCGAGGATGCCGCGCCCACGGCACCTTATTTCTCCCGTCCCTCGACCGAGCAGGCGTACTACGACATCGCCCAGCCGGAATACCGCAACCGATCCTTCGCACCCTATCCAGTCACGGGTGTGGCGACCTTCGACTACAACGGCGTGCCGATCCGGCTATCCCAGGTAGTGCAAACCATGCACCTTGAGCTTGGGCCGGGCGCAGTCTATGCACCGCTGGTGGTCACGCCGGAGCTGTCGGTTTCGCTCGGCCAGCCCTGGATTGTGGTGCCGATATCGGCGCCGCGCAATGCCCAACACGACCTCACCGTTCCCGCGCGTTTGCATGCAATCGATGCGGCGGCAGGCGCCCTCCGGCTGGAGCTTCCGCAAGGCTGGCAGTCAACGCCGGCAACAGCGGAGTTCCATATGCACGCGGGCGAGGATGCCGTCTTCAGCTTCCAAGTGCATGCGCCGGCGCTTCAGGCGGCAAGCTACCCCATCACCGCGGTTGCGGAGAGCGGCAACCATCGCTTCACGGTCGGCTATGAGACCGCCGGATATGGCGCGCTGATTCCCTACAATCTGTACCGCGCGGCGCACACGAATGTTCGCGGTGTGGATGTTATGGTCGCGGGCAACCGCCGCGTCGGCTACGTGATGGGCACCGGCGACGAGTTGCCCAGCGCCATCGAGCAGCTCGGCCTGCAGGTGGACCAGCTTGCGGCCGCAGACCTTCTCGGCGGCGATCTCTCGCGGTATCAGACCATCGTGCTCGGCATCCGCGCCTATGCCGCCCGGCCCGAGCTGGCGCTGGCCAACGCGCGGCTGCTGGCGTGGGTGCATGCGGGAGGGACGCTGGTGGTGATGTATCAAGGCCCTGAGTTCGACCATGGCTACGCACCCTACGAGATGCACCTGAACGCGCGGGGCATCCCTGAACGGGTAGTGGACGAGCGGGCGCCGGTGGCGCTGCTCGATCCGAAGGACCCGCTGCTGACGGCGCCGAATCGAATTACCGAGGCCGATTTTGACGGATGGGCCGAGGAGCGCGGCCACTCCTTCATGAGCTCCTGGGCGCCGGAGTATGCCGCGCCTACCGAGACGCACGATGCCGGCCAGGACCCGCAGCGCGGCGGGCTGCTGCACGCGAGCTTCGGCAAGGGCGAATACATCTACGTCGCCTTCGCCCTGCACCGGCAGACGCCGGAGGGCGTGCCGGGCGCATACCGTCTGCTGGCAAACCTACTCAGCGCTGGATCACGCTGAACAACATGCCTTTTCCACAACTTACGTATGTACCACCTGGTAAGGGATCTGCCCCGGATTCCTCATCTATTCAAAGTACATTCTTCTGGCATTCACATTCGGCTGTCAGCCTATGGCTACGTTACCCGTATGCCCCGCTGCTTTGAGGAAACGTTTCGGGCGGTTGCGCGTGTGACGACTTCTGGAGAGAGGCTGAATGAAAAACCATTTGAAGGCGATGGCGACCTGTGTGCTTGTGTCGGCCATGGCGACTGCTCACGCGCAGACGACGGCCGCGGGCGGCAACGCTACAGGTAAGAGCACAGTCCGGCATCGTGCAGCGCGAAAGGCGACGCCAAAGCGTCCGTCCGTCGAGACGCAGATCCAACAGCTGCGCGAGGACATGGAGACGCAGATCAACCAGCTCAAGCAGCAGTTGACTGACAGCCAGTCGCAGTTGCAGGCTGCCCAGCAGCAGGCCGCGGCGGCCAATGCAGCCGCTGCCCAGGCGCAACAGCAGGCACAGCAACAGCAGCAGCAGACATCCGAGAACGCCAGTGCCGTCTCGAACCTGCAGGGTGCTGTCAGCGATCTGAAGACCAACAGCTCTTCGCTTGCCTCTTCCATTCAGGAGACGCAGACCAATATCGAGAAGAAGGTGGAGCATCCCGACGCTATCCACTTCAAGGGCATCACCATCTCGCCAACCGGATCCTTCATCGAAGCCGCGACCGTGTGGCGCAGCGCGGCCACCGGCGGCGATATCAATACGCAGTTCACCGGGATTCCGCTGCAGTATTCGAACAATGGCCAGATCAGCGAATTCTACGGTTCGGGCCGTCAGTCGCGCCTGGCCATCAAGGCAACCGGCCAGGTCGCCAGCATGACGATGACCGGCTATTACGAGATGGACTGGCTCGGCACCGGCATCACTTCGAACAACAACCAGTCCAACAGCTACGTTGTGCGCCAGCGTCAGCTCTGGGCGCAGGCGGCTCTGAACAGCGGCTGGAAGTTTACCGGCGGCCAGATGTGGTCGCTGGCAACGGAAACCACCAAAGGTCTGGACAACGGCACCGAGATCCTGCCGGCAACCATCGATCCGCAATATACCGCGGGCTTCGTATGGACGCGGCAGTACGGTTTCCGGATAACCAAGGACTTTGGCAATAAGTTCTGGATCGGCGCCTCGGCGGAAAATGCCGAGACCCTCAATCCTGGAGGATCGAACCTGCCCACCAACCTGCTGATCGGTTCGACCGGCAACAATGGCGGGCTCTACAACTCGACCGCGAATTACTCCTTCAACCTGGCTCCGGACATGATCGCCAAGATCGCCATCGAACCGGGCTTTGGCCACTACGAAATCTTCGGCATCGCCCGCTTCTTCCGCGATCGCATCTATCCGAACTCGACTACGACGACTAGCGGCGGAGTCACCACGACGACTCCGAACTCCATCGGCGCCTACAACGACAGCACAGTTGCCGGCGGAGTTGGTGGGAGTGGGCGCGTGTCGCTGGCCAATAAGAAGCTGACGGTGGCGCTGAAAGGTCTTTGGGGCGAGGGAACGGGACGCTACGGCAGCTCGACCATCTCCGACATCACCCTGCGACCCAATGCGCAGATTGCTCCGCTGCATAACTTCTCCGCTCTGGGAACAATCGAAGCGAATCCGACCAGCCGTCTGAACCTCTACGTCAATTACGGCGGGGACTATGTAGGCCGTCGCTACTTCGGCAAAGTGGGCTACGGCTCTCCGCTTACCAACATGAGCGGCTGCAACACCGAGCCGGGGGTGGGTACGACAGCGGAAAACGGTGGCGACGGCTTCGATCCTTCGACGCCGGCCAACTGCGGCGGCAACAACAAGGATGTCCAGGAGCTGAGCACCGGCTACTGGTACTACTTCTACAAGGGTCCAATGGGCGGGCTTCGCCAGGGCGCGCAGTACAGCTACTTCCAGCGCAACCTCTGGTCCGGTACGGGTGGTCCTTTGAACCCAGACGGCGGTGCGTCGGGCACCGACAACGTGTTCGAGACCTCCTTCCGCTACTACCTGCCGTAGGCCGTCAGCAACTTACCTTCAAGGGCACCCACGGTGGGTGCCCTTGCTGTCTGCGCAACATGTTGCGTCCGGAGGAACCATCCATGCTCTGTGATACCGTTAGTTAGCAGCAGAGCGATACTGTGAGCTCGTAGCTCAGTTGGTAGAGCAACGCACTTTTAATGCGTGGGTCCTGGGTTCGATTCCCAGCGAGCTCACCAGCAGACCGCCGCTGCTCCCGTTTCATGCCCATATCACTCTCCACACTGGTCGACGCGTGCGCCATCGTGCAGTTGCAGGATGGACGCACCCGGCTGTGGCACCAGAGACCGGCAGAGCCGCCCGAGGACAGGACGGTCGACGGGCTGGTCGAGGCGCAGCATGCGGCCAACTTCGCGCTATGGCACGCCGAGGATGAGGCGCGACGCTCTTCCGCCGGCGATGCGGCGATTGCCGCGGTGAAGCGGGAGATCGACCGGGTCAACCAACTACGCAACGATACGACGGAGGGGATCGACGCCTTGCTGCTGGCGAGTCTCCGTGATGCGGGAATAAAGCCCGCCGGCGAGCAGCACTCCGAGACACCCGGCATGATGATCGACCGGCTGTCCATTCTGTCGCTGAAGCTGTTTCATACTGAGAAGGAGCTGGACCGCATCGGCGCGCCCGCGGGACATCGCGAGCGGAATATGGAACGGTTCGCTACCTTACAGGAGCAGCGGGACGATCTGGCGCGATGCCTGGAGCGGCTGTGGGCTCAGGTCTGCGCCGGAGAGCGTTGCTTCAAGCAATACAGGCAATTGAAGATGTACAACGACGCAGAGCTGAACCCCGTTCTCTACCAGAGGAATGCCGGCAAGACGAGGCTCTGAGAGCGGGCGTCTGCCACTGTGGTGTGGTTGACGGACCCTGGGGTAGGGAGTGTACAACGGCTGCAACAGAAGCGGCGGTAAACCCCTGCTGGAGATGCAGGGAGTGAGTAAGGACGATCAAGCAATGGCAACCACAGGCACAACCAAGGCGCGGAGCCCGAAGACGATCCAGGGCAAGGTGCGCACGATGACCGATCCGGCGCAGCAGAAGACCATGCAGGAATACGAATCGGCAGTGAAGGCGATGCAGGAGGGCAAGTACGACAAGGCCCGCGACGCCTTCCGCAAGCTGAGCGAACAGAGCTCGCCCGAGGTGGCGGAGCGCGCACGTGTGTACCTGGAAGCCTGCGGGCGGCAGGCGGCGAAGCAGGAGCGCAAGTTCACCGGCCCGGAGGAGCAGTACGACTACGCGATCTCGCTGCTGAACACCGGCCTCTACGACGAGGCGCGGGAGCAGCTTGAGGCGATCCTGGCCAAGGCGCCGAAGGCTGATTACGCGTTCTACGGGCTCTCGATCCTGGAGAGCATGACGGGGCAGACCGAGCAGTGCCTGGAGCACCTGTCGCAGGCGATCAGCATCAATCCGCAGAACCGCATCCATGCGCGGGTGGACTCGGACTTTCAGGATATGGCCGACGATCCGCGGTTCACCGAACTGCTTTATCCGGAAGTGCAATAAAAAATAAGATGGATGCCGCAGCAGTATGCCTGTGATTTCCAGTCCGGCGGGACGCGAGGCGGCAGCGAGCTCGCCGCTTCGCCGGTCATCCCTGCGCGTCGTGGCGATCGGCGGGGGCACGGGGTTATCCACGCTGCTGCGCGGGCTGCGGCGCTATGCACCCTCTCCGCAGAGCGAGGCCGATCCGGCGACGGCGCCGAGCCTGATCAGCGATCTGGCCGCGGTCGTGACCGTGACCGACGATGGTGGATCGAGCGGACGGCTGCGCCGCCACTTCAACATGCTGCCGCCGGGCGACCTGCGCAACTGCATGGTGGCGCTGGCGGACGATGAGGCGCTGCTCTCCAAGCTCTTCCGGCATCGATTCTCGTCTACAAGTTCTGGGGCATCCGCGGCGGCGGCGAACGGGAACGGCGACTGCGAGGACACGGGCTCGCTCGAAGGCCACAGCTTCGGCAATCTCTTTGTCGCGGCGCTAGCCGAGATCACCGGCGACTTCGCGCAGGCGATCAAGCTTTCCTCGCAGGTACTCGCGACGCGCGGACACATCTATCCGGCGACCACGACCAACGTGACGCTCTCCGCACATATGGATGATGGCTCGATCGTCGAAGGCGAAACCAACATCACGGCAAGCCAACATCGCATTTGCGAGCTGACGCTGGAGCCGGCGGGCGCGGAGCCCTTGCCCGAGACGCTCGAATCGATTGCGCGCGCGGACCTGATCACGCTGGGGCCGGGCTCGCTCTACACCAGCCTGATCACCAACCTGCTGGTGAAGGGCATTCCCGATGCGCTGGCCCAGGCGCGCGGGCTGCGGGTGTTTCTCTGCAACCTGATGACGCAGTCGAACGAGAGCCTGAACCTGACGGCATCGCAGCACATCGAGAAGATCTACGACCATACCGGCCAAGCGATCTTCGACTACGCGCTGGTGAACACCGCGCCGGTGAGCGAAAGCTTGCGGCGCAATTATGCGCGCGAGGGCGCTGCGCCGATCGTGCCGGATATCGAGCGCATCGAGGCGCTGGGCGTGCGGGTAATCACCGGCGACTTTGCCGCCGAGGGCGATGTGCTGCGCCATAATGCCGACCGCGTGGCTGACGTGCTGCTGCATCTGGGGCTCGAAGCGGATTTAGACGCGCTGCACGACGTCACCGCCTGATCATCACTCACTGACAGACGAACGAAGCGGCTTCCATACTGCTTCCCTTCCCCTTGTAGTGGGCCTGCTGCGGGTAGGGGCAGAGCGGCCGGGTCATCAGGATCTTGTGCGGGTCGGCGTGGTGGTTGGGTAGCTCTGCATATTTTGTGGCGGTGATGGCTCCGGGCGCTTTGCCATCTTCGACCCAGTCTTCGAGCGCATGGATGACGTTGTTGCCGGCGTTCGATTCTTTCAGGCCGGGCAGGCCGAACTGGCCGATGGCGTCCGGACCGGGCCCGCCGGCGCAGTGCTTGACGCCGGGCATGAGGTAGAGGCGGGTAAAGCTGGCAGTTTCATCGTTGCCGAGCTTCTGCTCGACGGCTTCGTAGTAGTGGATGGTGTAGATGGGGCTGATGGCAGCGTCCGCCCAGCCATGGTAGAGGATCAGCTTGCCGCCGCGATTGCGGAAGGCGCTGAGGTCGGGGTCGGTGGCGTCGAGCGGCTGGCTGGTCTTCTCGCGCGCGGCGGCGAGACCGGCGACAGGATCGAAGGTGCGGAAGTCCCAATGGGGATCGCTGTAGACCATGTTGGCAAAGTAGCCGGTGCCAAAGCCGGCCATGGCGGACTTGCCGCGCTCTGATCCGGTGATCCAACTGGGCCAGCCGTTGGGGTCGAGCTCGCCGCCCGCAGGAAGAATGGCAGGGATGGTGGTGTCACCGGCCTTGTGCTCGGAGAGGATCGCGTTGAGCGCCTTGACCTGCGGAGCGGTGAGGCAGCCTTCTGTGTGGCTTGATTTGCAGGCAAGCGTGGCGGGGCTGAAGTGGCAGGCGGGGGGATCGGCGATGATCCCGTCTTTCATTCCGTCGTGTTTGTCTGACCTTTTTGCGCATTGCGCAACGATGGCGCGGTGGATAAATGGAACGTCGGCGGCGGGAATGTAGCTGGCGTCGTCGGCGAGCAGGCCTTGCATGCCGATGGCGGCGCTGGTGAGCAGCGTGGTCCAGTTGTACGCGGGCGCGCCGGCGAGAATGCCGTCGTAATCTGCGGGGAAGCGCTGCGCTTCCATCAGCGCTTCGCGGCCGCCATCGGAACAGGCAGTGAAGTAGCTGTGCTGCGCGGGTGCGCTGTAGTAGGCGGCGATGACGGCTTTGGCCTGCTGAGTCATTTGATGGATGCCGCGCCAGCCAAAGTCGGTGATCTTTTCGGGATGATGGAGGGCCCACCTTGCGTCGATGCCGTCGGCGAAGTGGCCGGTGTCGGTGCCGGCGGTGGCGTTGTTGCTGTCGAGGGCGCGGGCGAGGCCTTCGAAGTCGATCTCGCCGGCGAAGCCGCCATTGCCGAGTGCCTGGAAACGATGGTTCCAGTTCTCGGCGGGAAGCCAAACTTCGATCCGGATATTGGAATCTGTGCTGGGCGTGGCTTGGATTTTGACGCGGCAGAAGGCGGGGAGCTGTTTGTAGAGCCGGATCTGTTCGGCTTTGCCGGTTGGGCGCGGGGGAGCTACGAAAGTGCCGGGGGCGACGACTTCGGCGGAGAGGACGTGGGCGTGGTCGAGCTGGAGCTGCTGGAGGTTGGTGCAGCGGGCGCTGTCGGCGGGCTGGGCGAATGCGGGCGCGGCTAGCAGGAGCGTGGATGCGAGAAATGCGAGTGGGCGCATGCGGAACCACTGTATCGCAGAGTTGCTGCGATCAGAGAGTAACGACGTTCAGGCCGGGAATCTGCTGGAAGTGTTTTGTGTTGAGGGTCACCACATCGAAGTCCAGATGGAGGGCTGTGGCGCCAATGAGCAGGTCTTCCGTCGCGATGCGCTTCCCGCGCTAATCCCAAGCGGACCGGTCTGCTGGCTTGCGATTACGGATAACCTGTTCCAAGTCTGCGGCAAAATCTGCATCCATCACGGGTTCGTAACCAAGTTCTTTCGAATGGGCTTCAGCCAGCGCGATCGATTCTGAGATCGATCTGCGGGGTGGCGCCGCGGAGCGTAATACTGCCACCGTTTGCGCGCCATCTTCGATGAGGACTTCTGCACCCTCACGGACACGCGCGAGCAGCGAGGGAAAATCGCGCGCGGCTTCGGCTGCCGAGATGTGGATGGTCGCCACGGTCTGATGATACTAGGAAGCGGCTTCGGTGGTCTTCTTGAGTTGGCCGCAGGCGGCGTAGATGTCTCGGCCTCTGGGGCGGCGGATGAACGTTGGGACGCCGCGGGCTATGAGGCGTTGCTGGAATTCGCGGACGGCTTCGTCCTTTGGCTGCCTGTAGGGGATGCCGGGGCCGGGGTTCCAGACGATCAAGTTGACCTTGCACGGGAAGCTCGCGCGGCGGGCTAACGCGACGACTTCATCGGCATGGACGAGCGAATCGTTGACGCCGCCCAGGAGCACGTACTCGAAGGTGATTTTTTCGCGCGGGCCGAGCGGCACCTTGCGCGCGGCTTCGACGACGGCTTCGATCGGCCACTTGCGCGTGATGGGCATGACGGCTTCGCGCACGGTGTTGTTCGAGGCGTTGAGCGAGATGGCGAGGCGCGGACGGATGAGCTCCTGGGCGAAGCGCTCGATGCCGGGAACGATGCCCGAGGTGGAGACGGTCATGCGCGGGGCGGGAATGCCCACTTCGCCGACGAGCAGGCGGACGGCGGCCATGAAGGCGTCATAGTTGAGGAAGGGCTCGCCCATGCCCATGAAGACGAGGTTGATGCGGTCGCGGCCAAGCTCGATTTGGTGACGGCGGAGGACAGCGACGACCTGTCCGGCGATTTCGCCGGCAGTGAGATTGCGCTCGATGCCGAGCTTGGCGGTGAGACAGAACTGACAGTTGACAGCGCAGCCGATCTGGGAGGAGACACAGATGGTGGCGCGCTTGCGTGAGGGCGCTGTGTCGTCTGCATCGTCTTCGGCGCCGTCGCCTTCGGGCATCCAGACGGTCTCGACGGTTTGATTGCCGGAGGCGCCGATGAGGTAGCGCTCCGTACCGTCGATGGAGCGGAAGGTCTGGAGGATGGGTGGGAGACCGATCGCGTAGCCTGCGGCGGCGAGTTTTTGGCGCAGATCGCTGGGCAGGGTGGTGACGGCTTCGAGGTCGATGGTCCAGTCGCGGTAGAGGGCCTGGGCGAGCTGGCGGGCGCGGAATTGCGGCTCATCAAAGTGGGTAATGATGGTGCTAAGTTGCTCAATCGAAAGGCCAAATAGAGGTTGCACCAGAGATGGGGCAGGGCTCTGAACCGATTCGGGGCCGGCAGAGTCTAAAATGAGGAAGCGCTCCCCCTTTGACCCGGACAGCGACCTAGACTGAGGCTCCGACGGTAATCCGGTATCAAGTGGCATCGAGGCGATCCGGCAACAGGCAAGGATAGAGCATTTTCGAGGGATCAGGAAATGCTCGAGCAAACGGCTGAGTGGCACGCATGTGCTTGGCGCGGACCCGCGTGTCCGCCTTTTAACCAGTGTTCGGTTTAACCGGGTGAGCGGCGGAAATTTTATGGTGAACGAACGTAGTGTGGAACGAACGGTCCTCCCGAATGGGTTGACCATCCTGACCGAGCGGATGGAGAACGTGCGCTCGGTAGCAATGGGCGTGTGGGTGCGGGCGGGCTCACGGCATGAGATTGCGGAGCTGAACGGCATCTCGCATTTTGTGGAACACATGGTCTTCAAGGGCACTGAGACGCGAACGGCACAGCGGATTGCGCGCGAGGTGGACGCGATCGGCGGAAACCTTGACGCGTTTACAGGCAAGGAGACGATCTGCTTCAACATTAAGGTGCTGGATGAGCATGTGCCGACGGCGCTTGATGTGCTGAGCGATCTGGTGCTGCACCCGATCTTTGCCGAAGGTGATATTCAGCGCGAGCGGGGCGTGATCTTTGAAGAGATCAAGATGGATGAGGACAACCCCGACTTCCTGGTGCACGAGATCTTTACCCAGAACTTCTGGAGAGGACACCCGCTGGGCAAGCCGATCCTGGGAACGAAGGAGACGGTAGGACGCCTGGAGCAGGCGAAGCTCTTCGGCTATTACGGTGATCGCTTCCGCGGCGGCAACGTGGTCTTTACTGCGGCGGGCAATCTGGATCACCAGCGGTTCGTGGATGAGGTGCGGCGGCGCTTCGAGACCATGCCGGCGGGGGTGCCGGAGGACGCGAATCTGCCGCCGAGCACAAGCGCGAAGATCGTGCTGCGTAACAAGAAGGCGCTGGAACAGGTACAGCTTTGCATGGGCGTGCCATCGCTCCCCATCTCGAGCGAACGACGGTATTGCGCGCTGCTGCTGAACACCGTGCTGGGCGGCGGGATGAGCTCGCGGCTCTTCCAGACGGTGCGCGAGGAGCGCGGGTTGGCATACTCGATTTACAGCGACCTGAATCCTTATAAGGACACCGGCATGCTGTGCGTCTATGTAGGTACGTCGTCGGATCGGGCGCTGCAGGTGATCCAACTGGTGACCGAGGAGTTCCGGCGGCTGAAGCAGGAGCCGATGCCCGAGGACGAGTTGCGGCGGGCGAAGGATCAACTGCTGGGCAACATCGTGTTGAGTATGGAGAGCACAGGCGCGCGGATGTCCAATCTGGCGCGGCAGGAGATGTACTTCGACCACTTCTTCGGGATTGAAGAGGTGATGCAGCAGGTGGAGCAAGTGACGGCGGAGCAGGCGATGGTGCTGGCGCGGGAGCTCTTCGATCCGGAGAAGATCGCGGTGACCATGCTGGGGCGGCTGGACGGGATTAAAGTGGGGCGCGGCGATCTGGTCTGCTGAAAGGCCCTTCGATCTGCGCTTGCCGCGGTGCATTCACGATCGATTCGCATGAAGTCCAGGCATCGTGGCGAAGCGTGGGGCGCGAGGATCTGGTCTGTTAGCTGCTAGCCTCCTAGCTTGAATCGGTAAGGCCCATCGGGCCGACTGGATTGCTTGGAACTACCCCACCCTACTTCGTAGGATGGGGCACCCGGCACCCGGCTCCGGGCAGACTCTTCGCTCCGCTCCGGATGACGGGCTATGGGTTGCGCCTGCGGATGAGCGAAACTCGAGTGACTTGCGTCTTTTTTAGGCACACTCAGGCAATATTTCCGGCGCCGTGGGGATTTTGGTACTCTGCGGTCGGCAGGTACTCGCCGGTGCGGGTGCGCCAGATGATTTCGAGGGTCAGATCATGAAGACGTATTGGAAGGAGCCGCTGGCGGAAGGCCGCTGCCGGCGGAGCGAAGCGGGTTTCACACTCATGGAACTGATGATCGTGATGGCGGTGATCCTGATCATCTCGCTGATCGCGATCCCGAGCATGCTGAACATGATGATCCAGGCGCATGAGACTTCGGCGCTGGCATCGCTGCGCGCGATCCAAGCGGCGGAGGTGCAGTACCAGACGAACTTCCCGGCGAATGGCTTTGCCTGCTCGATTACGGCGCTGGGGGGCAGCGCGAGCTCCGGTCCGCCGACCGCGCAAGCGGCGCAGATGCTGCAGGCATCGCTGGCCACAGGACAGAAGGACGGCTACGCCTTCAACATCACGAACTGCACCAAGACGACGGGCTCCAACAACCAGGACATGTTCACCTCCTATGAAGTGACGGCCACGCCGCAGACGGTGGGCAAGACGGGGCATCGCGGGTTCTGCATGGATATGTCGGGCGACATCAAGGTCGACCCGGCAGGAGGCACCAACTGCACGGTTCCGATCTCGTGAGCTTCGGGAAACCATCGAAAGGCCAGCCGCGCTGCTGGCCTTTTGTGTTTCTGGCACTGCTGCTCGCCGTGGTCCCGGCGGTGTCGCAGACTGTGACGCCTTCTGCCGCTCAGCTTGCTTCGGCGGTAGACCACCACTACAACACACTGCGCCGGCTGCGCGTGAACTTTACCGAGAGCTACGAAGGCATGGGGATGGATCGGCACGAAAGCGGCGTGCTGCTGCTGGAGAAGCCGGGGCGCATGCGCTGGAATTATGCCGAGCCGGCGGGCAAGGTTTTTGTGCTGGATGGGAAGTATGGATGGTTCTATACCCCAGGGGATGCACAGGTGCAGCAGATTCCGGCGAAGAAGCTGGACGATTTGCGTTCGCCGCTGCGGTTTCTGTTGGGGCACGCGCAACTGACAAAGGAGCTGAACGGGCTGACCATGACGCCGGCGGAGGATGGGCTGTTCCGGCTGCGTGGCGTGCCGCGGGGGATGGAGCAGCGGGTCCGATCGCTGGAACTAATTGTCACTGCGGAGGGCACGATTCGGTCGATGACGCTCGAGGAGCTGGACGGCTCGCGGACTCGCTTTGTGTTCACGGATGAGAAGGCGAATCCGGTGGTGGCTGCGGGGAGCTTTCGGTTTGTGCCTCCGGCTGGGGTTCCGGTGGTGGAGGGGACGCCTCCGGTTTGAACGCGAAGCGGGCGTCGCGCCGATACGGAAGAAGAGATACAGCAGATCCCTCCACTTCGCGGTGGCGCTGCGCGCCACGGCTACGGTCGGGATGACGATGCCGTAGGGGTACAACAGCTCAGAAGATCAAACGTGGCCGGTTTGCAGTCCACTGGGATGGCTTCGGCTATTCTCTTCATCCTGGGTCAGGATGATGTGCTCTGCTGTGCATGTTGCCGGCTCTTCGGCATCAGGAAGCCGACGGCGATGAGCCAGAGGAAGCCGGGGAAGCGCACGAGTGGAATGAGGAAGAGAAGCTTCGGGAAGACCAGCAGGTGGAACCAGCTCAGCTCGCCTGCGACGGCGAGGATGAGGCCGAAGATGATGAGCCATTTGGGGAGAAGCTTCATGAAGGCCGCGGGGATAGAGATGCCGGCGATGAGCAGTCCCATGGGAATGGAGAAGCCGGGGCCGCCGAGCCCGTATCCGAGGTAATACAGTGCGAGCAGGACGTCCGGGTGTGCGGCGACACCGGGACGGAGGAGGGCCCACATCGCCATGGTGCCAGCCATGGCGTCGAAGACGACCATGAAGCCGCCGAAGAGCGCGATGTAGATGCCGGCGGCGCGCACGCCGAGAAAGTGGAGCCGGCTGACGACGGTGGCGGTGAAGAGACCGAGACAGATCATGGCGCCGAGTTGCAGAAACATGCAGAGGAGGACACGGCCGCCCTGGGTCTGGAAGAACGGGATGATGACGGAGTCGGGCTCCCAGGGACCGGGCCAGTAGGGCAGCTTGTAGAACAGGGTGACGGGGTAGAGGCCGGCGCAGAAGAGCACCATGTAGAGGACGGCGAGCATGCCGGGATGCGGGCCCTTGTGCTCGGCTATCGGGGATACGACTGGTTTTGCTTGCGTGTTCATTGCTTTCTCCTTTCTGCGCGGTTATGCGAATGCGGTCCTGCCGCGGGTGCGGAGCCAGAACTCCATGACCAGGGTGTTAAGCGAGAAGCCGATCCAGAAGGCGATGCCGAAGAACTGCTGCGGCGTCAGGTGCGTGAGTGGCGAAGTGGCGAAGAAGACGCCCATCACCGGACGGGTGGTGGCGATGCCGAGCAGAATGGCGATGGCGCGAAGCATCCAGCGCTGCTGCTGGGGGCGGTCGCTGGCGCGGCCGAACGACCAGGCGCGGTAGAGCGCGAAGAGAAAGAGGGTGTTGAAGAAGAGGACGGCGGCGCGCTCGAGCCATCCGCCGACGGCGTGCGCACTCATGGCGTAGGCGGTAATGCCGACGACGAGGCCGAGGGGGAAGATAGTGCGCGCGAGCAGGAGTGAGTCGCGGGTGCGGCGCCAGAAGACGAGCGGCAGCAGCAGAACGAAGGCAAGCGCGCAGAGGATGTGGACGTAGGTGAGGGTAGCGTGCGCGCTAAAGTAGGCATCGAGCGCGGTGAGCTGCGGCGGAGCGCCGGGGCTGGGCGGCGTGGAGAGCGCGACGATGCGGCGGATGACGACCGCGACGGCGATCACGATGCAGGCCCAGAAGCCGATCTTTAATCCCAGCGGAAAATGAGCCCGGATGCCGGCGGCTGTTCCTTGCCCTGAGGGCTCGATATGTTGGCTGATCGGATTGCCGTTCATGATGGCCCCCTTCTGTAGCCCCTTCCTTCTCGACATCTTTATTCTTAGATTTAAATTTACATGTTGTCAAATTAAATTATTGACTCTAGGATTTTCTTTGTGACGAAGCGACAGGCAGAGCCGGAAAAACGGCCATACGACTTAGGCAAGCGGCTGGAGCAGATGGACGAGAGCCGCGCGGCGATTTTGCGGGCGGCGAAGGCGCAACTGGCGGCGAACGGCTACCGGCGGCTGACGATGGAGGGGCTGGCGGCGGAGAGCGGGGTAACGCGGCAGACGGTCCACAACCTGTTTGGAACCAAGACGGGGGTGCTGGAGGCGGTCTTCGACCTGATCGCGCTGGAAAGCGGGATGGAGCGGATGCGCGAGGTGGTGATGCTGCCGCCGGGGGAGGCGCAGCTTGCGCGCTTCGTCGGGGTCTTCTGCGGGTTCTGGGCGAAGAACCGGATGCTGCTCCGGCGGGTGCACGGGATCGGGGCGATCGATCCGGAGTTCGGTACGGTGATCGAGGCTCGCAACCAGCGGCGACGGATGGCGGCTACGCGGATCGTCCAGAGAATGGGCGGAGATGATGCAGCGCAGAAGGCCGCGATGCTCGCGGCGCTGACTTCGTTCGAATTCTTCGATGCACTGGTGGAGAGTGGGAGCGAGATGGAGGCGGAGGGGATGGTGCTTCGGCTGGCGCGGAGTGCGCTGTCTCTTTCCCAGGAGTGATGCAGGCTCAGGAGTGACGCAGCCACAGCGGTCGCATGCTCCCTTACGCCATCTGCGCTTTTGCTCTAAGCTGGCTGCCGAGGCTGGTTCATGGACGCATCCGCTCTTTTACCAGAGACCCTACCGGCCGAAGACACGCGATCGCCGGATCGCGATACGGACGTGCTGATTGTAGGCGCCGGGCCTACCGGGCTGGTGTTGGCGCTTTGGCTGGCGCGGGTGGGCGTGCGGCTGCGCATCATCGACAAGCTGGCGGAGGCGGGGACTACCTCACGCGCGTTGGCGGTACAGGCGCGGACGCTCGAGTTCTATCGGCAGTTGGGGCTGGCGGATGCGGTAGTGGATGCCGGACGGAAGATGTCTGCGGTGAACCTGTGGGTGACCGGCAGGCGGGCGGCGCATGCAGTCTTTGGCGAGATGGGCAAAGGGATCAGCCCGTATCCATATGCGCTGATCTATCCGCAGGATGAGCACGAGCGGTTGCTGATTGAGCGGCTGGCGGAGGCAGGCGTCGAAGTGGAGCGCGAAACAGAGCTGGTGCGCTTCGCGGAGACGGCGGATGGTGTGGTTGGGCATCTGCGGCGCGCCGATGGCACGAAAGAGCGATGCGCGGCGGCGTACATTGCCGGGTGCGACGGGGCGCACTCGACGATGCGGGAGGCGCTGGGGATCGGGTTCCCGGGCGGAAGGTACGAGCACCTGTTTTATGTCGCCGATGTGGAGGCGAGCGGCGCCACGATGAATGGCGAGTTGCACGTTGCGCTGGACAAGACGGATTTCCTGGTAGTGTTTCCGCTGAAGGGCGAGCGGCGCGCGCGACTGATCGGGACGGTGCGCGAGGAAGAGATCAAAAAGCCGCACGAAGAGCTGGCGTGGGAGGACGTGAGCAAGCGCGTGCTCGCGTGGATCCGTATTGATGTGGAGAAGGTGAACTGGTTTTCGACGTATCGCGTACACCATCGCGTTTCGGACCACTTCCGCAAGGGGCGCGCGTTCCTGCTCGGGGATGCGGCGCACATCCACAGCCCGGTCGGCGGCCAGGGGATGAACACCGGGATCGGCGACGCAGTGAATCTCGCATGGAAGCTGGCTGCGGTGGTCGGCGGGCGAGCGCACGCGTCGATTCTGGAGAGCTACGAGCAGGAACGCATCGGATTTGCGCGGCAACTGGTGGAGACTACGGACCAGGCATTCACGGGCGTCACCAGCTCCGGGGCGATGGCGCGGCTGGTACGGCTGCGTCTTGTGCCGCTGCTGATGCCGCTGTTTCTCGCGTTCAAGGCGATACGGCGGCGAATGTTTCTAACGGTCTCGCAAACGGCCATCGACTACGAGGGCAGCAGCCTGAGCGCGGGATGGACGGAAAGAGTGGAGGGCGGCGATCGCCTGCCGTGGGTCGAGCACGCAGATGGCGACGGAGACAACTTTGCACCGCTGACTTCGCTGGAGTGGCAGGTGCACGTCTATGGCGAGGCGACGAAGGAGATGCGCGCGCTGTGCGGCGCACGCGGGCTGCCGCTGCATGTGTTTCCGTGGCGCGCGGAGATGCGGCATGCCGGATTGTGGCACAATGCGGCGTACCTGGTGCGGCCAGATGGCTATGTGGGGCTGGCGGATGCTGTAGCGAGCACGGCGGCGGTGACCTCGTACCTGGATGCGCGCGGGATTCGGGCACGGCAATAGGGTTGCGAGGCGTACCCCGCGAGCGGGAGATGAGAGCACCCGTGATGCAAGATCGCCGGCACGCGAGTTATCCGATCACATTGCGCGATTGTCGATGCTGGTCAGTAGGCTGCTGGCGCCGCCCTAGGCAACGACTGGGCTGAAGTAATTTCCCACCATTGAGCGAGATGAACTGAGGGCGGCTCAGTGCTCGACTGGTGTGTTGGGAAGCGCCGCGGCGGGCGGGGCGACAGGATCGAAGGCCCGGGCGGCGCGCTCCGAGCGAGGGCGGATGCGAGCAGGAATGCCGACAGCGATGGAGTTGGCGGGAACGTCGGTGAGGACGACGGCGTTGGCGCCAATCGAGACATCGTCGCCGATGCTGATGGGGCCGAGGATTTTGGCGCCCGCGCCGATGTCGACGCGATTGCCGATGACGGGCGAGCCGCGGAAGGCGCGATGGCGGAGGCCGATGGTGACTCCGTTGCGCAGAACGACATCGTCGCCAAGGACGGCGTCGCCGCTGACAACGATGTCGAAGGCGTGCTCGATGACGAGGCCGCGGCCGATGGCGACCTCGCAGGGGAGCTCGACCGAGGTGAGGATCTCGCTGAAGACCAGGAGGATTTTGTAGAGCAGCGAGAAGGGTTTGCGGATGAGACCAGATTTGATGGTGTAGCGCCAGCGGCCGAAGCGGTAGACGGCCATGACCCAAAGGCCGCGTCGGCTGAGATCGCCGTCGTAGGTTCGCCAGTCCTGCCTGAAGTTTTCGAACATAGTGAGCCCGGCCCCCGTCAGGAGGTCTTGTATTCAATGATGCCGGATCGGCGGCCCCTGCGCCGCTCAAGCCAGAAGCGAAGCTGGCCGAAGAAGATAGGGACGTGCTGCAGATGGGAGTGCAGGGTGTAGGCGAGCAGAAGGCGCGGCGAACGCGTCTGGACGGGGATGCGTGAGCCGGCGCGGAGGGCAGTGCGAGCTCCGACCGCGAGTGCGCCGGCGGCGAAGAGGCCGATGGGCAGCCAGGAGCGGCGGGTGAGGGTGGCCACCGCGCAGCCAGCAGGGGCGACGAGCCAGAAGAGTCCGCGGACGACATTGCGATGGCTCTCCTCGGTCCAGAGCGGATCGGCGGTGTTGCTGTAAAGCGCGGAGATCTCCGCGTAGGCGTGGCCGGTACGCATGGAGCGGCGCCAGTACTGACGAAAACTGTGCATGGCAAGGTCGTGGCCGGTCATGGGCTCGGCGAGATGGAGGATGCTGTAGCCGCGCTCGCGCATGCGGCGGCACATCTCGGGCTCTTCGCCGGCGATGAGGCGGTCGTTGTAACCGTGGACGGTGGCGAGGGCTTCGCGACGGACGAGTGCGTCGCCGCCGAACCATGGAGTGAAGCCGGGCTGAGTGTTCCAGTCGAGGTCGAAGAGCGCGTTGTAGATGGAATCGGCGGTGCGCATCTCGCGGCGATCGCCGAAGACGCCGGCGATGGAGGGCTCAGCGAAGTGGCGGATGGCGCTGCGGACGAACGCGGGGTGGAGCAGCGTGTCGCCGTCTAGGAAGAGGACGAACGGGGCGGAGGTCTGGGTCCAGCCGGCATTGCGAGCACGGGCGGCGGTGGTGGGGCCGTCGAGGAGGATGGTGCGCACGCCGAGGCTTTGAGCGAGGGCGACGGAGCTATCGGTGGAGGCGGAGTCGACGTAGATAACATCGAGGAGATGGCGCGGATAGTCCATCGCGAGCACGGAGTCGAGACAGGCGCGCAGACGGTCGCCCTCGTTGCGGCCGATGACGACGACGGCGACGCGGACTGAGTCGATGGCTGAGGTGGTTGTGCCCAAAGTGTTGTGCGTGGCGCGCCGCACGGAGGCGCACCGATCTTTCTCCTTGTATAGACTCTCCTCGTTTATACAGGTGGCTTGCCGGGGTTGCAGCCCGGAAACCTATGGATTGCGGATGGCATGGTTTAGGTGGAACTGAGGGTGCGGGTGGCGATGGAGGGATCTGAGGGGATTGTTGCCGATGCTCTGCGGCCGCCGAGTGAGACGAGCCGCAGGAGGGTGCCGGCGCAGATGGCGAGCGAGAGCCATGCGAACCAGTTGCCGAGCAGGAGGTACGGGGTGCGTTCGTGTGCGGCGGGGACATCTGCCAGGAGCGTGGCGAAGGGCGCGGAGTTGCTGCGGGTTTCGGCTAGGATGCGGCCGCGATCGTCGCTGACGGTGAGATAGCCGTCCTTGGCCGCACGCGCGATGCTGAAGCCATCCTCCACGCCGCGCATGATGGCGATGTGCCCGTGCCAGGCGCGGTCGATGTTGAAATCCCATGCCGGCACAAGCATCAATCCTGCGCCCGCGTTGCCATAGCGGCGGGAGAGCGGGGTGAAGTCCATGTCCTTGCAGATGGCGACGCCGCGGGTCCCCTGGGGTTGGGGCAGGAGGGTGAGTGTGGTTCCGGGAGTCAGGTTCGATTCAAACGGCGGCAGCATGTGGTGCTTGTTATAGCTCGCCACCGGGGCTTGGGGAGTGTAGATGCGGGCCTGGTTGTACTCGCGCGGCGCGGAGTCATGCACGACGCCGACGACGATGGTCGCACCGGTTTTGTCGGCTAGCGGCTGGAAGATGGCGTCGGCATCGGCGGTGCTTGTGTCCGTGACGGTTGCGATTTTTTCCGGGATGACGATGAACTGAGCGCCACGGGCGGCGAGGCCTTCGGCGACACGCGCATAGTCAGCGAACAGGCGGCGGCTCTTTGCACCGGGAGCGGCGATGAGCACGTTCCCCGGGGTGTCGGAGGCGATGAGCCCGACTCTCACGTTCTTCGATTGCGGGATGGCGAGGCGCACTCTGCCGAAGACCAACACCAGGACGATTATGCCGAGAGACGCGGCCACGACGCTGATCGCCTGCCTTGGCTGCCGGTGGCGCAGGTAGAGGCCGATGGCGAGCGCGGCAGGAAAGAGCAGGAGCAGGAAGCTGAGACCCCATGGCCCGGTGATTGAGGCGAGCTGCAGGAAGGCAAGGAAGTGGAGCTGCGAGTAGGCGAGGCTGCCGGCGGTGCCGTGCGGCGTGGTGAGGTTACGGATGTATTCGAAGGAGACCCAGGCGGCGGGCAGGACGAGGAGCGCGCTCCACGGTGCGCCGCGATGCACCAGCGCGCGGAAAGCCAGCACGGCGGCGGCGAAGATCAGCGCGACCGTGCCGAAAATGCTGAACCATATGGCGGCGGGAAGGCCAAGCAGCCGGAGATAGTGCCACAAATTGAAGCTGCCGAGAAGCCATGCGAGTGCTGCGACGATCGCCGTGCTGCGCCAGCCGCTGTTGAGGGCGAAGAGCAATACCGGCAGCGGCGCGAACCAGAGCAGCGGCCACCAGGGATTGAGGCCGTTGCCGAACCAGACCAATATGACGGAAGACGCGATTGCGAGGAGCGCAAGGCTGATGCAGTTGAGGCTAGTTGCGGATGCCATGGATATACCTCCAGAAGGATCTGCGGCAGAAGGCGCGAAAGCGGGCGGGCGAGATGGCCATGCGGCCGCCGAGATAGAGCATGACCAGGCCCTCGAGGAGAGCACCCATCTCGAAGACGATCTCCCACAGGTCGTCCTGGCGAAGGTAGCCGCTGTCCATGCCTTGCTGAATCAACTCGGCCATGAGGTTGGCGGTGGGTGAGCGGCCGGCTTCGAAGTCGCGCGGATACTGGCGGGCACCTTCGCGCGGGCGAAGGAACATGAGCTCAAAGAGCCGCGGGTTCTCGAGGGCATGGTCGAGATAGACATCAAGAATCTTCATCAGGCGCTTTTCGATATCGCCTGCGAGGCGCATCGTGGAGAGCCGGTGGGCTAATTCGTCGAAGCCTTCATTTGCCAGCGCGTTGAGGAGCGCCGCGCGATCGGCGTAGTGCCGGTAGAGCGCCATCGCCGTGATGCCTACGGCATCGGCAACACGGCGCATGGTCACGGCATCGGCGCCTTCTTTGTCGAGGAGATGGCGGGCGGCGGCGGCGATCTTCCGGGCTGTGGGGCTTGCCGGCATGTATACAGTGTATACCACATGGCACGTGTTGTTTGAGCGGCCCTTCGCGACCGATCCAGGGGCAAGTTCTAGGGCGAATTGGCGGACGGTGGGGCGGGCTCGGACCAGTAGGTGGTTCTGCTGCGGATGAGATAGCCGGGATGGCTCGGCACGGCGACATGGATGGAGTGATAGCCAGCAGCCGGTTGGCCCGGAGGCTGGAAGCTCAGGAGATAGAAGTTGTGGAGCTGGTTTGCGAGGTGACCGAGCGCGTTGTCGAAGCCTTTGCGGGTAGTGAAGTTCTGGTATTCGCCGCCGGAAAGGGTTGCCAGCTCGGAGGATGCATTCTGTTTCATCGCGTTGATGGCCATGAAGAGGAGTGGCGTGATCTGCATGATGCGAGTGCTGCCGTAACCGTCCGGCTTGAGGTCGTTGAGGAACTGGTCGCGCGCGGGCGAGTAGGCGACGGAGTTGACGACGGTGTTGGTTCGGCCCAGCTCTTCGATGACCTCCTGAGCGGTAGCGTGGCTGCCGTGGTCGCGGGTTTCACCGATGAGGAGGATGGCGCGGCGGTAGTGATTCTCGCGCCACTCGAGCAGATTTGTCGCGTATTCGACGGCATCGAGGGTGGCCGCTGCTCCCTCGCAGGGCTTGATGGCGGAGACGGCGGCGTTGATCTTTGCCGGATCGGAGGTGAAATCACTGAGTAGCGTCGACCTCTTGCCGTAGCTAAGGACTGCGACTTCGTGCGGCGCGGCGCCGGTAATGTCGTCGATCATGGTGGCGAGGCCGGCGAGTTTTGCGGCTTCCATGGCGGAGGCGCCGCTGCATTGGACGACAACCACAAGCGAGAGGCCGGTCTGCTCAGGGGCTTCCTCGAGGTGGACGCGCTGGGGGACGCCGTTGTCCGTGACCGCGAACTCGCTTTCCTTCAGCCCGTAGATGAACTCGCCCTGCAGGGTTGTGACCTGGGTGGGGACGGTGACGAGATTGGTTTGGGTGGAGAAGCTGTAAGGATTCTGCTGCTGCGCCTGAAGCGTGAGGGTCGGGAGGGCGAGCGTGGAAAGAGCCAGCGCAGCGAAGGAGCCCAGTCTCTCCATGCGGGCCAGTATAGTTGCGCAGGGTAAGGCCGTTTCCAGCGAGAGCTGATCTGGCAGGTAAGCAGGCCGAAGCGGCTTCGCCATTTATCCTAAAAGGGCATGCGTTCTTTCTTCGTTTTGGCCCTTGGGCTTGGCCTGATGGCTTCGCTACCTTCGTGCGTCTGCGCACAACTGGTTCCGCAGCCGAAGGGCGGGTCGGCGAGTACGGTCTGGAATCCGTGGGAGCTGGAGCATAGCGGAACCCGCGAGCCGCTGCGGGGGATTCACGCGGCGGGCAATGGGGTGGCGTGGGCGAGTGGGGCGCGGGGAACGGTATTGCGGACCGAGGACTCCGGCTATGTGTGGCAGGTGTGTGCGATGCCGGAGGGCGCTGAGAAGCTGGATTTCCGGAGCGTCTGGGGATGGGACGCGCAGACGGCGATCGTGATGTCGTCGGGGCCGGGCGCGCAGAGCCGGCTCTATAAAACGACGGACGGCTGCGCGCACTGGAGCGCGCTCGGGACCAACAGGGACGCGAACGGCTTCTGGGACGGGCTGGTGTTTTCGGACCGGAACAACGGGTATCTGCTGGGCGATCCAGTGGATGGGCACTTCACCCTGCTGCGGACCGAGGATGGCGGGGAGCACTGGAAGTCTGTGACCAGCAAGGACCTGGACCTGGGCGCCCAGAAGCTGGGCGCGTTTGCGGCGAGTAACCAGTCGATGGTTTTGACCGATCCGGTGCTGGGGAATGTGGCGGTTCCGTGGTTTGGCACCAGCGGGATGAGCGGGGGACAGCACCCTTACGTCTATTCGGGGGGACTGGACTGCGGGATGGAGATGGCGCACCGGAATCCGGAGCGGTGCCTGGCGCGGTACTGGACCTTTGCGAAGGACGAGGTGCCGATGGCGGGGGCGAGCGAGTCGCAGGGAATCTTTGCGCTGGGACTTTATAAGGACCAGAGTGGGGCGTGGCACGCGGTTGCGGTGGGTGGCGATTACGGGGCCCCGGACAAGGCGGAGGGCACAGCGGCGCGGCGCGACCCGAAGACCGGCAGATGGACGGCGGCGACGAAGATGCCGCATGGGTACCGGTCGAGCGTGGCGTGGGACGCGGCGGACAATGCCTGGATCGCGGTGGGTGTGAATGGAACAGACGTCTCGTATGATGACGGGCAGAGCTGGTCTGCTGTGGGCAACGACGGCTACAACGCCCTCAGCCTTCCCTGGGTCGTTGGCCCCGAGGGGCATATTGCCAAGCTGACAAGTCTGAAAGGAAAGTAGCCGCAAGGGCACGCGCATGGCAGAGTTTGTGATTCGACTGGCCGATGAGCGCGGCCGCCTGCAGCAGCAGGTGCAGACGGCGGCTAGCGCCGAGGAGCTGCGCACCCGCTTCACGCAGGCGGGATACTACGTCTATTCGGTAAAGGCGCGGGGACTGCGTGCGCGCCAGAGGAAGATCAAGCTCGAAGGCTTCCTGATCTTCAACCAGCAGTTTCTGACGCTGATCCGCGCCGGGGTGCCAATTCTGCCGGCGCTGGAGATGCTGAGCAAGAGCCAGAAGAACGCGGTCTTCCAGTCGCAACTACAAGGCGTGACGCAGCGCATCCGCACCGGGCAGTCGCCGTCGGAGGCATTCGAGTCGCAGGGGGGCTTTCCGGCGATCTACACGACAACCCTGTTGGCCGGCGAGCGCAGCGGCCATCTGGAAGATGTGCTGGCGCGGTATCTGAGCTTCCAGCGGATCTCGCTGACCTTTCGCAAGAAGCTGACCGCATCGATGTTCTATCCGGCGCTCTTGGTGATCATGGTGATCTCGATGTTCATCTTCCTGATCACGTTTGTGGTGCCGCGGTTCGGGCAACTGTACGACCAGATTGGCGGCCGGCTTCCCCCGCTGACGATGTTCCTGCTGGCGCTGGGGAAGAACTTCCAGGCCTACATCCTGTATGCGATTCCGGTGATCGCGCTGATGGCGTATGTTTTTTGGCGGTGGAGCAGGACCGACGGCGGCGCGAACCGCATTGACCGGATACGGCTGAAGATGCCGATCTTCGGGAATATTTGGACGAAGTACCAGGTAGCGCAGTTTTCGCGCACGCTTTCGACGCTGCTGGAAGGGGGCATGCCGCCGGTGCCCTCGCTGGAGACGGCGGCGCGCTCGATTGCGAGCCGCATCGTGGCGAGTGCGGTGCGTACCGGCGTGACGAGTGTCCGCGAGGGCAAGCCGTTGTCTTCCGCGCTGCTGCAGACGAAGGTGTTTCCCGAGCTGGCGACGTCAATGATCGAGGTGGGAGAGTCGACGGGCGCGTTGCCGCAGATGCTGAACTCCGTTGCGGAGTTTTTTGAAGAAGATGTGCAGACGGCGCTGACCGCTGCACTGTCACTGATTGAGCCGATCATTCTGATCGTGATGGGTGTAGTGGTGGTGACGATCATGATTGCGCTGTACCTGCCGATCTTCTCGCTAGGGCAGGCAGGTCAGATGGGGGGCAGATGATCACGAAGCAGCCCGTTCGTCTAACAAGAAAGGGAGTTCCCCCGCATGGCTGAGAGTCCTGTTGTCGTTATGCCTGTGCCGATCCCGGCCGATGAAGTGGCGCGCACGCAGTCGCTGGCGGCGCGGTATCGCTGCGAGTTCGTCGACCTGAAGAACTTCCGCATCCAGCATGATCTGTTCCGCTCGGTGCCGGTGGACCTGATGTTCCGCTACAATTTCGTGCCCCTGGAGCAGATGGAAGACCGGCTGGTAATCGCGGTCAGCGATCCAAGCCGTCTGATGATGCTGGACGAGATCGCCGGTCTGCTGGGACAGCGCGTGGTGACACGCGTGGCGACACTGTCGCAGATCACCGATCTGCTGAAGAAGACCGAGCAGTCGCAGCGCGTGCTGGATGAGGCTTCCGAGGGGTTGACCTTCGATGTCATTTCGTCGGAAGAGAATCAGGACGAGAACATCTCGATCGAGAAGTTGACCTCGGAAGAGGACATCTCGCCGATTATCCGGCTGGTGGACACGACGATCTTCACGGCGCTCGAGCGGCGCGCATCGGACATCCACATTGAAACGTACGACGATTCCCTGCTGGTGAAGTACCGCATCGACGGCGTGCTGCAGCCGGCGATGGCGCCGATTGCGCGCGAGCACCACACAACGATCCTGTCCCGCATCAAGGTGATGAGCGAGCTGGACATCGCGGAGCGGCGCGTGCCGCAGGACGGGCGCTTCCGGGTGCGCTACAAGGGGCGGCTGATCGACTTCCGCGTCTCCATCATGCCGACGGTGCATGGCGAGAATGCCGTGCTGCGCGTGCTGGACAAGGAGTCGATGAGCGAAAAGTTCAAGAAGCTGACGCTGGACGTAGTTGGCTTCGCGCCGGAGGACCTGGCCCGCTTCCGCCGCTACATCCGCGAGCCCTACGGCATGGTGCTGGTGACCGGGCCAACGGGCTCGGGCAAGACGACGACGCTCTACGCGGCACTGAACGAGATTAAAAGCGACGAAGACAAGATCATCACGATTGAAGACCCGGTGGAGTACCAGATCCGCGGCATCACGCAGATTCCGGTGAACGAGAAGAAGGGGCTGACGTTTGCGCGCGGGCTGCGCTCGATCCTGCGCCATGACCCGGACAAGATCCTGGTGGGCGAGATCCGCGATCAGGAGACGGCACAGATCGCGATCAACTCCGCGTTAACCGGCCACCTGGTGTTCACCACCGTCCACGCGAACAATGTGCTGGATGTGTTGGGACGCTTCCTGAATATGGGGGTCGAGGCATACAACTTCGTCTCCTCGCTGAACTGCATCCTGGCGCAGCGGCTGGTGCGCACCATCTGCGAGTTCTGCAGCCGGCGGGCGCATATCACCGAACAGATGCTGGAAGAGAGCGCGCTCGATCCGGCGGAGTGGCGAGACTTTCCCTTCCGCGAGGGCGGCGGGTGCATTGAGTGCGGCGGCACGGGCTTCCGGGGACGCACGGCGATCCACGAATTGCTGGATTTGAATGACACCATCCGCGAGCTGATTCTGGAGAAGCGGCCGACCTCGGAGATTCGGCGCTCGGCGCAGGGGATGGGGATGAAGTTTCTGCGCGAGTCGGCGCTGGACCGCGTGCGCGCGGGATTGACGACGCTGGGTGAGATCAACAAAGTCACCTTCATCGAGACGGGACGGTAACGCAAGCACGATGAGCATTGTCCGGCGCATTTTTCCTTCCGACATCGACGCGCTGCGGCCGCGGCTGGCGTGCGAGATTACGCCGGCCGGTGTGCTGGCGGCGCGCCCGGGCACGGTAACCGAGGCCGGACAGGAGCAGGATGTGATGACGCATTTTGCGCCGCTGCGGCTGGGCGTGCTGCTGCCTGGCCTAAAGACGCCGGCGCTGACCGACCGCGCGGCGGTTTCGGCGGCGATCGAGCAGGCGCTGGAGCCGATTGCCGAGCGGGCAAAGAAAGTCACCGTGATTGTGCCAGATGCTTCCGTACGAGTGCTGCTGCTGGATTTCGACACACTGCCGGCGAAAGCGGCAGATGTGCTGCCGATCCTGCGCTTCCGGCTGCGCAAGCTGGTGCACTTCGAGGTGGACGACGCGGCGATCTCCTGGCAGGTGCTGCCGAAGAATGGGAACGAGACGCTGGTGCGCACGATAGTGGCGGTGATGCCGGCGGCGGTACGCGCGGAGTATGAAGATGCCGTGCGCGAGGCGGGATATGAGCCGGGCGCGGTGCTGTCGAGCTCGCTGGCAGCGCTGGCGGCGGTGCCGGGGGAAGAGCCGGTGCTGCTGGTGAACCGCAATGCCAGTTGCATTACGACGGCGATCGTGCGCGGGTCGCACCTGCTGCTGTTCCGCACCATCGACCTGGGAGAGAGCGGACTGAACAGACCTGACGGCGAGACGGGCGAGGCGCAGACGGTGGCGGAGCTGCAGCAGACGGTGTCGGTGGCGATGGCGTATTACGAAGACACGCTCGCTTCGACCGCGCACACGATCTATTCCGTGGGACCGGGCGGCGCGGACGAGCTGGACCGGCTGCTCGCATTGCCGGGAGTTCGCGTGCGCGACCTGATTCCGTCGCGCGAGAGCTATGGCGCAACAACAGGCAGCCCAACGACCGGTATGCTGGCTCCGGTGGTGGGAGCGCTGGCGAGCTAAGCAGATTTCCCATGACTATGCATATTGAATTCCTCTCAGAGCGGCTTTTCTCAATGGAAAAGCCGCGCCGCGCGTCCTGGCTTCGGGATACACCTATGGGAAATCTGCTCTAATGCGGATCACACTCAATCTCGCATCGCACCCTTATGTGGAGCTTCGGCCGCTGTACCAACGGCTGCGCGTTGTGGCGCTGCTGCTGCTGGTGACGGGGGCGATGTTCTGGTGGGTGCTGCGCACCGAGCAGCAGAGAGCGGCGGAGGCGCGTGGGCGCGCGGACACGATCGTGTCGGCGATTACGCGGACGCACAACGAGCGGCAGCAGGCGGAGGCATCCATGCGGCAGCCGAAAAATGCCGCGGTGCTGGCGCAGGCGCAGTTTTTGAATAATCTCTTCCTGCACAAATCATTTTCGTGGACGGCGGTGATGATGGACCTGGAGCAGGTGCTGCCGGCAAACGTGCAGGTGCTGAGCATCGATCCTGTGCCGGCCAAGGACGGCAGTGTGACCATTCACATGCGCGTGGGCGGACCGCGTGACAAGGCGGTGACGCTGGTGCGGAACCTGGAACACTCGCGCCGCTTCCTGACGCCGCGAATTGTGAGCGAGACCGCGCAGGGCCAGAACCAGAATGGCCGGCCGAACCCCAACTTTGAGCCGGTGAGCGAAATGAATGCCGTGAACTTCGATGTGCTGGCCGAGTACAACCCGCTGGAACCGCGCGAGGCAAAACCAGGCTCAGCAAAGGGGAGCGCCACGGAGACCGCAGGCGCGCAGAAGAAGGTGGCACACGCTGCGCATCATCATGTGGCACACGCGCGCAGGCCATCGCCGGGACGGAGCACGCCATGAAACTGACACGCTCCGGCACCTTCAATCTGCTGAACCTGCACATCGCCGCGGTGGCGATACTGGCAATCGCCAATCTGGTGCTGCTGGTGCAGCTCGCGTTGGCATGGCACACGCTGCGCGCGGACCGGCCAGAAGAGCTCGAAATGAAGCAGACGGAGCTGCGCGCAGCGCAACTGCAGGCGAGGCCGCTGCGCAATCTTCCGGAACGTGTGGCGAAATCCGCGAACGGCGCGGAGCATTTTTACGATGCGCGGGTGCCGGGCGCGGACTCGGCAATCCTGGCGGAGTTGGGCGCGCTGGAGCAAAAAGCGAATGTGCGGCTGAGCCGCGTGCAGACGGCGTTTGCGCCGGCGGTGCGGGACGTCACCGAGGTGCGCATGGATGCGAGCGTGAGCGGCGACTACACATCGGTGATGCGATTCATCAACAGCGTCGAGCGGGACAAGATGTTTTTCGTGATCAACGGGCTGACGCTGACCGGGCAGCAGGGTGGGCTGGTGAACCTGCGGCTGAAGGTGACGACGTATCTGCGCGGGAATGATGTAGAGCATCTGCAGCCGATGAGCAGCGGCGATGAAGCCGCGGCGGCTGCCGGCCAGAATGGGGGCGAATAGCGATGGCCCTTCAGGTTGGCGCTGAGAGTAAGCCGAAATTGTATGCGGCCATCGGACTGGGCGCAGTTGTGCTGATCATCGCGATCATCCAGGTTCCCAAGTTCTTCGGGGGCTCCGCGCCCGCGCCTGTCACGCCTCCCGCGCCGGTTGCGGTTCGACCCGCGACGCCAGCCGCGGAGCCGTCCACTGTCGAAATGCAGGGTGCGACGGCCTATCCGCATGAAGCGATCCAGTTGCCGAGCGCTTCGGCGCTCGATCCGACGCTGCATCCCGAACTGATGGCGCAGGCAGAGGACACCACCTACACCGGCAACGGGCGGAATATCTTCTCGCCCAATTCGGCGGCGCCGACGCCGGTCAACATTGAGAAGCCGAAGAACTTCCGGCCCGGTCCTCCACCCCCGCCGCCGGGTCCACCGCCGCCGCCGACAATCGACCTGAAGTTTTATGGCTACTCCTCCGTGCAAGGGGGAAATCGAGAGATCTTCCTGCTGCATGGCGACGACATCTTCCTGGCGCATGAGGGCGATGTGGTGGACCGACGGTATCGAGTGGTGGCGATTCGCCCGTTCTCGGTGGAGATAGAGGACATTCCGTACCACAACACGCAGAGCCTGCCGCTCTCTCAGAATTAGCCACATATGCTGTTACATAATGCCAGACCGGACACGGAACAGACGAACGCCGAGGACGGCTACCTGCTGCTGACGGTCCTGGTGATGATCTTCCTGGTGCTGCTGGCGCTATCGGTAGCGGCGCCGAGGGTGGCCAAGGAGATCCAGCGCGACAAGGAGCAGGAGGCGGTGCAGCGCGGATTGCAATACCAGCGCGCGATCAAGCTGTACTACAAGAAGTTTGGCGCCTACCCAACGGATATCAAGCAGCTCGAGAATACAAACGAGATCCGCTTCCTGCGCAAACGCTATACCGATCCCATCACGGGCAAGGACGACTGGCGGCTGATCCACATGGGCGAGGCGAAGGTGCCGCCGACGGGATTCTTCGGACAGCCGCTGCAGGCGGGGTTGAGCAGCGTGTCGACGGGGCCGGGGGGCACGGGTGCAACGCCGAGTATTTACGCTCCAAGTGGCACCGACTCGAATGGTTCCGGCACGAATGGGACAAACGGAACGTCGAGCGGATCGGCCAACAGCTCGACCAATAGCGGCAGCTCAAGCTTCGGCTTTTCGAATAATGGATCGAGCTCGAGTGGGGGAATCGGCTCTTCGGGTATCGGTTCTTCGGGAAGCGGCTTTGGGTTTTCTAACAACGGCACGACATCCTCCAACGGCAACGGTGTAGGGTCGACGCCCACCGGCACGAATGGGCCGGGAGCAAGCAGCACGAGCGGCAGCACGACCTTCGGAAGCGCCGGACCGATTGTGGGCGTGGGGATTCCGGTGAAAAAGGCTTCGATCCTTGAGTATCACAAGCAGAAGAAGTACTCGGACTGGGAGTTCGTCTATGACCCGCAGCAGGACCTGATGATGAACGCGGGCGGGATCGCAAATGGCGGAAACGTGAATGGAACGGGGACGAATAATCCCGCAGGGACGGGGACGGGCACCTCTGGCTCAAGCGGAGGATTCGGGAATTTTGGCAGCTCCGGTTCCAGCGGCAGCTCGGGATCGGGATTTGGGAACTTCGGCAGCTCTGGATCCAGTGGCAGTTCGGGATCGGGCTTTGGGAACTTTGGCAACTCCGGTTCCGGCTCCGCGCCGAGCAGCGGCCCGGGTTCGAGCACGCCGAACAGTCCGCAGTAAGCATTATCTGTTTCGGGACTGCGCATTGGTGGCGCGTCGGGCTAACTGCGGGTCCTTCGCTCCGCTCAGGATGACACCTCAATGAAGCAGCGCATCAATTTGCGCGACCTGAATATCGGACGATTTAGTTCGTCTCCGGCGCTGGGCGAATGATACCGAGCTCGCGATAGACGGGGCGCATGGCGTCGCGGACGGCACGCATCTGGCGCCAGAACCATGCGGCGCCGAGGATGCAGCAGCTTCCCGTAATGACCACTGCCCATGAGGCGCTCATAACGTGAGCGAGGCCGCCGGCGAGCAGCGAGCCAAAGGGCGCCATACCAACAAAGGCCATGGTGTAGTAGCTCATGACGCGGCCACGCTTGTCGGCAGGGGCGAGTGTCTGGATGATGGTGTTGCTGGCGGCCATGCCCTGCATCATGCCGAAGCCGACGACCAGCATGAGCGTGAGCGAGAGCCAGAGGGTATGTGAGAAGCCGAAGGCAACCAGGCCTGCCCCGAAGAGCGCCGCGGAGATGGGCACCATCCTGAGCAGGCCTTTGACGCTCTTGCGCAACGCGAGCAGTACCGCGGAGACGAGCGCACCGACTCCGGCAGCTGCCATGAGGAAGCCGAGCGTATGCGGGCCGCCGTGCAGCACCTGCGAGGCGAAGACCGGCATAAGCACGGTGTAAGGCATGCCCATGAGGCTGACCACCGCGAAGAGCAGCAGCAGGTTGCGGATGGGGAGGAAGCGTGAGATGTACTGCCACCCTTCACGAAGCTGCGCGACCATGGTATCGGCGCGCTCCGGCGTGAGCAGCGGGCGGAGATGCATCATGAGCAGCGAGGCGATGACGGCGAAATAGCTGATGCCATCGACGAGAAAGCACCAACCCTCGCCATAGAGTGCGATGACCATGCCGGCGAGCGATGGGCCGATGAGCCGGGCGAGATTGACGATCGAGGAATTGAGCGCGATGGCATTGCCGAGGTCGCGCTTGTCGTCGACCATTTCGACCATAAAGGCCTGACGGCCGGGCATGTCGAATGCATTGATGAGGCCCTGCATGACGCTGAGCGCGAGGATGTCAGCGATAGTGATGCGATGCGTAAGGGTGAGTGCGGCGAGGGCGAGCGACTGCGCGGCGGCCAGGACCTGCGTCCACACGAGAACTGTGCGTTTGTTCCAGCGATCGACCCACACGCCGGCGAAGGGCGCGAGCAGGAAGGTGGGAATCTGACCCATGAAGCCGACGATGCCGAGCAGCCACGCAGAGCCGGTGAGACGGTAGACCAGCCAACTGGTGGCGATACGCGTCATCCAGGTGCCGATAAGCGAGATGCTCTGGCCGCTGAAAAAGAGGCGGAAGTTGGGTGCGCGGAGGGCGCGCCATGCGTGCGAGATGCCTCCGGGCTGGTCGCGGGCGGGGATGGTTTCAGAGGCGGAGAGCTGGGTGCCTTGCGGAGCAGCGGCAGGCATGGGATCGTTCAGTGCGGGCAGCTCGGGTTGCCCCGTGTCCTCAATGCTGGTATCTCGTGTGGTCATTGCGATCAGCTAAATTTGATGCCCTGATTTGATGTCCTGATACGAAGGACAGCTTCATCCGGCGGGCGCTTGCTTGAAAACGGCGCAGGCGCGTTGAATGAGGAGTGTATGCTTCCCTTCTCGCTTGTCTATCATGACGGATTTTACCTTCCGCTTGGCGCGCACGTATTTCCAGGAGAGAAATATCGGCTGGTGCATGAGCGGCTGCTGGCGACGCGCGCGGCGGCGGAGAGCGATTTTGCGGCGCCGCAGACAATCGCGATGGAAGATGTGCTGCGGGTGCACGAGCGCGGGTATGTGGAGCGCCTGATTGCAGGGACGCTTTCCGAAGAGGAGATCCTGCGGATGGAGCTTTCCTACTCGAAGGAGTTGGTGAATGCGACGCTCTTGGGCTGTGGTGGCACGCTCGAGGCGGCGCGTCTGGCGCTGCGCGATGGCGCGGCATGCTCGATCGGCGGCGGATTTCATCATGCGCACCGGGGACATGGCGAGGGCTTCTGCATTTTGCACGATGTCGCAATTGCGCTGGCGCGGCTGCTCGATGATCGCGAGATCGAACGCGCCATGGTGATCGATCTGGATGTCCATGATGGGAACGGGACGGCTGCGATCTTTCCACCGTCGGGTGAACGGCCTCGCGGAGGGCTGCGGTATGGAGCGGCTTCGGGATCAATGATACCTAGCGCCGAGGGCGTGTTCACGCTTTCGATGCATCAGCAAAATAATTATCCCGCGTACAAGCCGCCATCCTCGCTGGATGTGCCGCTGGCGGATGGCACCGACGATGTGGAGTATCTGGAGGCGCTGGAAGGTGCGCTGGAAGCGGCATTCGCGCACTTCCGGCCGCAGTTGATCGCTTATGTAGCCGGCGCTGATCCTTATGTGGAAGACCAGCTGGGAGGCTTGGCGCTGACGATGGATGGACTAAAGCAGCGGGACCGGGCAGTGTTTCGCGCGGCGCAGTCGGCGAGCGCGCCAGTGTTCTCCGTGTATGCGGGAGGGTATGCGATGCGGGTGGACGACACGGTGACCATCCATGCGAACACGGTGATGGCCGCGGCGGAGGTGTTCAGTTTTCATGGGGCTACGAGTTGCTGATGGTACAGTCAGGTGTCGTGAAACTGCAGGTCCTTCGCTGCGCTCAGGATGACGGGCTTCTCACGCGCTAGCGCGAGGCCATGGTCTTATCGATGGCGGATTGCGCGAGCGGGGCCATGATTTTGTAACCGGCGTCATTCGGATGCAGGCCGTCTTCGCTGAGTTCGCGCTTGAGCAAGCCGCTGCCATCGACCATGGAGTCGAAGTAGTCCAGGTAGTAGCAGTTGGTGTTCGCGCAGTAGGCCTTCATCCACTCGTTGAGGCGCAGAATCTCTGACGGCGGCCGATCGGCGAAGAAGCGCTGCGACGCGGGCGTGTAGTTGTTGACCGGCGTTACGGACGAGAGGACGAGTGCGATGTCGTGTGCGCGGGCGAGCTCGGCCATCGAGGTGATGTTGCCCTCGATGTCTTCGATGGAGATGGGGCCGGTATTGCCGGCGATGTCGTTGGTGGCGGCGAGGATGACGACGACATCGGGATCGAGATTGATGACGTCCTGCCGGAAGCGCAGGAGCATCTGCGAGGTGGTCTGGCCGCTGATGCCGCGGTTGATGTAGTGCCTGGTGGGAAAGTACTGACTGAGGCTCCACTTGTCGGTGATGGAGTCACCGTAGAAGATGACGCGATGCTCGCCGGAGACGGGGCTGCCGAGTTCCTGGTTTGCGGCGCGGTAGCGATGCAGATCAGCGAAGTCGCGGGCCCACTCGGCCATCTGCGAGCGCTGGTAGTCGTTCAAAGGCTGCTCTGATTCGACGTGGGGAGCAACGGCACCGCCACGCTCCTGCAACTGCGGCGATTGCTGCTGTGCGCGCGACACGGTGCTGAGGGCCACGAATAAGATGGCCGTCAGAAGGCTCAAACCACGTCTGGACAATGCATCCCCGAAAGAGGGTCCGAACATACACGCCACCTTACACTGCGGCGCCGCCGGAGTGCACCTTCGTAGGCCCAAATCAGGCTGGTAAACTGGGATTGATCCCTATGTTTGAAAACCTGTCCGACAAGCTACAGCGAGCCTTTAAAAACCTGCGCGGCGAAGGCACCGTCAGCGAAGAAAACATCAACGATGCGCTGCGCGAGATCCGCGTGGCGCTGCTCGAAGCGGACGTGAACCTCTCCGTGGTGAAGGAGATGATCGAGCACGTGCGCGAGAAGGCAATGGGCTCCGAGGTGATGACCGCGCTG
>DASYBK010000095.1:0-22935 GCA_036500805.1 Acidobacteriaceae bacterium | reverse complement strand
CAGATCGAGCCCCTTGCCCTCACTCAGGAAATCTGCGGCGAAGCGTCGCACGGAATCGAGATCCGCCACATCGAGAACACGCAGATCGACCTTCGCCGTCGGATTGTCCAGGACGATCTTCGCGCGTGCTGCCTCACCCTTTTCTCGATTTCTGCAGGCGAGGATCACCGTCGCTCCAACCCGCGACAGGTAACGTGCCGTCTGGTAGCCGATGCCGCTGTTGGCGCCGGTCACAATCGCAAGCCGTCCCTGCTGCTGCGGCATCTGTCGCGGTGTCCACTTGCTCATGGTGCTCCTGGCCTTACCAATCCAAACTCGTGATCAGCTTACGCCGTCTGCGTACCGGCTTCTTCGAGCGTCACCTTAGCGCTCATCTTGCGCTGCCCGCGCAGGAAGGTCACCGTCACCGTGTCGCCGGTCTTGTGTTCATCCATAATCTGCGAGACATCTTGTCCGCTGGTCACCTCCCTGCCATCGATGGCAACGATCAGGTCACCCCCGAGATAGATCGGCGTATTGCCGAGATACGCCTGCTGGTTGCCCCCATGCAGTCCCGCGCGTTCCGCAGCGCCGCCGGGAAGAACCCGCTGGATCAGCACGCCGTAGCCTGCCGCCAGTCCCATCTGCTGCGCCAGGTCCGGTCCGATGGGTAGGGAAGTGATGCCCAGGGACGGCCGGCGAATGCGCCCATAGTGCGCAAAGTCTTCCAGCACCGCCTTCGCCGTATTGATCGGAATGGCAAAGCCGATACCCGCGCTCTGCTCAACCGGAACTTGCGCATTCGGATCCGTGGCGATGAGCGAGTTGATACCGATTACCTCGCCGTGCGAGTTCAGCAGCGGGCCGCCGGAGTTGCCCGGGTTGATCGCGGCGTCGGTCTGGATGGCGTTCTCAATCAGGTTGCCCTCCGGTCCGCGTACGGAGCGCAGCGCGCTGATGATGCCGGTCGTCATGGTGCCGCTCAGACCGAAGGGATTGCCGATCGCGTAAACCTTCTGCCCTACCTGCAGGTTTTGCGAATTGGAGAGCACGGCGGGAGTAAGGTTCGGCGCATCGATCTCGAGCAGCGCCAGATCGTGCGGCTTATCGGTCAGCACCACCTGCGCCTTGTACTTATGTTTGTTCGCGAGCGTGACTTCGATCTGCCGGCCGTTCTCGATGACGTGATAGTTGGTCAGGATGTGACCATGTGTATCGACAATGAAGCCTGAGCCCTGCCCTTGCTGCGGTACCGGACCCCAGAACCAGTCATAGGCCATCGCATTGGAAGTGATGTTCACCACCGCGGGCAGCACCCGCTTGTACACCGAGATGTTGTTCTGCTCTACGCTGTCGTAGCTGCTCTGCGCTTCGGCCTCGGTCAGATCGACCGAGTGATTCAGCCGCACCTCATGCGTGAGCAGCGGCAGCTCTTGATGCGCGAGCCGCGGCAGCTCCTGCACCCCGGGAATACCAAAGGTAGTGATGTACCAGAATCCGGCGACGATCAGAACAACAAGCACTGCAAGACGGCGAAGCTTCATAAGCGGGTCGTTCTCTCCTTACTCTTATTGCGGTGGTTCATGCTAGGCGTGGCGAGCGCCTGCAGCTCTCTGTAAACGGCCTGGGTTTGCCGTCCCACATCTTCCAAAGACGCGTCATTGCGGATGATGGTATCGCTCAGCCGCACCTTTTCCTCATCGGACATCTGCGCGGCGATGCGCCTTCGCGCCTCCTCTTCGAGCACCGCGCGAGCTGCGGCGTCGGCATCCGGGCCCCCCATCCGTGCTACATACCGTGCGATGCGCAATGGCTCCGGCGCGGTCACCAGGATCCTTCGGTCAAAGCGCTCCTGCCAGCCGCGCGTTCCCGCGGCGCGGCTCGCTTCAAACAAGAGCGCCGTTTCGTAGATCGCCACTGCATCCGGCTGCTGCTTTTCAAGCGCATCCATCCAGCGGCGCTGCTCCGCGATCACTGGTGGATGCACGATGGCGTTCAGCTCGGCGAGGCGCCCATCGGTGAAGGCGATCTTCGCCAGGCGATGCCGGTCAAGCGTTCTATCGGCCCGCACTACTGCTGGTCCAAAGGCGCGCACGATCTCGTCGTAGACGGCCTCGCCCGGCTGCATCATGGCGCGGGCTACGGTGTCTGCTTCCATCACCTGTGCGCCGAGGCTGCGGAAGATCGCGGCCACCGTAGTCTTACCGCTGCCCAGGCCGCCAGTCAGGCCAACGCGCAACATCGGCGCGCCTTACAGCAACCCGCGGCGCAGCCTGGCCGCGCGCACAGTGTTTGCCATCAGCATCGCGATGGTCAGTGGTCCTACTCCGCCAGGGACCGGCGTGTAGGCTCCGGAAACCGCAAACGCCGCCGGATGCACATCACCGATCAGCGTCGATCCTTTGAGGCGGAACATCTCCTCGCGTCGTGTGTTGCCGTGGAAGAAGCGGTCGAACTCTTCAAGCGTCGTCAAACGATTCATGCCTACGTCCAGTATCGTAGCGCCGGGTTTTACCATATCGGCGGTTACATAACCGGGACGGCCGATTGCCGCGACGAGAATGTCCGCGCCCCTACAGATGGCCGGCAGGTCGCGCGTCTTCGAGTGGCAGATGGTCACCGTCGCATTTTCCGCCAGCAGCAGGATGGCCGCGGGCTTGCCGACGATGTCACTGCGTCCGATGACGACCGCGTTCTGTCCGGCGATCGGCAGGTTGCTGCGCTTCAGTATCTGGATCAGTCCGGCGGGTGTGCAGGGCGCGAGCGCAGGCTGGCCCGTCTGCAGCCGCCCGACATTCACCGGGTGAAAGCCATCGACATCCTTCTCCGGAGCTACCGCTTCGAGCAGCCGCTTCGCATTCACCTGAGGCGGCAGCGGGAGCTGGATCAAAATTCCGTCTACATCGTCCCGCCCATTCAACTCGGCTACCAGCGCGAGCATCTCTTCTGTCGTGACTGTCTCCGGCGGCGTAATCAGGTCGCTGCCCAGTCCCAGCTCCTGGCAGGTGCGCACCTTGCTGCGCACATAAATCTCGGAAGCGGGTACGTGCCCTACCAGCACCGCAGCCAGCCCCGGCCGAATTCCCTGCGCAGCCAGCGTTGCCACTTCTCGTGCCACATCTTCCTTAATCGCTGCTGCGATTGCCGTGCCGTCCAGCTTGCGTGCTTCTGCCATGCCCCTCCTGGAAATACGTTCTGCAGATCCGTTCATAGATATGCTTCTATGGTAATTGGCGCGAAGATGCGCGCTGGACCTACACGTTGGGCGAGATGCAGAAACCAGTGATCGAAGACGCAGTGCTGAGCATGCTGGCGTGTCCGGTCTGTCACGCCGCGCTGACGTTGCTCCATCCCGAGACGGTGCTCTGCTCCGGCTGCGGACGCCGCTATCCTGTGCGCGACGGGTTGCCTGTATTGCTGCCCGGATCGCTCACGGACGAGCCGTCACGATAAGCATCCCGTGCTCAGTGTGCAGGAAAGTTACGCACAGTGATGAGATAGGCAAGCACCAGCGCCGCAATCAATGTCACGACCAGAAGCGCTACCAGCGCTCCCCAGGTAAACCCGCGCTTCTCAAGGAAATCTTGTCTCGGTTCATCTTCTTGCCTGTCATTCAGGCCCGGTTTTCGCATCTACCATCCTTTGGGATTCATCACAATCAACAGAGATTCATTTCTTCGATACATACGAATAGGGTAAGTCAGCGTCTCTCTATATGCAGGTATGCAATGCATTGAACCGGCGCAACATTTCATGCGTACGGGGTTAACACAGGTAGAAGACAAGAGTTGAAAGGAGGAAGGTCATGGAGGATCGGGTGAGACCAGATCGAGTCCAGGAAGAGATCTCCACGGGCCTTCCGCTCGGGACACAGGCCGCGCCGCAGATCGAGAAGTTCAGTGCAGCGGAGCTGACCAGCTTGCGCAATGAGCTGTTGCGCGGCCAACTGGATAGCTGGCAGGCGGCGGACCTGGCGGCGAGCTTTCTCGCGGGCCACGGCTATGGCGCGAACGCGGAGAACCTGCGCGAAGCGATCGCGAGCATGGAAAAGTCGCGCTGCTCGATCGATTGTCTGCAGAGTGCGCTCGAAGGCGTCGCCTACATTCAGTAAGCAGTGCGCTTTCACCGCGCGAGCCGCGATGATTTATTCGTACTTCAGGCTTTCCACCGGATCGAGCTGCGCCGCGCGCGTCGCCGGCAGGGTTCCGAAGATCGCGCCTACCAGCACCGATGTTGCGAGCGCGATGACCACCGACCAGGGTGAGAGTGGGATCTTGTAATCGGTAAAGAAGCGAGCGGCGAGTGGCGGCGCTATGCCTAATATGACGCCCACAATGCCCCCGGCGAGCGAGATGAAGACCGCCTCCATCAGAAATTGAAGCTTGATCTCGCGCGCGGTTGCGCCCATCGCTTTGCGGATGCCGATCTCGCGTATGCGCGATCGCACATTCGCCAGCATGATGTTCATGATGCCGATCCCGCCTACGGCCAGCGTCACCGCCGCCAGCAGCAGCAGCATCACCGTCAGACCGTCGGCTATCTGTCCGGCTACCCGCAGAATCTCCACCAGGGTATTCGCTGTGTACACCGAGTTCGGCTGGTGCCTGCTCTGGATGGTCTTGATGATATCTTTCGTCGCAAAAGGAATGTCGTTTTTGTCGCGGATGGAAAAGAAGATCTGCTTTACCTTGTCAGTTCCGGTAAAGTAGCGCGCTACCGAATAGGGAATCAGGATTGTCTGGTCCGCCACCTCGGACATGCCGAATGTGGGCACACTCTCCTTGAACGTTCCGACGATGGTGATGGGCATCCCGCTCAGTTGAACAGTCTGGTTGATCGCCGCTTCCGGGCTGCCGAACATCTGCGTGGCGAAGGGAATGGTGACCACCGCTGCTTTGGTATGCGTGGCCTCGTCGGTCTCGTCGAAGAAGCGTCCCGTCGTGACGACCAGGTGGCGCACCTCGCGGTACGCCGGCGAGACGCCGAGCACCAGAACATCCTTGGCAAGGCCGCCGCCGAAGCTGACGCGATCGTGGATTTCCAGCATCGGTGACGAGGCGGCGACGGCCGGCACCTCCGTATCCACTGCGTGCTCGTCATCGATCGTCAGGAGGTCGTTGCGATACTCGCCGACGCTGCCCGAAGATCCACCTGCATACTCCACCTCGACCATGTTGGGACCGATGTTTTCGAGCAGCTTCATGGCATAGTTCTTGCCCGTCAGCCCGATCGTGACCACCAGGATCAGCGATGCCGAGCCGATCACCATACCGAGGGCGGTCAATGCGAAGCGGACTTTGTTCAGGCGAAAGCTGTCGATCGCGAGCATCGCGATCTCGCGCAGCAGGATCGTCCGTTTGGCGCTGGCCAGCGTGTGCTCGAATGCGGCGCGGCTCATGGCGCGAGTGGTGGTCGCGGCGCGGCTGCTGGTGGAGGGCCGGCTTGTCGTTGCCGTGGGCGTCATAGGTCCCTCCTCACAGGATGCCAGAATCGTGCCGTTGGTTCGCGCATTTCTTTGACGCCGGGGAAATTCGGAAGATTGCCTTTTCGAGCTCTCAGAAGCTGTTTCCTGGAGTTTTCCGATGAGTTATCCGCTGAGCTATCCGCGAAGGCAACGCGAAAAGGCCCGCAGCGCGGGCCCTTCGCGGTGCGGGCGCTGATATTTAAGCCTGGATGGCCTGGAACTCGTCTTCTGCCTCTTCGATGGAGCCGTAGCGGCGCAGCAGGCTGGGCAGATTCTGCGAGAAGGTGGAGCGCGGCATCACTGTGTCGCAGCCGGCTTCGATGGCTTTGCTCTTCAGCTCGCCCTGGATGTGCGCCAGGAAGCCGATGATCGAGGTGCCGCGCTTGAGCTTGGTCTTGATCTTGGGGATCAGGGTGAGCGGCTTCGCGTTCGCGTTGTTCAGGTCGAAGAGGATCAGCGCGGGGCGGTCTTCCTCGCGGGTCTCGGTCAACCTGGTGAGGATGTCCTTCTCCGGCTTGAGGAATGCAACCTTGATGCCGAGCTTCTTCGAGACTTCCTGAATCTTGGCGAGGAGGAAAAGGTCTTCAATGAAGCAGTAGATGCGCGTGGGCGCATCTTCGCGCATAGGCACCGGCTGGACATAATCGGTTTCGGAGTAGAAGCCGCTGTGCGGCATGCCGCGAAAGTCGCCATTCTGCGAATGGGTGACGGGATCGGCGACATTGCCGTTGGCTCCGCCGCGATAGCTGTGATCCATGGGGCCGACGAAGACCTGCTGGCGGCGTCCTTTGCTCTTGCGGCGTCCGGCGCCGTTTCCATTGCCGTTGCCGGGCATGGGGCGTGTGCCGTTTCCATTGCCGTAGCTGCCCTGGCTGCCTGGACTCTTCTGGAAAAAGCGCTTGCCGGACTTTTTTTGACCCGGATGGTGAGACGCGGGCGCCGGTGGCGGAGAGGATTGGCCGTTTATAGGCGCGCCGTTTTGCTGCGGGGCGCCGTTCTGCTGCCCTTTGCCCTGACCGCCTTTATTACGGCGGCGGCGGCGCCGGCGGTGTCCCTGGCCCTGACCTTGGGGTTGCTGTCCTAGCTGGTTCTGGCTTTGCGGCGCTCCGTTTTGGGGTTGCGCCTGCACGGACCCCTGCGGCTCAGAGGCCGGGGGCGGGTTCAGTTCTGTTGTCATTCGTGCACTTCCTGGTGCATTTCTGCGGTAACGATCTTTCTTGTAGTGCCGGCGTCCCCTTGCTAGAACTGAGCAGCGGGAAGGCCGGCAAACTTGCTGGGGGCCGGAATGAAATTCCAGAAACGGAGACGCGCGGCACCCGCGGGGCGGGAGTGCTGGCGTGGCAACGTGTTTTCTACGGGCTCGAGCGTATCGTCTGCTCTCAACAGCGTTTCGTGCTGGCGTTAACCGTTCGTGAGGGCTTCCGAGGGCACTGTTGCAGCCCGAAGCACCAAGTCGCGGATCATACCGTAATGACTATTCGAAGTAGGGCGAACCCTCAGTCTGGTGCCGGATCCGATCCATTGGATCTCACTTTTCCGGCCCACGTGAGGGCATCAGCCGCTCGATAGGCAAACACAAGCATACTTGCTGGCATGCTTCGTTGCAAGTGCAAAAGTCGTAGACGAGTCTCCCATAGTTGGAGAACGCAAGGCAGAAAGGTGAGCACTTGTGACGAACAACGCCGCCCGAGGGGACGGGCGGCGCGTCGCAATGGCCAATCACTGGCCTCCCAAAGTCACCGCGCTGATCCGGCATGCTCACAAAGCGCATGCCGGCAAATACGGTGAACTAAAATCCGGTGGCGGCAGGGCCCGTAGGCGCCTGACTCTGCTCAGCCGGAAGTGAATCGCCGGGTCCTTCTCGAAATCGGGGACCGCGTGCGTCGCTGGCTGCCAAATACAAAAGCAGTTCCCATGCCAATCATCAAACCATTTAGTTTCAATTAGTTAATGGAGGTAGTGCGACCTCGCGTCTTCCGATTTCTGGAATTTTCTGGGACGAATTCCGGGTTTTCGTAGCGGCGAGGGTGCAGATCAGTGCTGGCAGACCGGGCAATAATGCGTGCCGCGACCCGCTACCACGATGCGCCGGATCGGCGTGTTGCAGACCAGACAGGGCTGGCCGGTGCGCATATACACGTAGTGGCGTAGCTGAAAAAAGCCGCGCTCGCCGGCGGCATCGACGTAATCGGAGACAGAAGAGCCGCCGTGACGAATGGCCTCGCGCAGCACCTTCTGGACGGCGGTGTGCAGGAGGTCGAGTTCTGCGGTGGTGAGCCGCGCGGCCATGCGGCGGGGGCGGATTTTCGCGCGGAAGAGGCTCTCGTCGGCATAGATGTTGCCGACGCCATGCAGCAGCGACTGGTTGAGCAGAGCTGCCTTGATAGAGGTGCGGCGGTTGTGGAAGAGCTTGCGGAAGTCTGCTTTCGAAATGCGCAGGGGTTCTTTACCTGGGCCGATGAAGCCGGCGGCGTCCGCGGCATCCTTCGCCTTGCTGATGACGTGAATGCCCATGCGTCCGAAGCGACGGGGGTCGACGAAGCGGAGTTCACGTCCAGAACGCAAAATGAGCACGCCGTGTGTGTGGAGCGGGCGCGGCGCGTCGGGATCGGCGACGACGAGGCGGCCAGTCATGCCGAGGTGGACGATCCACTGGACGGGATCGCGGGCGGGATCAGGTGCGAAGTCGAAGACGATGTGCTTGCCGACGCGGCGGACGCGTGCGACGGTGCGGCCGGTGAGCGCTTTGGCCATCGCCGCGGGAGGAGTCTTCATCGGCTCGCGCTTGCTCGAAAACCAGAGCTCCTCAATGCGGTCGCCGGCGATGCGCTGGTGCACGCCGTTGGCTACGGTTTCGACTTCGGGAAGCTCGGGCATCAGCTACAGAGTACGGCGAGTTTCATATTTGGCAGCGGCATAGCTCAATGCAGAGGCGGCTTCTCGAGCGAAATTTCCGATTGCCATCGAACCTTTTTCCCCTTACACCCGAAGTACACGTTGGAGAAGCCAATTGTTCGATGATCGGGAGCTTTGGAGGAAGATCTCGAACGGTGACGCCGAGGCCTTCGATACCTGGTATCGAGAAAATGCGGCACGGCTGCGTGCCTTCCTCCGACAGCTTCTCGGAAGCGAACAGGCAGCCGAGGACGTTATGCAGGAAACATTCACCCAAATCTGGCGCCGCCCGCATGGTTTCGACTTTGAGCGCGGCACGCTGCGCGCCTACCTCTTTGGCATCGCCCGCAAGCAAGCTGCGGAATGGAGCCGCAAACTAAAACCGGCTGACGAACTCGCTTTTGACCCAGCAACGCCCTGCCGTATCGAAGATGCATCCATCGTCGCCGAAGCCTTCAATCGCCTCAGCCCTGAGCAGCGCACCCTCCTCTGGTTGCGTGAAGTCGAGGGCCACTCCTACGGCGAACTCGCCAGCATCCTTGAGATCCCTATCGGCACCGTAAGGTCTCGTCTGTTCGCCGCACGCGAAGCCCTTCGCGCCGTTTGGCACGGAACGTCTCACCCCGCAGGAGGTTCCCATGGTCTGCGATAGCGCCCCCGAATTCGTCTCCGCGCTTTGCGACGGGGAAACCATCCCGGTCGCAGTGGCCGAACACATCAGCACGTGTCACGCGTGCCAGGGCCGCCTCAATGACTACCTCTCCTTTGCCGTCAAGTTGCGCCTCACCGCAAGTCGTGAGCTGTGCGAGACGATTACCCCTCGTGTCTGGACCAAGCCGCAGAACCGCCTTGCGGCTGCGTGGCAGAAAGGATGGGGAACCATGAGAATCCCCAGGCTCGCATTTGCCATATTGATCGCCGGAGTCCTCGCACTGGCGTCCGGTCTCGCCGTGGTCAAAGTGCGCGCCCGCGACGAGGGTACGGTCGTGCTGCTCACCGTGTCTACTGGCAGTGGTCAGCCCGCCGAATGTGCGCTTTCCACCGTAGATAAGAGGCGGGACACCTGCGCGTCGATCGGAAAGGTAGTGGATTACAGCAGTATTCTCGGCTATAAGATCAGACTCCTTGCCCGTAGCGACAGTCGCGTCAAACTCGGCATCCGCACGCGCACCTGGGCCCTCGTACATGGCTCAGGCAGCTACTCCATCGCTGATATCGACCGCCAGCCGCAGCAGCAGTTCTGGTTTGAACCCGGCGACACTTTGAAGGTCGATGTCCCGGGTCTTGCGTCCCTTGCCATTAAGGGCAACTGGCTCGACCATATGCCCTCCCTTGCGGGTACGCACACGATCGATCCCGGCCCGGAAGAGCTACGCATCATCTCGCCGCTGCTGCTGGAAGGCAAGGACGTGATCGGTGATATGGAAGGTGGCGCTGTCACAGAGGACAAGCCTGACCAGGCGGTCTGGATACACTTCCCGAAACAAGGCAGCTATCTTATTTCGCTTTCGCAGCTCAAGGGAGCCATCCAAGGTGATGTCCGTCTTAACCGCATCACGTTCGAAGACAAGGGCCGTAGGTGCGTTCTACTCACCGGCACTCCCATCACGCGTGCTAATCACGCATGGGTGCTCCATCAACCGGACCCCAATCCTCGCAAGGTTGGGCTGACCCCGGACAGTGGCTTCATCGGTTCCCGGCCGCTGGTCGAAACCACGCCCGGCGTTTGGGTTCCACGGGACCTGTCTAACTGATTTCGGGCTTATATCATCAGCCTTGGCGCCTCGATGCGGTGCCGGCGATGCGCTGGTGGACGCCGTTGGCGACGGTTTCGACTTCGGGAAGCTCGGGCATGGTTCCAATATTTCGCAGCGAGAGGCGCGAAGCCAGCACTCTATAGATGGGTGATCTCGCGGATAGTCGTTCCGGCTAAGCTTCTATCCGTGTCTCTTGGGTGAGGTTTGCATGAGGACGCTTCTTTTGTGCCTGACCTTTCCATTCCTCTGTTTGACCGGTATATACCTCCCGGATCATAAGCCGGAGTTCAGGGAGATGACGATTTCCGTCGGCAAGGGGCCGAAATGGATCTCGATCGCTGACGTGAATCATGACCGCAACCCGGACATCGCAGTGGCGAACGCCGATAGCGGGACAGTGACGGTGCTGCTCGGCGATGGGCGAGGCCAGTTTCAGGAGGCGGCCGGTTCGCCGTTTGCTGCCGGACATCTGCCGAACGACATCGCAATTGCAGATATGAATGGCGACGGGAATCCAGACCTGGTGATTGCAGACCATCAATCGCCCTTCATTACGATTCTGCTTGGTGACGGGAGAGGCCGGTTCCGGCCCGCGCCGGGGTCGCCGGTGGATGTTCGCTCTCATCCGCATCCGCATGGTGTTGTTGTCGCAGATTTCAATGGGGATGGACATCCCGATGCTGTCACCGACAGTTGGGGAACAAATCAGATCGAATTGCTGTTGGGCGATGGTAAGGGCGGTCTGCGAACGCCTGGGAAGTACTTCGGGACGGGACGCCGCCCATACGAGCGATTGCGCTCCGCCGATTTCAACGGAGATGGCCTTCCCGACCTTGTGACCACGAATCTGGATGACGGTACCGTCACGATTTTGCTGGGAGATGGAAAGGGCGATTTCCGCAATGCTTCTGGGTCGCCTTTCGCTGCGGGAGCAAAGCCCTGGCAGGTCGCCGTCGATGACGTGGACCGCGATGGCAAGGCGGACCTGGTGATTATTCCCTATGAGCGGGACATTGCCGAGCCATCCCAGAATGCCGTGACCATTTTGCGGGGCGATGGAAATGGCGGGTTCAAGCCGATGGCGGATTCTCCGCTGGCTCTGCGTGGGTGCCACGGGCCGAACAGTGTGACGGCGGGCGATCTTTATGGCAATGGACGGCAGGATGTTGTCGTCTCATGTGCAGAGAGCAGGAACCTGGTGATCTTTGAGAGTGACGGCGAAGGTCACTTCCTCCCATTCCTCCAGCCTTCCAAGGGAGGATGGGGCGCCGTCGCTTTCGCCCGTCTGAGAGGTAGCCATCGGGGTGAGCTCATCACAGCGAACAATGACGATGGGACGATCACGATCTTTTTTCCCGATTGATCGTCGGTCTCAGGCAGGCCTCGCACTCGAGCCTGTAAGTAATTGGCGTGCACTTGCTGAAGCTTTGTCCGCGCACTTCTGCCGTATATCATCAGCTTTGGCGCCGGCGACCCGGTGCGATGCCCGCAGCACCTCTCCTCAAGTTGGCCAGTAATTCACTGACCGCCGTATGTCAGGAATGCGTCGGTGGGCCGCCGGGAGCCGTGCGCCGGAGACTGTTCGGGGAGAGACAGAGTTCAAGGATGCGAGCGAAGACTGCGGTGGTTTTGGGCGCCCAGTGGGGCGATGAGGGCAAGGGCAAGATCGTGGATGTGCTCTCGGAGCGTTTCTCCGTGGTGGCGCGGTATGCCGGCGGCCATAACGCGGGCCACACGGTCATCATCCGCGGCAAGAAGTTCATTCTGCAGCTTGTGCCTTGCGGGGTACTGCGGCCGGATTGCCAGGCGGTGATCGGCAACGGCGTGGTGCTGGACCCGATGGCCTTCCTGAAAGAGGTAGAAAAGCTGGACGGGCTGGGCGTGAATACGCGGGGACAACTCTTCGTCTCGAATCGCGCGCAGGTGATTCTGCCCTATCACCGGATGATCGAGCTGGCGAGCGAGAGCGCGCCCGGACGGACGAAGATCGGGACCACCAGCCGTGGCATCGGTCCGGCGTATGAAGACAAGATGCACCGCAACGGGCTGCGCGTGGTGGATCTGCTGAACACCAAGATTCTGAAGACGCATATCGAGAATGCCTGCCGCGAGAAGAATGCGATTGCCCATGCGCTGTTTGGGACCGATCCGCTGGACCCGGCCCAGATTTATGAGCAGTATGCCGAGGCGGCGGAGAAGGTCCGGCCGTATGTGCGGGACACGGCCGCGCTGCTGAACCAGGCGATCGGAGAGGGCAAGAGCGTGATGTTTGAAGGCGCGCAGGGGACGCTGCTCGATATCGATCACGGGACATACCCGTTTGTGACATCCTCGTCTGCCACGGCGGGCGGTGCGGTGACAGGAACGGGCGTGGGCCCGACGCGTATCGGGACGGTGATCGGGGTGACCAAGGCGTATGTGACGCGCGTAGGCGAGGGACCGTTTCCAACGGAGATCCACGATGCGATGGGCGAGGAGCTGCGCACGCGGGGGCAGGAGTTCGGCGCGGTGACCGGCCGCCCGCGGCGCTGCGGCTGGCTGGATCTGCCGCTGCTGCGCTACTCGAACATGATCAACGGGACGGAGTGGCTGGTGGTGACCAAGCTGGATGTGCTGGACACCCTGGCCGAGATTCCGGTGTGCACCGGCTATCGCATCGACGGCAAGGAGACGGACCTGATCCCGGCGGATGTGAGTGGCCTCGAGCGCATCGAGCCGGTCTATAGGAAGCTGAAAGGCTGGCAGGAGACCACAGAGGGTGTGTGTTCGTTCGACGATCTGCCGAAGCTGGCTCAGGAGTATCTGCGCTTTCTGGAGCGGGAGTCGGGAGCGAAGATCGGGATGGTTTCCACCGGGCCGGACCGCGAGCAGACGATGGAGATGCCGGGGTTTCGTGCCGCGCTCGAGGTCATGCAGGGATAGAACGCTTTTCCACGGACGTGGTTATCCGCCTGGAGCGGGGCGCGATTTTCTTGACTGAGGCCGCATCTACAATCCTCCTGCGGCTACATTTCGGAGACATCTCGCCTGCAGCGCTGGTGTCTACTGAGGAGAGAGCGATGGTCAGCTTTACTGTCAGGATGCGTTTCGACGCGCAGGATCGCGAACAGGTGAGCGATTTGCTGCGCTCGCTGGCGGAGGAATCGCGGCGGGAGCCAGGCTGCGTGGTCTATGTGCCGCACCGGATCGAGGGCGAGCCGGATACGGTGCTGATTTATGAGCAATATGCCGATGGAGCGGCGCTCGACGCCCATCGTTCCAGCGCCCACTACCGCCGCTATGCCATCCAGGGGCTGTATCAACTGCTGCGCGAGCGGGCGAGCGAGAATCTGTGCGCGCTCATCTGACGTCCCATTACCACCGTTCAACGGTAGTAATGCGCAGTCCAGCGCATCTTTTTGACTGAGTGTTTCGCCCCGGAATACCATCCATACGCTTATGCATCCCTACCGCAGGGCCCGAGGGTTGACCGCACGTGACGGGGCCATCGTGCTTCTTCTGGCGGCGTGCCTGCCGGGCATTCCGCTTCCCGCGCACGGCGCCGCGATCCCGTTGCTGCACCGCGAAGACCGGTTGCACCGGGAAATCGAGAACCTGGAAGCGCAGTGGCGCACGGCGCTGATGCAGAATGACGTGGCGACGATCAACCGGCTGCTTGCCGACGACTATCTGGGGATCAATCCCAACGGGACGCTGGAAACGAAGGCCGATGCATTGGCCCTGCGGCGCTCCGGGACGATGAAGATCTCGAGTCTCGATCCGATTAACATGAAGGTGCGGGTCTACGGCGATACGGCGGTGGTGACTTCGCAGGTCGAGCTCGAAGGTCATGACGGGGATCGCGACATCAGCGGACGGTATCACTACACACGCGTCTATAGCCGCAAGTCGGGGGAGTGGAAAGTGGTGAGCTTTGAGGCGAGCCGCATTCCGCCGGGTAGCAAGCACTGAGCGCCATTCAGCTACTGGTAAACAGCAGGTCCTTCGACTGCGCTATGGCGGTACAACTGCCATAGCTCCGCTCAGGATGACGGGTGTATTGAGTCGCCGGTATCGAGTGCGGTTTCGACCCGGTCGAGCAGGCGCAGCAGCTCGTCGGGATCAATGCGGAAGCCGTCTTCCCCCCTGGTTCCTGTGATGGAGCCGAAGCGCATGGTACCGATGCAGTCGGTCAGGTCTTTGTAGTGGTTGATGTAGCGGTAGGGCGGGATCATGGCGATGATGCCGCCGCGGTCGGCCATGGCTAGGAAGGCGTGCGTGAGCTGGCTGCCTTCGACGCAGAGCGCGATGCGCGCGCCGGCGCAGGCCTGGGCGATCTGCCGCGGGGTGCACTTTGCGGGATCGACAATCTCAAAGCCACGTTGCGCGAGGATGGATTCGAGCTCATCTTCGTTTTCGAGCACGCGGTGCGCGCCGCTGCGCCCGCGGTGCAGCATGACTTTGCGGCCCTCGACTGGAGATGTGTGCTGTCGTATGCGGCCGCGGAGCTCGCGGTACTGCTGAGCTCGATAGCTGTTCTGCGCCACGTCGTCGATCCAGGTGAGGCGAGCGAAACGCGCGCGGATGAGCGGCTCCGGGTGCATACCGAGTAGCTCCAGATAGCCGGGCTGGTGCGTATAGGGCGTTCGCGCTGTGGTGATGATGGAGCCGCCGTGGCGTTCGGCTTCGAGCAGCAGCGGCAGATCGTCCGAGAGCCAATGGCCAAAGTAGAAAGAGCCGACAAAGGTGGAGCCGCAGACCGCGTGGTCGAATTGCGCGGGCGTGCCGCCCGACCATGGCGAGGGATGGAGCGCGTTCCAGGAGCGCCATCCTTTGGAGGAGACCCATCCATCCCAGAGCACGGCGTTTTCGAGCTCGTAGAGGATGGTGGGGCCGTGGTGACGCGTGCCGCCACGCATGCGCGCAAGCTCTTCTTCCATGGTGGTGGTTTTCTCGTAGGCGGTGACACGCTCAATGTCGCGCGGGTCCGAGATGCCGGGCGGTGTCTCCTGATCTTCAGCCGGGCAGAGCACCTCGCGGCGGACGCAGATCTCTTCGATCCTGGGGCCGCGGCGTTCGAGCCAGCAGAGCGCGCGGTTGCGAATTCTGGAATACAGATCGGTCATTGAGGATTCTGCGGAATGAGATGCGTCTCTGGGCGGAGAGAATTGGCTGAGCGGCGCTGCGCGCCGATATGGAACGGAAGGTACAGCAGATCCCTTCGGCAAGCTCAGGGCAGGCTCTTCTCTCCACCTTCGGTTACGCTCAGGATGACAAGATGATCTTGGTCAACCGGCGGCGAGGGTTGCGTCCGCGATGAGTGCGGCTTCGACGGCAGGGCGTACCTGATGCACCCGTACCAACGAGGCGCCCATGAGGATAGCGATGGTGCTTGCCGCGAGCGTTGCATGCTCGCGCGCGGCGACCGGGGCATTTGCGGCACCGTAGAGCGGCGCTAGAGTGTGGCCGAGAAAGCTCTTGCGGGAGACGCCGGCAAGCACGGGCTGGCCCAGCGCGGCGATCTCCGGGATACCGCAGAGCAGCGGATAGTTGGCGTCCTGCACCTTGCCGAAGCCGAATCCGGGATCGAGCACGATGCGCTGTGATGCGATGCCTGCTGCGGCTGCCGCGCTGAGCCGCTCGGCGAGCTCGCGTTTGACCAGCGGCACGACTTCACCGGGTGTGAGCCGCGGAAGGGATTTCCATTCATAGGGCCGGCCGCGCGCGTGCATCAGGATGAGGCCGCACTGGAGTTCGACGCAGGCAGCGGCCATCGCGTCGTCCCAGAGCAGACCGCTCACGTCGTTGACGATCTCGGCGCCGGCGGCGACGGCCGCGCGCGCGGTTGGGGCGCGGTAGGTGTCGATGGAAAGCAGAGCGTCGGGCTGGGCACGTCGAATGCCTTCGATGACCGGCACGACGCGATCGATCTCCTGCTCGGTCGAGATCACACCGCCTGCGCCGGGGCGGGTGGACTCGCCGCCTACATCGACCATGGCGGCGCCCTCCGCAAACATTTTGAGCCCAGCTTCGACAGCTTCATCGACCGAGCGGAGCAGGCCGCCGTCGGAGAAGGAGTCGGGCGTTACGTTCAGGATGCCGACGACGCGCGTGGCGGCGCCCAGCGCGAGCGTGCGGGTGCGCAGCTTCCAGTCGAAATGGGCACGGCGATGCATGTGGGCTCAGGGTAGAGCATTTTCCTCTCGGTGTAGATTGTCCAGCGAAAGTTCGTGTGGCCTTTCGATGAAGAACGGCCACCGAATGAATCTCCCGCAGTCTCCTCGCTGTTCACAGCAACAGGAAAATGCTCCACCGCATAGGTATCAGGCACGGCGCTTGATACACTCCGCGTGCATGCACTTGCGCGCTCTCCCCGCCATTGCTCTCCTGCTGCTCACGCCTGCTTCGCTTCGAGCGCAGTCTACGCACCACCGCCCGCATCTGCGGCACAAAGGGGCGCCGCTGGCCATCCAGGTGAACCGGTTGCTCGCCGAGCCGGACGTGGCGCAGGCGCACTGGGGCATCTCGGTGACGACGTTGGACGGGCGACAGCTCTTTGCGCTGAACGACAGCCAGCTCTTCGAGCCGGCATCGAACGCGAAGATGTTCACCACGGCAACGGCGGCGGCGCTGCTGCCGCTTTCGCTGACGTACACAACGAATGTGGTGGCGGAGGGGGCGATCGACAGCGCGGGCACACTGCACGGCAACATCGCCATCCTGGGCGTGGGCGATCCGAATATCTCGGGGCGCGTCCTGCCCTACAACCAGAAGACGGAGCGGAGCAATGCGCCATTCGCCGCGCTCGAGGCGATGGCCGACCAGGTGGCGAAGAGCGGCGTGAAGCAGGTGGACGGCGACGTGATCGGCGATGATACGTGGTTTCCGGAGGAGCGCTATGGCGGCGGATGGAGCTGGGATGACATGGTGTGGTTGTATGGCGCGCCCATCTCGGCGCTGACGGTGAACGACAACTCCGTTTTCCTGAACGGCGATGCGGGGGCGCAGCCGGGCGACAAGGTGGCGCTCGCGTGGGACCCGCCGCTGCCGCCCACCGTTGCGCCGTACTACACGCTCGACAGCTCGCTGACGACGGCGCCGCACGACATGGAAAACGGACCCAAGGCGGAGTACGGCATCGACCGTGCGCCGGGCTCGCTCGATGTGCGGGTCTACGGCTCGATCGCGATCGGCGGCAGCGGTCTCCACGAAGGACTGGCGCTCGAAGACCCGGCGGACTTTGCCGCGCGCGCCTTTCTGGGCATGCTGCGGCAGCGCGGCATCGCGGTGACCGGGATGGCGAGGCCGCGGCATCGCGACAGCGTGGATGCGGAGAGCCTGCGCCGGGAGCAGGAGGAGCCCCTGACGCTGACTCCGGTGACGCTCCAGACCGTGACCACGGCGCCGGCGGGCAAGCGCGTGCTGGCATCGCACACTTCGCCACCGCTGATCGAAGACATGACAGTGACCCTGAAGGTGAGCCAGAATCTGCACGCGGAGCTGACGCTGCGCACGCTGGGCAAGCTCGTGGCGCGCGACGGCTCGCTGGGGCAGGGCACGCGCGTGGTGCGGCAGTTCCTTATCTCCATCGGCGTGCGGCCGCAGGACTTCTTTTTCTTCGATGGCTCGGGCTTGTCGAACGCTGACCTGATCACACCGCGCGCGGCCACCACGCTGCTGGCCTACGCATCGCGGCAGCCGTGGGGCGCGAGCTGGCGCGCAGCGCTTCCCGTCGCCGGTGTGGATGGCACGCTGGACGACCGCTTCACGAATTCGCCGGTGAAGGGCAGGTTGGACGCCAAGACCGGCACGCTCGGCGAGGTGCGGGCGCTCTCCGGCTATCTGACCGCGGCATCCGGGCACACGGTTGTGCTCTCGATCCTGGTCAACGATCATCAGCCCAACTCGAAGGCGGAGTCCAAGGCAATGGACCGGCTGGTCGAGATGATCTGGCAGGCGGAGTAGGTGACGATGTCCAGGCGGCGATGCGGATAGAATCGTCTCTTGCGCGCTTGCTTTCCACGGCTGCTTCCGTGTCTCTCGCTCGGTCTGCTGGCGGCGGGCTGCAACTCATTGCCGCCGGGCAAGCCACTCGCCGCGCTGACGCCGGAGGAGGCGCGCGGACGGGCGGTCTTCGTCGCCGCATGCGCGCGCTGTCACAATGCGTATGACACGCAAGCTTTGCATGGGCCGAGCCTGTATGGTGTCTTTCGCAAACCGTATCTGCCCAGCGGAGCGCCGGCGCGTGACGATCGCGTGACGGAGGTGATCCTGCATGGACGCAACCTGATGCCTGCGGCCGGAGACGAACTGACGGAGCAGCAGCTTCAGGAACTGCTGCGCTATCTGCACACACTATGACGAATTCATCGAAGGCGAAATCACCCACTCCGCCGGCGGAGTACCGCGGACTGCTGCCCGCGATGGCGGGGATTGCGCTTTATATGCTCGTGCTGGCCGGTGTTGTCGGCTTTGGCGCGGCATCGGGACGGTTCCCGCGGATATTTCTCATCCTGTGTTTGCTCTTCGTTGCGGCGGCGGTGGGGCTGATCCGGCTCTATCGCTGGGGGTGGGCGCTGACGACGGCAGCCAGTTTTCTGTTGATGGCCTACGGCGTGTGGGCTTACATCCACACGCGCATGGCGGCTGCGCTGGTGATGTCGTTTCTGAATCTGATCTTTTTTCTTTATCTGGTGCGGCCTGAAGTACGCGAGCGGCTGCATTGAGATTGCGGTATTGCGGAGAATAGAATTTTTCTGCTGCTCAACGGCAGAGAACGGAAGAGCGAAACCGAGCCCATGCAGTCTTTCTACGCTGAGATTCTCCGCAAAAGTGGCATCCCCAGGGATCGGTCCGTGCTTGTGGTGTGTGGCGGAGAACTGGACCGCGACATGCTCCTCGCTGAGGGCTTTACCGCGGTGACGATCTCGAATCTCGACGAGCGCGTGCAGGGCGACGAATTTGCTCCTTACGCGTGGAGCTTTCAGGATGCGGAGGCGCTGAGCTTTCCCGATGGCGCATTCGATTACTGCATGGTGCATGCCGGCTTGCATCACTGCGCATCGCCGCATCGCGCGCTGCTGGAGATGTACCGCGTTGCGCGGCGCGGGGTCCTTGCATTTGAAGCGCGGGACAGCCTGCTGATGCGGACCGCGATCCGGGCGAAGCGGGTTCCGGCGTACGAAGCCGCGGCGGTGCGCGCACATGACTTCCGCTATGGCGGCGTCAGGAATACGTGCGTGCCGAATTACATTTACCGCTGGACCGAGAGCGAGGTGGAGAAGACGATTGCGAGCTATGCTCCGCACGCGCCGCATCGCATTCGCTACTACTATGGCCTGCGCATTCCGGAAGAGCGGCTGCCGTTCGCTGGAAAGCCAGGGCTGCGCTGGGTGGCGCGCGGAGCGAAGCATGCAGTGGAGCTTTCGACGCGGCTTTTTGAGAAGCAGGGTAATCTGTTTGCGTTCTTTATCGAGAAGCCGGAAGAGACGGTGCTGTTTCCATGGCTGAAGAGTCGCACGGAATTCGATCCACGATACCAGGGGATCTAGCCGCGATGGGCGAGAGTCATGGCGGCAGCAGACTGCATGGACGCATTGGATTGCATGGCGGCCTGCGCATTTGCTTGCCTCTCAGGAGCCGCAGTAGCGCGGCCGGCGTCCAGCGAGGCACGAGCGCCTACTCGGACCTGGTGGTGATGGGCGGGGGCGTACTGGGCATTCTGTGGGAGCGGGAGAACGATGACGGCCTGGTCTTTGAGACGCGGCCGATTGCCGACCTGTTCTGACCCGAGCCGGCAATTCTGCTTCGCTACAATGGATGCAGGTATTCTGCGTGGCCGATCTTCAGGCGTTCCCATCTATTTCGATTCCGTCCGCACCCGTCCTTTCAGCACCAAAGACTGACCTGGTGCAGATCGATACCACGCCGCGCCAGCGCGAGCCGAAGCCCGCGTGGCTGAAGGCGAAGGCGCCGGTGGGGGTGAATTATCATGGCCTGAAAAAGCTGGCGCGCTCGCTGAACCTGCATACGGTGTGCGAGAGCGCGCAGTGCCCGAACATCGGCGAGTGCTGGGAGCACAAGACGGCCACCTTCATGATGCTGGGTAATCTGTGCACGCGGCGCTGCGGCTTCTGCGCTGTGCCCAAGGGGCGGCCGGAGGCGATTGATTTCGATGAGCCGCGGCGTGTGGCGGAAGCGATTGCGACGCTGGGGCTGAAGCATGCTGTCGTGACCAGTGTGAACCGCGATGACGATGTGGTGGGCGGCGCGCGCGCCTTCGCGATGCTGATCGATGAAGTCAGGAAGCAGGCGCCCGGCTGTCAGATCGAAGTACTGGTGCCGGACTTCCAGGGACGCGAGGAGGCGATCCGGCTGGTGGTGGATGCGCGTCCCGAGGTGCTGAATCACAACACGGAGACGGTGCCACGGCTCTATCGCGCAGTGCGTTCGGGCTCGCGCTACGAGCGGTCATTGCAGTTGCTCGAAACGGCGAAGCGGCTGGACCCGGCGATCATCACCAAGAGCGGCGTGATGGCCGGGCTCGGCGAAGAGATGGATGAGCTGCTTGCGGTCTTCCGCGATCTTGTGGCGGTGGGCGTGGATATCCTGACCGTCGGACAGTATCTGCGACCGTCGAAGGATCACCTGCCGATGGCACGCTACTACACGCCGGATGAATTTGCCGAGATGAAGACGGCGGCGATGCGGATGGGCTTCCGGCATGTGGAGTCGGGGCCGCTGGTGCGCTCGAGCTATCACGCGCATGAGCAGGCGGCGTCGACCGGTTTGACTGTGCTGGCCTGATCGTTCGCCCCTCTCATTTGTTATTTTGCAATCCCGCAGGTCTCCAACTAAGATCGGACGCGTTCTTTTTCGAGGGGACCGTCGATGCTCAATCGTTTGCCTCTGCTTCGCCGTCTTTGCGGCATCAGTCTGGTGATGAGTGCCGCATTCATCCCTGCTTTGCTTGCGCAGGCCCCGCATCCCCTGACACCTGCCGACCGGCAGCGCATCGACGAGATCATCCACAAGATGACGCTCGGCGAGAAGCTGGACTACATCGGCGGCACCGGCTTTGCTGTGCGCGCGGTGCCGCGGCTGCATCTGCCTGCGCTCGAGATGTCCGACGGACCGGTTGGAGTGCGTTCGAACTCGGGCTTTCCCTCTACTACGTATGCGGGCGGCATCGGGTTGGCGGCGAGCTGGGATCGCGAGCTTGCCGCACGCGTGGGCGCCGGCATTGGGCGCGATGCGCGCGCACGCGGCCTCCACTACATGCTTGGTCCGGGCGTGAACATCTATCGCTCGCCGCGCAACGGGCGCAACTTCGAATATTTCGGCGAGGACCCATTCCTGGCTTCGAATATCGCGGTGGGATATATCACGGGCATGCAGGGCCAGGGCGTCAGCTCGACGATCAAGCACTACATGGGCAACAATTCCGAGTTTCTGCGCCATGACTCGGATTCGATCATCGATCCGCGCACGATCCACGAGATCTATCTGCCGACGTTTGAGGCCGCGGTGAAGAAGGCGCATGTCGGCGCAGTGATGGACTCGTACAACCTGCTCAACGGGGTGCACTCGACGCAGAATCCGACGCTGAACATCGAGATCATGCGCAAGGAATTCGGCTTTGAAGGCACGCTGATGTCCGACTGGGACGCGACTTACGACGGCGTTGCCGCGGCGAATGGCGGTCTCGACATCGAAATGCCGACCGGCGATCACATGAATCGCAAGGTTCTGGAGCCGGCGATCCAGGCAGGCAAGGTCTCCGAGGCGACGATCGACGAAAAGGTGCGGCACATTCTTTCCACCGCGATGATGTTCGGCTGGCTGGACCGCGACCAGACCGACACATCGATCTCGTATGTGGACCGCAGCAACCAGGAGACGGCGCTCGACTCGGCGCGGGAGTCGGCTGTGCTGCTAAAGAACGAAGGCAATCTGTTGCCGCTGAACAAATCGGAGATCAAGAGCATTCTCATCGTCGGGCCGGATGCGTATCCCGGAGTGCCGGTGGGCGGCGGTAGCGCGGGCGTTGCGCCGTTTCATGCGGTGAGCCCGCTGGAGGGACTCACGGATGCACTCGGCAAGACGGCGGCGGTCTTCTATGACCGGGGCGTTCCGAAGATCTCCGAGCTGGCGAAGGCGACGGACTTCACTACCGAGGCGAAGAATGACAAGCCGGGCCTGACCCTCGAGACATTTCACAATGAAGCGCTCAGCGGGCCACCTGCGAATACGTCCGTGGTCGAGCATGTGAACGCAACGGGTATCAGCATTGAGTCGCTGGTGGATAATCCACAGACGGCTATGGATATCTTCCAGTCTGGCGCAAAACAGGTGTCGCGCCGCTTCACCGGCTACTACCACGCGGCTTCTGCGGGCAAATACATCGTGGCGCTTGGAGGTCCAGGCGAGGGGTCGGGCAGCCGCGTGTTTGTGGATGGCAAACACGTGATCGACAACTGGGAGTTGGTGCGCGCCTTCCAGCCCCACGTTACGCTCGAGCTTACGGCGGGTTCGCACAAGGTCGTGGTCGAGGATTGGCAGAATAGTCCCATCGGTGGCGAGCTGCGCTTTGCCATTGTCAACGAAGACAAAGTAGTGAATGCGCGTGCGAAGGAGATGGCCGCCAAAGCGGACGTAGTCGTTATCGCGGCGGGCTTCGGTCACGACAGCGAAAGCGAGGGCGGCGATCGGACATTTGCGTTGCCGTATGGGCAGGATGAGCTCATCGACGCGATGGCTGCGGCCAACAAGAAAGTGATCGTCGCGATTACATCTGGCGGTAACGTGGATTCAACCGCGTGGCTGGATCGTGTTCCGGCGCTGCTGGAGACCTGGTATGGC
>DASYBK010000094.1:0-13915 GCA_036500805.1 Acidobacteriaceae bacterium | reverse complement strand
GCAACATCGCCGGGCAGCTTCTTGGCTTCGAGCAAACTGCGGCCTTGTCATCGCTGCCGCCGGAGGCGATCGCCCGTGCTGCCATCCACCACGGCCAGGACGACGACATCACGGTGGTAAGCGTGCGCGTTGGCCTGCCTGACCGTGCGGTTAGAGAGGACTGCGATGCTCGCAAGCTCGCCTGTTTAGATCGGCCTTAACTCTCGCGTCACCCCTGCCGCAGATTGTGTCTTCCTGTCTCTCCAATCCGGCATGATTGGGAGGACGGCCTGGGCTTCGGCTCTGGCGAGGTGCTCTTTGTGGCCATTGCACGTCCGTTTGTTTGTTCCTGCTTCGCCCTCCTGCTTGCGCTGACGGTTGCTGCCACCGCGCAGCAGCCGAATTCTCGGCAACAATCGAGCCCTCCTCAAGCGGAGCCGGCGATGCCCACGGTGCGGCTCCCCAATGGCCATGCGGGGTTGACCTCGCTCATCGACAACACGATGGTGAAGACGGACAGCGCACCCGCCGGCGCACTCCCGCCGGTGGTTCCGGCGGGGCGGCCGAGCATCGGGCTGGTGCTGGATGGCGGCGGCGCCCTCGGGCTCGCGCACATTGGCGTGCTGAAGTGGTTTGAGGAGAATCGCATTCCGGTGGATCGCATCGCCGGAACCAGCATGGGCTCGCTGATCGGCGCGCTTTATGCGACGGGCCGCTCCTCGGAGGAGATCGAGGATGTTGCGACAGGCGCGGAGCTGCCGAACATCTTTCACCTCTCCGTGGACTACGACCAGTTGAGCTACCGGCGGCGCGAGGACCGTCGCGAGCTGCCCGGCGCCATTGAAGTGGGGTTGAAGGACGGCATCAGCCTGCGCAATTCCCTGCTGACGGACCGCGGGCTAAATGCGTTTCTGCACGATGAGTTTCACAGCTACGATGGCGACCGGCTTCGTTTCGACCAGCTTCCGATTCCGTTCCGCTGTGTCTCTACTGACCTGAACACGCTGCATAAGGTGATCTTTTACGGCGGGTCCATCCCGCTGGCGGTGCGCGCATCCATCGCGATCCCCGGCATCTTCGCGCCGGTAAAGTATGCGAACCACTATCTGGTGGATGGCGCCATCATGGAGAACCTGCCGACGGAGGTGGCGAAGAACGATCTGCGATCCGATGTGGTGATCGCGGTTCTGCTGCCATCGACGGAGTTCACGGATCGCGATGTAGCCTCGGTGGTGGGCGTCTTCGCGCGGGCTTTTGCAGCCGGGACGGCCCGCAACGAACGCGAGTCGGTGAAGCTGGCGAATGTTCTGGTGACGCCGGAAACAGGCAAATATGGCATAGGCGATTACAGCAAGGCGAAGGAGCTGATCGACGTCGGCTATGCGGCGGCGAATGCGCAGCGGGAGATGCTGCTTAAGTATCAGCTATCGCCGGAGGCATGGAAGCAGTACCTTGCGGATAAGGACGCCCGGCGGCGGCAGCATCCCGGGCGGCTGGAAACGGTAAAGATCGAGGGAGGCTCGACCGGCGCGAAGGAGAGCGTTTCGGAAAGCCTGACGCCGCTCGAAGGAAAGCCGATTGAGCCCAGGCCCATCATCCACGCGCTGAGCCGCGTGCAGAACAACCAGACCTACGAGGCGGAGTTTGTGACACTCGCGCCGCGGCGGCCGAATGGCACGACTGCACCCGGTCCGGACAATGGCGTGCTGGTGAGTCTGGAGCCCACGCGCAACGGGCCGCCCTTCCTGCTGCTAGGCGGGGATGTCGCGGCCATGACCGGCAACGTAACCCGCGGCACGCTGGACCTGAGGCTTATCAACAACGATTTCGGCGGCTATCGCTCCGAGCTGCGCAGCGACCTGCGGGTGGGCTTTCTCACCGAGGCTTCGACGGAGTATTACCGGCTCCTGCGGCCGGACGGGCTGTTTGTGCAGCCGCATGCCGGGCTGCTCCGGCAACCGGTGTACATCTTCAGCGATCAGCATCGCATTGCGGAACGGCTGCAGCAGAATGCGGGCGGTGGCCTGGATTTTGGCCGCACCTACGGCTCGCGCGCGCAACTTGCGGCGGAGTGGCGATATGAGCAGGTGCGCTGGCGTACCCAGAGCGGCGATGATTTTCGCCCGGATCTTTCCGGCACTGCGCAAAGCGGCGTGCTGCACTTCACCTACAACAGCCTGAATGCGGGACAACTCGCGACACGCGGCGTGCTTTTCGACGTTGCGGGCGGCGCGCTCTACCACTCACTCGCCAGCCAGAATGCCCCCGTGGCTCACCTGAGCACCATGTACGTGCGAGACTTTGCCGACAAGAACATCGTGGGATTTGGCATATCCGCGGATACGTATTTCCGCCGCAATGTGGCGGACCCGCTGCGCTTCACGCTGGGCGGTCCGCTGCGGCTTTCCGCTTCGTCGATTGATGAGTATCGCGGCACGGATGACATGCTGGTGCGTGCGGCCTACCTGCGCCGCGTGGCGTCGCTGCCAACCCAACTGGGCGACGGGCTCTACATCACCGGCGCCTATGAGGGCGGTGAGATATGGTCCCCGGAGCAGCCGGCAATTCTGCGGCAGGATGGCGTTCTTGGGGTACTGGCGGCGACGCCGCTTGGCTCCATCACGCTGGGCGGCGCCGTGGGCGATGCAGGACGAAGGAAGTTCTTCTTTACCTTTGGACGGCTTTTCTGAGGACGTGGCTGCCGCAGAGCACTGCGGTATGCAAGAGCATTCGCTGTCCGCGGCTTTCCGCCCAGAAAGGCAACGCTGCGCGGAGCCCAGCCGTACGCAGTCACAGTGAAAACGCTCTAGACTGGTCGTATGGCGCGAACTGAATCCACAATGCAGCCCCTGGGCACGATGGCACCTGACTTCTCACTTCCCGACGTTGTCTCCGGCAGAACTGTGAGCCGCGATGAAGCGAAGGGAGCGGGCGGGCTGCTGGTGATCTTCCTCTGCGTGCACTGCCCCTTCGTGAAATATGTCGAGCAGGGTATCGCGCGTTTTGCCGGCGACTATGCAGGACAGGGGCTCGGCGTCGTCGGCATCAGCAGCAACGACGCAGTCGCCTTTCCTGACGATTCACCAGAGGGCATGCGCGCGCAGGCGAAGCGGCTCGGCTTCACCTTTCCGTATCTCTACGACGAATCGCAGCAGGTGGCGCGGGCCTACGATGCTGCATGCACGCCGGACTTCTTTCTCTACGATCGCGATCTCAAGCTGGTCTACCGCGGACAATTCGACGCGAGCCGTCCCAGCCTGAACGTGCCGGTGACGGGCGGCGATCTACGCCGCGCTGTCGAAGCCCTGTTCGCAGGCAGGCCGCCGCTCGACGAGCAGCACGCGAGCCTCGGCTGCAACATCAAGTGGAAGTAAGGCCACCGGGACCGTGATTACATAGCCGGCGCGGCGGACTTGACCGGCTTCAATGCGAAGCGATGCGTCACCGGCTGCGCGTCCTTCTGCTGCTGCGTGATGGATGTTGCGACCGCCTGCTGCATCGCTTGCTGCTCGGGCTCGGGTGCAGCTTCCGGATGCTGGAAGGTGCCGGCATCAACCGTGAAGAGCTGACGTTCGAGCTCGTTGCGGTGCTCTGTCTCCCAGGCCAGCGTCTGCGACTGCCGCAGCATCGGCGTCGCCATGCGGGCGAGGTTAAGGCCATGCGAGAGTGCTTCCGCCGAGAAGCTGGCGACGGGCTGATCGTCGATGGTGAGCGCATAATCGCCGGCGGCGAGTCCGGTCGCCATCAGGGTCTCCTGATCGAGTGCGGCTTCAATGCCGCCCGCTTCGAGTGCCGCGTCGCTCACCGGATCAGTGGCGCTGAGCGGCAGTGGCAATGGCAGCGCGTTCTCGATCTCTGTCCATTCGAGCGTATCGGTCTTCTTCTCGCGCTTCACGTCGGTCACGCTCGCGTTCTGCACGTCGGCAGCCTTTACGCCATGGCCGTCGATGGTCACGCTGCTCACCAGCGCAGGCGCGTGCCAGGCCTTCAGGATGGTCGCGGCCATCACCCAGTGCACGCCCTCGCCGGGATGCACGCGATCCGGGATGAGCCGCGAAGCGAGATCAGGATGCGCTGCCTTGACCTTCTGGAGCACATCGACGACGGGCGCGTTGAGATCGACGAAGCCCTGATGCGTGCGGTCCGCCTCCTTGCGATCGAACTCGCTGTAGGCCTGCATCACCTCGTTGTAGTGCATGGTGGGGTGCGTGACGTCATCGTACGGAGAGGGACCGATAAGCGTGAGCTTTACCCCGGGTGCGTCCTGAAGGATCGTATCCACCATCGATCTGTAACCGTCTTGGTATGTTTTCTGGATCGCGGGATTCGGCGGACGATAGTAGCCGTCATTCATGCCCAGCATGATAGTCACAACGTTGGGCCGGTAAGGCAGGATGTCGCGCTGGATGCGCAGGTCAATCGGTCCCGCAGCGCCGCCGGAGACCTTGTCACCGCCAACACCGGACTGCGTCCACTGGATCTTCCATGTGGGAAACCGGGTCAGTACGTACTCTTCGATGAACGTGGAGTAGAGGCGCTGGTCGGTGATGCTGTCGCCGTAAAGCACAACGTGATCGCCATCGTGAATTGCGAAATCGCTGGCGGTTGGCGGCGCGACAGTTTGCGCCGAGGCGAAGGAAAGGGCCGAGAGCACGAGGCCCGCACAGAGAGCAGCAGATTTCGCAATATCGTTCATGGAGCAAAAGTCTAAACCAGATCGGCAGCGCCGCCAGCACGAACGTAGTACGCTCAGCGTGTGCCGGCCCAATCTTCATCGAATCCGCCGCTATCGAACTGCGCGCTCCTTGCTATCGATCCGTTGACGATCACCTTTCGCGGAAAGCCGGTGGTGCGTGAGCTGAGCCTCGCGATCGAGCCCGGCCAGGTGTTGGGGCTGGTGGGCGAGTCAGGCTCCGGAAAATCGGTGACATCGCTCGCGATCCTGGGGCTCTTGGACAGTGCTGCGGAGGTGCGAGGCAGCGTCCGTTTTAACGGCGAAGAACTGCTGACGCTGCGGCCGGAGGCAATGCGACGCTATCGCGGCCGGCGTATTGCGATGATCTTTCAGGAGCCGATGACGGCGCTGAATCCGGTGATGCCGGTGGGGCGGCAGATCGCCGAAGCGATTGAGACACACCAGCCCACACTGACGCGGCGCGAGGTGCGCAGCGCGGTGATTGCGAGCCTGGAGGCGGTCGCGCTGCCGGAGCCTGAAAAACGATACGGCGATTATCCGCATCAGTTCTCCGGCGGGCAGCGGCAGCGCATCTTAATAGCCATGGCGCTGGCCAATCGGCCCGAACTTCTGATTGCGGATGAGCCGACGACGGCACTCGACGTAACCGTGCAGGCGCAGGTGCTTCGGCTGCTCCGCGATCTGCAGCGGCAGTTCGGATTGGCCATGCTGTTTATCTCGCACGATCTCGCTGTGGTTGCCGAAGTGGCGGACCGCGTTGCCGTGATGCGGCATGGATGGCTGCTGGAGCAGGGCAGCCGCGAGCAAATATTTCATACTCCGCGGCATCCTTACACGCGCAGTCTGCTGGGCGCGGTTCCCACGCTGGCTACGGATCGCGCTCAGCCTCTCGCGACTCTGCCAGCCGAGGCATATGCCACGCCTGGGGCATGGATCGAGTACGACATTGGTCACCAGGCACGCGCGCTTTCCTAGCCGTACAGATGGAGATTCGTGACATCCTAAAACGGATTTTCATGATAGAAAGCTGCAAACCATAAGTGGCTGTATCTTGCGCTTATAGAAGACTTACCCCAGGCTTCGTTTCATGCGCGCTCTCATTCTTTCGGACATCCACGCAAACATGCAGGCGCTGGCCGCCGTGCTCGCCGCCGCGCCGGAGCACGATATCGTGTGGAACCTGGGCGATGTGGTGGGCTACGGCGCATCGCCGAATGAAACGATCGTGTGCCTGAAAGAGCTGAACAGCGTGTATGTCCGCGGCAATCATGATCGCGCGTGCTGCGGATTGACATCGCTCGAAGAGTTCAACCCGGTGGCCCGGCAGGCTGCCGAATGGACGCAGGCGCAATTGTCGCGCTCGCGTCGCAAGTGGCTATGCGAACTGCCGCAGGGGCCAGTCACAGTAGGTGAAGGGCTGGTGTGTGTACATGGCTCAGCCGCCGACGAAGACATTTACGTCCAGTCGCTGGGCGAGGCGATCGACGCGCTGCAGGCCGCGCCCGATGCGTGGGTGGAGTTCTACGGCCACACCCATGTGCAGGGCGGCTTTGTGCGCAGCGATGATGGCTGGTATGTCTTCAAGCCGGAATACGCCTCCAAGCACAACGAGGAGTTCTTCGACCTGCCGATTCGCCGCGGCGTGCGCTATCTGCTGAATCCCGGCTCCGTCGGACAGCCGCGCGACGGTGACTGGCGCGCTGCGTTTGCTTTGTACGACGACGTGGTTTCAGTGGTGCGCTTTTATCGCGTGCCCTACGATCTGGATCGCGCTCAGAAGAAGATTCTTGCGGCAGGATTGCCGGAGAGGCTGGCGAGCCGGCTGGCCGAGGGACTCTAACTCGCGCGTGCCGGCATTACCTCTGCGGCGAAGCGCTCCATCTCCTCACGCTGCGGGCTGGATTGCAGCAACAGCAGATCCACACCAGCTTCACGGAATGCGGCAACGCGCTCCTTCACCTGCTGCGCGGTGCCGACCAGCCTGCTGCGCAGGCCGCGATTCGAGACGGAGTAGTCCTCGAGCGAAACCTTCTGCTCCAGCTTCGAGCCAGTCACCCACTGCTGATAGTTCTGGTACCCGCGCGCGGACTGCTGCACGTCCGTGATGCGCGCGACCTCGCCCTGCGCCTCTGCCTCCGTATCGCGCACGATCGCGTAGCCGGCGATGCCGTAGATCATCGGTGGCAAGTGGAGGCGGTCGCGGCGCTCACGCATGTCGGCAACCTTGCGGCCGACAATCTCCGGTGGGTCACCGTGCATCAGGTAAGCGTCGCACTTGGCGGCGATGAGATTTTTCGCCGTCTCGCTCTCGCCGCCGGCATAGAGCGTGGGACGCGGCTGGCGGACGGGCTTCGGAGAGAGCACGTTATCCGCAACCGAATAGTAACGGCCGCTGTAGCTGAAATGCTGCTGCCGCCAGCAGCCGTCTATCACGTCCAGCCACTCGGAGGTGCGCGCGTAGCGGTCGTCGTGCGTGTCGAAGTGCACGCCGTACTTGGTCGCTTCGTCTGCCCACCAGCTTGAGACGACATTCAGGGTCAGGCGGCCATCTGCGATGCGGTCGATATTGGCAGCCTGCTTTGCCAGCAGCGCGGGGTTGTGAAAGGTTGGCCGCACGGCGACCATCAGCTCCATCTTTTTCGTGACTGCTGCGAGCGCGGCGGCAGTCGACCAGGCATCGAGTGACGGCGCTTCCATGCCCTTGATGTCGTTAAGGTTCAGCTCGGCGATCAGCGACAGATCGTAGCCGAGCGCCTCGGCCCGCACCGTGAGGTCACGAACGTATTCCCAGGTTGCGGCCATCCGCTCGTCTTCGATGTTGCGCAGCCAGCCGCCGAAGACGGGCATCCAGAAGCCATAGCGCATGGGCGGCCGAGTGCCGCCGCTGGTTGAAGCGAGGCTGCTGCCCTGGCGATCAGCCATGCGTCAGCTCTGGAACGCGCGCAGCTTTGGCTGCTTCCGCTTCGAGCCAGTCAGCGAGCTTCGCGAAGGGATCGAAGCCGATCACATTGACGCCGTCAGCGACGAAGTTGGAGAGCGCGTTGATGTCGTAGTAAAGGCGCTGGCCGTCGCGGTCGTCAGTGATGTATTCGACGCCGCCAATCTCGATACCGGCATTCTGCATGATGCGCTCGACATCCGCGATGACTTCGCGCGGCGGCTGAAAGCCTTCGACGCGAAGCCCGCTCTTCGGAGCATCGATCGCGCACGCAGCGCGGTTCAGCTCGACACCGCTGGTGGTGCGGCAGATGTCGGCGGGGCACAGGTCGAAGGTCTCGCCGGTGATGTGAACTTTGATCGCGTAGAGATAGCGGCCGTTCAGCACTTCGACGCGCACGATATGGGCGTCGCGCGCGGGGATGAACTCCTGCACCAGCGCGGTCGAATCCATGCCGAGTGCGAGACCTTCCGGTGCACCTGCGGGCTGCGCGGCGGCGACGGCGAGTTGCGTGGGGTGATCGAAGCGCTTGACGCCCGCGCCGCTGCCGCCGATGTTCGGCTTGACGACGACAGGCCAGCGGAGGCCTTCCGTGACGGAGGTGGCCTGTGCGGCGCGATGGATGACGCGCGCCTTCGGGTAGGGCAGGCCGAGCGCTTCGAGCAATGAGAGCTGCGCCGCCTTCGAGAGCTCGGTTCGAAACGCTTTGAGGCCGTTGATGACGCGCACACCGCGCCGTTCCAGGTGATCGAGAAAGCCGAGCGTATAGAAGATCTGGTCGCCATGATCGCGGTTCCATGCCGAGGGGCTCATGCGATTGAAGACGAGCGCGTACTCCTGCTCGGGCCGCTGCTCCGGCGCAAAGGTATGTTCCGGCGCGTGCAGTTTGACGTAGCCGGTGCCGCGCCGGTCGAGCTCGGCGAAGAGCGGCTTGAACCAATTGGGCTGCTCGTAATAAATCGCAATGGGTAACGCGGAAGGCGGCATGGCACTCCTGTGACGCAGACAAGGCGCCGCAGTTACATGGGCGGCTTTCTTCACGTTAGCAACAAGGTGGGCAGGCAGCAACCGCGGCGATATGGATGCTAAAACAGCAGGTTCGCCTTCCGCGGCAGCGGCAGGTTGAAGTGCTCATAGGCGAGGCGTGTGGCGACGCGGCCGCGCGGGGTGCGGTCGAGAAAGCCGATCTGGATGAGGAAGGGCTCGTAGACCTCTTCAAGCGCGTCTTCTTCCTCGGCGAGCGTGGCGGCCAGCGTGTTCAGGCCGACTGGGCCTCCATCGTATTTTTCAATGATGGTCAGCAGCAGGCGGCGGTCGAGCTCGTCGAAGCCGTGCGCGTCCACCTCGAGCATCTTGAGCGCGGCCTGCGCCGTCGCGCGGTCAATGGCTCCCGTGCCACGCACCTGCGCGTAATCGCGCACGCGGCGCAGCAGCCGGTTGGCGATACGCGGGGTGCCGCGGGAGCGAAGCGCGATCTCCGAGGCGCCATCGCCATCGATCGGCACCTGCAGCACGTCGGCCGAGCGCTCAACCACGTAACGCAGCTCGTCTTCAGTGTAAAACTCGAGGCGCAGCAGGATGCCAAAACGTGACCGCAGCGGGGACGAAAGCAGCCCGGGGCGCGTCGTGGCGGCGACGAACGTGAAGGGCCGGATATCCATGACGTGCGTGCGCGCCGCCGGGCCCTGCCCGATGATGATGTCCAGCTTGTAATCTTCGAGCGCGGTGTAGAGCTTCTCTTCGAGCACCGGCTGCACGCGATGGATCTCGTCCAGGAAGAGCACCTGGCGCTCGCGCAGATTGGTGAGGATGGCGGTGAGGTCGCCCTGGATCTGCAGCGCGGGGCCGGAGGTTTGCTGAAAGCCGACATCCAGCTCGTTCGCAATGATGGATGCGAGCGTAGTCTTGCCCAGGCCTGGCGGTCCAAAGAGCAGCACGTGATCCAGCGCCTCGCCGCGACTCTTCGCCGCTTCCAGCGCGATGGCGAGTTGCTCTTTCGCTTTGGTCTGGCCGATGAATTCCGCCAGCCGGCGAGGCCGCAGCTTCAGCTCAAAGGAGTTGTCCTCCTCGCCGCGCGTTGCCGAGACCAGCCGCTCCGGATCGTTGTCGCTGCGCTTCACAATCCGGAGTGTATCAATCGGCTCGCGGGATTATTTGCGGAAGTTTATGGCATAGGTGTCGCCGGGCATGCCGGCCTTGCGTGCCGCATCGCGCCGTGCGAACGCTTGCTCGCGGTTCATGCCGCCGCCTAGCGTTACAAGATACGGCGGATGTCCTGTCGGCGAGAAGACCTGCGGCTCAAGTTGCGGATACTGCGCCGCCAACTCGGTCGCCTTCCGCTGCGCTGCGCTTTCATGGCTGTAGGTGTAGGCGACGACGTGCCAGACGCTGCGCGCGCCGTTTGCCGGCGTTGTCTCAGGGGCCGGTTGTGCTGCCGCTGCTTTCGCCCCCGGCCGGGGCGCGGGCTTTACCGTCTCGGGCGCTCCCATGGTGGCAGCGGCGTCGCCTGTAGGTGTCGCCGCAGGAGGCACTGCCGCCGGTGGCCTCTGCGGCTTGGCGGTAGATGGAGCCTCGCCGCTGATCGGCGTGTGTCCCGCGGGCCGCTTCGTGGCATACCAGAAGACCACGAGCGCGATCGCCATCAGGACAATGGCGGCGATGGCCACGCCTGGTTTTTTGCGCGGCCGGTCCTCCAGGTCATCCTTCCGGAGCGCTGCGCGAGGGATAGCGGCGGCGTGGGCAACGGTGCAACGCGGCGTCGAGACAGGCGCAGATGCGGCAGGCGGTGGCGGCGAAGCCGGAGTGCTGGCAAGCGATGGACTTTGCGCGGCGGTTGCTGCCGGGCCGCTCAGCACGCGGCGCATCGCGGCGAGCGAGCCGTTGTTGCCGACGCCGGCGCGCACCAGCGTGGCGAAGGGAGCCGGAAGCTGCAAGGCATCACGCTCGCTCGAAAAGCGGCGGCCGGTCAGCGCGTTGTAGAGAAGAGCGGCCAATGCCGGAGCGTCGCTCTCACCCTGGCGCGGCGCCAGGCAATCGCTGCGCAGCTTGATGTTGTCGCCGACCCCGAGCACTCCCGAGGCGTCAACGTGACCATGATGGAGACCAGCGGCTTCAACGGCTTCAAGTGCATTCAGCAGGCTTTCGGCGACTTCGCGTGTCTCTTGCGGAGCGAGGGTGCGATCGCGCAGCACCTCGGCCAGTGTCTGGTCGAACGGCTCCATGACCGCGTACACCAACGACTCGTCTTCCAGGCGGCCTGCGCCGATGCTGCGGATCACAAGCAGGCCGGGATGCTGGATGCGGGCGGCCGCCGCGAGGCGCGCCTGCACGGCGTCTTCATCGTTCAGCGCCTCGAAAACACTGAGCGCCGCCGGCCCCCCATTCGCATCTTCCGTGGAGAACCATGCGGTGCGGCCCTCGCTGCGCAGCAGCTTGCGCAGTGTCAGGCCATCGAGTGTCTGTCCTTCAATCTCGTTCCAAAGCGGCATGTGCGTTCATCCGTGAGTGAAATATCCGGGCAGAAAGAAAAGGCGGCACACCTGCGACGCCTTCAAAGGAAGCCACGCCCGTGCAGCGAAAAGCGTATACGCAGCAAATGCCGGGCGCGCGGCATCGCCCACGCCTGGCTGCACTGCAGTTGTTCTTTGGTGAGTCTACTCTTTGAACATTTTCACTGTTGCTCTGTACTGGCGTAGTGCAGCGCAGTGTGGCTTTTCTTCTACCCCGCCGACGAAGACCTGTCGTCGGGGCCCCGGTTTGACGGAAAAGCCACGCAGATGTCTACTTTCTTGTTTATACCTACAGTGAAAATGCTATGGCGACTCAGGCGAGATTGACTTCGATTGGAACCGGGCCGACGATCGAGGGGCTCGATGCGGGAGCTGTCTGCGCGCTGGTCACTACACGGCCGCCCGCCCCTGCACGCGCCAGCAGCCGCATGCCTTCGCCGGCCATCTCGCGTGCCATCTGCCGCAGTTCTTCGGGGCGCTCGTTATGCGTGTTGGTCAGCTCTACCAGAGCGGCAGCCGCCTTCAGCTTGGCCACGCCGTCGAAGGATGCCAGGCCCGCAGCGCCACCCGTGGCCTGGATAATGCTGTCGGCCGTGATCTTGAACATCGTGTCGCCCTGAATGACGAAGGCGACCAAATACTTTTCCGGGGTAGTGGGTGCGGTGCTCATGGGGCGCAGTCCTCTCGTGCAATGTTCCTGTTCATTCAGAACACTCTGTGAGATGTCTCCGGGTCAAGAGCAGAACGCGGATTCCCAGTACACATTCTGGTTCCCTGTGCGACTGCGATACCATCACGGTGCACATGTCTGATCTGAATCCGTCCACCACCGCGCTCGCGACGTTGCTGACCGAGGCTCGCTACAAGCCCAGTGAGCGCATCGACGAACTTTCCACTGCCGAGATGCTTCAGGTGATGAACGCTGCGGACCGCGAGGTGGCCGATGCGGTCGGGCGCGAGATTCCCGCCATCGCGCGCGCGGTGGATGCGGTCGCAGCCGCATTGGCACCGGAGCGCGGCGGCCGACTGTTCTATGTGGGCGCGGGAACCTCGGGGAGGCTGGGTGTGCTCGATGCATCGGAGTGTCCGCCCACCTTCAATGTGCCTGCGTCACTGGTGCAGGGCTTCATCGCCGGCGGGGATTACGCGCTGCGTCATTCCATTGAGGGCGCGGAAGATTCGCCCGAGCTGGGCGCGAGCGACCTGCGCGCGCACGGTTTCACCGCGAAGGATGTGCTTGCGGGCATCGCAGCCAGCGGCCGCACACCCTACGTGCTGGGTGCGATGGAATATGCGCGTTCGCTCGGCGCGGTCACGATCGGAGTGAGCTGTGTGCCGGATTCCGAAGTGGCGCGCGCGGCCGAGATCGCCATTACGCCGGCGGTGGGTCCGGAGGTTATCACCGGATCGACGCGGCTGCGTGCCGGCACCGCTACCAAGCTGGTGCTGAACATGCTCTCCACGGGCACGATGATTAAGCTCGGCATGGTTTACGGCAACCTCATGGTGAATGTGCAGCCGACGAACGCGAAGCTCGCCGATCGCGCAGAGCGCATCGTTCTCGAGCTCACCGGCCTGCCGCGTGAGCGGGCAGCGGCATTGCTGAGCGAGGCGGGATCGATCAAAGCCGCCGTGCTGATGCACGCGCACGGGCTGAGCCGCGAGCAGGCGGAAGCGCTGCTGCGGGGCGCGCATGGACATCTGCGCCATGCCATGGAGGCGGCTGCCCGCCAGGGCTGAGACGCCGCGTCCGGTACACTGAACAGGACGCGTTCTCATGTCCACAGATACCTCCCAGCCAGTCCTGACGCCTGCTTCGCATGAAGAGGCATCGGGTGCGAAGGCGCGTTCCGAAGCTCATCCAGGTCATCATCTGCGGCGTTTTCGCTTCGACCGCCCGCAGAAGATCGCAGCCCTGCTTCTCCTGCTGCTGCTGGCGCAATGCCTGCGGCAGATCGCGCGCACGCCGCTGACCGACAACGACTATCAGTACGCGCGCTGCGGACGCGAAATGTGGGAGCGACCCTCGCCGATCGCAGGCTACTTCACCAGTTGCGGAAATATCCACGACGGCGTGCTGGCCTATCGCATGGCGGGGTTGCCGCTCACGCTGCAGCGGTTGATTGCGGGCCAGGGCAGCGATACCAGCACGTGGGAGATGCGTCACGAGCTGAGCTACGTGCGCCTGTTGCTGCGCTTTCCCTTCACTATGGCAGCGCTGCTGCTGGGCGGCGCGCTGTGGTGGGTCACGCGCCGGCTCTTCGGGAATCGTGGAGGCTTTGTCGCTCTTGCGTTCTATTGTGTCTCTCCGGACATCGTGGCGGCGGGCTCGCAGCCGAATGCGGAGATCACCACGGCGCTCGGCATCTTCGCGGCCATCTACACCGCAATTGGCGTGGCCCACGCCATGCAGGGACCGCGGCGCAAATGGCGGCCGCGCATCGTGCTGCTGGCAGCCGGACTGGCGTTGGTGGCGGCATCGCACTCGGCCGCGCTGCTGCTCACGCTGCCTCTGGCGCTCGTCTTCATGGTGTATTTGGCGGAGCGCAACCGCACCGCTGTGCCCATGGTCATGATTTCGGGTACGCTCGGCGCGTTTCTTCTGCTCTTCGCCTGCTATGCCTTTCATCCCGACGCGCTGACATACTACTTCCGTTCCGGCGCCGGGCGCATCTGGATCAGCACAGCGGCCGCTCGCGCGCACCTTTTCTCATTTGGCGACGCGGGCATTGCGATTGCGCTGGTGGCCGCACTTGCGTTGTATGTCGCGACACGCCGCTCGCGTTACTTTGG
>DASYBK010000093.1:0-20796 GCA_036500805.1 Acidobacteriaceae bacterium | reverse complement strand
CATCGTAGCGCTTGGATATGCAGGCGAGGGATCGGGCAGCCGCGTGTTTGTGGATGGCAAACAAGTGATTGACAACTGGAAGTTGGTGCGCGCCTTCCAGCCCCACATCACGCTCGAGCTTACGGCGGGTCCGCACAAGGTCGTCGTCGAGGATTGGCAGAATAGTCCCCTCGGTGGTGAGTTGTACTTTGCCATTGTCAACCGAAACAAAGTAGTCAATGAGCGTGCGAAGGAGATGGCCGCCAAAGCGGATGTAGTCGTTATCGCGGCCGGCTTCGGTCACGACAGCGAGAGCGAGGGCGGCGACCGCACATTCGCATTGCCGTTCGGGCAGGACGAGCTGATCCAGGCGATGGCGGCGGCGAACAAAAAGGTGATCGTCGCGGTTACATCCGGCGGCAACGTGGATTCGAATGCGTGGCTGGATCGCGTTCCGGCGCTGCTGGAGACCTGGTATGGCGGCCAGGAGGCCGGTCGGGTGCTGGCTGAGATCCTGCTGGGCGAGGTGAATCCGTCGGGTCATCTGCCGGCGACCTTCGAGCGGCATGCAGAGGACAATCCGACCTTCGCGAATTACTATCCGGAGCCGGGCACGAAGCGTGTGCTCTACAAGGAGGGCATCTTTGTGGGCTATCGCGGCTATGAGCACAACCACGTCAAGCCCCTCTTTCCCTTTGGCTATGGGCTTTCATATACGACGTTCAAGTTTGCCAATCTGGAGGTGAGCCCGGAATCGGCCGGGGCGAATCCGGCGGTGACTGTCACCTTTGATGTGACGAATACCGGGTCGCGCAAGGGGGCCGATGTGGCGCAGCTCTATGTTTCGGAGGATCACGCAAAAGCCGAGCGGCCGGAGCGGGAGCTGAAGGGCTTTGAGCGCGTGGAGCTGGCGCCGGGGGAGACGAAGCATCTCTCGGTCACGCTCGATGCGCGGGCTTTCGCCTACTGGGATCCGAGCACAAGCAAGTGGACGATCGATCCCGGCAGATTCACGGTGCATGTCGGCGATTCGGTGGAGGATACACCACTGCGCGGCAGCGTCGAGCTTACGAGTGAGGCGGCGAACTCGAAGTTTTGACTGCACACGAAGAACCCCGCCGGTGAGCGGGGTTCATTTGCATCGGTGGGCTGTTCTTTAGAGCGGATTTCCCATTGCTATGCTCCACCGAGTTTCGTGCCTTTGCCTTCGCTATTTCGGCGTACACCTATGGGAAATCCCCTCTTTACTGCATCAGGTCGATGAGGTTGGCGATGAAGTAGGTGACGGGGTCATAGACAACCACGTAACCATCGTAGTATCCCATCTGGTAGCCAGGGGGCGGCGGCGGCAGGTAGCCGTAGACGTCCGGAGGTATGGGCTGCAGGTAGCCTATGTCCGCGTAGGGGTAGTAGCCGCCGATGCGGAAGACCGGGCGACGGGCGCGATTGATGGCGCGGATGCGCGCTGCGTAGTAGCGGCGCAGGCGGTCACGGTCCGTAGGACGGAAGGAGTAGGAGGGCCGATTCTGTGGCGGACGTCCCCATTGTGGCGGGCGGCCATGCACAGGACGGTTCGCTGGTGGGCGATTGGCTGGGGGCCGCTGCGCCGGCGGCCTGTTTCCTGGTTGTGGTCTTGCCGGTTGTGGTCTTGCCGGCTGCGGTTTGGGCGACGGGTTTGGCTTCGCTGGTTGCGGTCGCCCGGGCTGCGGTTGCGGCCGGGCAGGAGGCCGATTGCCGGGATTCGGCCGGTTGCCGGGTTGATTGCCGGGGCGATTGCCGGGTTGCGGCTTTGCACCGGGCGCAGGCCGGGTTTGCGGACCCTGCGGTTGTTGTTGTGGCGCTTGCGACATTACCGGCAGCGTCGCAGTGAGACAGCAGAAGAGCAATCCTTGGAACAACCGGGCAGGGCGAATATCCATCGTGTTCTTTCCCTCTCAGGTGTTGAAGAACGACGCCAGCTTAGGCTCAAACGGCGAGAAAGGCAAAGCAGCTCATGGATCGTTGCGCGAGAAGCGGGCAAAACGCAGGTTGCGCCGGTTGACTGCATCTTCAGGGAAATCCGCTTTAGAATCTAGCTTTGCCACGAGGAGGGACGAGAGACCATGGCAGTTTCGACGATGGCCAGTATTCCGGCGCTGAAGGCAGTTCATCAGCAACTGAAGGCGCGCATGGACAAGGCCGTGAACGACTTCCGGCAGAACCTCGCTTCCACGCGCACGGGGCGGGCGAATATCCAGATGCTGGACCACGTACGCGTTGCGTACTACGGCACCGAGATGCCGCTGAACCAGGTGGCGCAGCTCTCCATTCCAGATGCGCAGACGATCCTGATCCAGCCATTCGATCCGTCGGCGATCGCGGAGATCGAGAAGGGGCTGCGGACGGCGGATTCGAGCTTCAATCCGCAGAACGACGGCAAGGTGGTGCGGCTGAAGATTCCCGCGATGACCGAGGAGCGGCGCAAGGATGTGGTGAAGCAGTTGAATCGCGTGCTGGAGGAGCATCGCACGGGCATCCGTAATGTGCGGCGCGACGGCAACGAGGCGATCAAGAAGGCGGCGAAGGAGAAGCAGATCTCCGAAGACGAGGAGAAGCGCTCGCTGGAGGAGATCCAGAAGCTGACGGATGAAGAGATCAAGCGGATGGAAGAGCTGTCAAAGAACAAAGAGAAGGAGGTGATGCAGGTCTGACAGACCGGCGTCCGCCGCTTCGATCTATCCCAACGCCTCTACTTGGCGGATAGCCAGATTTTATTTGGGTACATCTTCATCCTCCGGCATGAACCATGGCTCCCGTTTGCCGGGGAAGAGGGTCTCATGACGCCCGACAAGCACGCCGAAGACCCGGCCGGCGAGGTGTATCGCGTTGTCTATCTCGACCTCCAGATCGCGGTCGCTGCTCGTTTCGCCGCTAGCCCGAGGCGGCCACTTGGCCATACGGACCGCGAGAATGAGGCAACTGGCGATGAGCAAAGACGGCCCCATCTTGGGCCAATCCGGTTCCTGGACAAACCCACCGATCTCTCGCTCGCGTGACATGGGCTCAGGGTAAGGCTGCCAGGCGGAAAAGGCAAATAAAAGGCGAAGGTAGATACTTTGGTTAATGTGGAGACCGGACGCCCATCCCATTGAAAAGGCTGGCGTGTCACAGGGGCGCTCTGGTCAGGATTTCGCGGTGGTGATCGCTTCGCGAATCTTTGCGTAGGACGCGGATGCGTTGAACTCGATCTCCTGCCCGGTGCGAACGACGCCCAACTGCTTCCATAGCTTCTCTAGATCGACCTGGAGTGGCGATGTGCTCCAGGTGCGATACATGCCGCTGAGGACCTGCGTGCCGGTTGCGTTGTCGCCGATCGTGAGCGCGTGCGTGAGAGGCCATTCGTGATCGATGGTGCCGCCGGCACGGACGATGGCGCGCAATGCGTCTTCGAGCCCCTTGCGATTGCCGGTGGCAACGCGAATCTGTACGTCGGCCACGAGGCAGAAGAGCGCGCCGCCCCAGTAGGTGCGGCCCCAGGTGTGGGTGCGATCAAGGCCTTCGTCGCCGGGGCCGGGCTCGCCTTTGGGCATGCCGTCGAGCATGTCATGCCAGATCTGTTTTGCCGGCAGCTCGCCCGTCTGTACGCGCGCGACCGGCTCGATGTAGGTGGCGAGACCTTCTTCCACCCAGTGCTGATCGTCAGGCAGCGAGGGGAAGGCCGTATGGACGAGCTCGTGGGTGGTGGTCCAGTCGGCGGCGAGTTCCTGCGCTGAGGTGTGCTGGCCAAGGCGGATGCTGGTAAAGGCGGGCCAACCGCCAACGTCGCCCCAGGTTGTGCCATGCACACCGTCGCGTCCGGCCATGGGAACGATGAGAACGCGAGCGCGTGGCACCGGGAAGCGCCCATAGTAGGTCACGACGGCACGCGCGGCGGTCTCGATGCGTTTCACGATGATCTCGTCAGAGAGATCGAGATCGCCGGTTGCGAAATCGACCTGCAGGGTGGCGCCGCCAATCTCGAGACGATGGCTGGCGCGTGGCGGGCCGTAACGCCGCGCCGGGTCCCATTGCGCGTGAAGGGTCCGGGACGCTGCGAGCGATCCCAGCATCAGGAGAGCGGTGCGCCGGTTCAGGTGTGTGATCATGCTGACTGTATGACAGCAAAACTGAGATGAGGTAACGGCTTCATCCGGCGGCCGTCAGGGCGTGGTGATGCCGAGCGTGTGCAGCCAGGTGGCGGCGAGATCGGGCCAGTGGGTGACGGGAAGCTTGGTCGGACGCAGGCCGTAACCGTGGCCGCCGTTGGCGAAGAGATGCATCTCCGCCGGCACCTTCGCCTGCTTTAACGCTTCGTAATAGATCCATGCGTTCTCCACCTTGACCGGATCGTCCTCTGCCTGGATGAGAAAGCTGGGCGGCGTGAGCGCGACCGGTTTAACTTCCGGCCGCACGGCGAGCGGGTCATCGTCCTGCTGGAGATAGCCGGGATAGATCAGGAGCGTGAAGTCGGGGCGTGCGCTGAGCTTGTCGGCATCGTCGATGACCGGGTAGATTGCGTCGGACGCATGCGCGCCGAGCACGGCAACGAGATGGCCGCCGGCAGAGAAGCCAAGCACGCCGACGCGGTGGGGATCGAGCTGCCATTGGGATGCATGCTGGCGCACGATGCGCACGGCGCGCTGCGCGTCGGCGAGATCCTGGGTGTACTTCGGGAACGGGCCCGCATTGGGCACGCGATACTTCACCAGCGCGCAGTTGACGCCGATGCCGTTGAGCCAGTCACAGACTTCCGTGCCTTCGAGATCGTAGGCGACGATCTGGTATCCGCCACCGGGGAAGACGACGATGGCGGCGCCGGTGTTCTTGCCGTTGGGCGCGGGATAGAAGGTGACCGTGGGCGTCGCGACGAAGCCGATACGCGCGACGCGCTTGCCGGCGATCAGGTTGTCGGTGGGCTTGGTGGTGTCATGCTCCTGCTGGCCGGCGGGAACGTTGGGCGCGCCCGGCGGTGTGCCCGGCCAGAGCGGCATGGTGGTCTGCGAAAAGGCTGGCGTGGTGATGGCGAGCGCGAGGGCGAGTGCAAGTCGGGATGTGCGCACGCGATGAGTGTATCCGGACTAGGTGCTGGCCGCACGGGCGGACTCGCCGTCCGAGGCAACTATTGGCTGATGTCCCGATACAAAGTCAACCGAATAGGACTTAGCTCCTAGTGCCATTGACTGCACCTTACTCTCCATGCAATTGTTAGCGGGTCAATCTGAGACATCCTCGGTGCGGATCGCTGACCTCATCCTACCTGTGTTTGCAGTGATCCTGACTGGCCTGATCGTTGGCTATACGGGCTATCTCTCGCGCGCGTTGTCTGAAGCGCTGATTCGCTTCTCCTACAACATCGCAATGCCGGCATTGCTGATCGTCACCATTGCACAAGAGCCAAGTCGTTCGCTGATCAATTGGCGCTTTCTTGTTGCCTTTGGCGGTGGCTCCCTCCTCTGCTTCATCCTCGTGTTCGGCATCATGAGCCTTCGTGTTTCCCGAACTCTCGCAAGCCGGACCATGCATGGCATGGCGGCAGCGATGACCAATACTGGCTTCGTCGCCTTACCCGTCCTCGAGGCGATCTATGGTCCGCGCGCCGTGTTGCCGGCGGCGATCGCCACCGTATTCGTGGCCGTTGTGATGTTTCCAGTAGCCGTGGTCCTGCTCGAACTGGGTCAGCGGAATGCGGATGGCTCACGCACCTCCCCCATGGCCACCGTGAAGCATGTCGTGCTGAACCCGCTGGTGATATCCACCCTTATCGGGATGCTTTGGTCGGCTCTCGGTCTCCGCATGCCTGGGCCGGTCACCGCTTATTTAGGCATCCTGGCAGATGCGCTCACGCCTTGTGCTCTGTTCGCCATCGGACTGGGGTTGTCGATCGATGGATTGCGCGCCAATATTGGGCGAGCTTCGCTGCTCTCGGCCGTCAAGCTCGTCATCATGCCTCTGATCGTGTACGGATTGAGCGTGTGCTTGGGGCTCGACCCCCTCTACACCATCGCAGCCGTAATCTGCGCCGCAGTGCCCACGGCCAAGACAGCCTACATTCTTGCGGGAGAGTATCGCTGCGAGGAAATGCTAGTCGCGTCCACTGTCTCGATGACAACTCTGGCTTCCATCGTCTCGCTCGTGGTCTGGCTGTATGCGCTATCCGGTCTATCAGCACGCATCGCTGCCGGATAAGGGCAGGAAGCAAACATGGGCAAGATTAACGAGTACTGTGCGGGAATCGATGTTGGGAAGAGATTTCTTTTGTGTTGTGCTTTGATAGGTGCAGCACAGGAGGAGCCGCGGACGGGTTGTTGGGTTCCATCCGTTGGTCGCTCACACTGGGATCTTCCGAGAAGTGCGCGCGACCGATGCTCGACGAGTGCTTTGTCCTGATATCGTTAGTTGGGGTTGGTCTGTACAGTTCCCATTTAATTCTGAGTTGAGAGACCTGCTCTCTCCCTCCACCTGGGGACGTTCACACCGACTGTGATGAGCCACAGAGTCAGCGATATCTCCGCCAGCCCCGCAGGAAGCATGATGTAGGGAAAGAGATGGACTCGAATCGCGGATGGAATAGCGGTCGACAAAATGTTGGAGAGATAACCAACTCCCCCGATGGCCAACCCCAAACCCAGAATTCGCGGGAAAAAGCCTGATTCGAAAAGAAGGTAACCAACTACGAGACAATGAAAGCCGAAAAACACTAACGCTATGTCGAAGCCAAACACGCGGAGCCTGAGAGACGCGAGAGCGAGCGCCTGCAACTGATCAGGCTTGAACCCCTTCAGGTAATCTGCACCACTCAGAAAAATCAGCGGCACAAAATGGTTGAACATGTTGGCACTCGCGACGGCGACGAAGACGAGCCGGAAGAATGTCGCGAGCAAAGCGAGTGTCCTACTGACCGGCTTGAACAGTTCGTAGAAAATCAGCGCGACGCCGGTATCAGATGCGTAGACGACAAGTTGGGCGACCCCGCCCAGAACGTAGAGAGGCTTTGAGGCCAGAATCTTCCCGGCCGTCGGCAACGCTGCTTCGCCGAGCATCATTCCTGACGGCGCAATGGCGAATGGGGCAAATAAGCCTCCGAGTATGATGAGCAGGTATAGGAAGCCGGCGATTCTCGCCTGGGTGCGCGGCGACATCGGTTCAAACGCCACTGCTGTGTTCATCGTCTGTTCGCCTTAGTCGAATATTTGATCAAGCACGAATTCGAAGCAGCATCGGCCTACTCTGGTCCAAGGATACATACGGGCATCTGAGCCCTAAAGTTCAACTCTTGAATGCCATGAAAGGTTTCTAACTGCTACGCAAAATCACGGCAGCTCTTCAGTTGTCGCGAAATCGCCAATGCGCTCACCGAACGCAATGACTACCGTCAGGTCGGTTTCTCGTCACCTGTCGAGCGCGGTTTTGCGGTCTCAGGTTTTGTAGCAGCCTCGGAATCCACCCTACGCTGCGCCCAGGATGGGGCACCCGTTGTGATGACTAGCTCAATATTCGAGATAGGCGGCGCGGCGCTGCATGAAGGCTTCGAGCTCCAGACGCCAGTCGCCGGCGATGCGCTCGGGGTCTTCGCCGGAGTGGAGCGCATCGAGAACGGATTTGTTCACCAGCAGATGATCGATGTGGTCGAGCTTGTAGTCGTTGGGGTAGAGCTTCCACAGCGCGGCGGCAATCTCGAGTCCGAGCTCAGGTCCATCGAGCGCGTTCCGATCCGTCACCATCAATGACACGCCATGGCAGAGCTGGCCGGCGTAGGGATAGGGCGCGGCGGGGGTGAAGCTGATGGGGATAAAGCGCACGCCGGGCAGCAGGCGGGCGTTGAGCGTCTGCGCGAAGGCGCGGGCGTCGATCCACGGCGCGCCGAGCAATTCGAAGGGCGTGTCGGTGCCGCGGCCGACGGAGATGTTGCTGGTCTCGATCAGACCGATGCCGGTGTAGAGCTCGGCAGCCCGCTGGCTGCGGAGATTGGGTGATGGGTCGGTCCAGACGAGGCCGGTGGAGTCGAACCAGTCGCCGCGCTGCCAGCCCTGCATCTTCACTACGGTGAGCGCGGCGTTGATGTGGCGCTCGCCATTGAAGTAGCGCGCGAGCTCGCCGAAGGTCATGCCGTGGCGGACGGGCAGCGGCATGTAATTGGTGTAGCTGTCGCGACCGATGTCGGAGACCGGGCCCTGCACGAAGGACCCTGTGACGGGGTCCGGGCGATCGAGAACGACGACGTCGATGCCGACCTTGGCGGCGGCCTCGAGGAAGTAGCCCATCGCTGCTTCGTAGGTCCAATAGCGGACGCCGGCATCCTCGAGGTCGATAACGACGGCGTCGAGCCGGCTCAGCGATTCAGGGGACGGACGGCGCTGCGCGTCGCTGGAACCGTAGAGGCTGACGATGGGCAAACCTGTTGCAGTGTCGGTGGCATTTGCGATGTTGGGCTGGTCTTGCGCGCCCTGAATACCGTGCTCGGGACTGAAGAGCGTGGTGAGAGTGAGGCCAGGGTCGGCGGTGTGGGCATCGTGCGCGAGGACGTCGATGGTCCGGCGGCCTTCGCGGTCGAGGCCGGTCTGATTGGTGAGCAGGCCCATGCGCAGATGGCCGCCATGCTTCTTCGCGAGCGCCCGCAGGGTGAGGAACTTTTCGGCTTCGAGGACGTCGACGCCGGTCATCACGTCGCCATTGCGCGTCTGCCAGCGGCGCGCGCCGGTGAGCGATTCGTTGTAGCCGGTGAGCTGCGTGAGCTGTCCGTTCTCCTGCGTCTTGATGCCGATGGCCTCGGCGGCTGCGTCGGCGATTTGCGAGCGCAATGCGACGATATGGCCGTGGCCGTCGGGATGCACGGCGTTGCTCAGGATGATGACGTAGCTGTCGCTCTCGGGGTCCATCCACAGCGAGGTGCCGGTGAATCCGGTGTGGCCGAAGGAGCCGACGGGGAAGAGCGTGCCGCGGTTGCTGGAGAAAGCAGAATCGATATCCCAGCCGAAGCCGCGCAGTGCGGTGCCGGTGGCAGGCTGCTCCGGCTCAGTCATTTTGGCGAGGGTGAGCTGGTTCACCGGGAATTTGCTGGGACGGCCGGCGAGCCGGTCGAGCAAGGCTTGCGCGAAGATGGAAACGTCGGCTGCGGTGCTGAAGAAGCCGGCGTGGCCGGCGACGCCATCCATGCGGCGTGCGGTGGGATCGTGCACCACACCGCGCAGCATAGTGCCCATACTGGATAACGTGCCGTCCGGTGTGACGTATTGCGTGGGTGCGATGCGCGCGCGTTTTTCCGTGGGCGGCAGGTAGCCGGAGTCGGTCATGCCCAGTGGCCCGACGATGTTGCGTTGCGCGTAGACCTCCAGCGGCAGGCCGGAAACGCGCTCGACCAGCGCGCCGAGCGCGATAAAGTTCTCATCGCTGTAACGGAAGAGGACGCCGGGCGGCGCGACGGGCGCGGACTCGAAGAGACGGCGCAGGCCCTCCTGGCGGCCATGCCAGGGGCCGGTGAGGTCGAGGTCGGGCGAGAGGCCGGAGTAGTGGGTGAGGCACTGGCGGATGGTGATGTCGCGCTTGCCGTTGGCGCCGAACTCCGGGAGGTAGTGCGCGACCGGATCGTCGATGCGGATCTTACCCTGCTCGTAAAGCTGCATCACGGCGGTCGCGGTGACCAGGTCCTTGGTGAGCGAGGCCATGTCGAAGATGGTGTCCTCGGTCATCGCCTCGCGGGTAGGCACGAGCGAGCGCATGCCGTAGGCGCGATGGAAGACGACATGGCCATCGTGGCCGATGACGACGACGGCGCCGGGCAGCTCGTGGTCAGCGATGGCGTCGTTGACCATGGCGTCGATGGGCGCGAAAGAGGGAGCCGCCGGAGTCTGTGCGGGCTCCTGTGCGGCGTGGGCGGCAAAGGCTATAGCGGCGATGAGCAGAGAGAGAGCAGCGTTGCGACAGTGACGGATCATGCAGTGATGGCCCCTTCTTGCTTCGGCAGCAGCAGGCTTGCGAGATAGCCGAGGGTGGTCGTGATCAACGCGCCAATGAGCACGTACCAGATGAATGCGACCTTCGGCAGTGCCCACATATGGCCCACGGCGAATGGACCGGGCTGCTGCCAGAGCAGGAGATTCACGACAAGTCCGATGATCATGCCGACAATGGTGCCGGTCTGGGTGGCGCGGCGGGTGAGCGTTCCGAGCAGGAAGGCGCCCAGCATCTCGCCCCAGGTGACGGAGGCGATGGAGAGCCCGATCTCGACGACATGGCCACCGGTGCGCGAGAGGACGGCCAACACCAGCAGCACGACGGCCCAGACTGCGGTGAGCATGCGCGAGAGGCGCGTACGTGCGCGCTCCTCCATCTCCGGGTGGCGCGGCAGGTAGAAATCCACCATGGTGGTGGAGGAGAGCGAGTTGAGCGCGGCGCTCATATTGGACATGGCAGCGGCGAGAATCGCGGCGATGACGAGACCGGAGATGCCATGCGGCATGTCTTGGACAATGAAGAGTGGGAAGAGACGATCCGCCGTGCCGACGTGCGCCGGCGTGCCGGCGGGATAGAAGACGTAGAGTCCGGCGCCGATCAGAAGGAAGAGCGCGAACTGCACGAAGACAATAACGCCGCTGGTGAGGAGCGCGAGCTGCGACTGTGCGAGGTTCTTCGCGGCCAGCAGCCGCTGCACGACGAGCTGCTCCGTGCCGTGGCTGGCCATGGTCAGGAAGCAGCCGCCGATCAGGCCGCCCCAGAAGGTGTAGGTCTGGGTGAGCGAGAGCGTGAAATGGAAGACGGTGAACTTGTGCGCGGCTGCGGCCGTGTGATGAATAGCGGGCCAGCCGCCCGCAACCTTGGTGCCGAGCGTCCAGAGCGCGAGGATGGTGCCGATGAAGTAGAGAATCATCTGGATGACATCGGTCCAGATCACGGCGGAGAAGCCGCCTTCGAAAGTGTAGATGAGCGTGAGGATGGTCAGGATGATGATGGATGGAATCGTGCCAGTGCCGAAGGCGACGGTGATGACAATGGAGACCGCGAAGATCCGGACACCCTCTGCCGCTGCTCGCGTGCCGAGGAAGATGGCCGCGGTGAAGCGGTGCAGTCCTTTGCCGAAACGCGCGCCGATGAGCTGATAGGCCGTCATGAGCTGGCCTTCGAAGTAACGCGGCAGGAAGAGCACGCAGACGACGATGCGGCCCAGCAGGTAGCCCAGGGCGATCTGCAGGAAGCCGAAGTCGCCGGTGAAGGCGAGGCCGGGGATGCTGATGATGGTGAGCGTGCTGGTTTCTGCGGAGACGATGGAGAGCGAGATGGCCCACCAGGGAACGTTGCGATCGGCCAGGAAGTAGGAGCGCAGCGAGCGCTCGCCGTGGCGAAAACGCAGACCGAACCAGGTGATGCCCAGCAGATACAGGACAATCGCGGCAACGTCGATGAGGTGAAGCTGCACTGGACAGTGTCTCCTTGGCGCGGAATCTCCTCGGCGCTATTGCGAAACTGTCAGGGTCTTCAGCAGGTCGTAGTAGAAATCGACGCCGCGGTCGTAGGAGCCGATGGGCAGGCGCTCATCCTTGCCATGGGCGCGCACGTCGTCGCTTTCGAGCGCGATGCCGGAGACGCCGTAGGTGGGCATGCCGGCGGCGTTGGTGTAGATGCCGTCGGAGGCGCCATCGGCCATGGTGGAGACAACCGGCACACCGGGCCACATCTTTCCTGAAATCTGCACCAGCGCCTGCATCACCTCCGGCTTGATCGCCGCGGGCGACAGCGCCTTCTTATCGGGCGCCTTGTCGAAGATCACGCCCTGGCCTTCGCCGCCGTCACCGACATACTGCACGGTGATCTTGGGGCTGTCGAGCACGCGGATGAGGTCCTGACGAACTTCTTCCTTGGAATGGCCGGGCAGGATGCGGCAATTCACGATGGCCTGGGCGCGCTGCGGCAATGCGTTGTTGGCATGGCCGGCTTCGAGCCGCGTGGCGACGCAGGTGGTGCGCAGGGTCGAGTTGTACTCCGGTGTCTGGCTGAGCCGCTTCACGGCTGCGGGATCGGGCGGCGTCTTTAGAATCGCGCGCATGTCGGCAGCGGTCTGGCCGGAGAGGATCTTCGATTCCGTCTGGAAGTAGTCCCGGGTGACGCCGTTGAGCTCAGTAGGGAAGGTGTAATGCGCGATGCGCCCGAGACCATCGGCGAGCTCGTAGATGGCGTTGTCCGGCACCGGCAGCGAGCTGTGGCCGCCGGGGTTCGTGACGGTGAGCCGATAGTCGGCGTAGAGCTTCTCGCTGGCATCGACGGAGAAGATGGTCGCCTTGCCCTGGTGCAGCTCCACGCCGCCGCCGTCGGGGTTGAGCACATATTCGGCATCAATGAGATCGCGATGGTTTTCGACCAGCCAGTTGACGCCGTTCGATTTGCCGCCTTCCTCATCCGCGGTGAGCGCCAGGATGATGTCGCGGTCGGGGCGGAAGCCCTCGCGGTGGAAACGGAGAAGCGTTTCCACCATGATGGCATCGGCGTTCTTCATATCCTGCGTGCCGCGGCCGTAATAGTAGCCATCCTTGGTTACGAATTGGAATGGGTCGGTGGTCCAGTCCTCGCGGCGGGCTTCGACCACGTCGAGATGGCCGATGAGCAGGATGGGTTTCTTGCCGGGGGCGCCGTGGTAGCGCACGACAAGATTTTGCTTGCGATCATTCGGACCGAGGAGTTGTACGTCCGATGCCGGGTAGCCCGCGTCGAGAAAACGCTGCTGCATGGCTTTAGCTGCCGCAGTGACGCTGCCGACGGAATCGGTGGTGTCGATCTCAATCAACTGGCGGAAGATGTCGATTGCTTCCTTGTGGGTGGCGTCGGTCGCCTGGGCACTCGCGAAGGGCGAAAGCGGCGAAGTGGCCAGGAGCAGAAAGGCTGAGCAAAGCAGGCAGGAAGCGCGTCGAGTCATCAGGAGTCTGAGAGTAGCAGATCGGCGGGTACCGGATTGCCACAGAAGGACTTACCGGTAACCAGGGGAAACATCACCGCCGGCACGTGCGTACGATGCAGATTGTTGGCCGGCTATTCATCGAAACCGGGTTAGACTAAGCAGTCGCGCAGGAATATGAGGAAGGATCGGGCCCGGGAAGCTAGGGGTCCCGGATGCAACCCAAACGAGACCGAAAGAGTCTCACCCCAGTTACTCATTCAGTCCAGGAAGTTCAGTGCAGGAAGTCAGGTCTATGGCAAACGAAACGACTCGCTACTCGCTCCAGATGTGCCCCGTCGAGCTCTGCAGCCACTCCGAAGATGGCGTGCTGGAGATGGAGATCGTCGCGCAACCGCAGGGCCCGGGCGAGGCGATTCGCACCCGCTCGCGGCAGTGGCTGCCAATCTTCGAGCGCATCTGCACGCTGCTGAGCAGCTCGCCGTTTCACCGCAAGGCGATGCACCGCACGCTGAAGGCGGGGGTGCCGATGCACGTGCTGGACCGCACCAACGGCGAGAAGCTGCTGTTTTCCGAAGAGGAGATTGCGGCGCTGTCGCTGGACAAGCCGAACGCGGCGTAGAGCATTTGTCCTAGCTGCGTAGCAATGAAATGGAAGAGGCCGGCGGATGCCGGCCTCTTTTCGTGTGCTGACAACGCAGCTATTAGGTGGCGACCAGGTCCACGCTGGCTCCGGTCGGGCGCGAGCCGCGGAAGCCGTAGTAGATGATGAAGAGATAGCAGAGGAGCGGCAGGATGAAGCCATGATGGACGCCGATGCGATCCATCAGGTAGCCCTGCGCGGGTGGAATGATGGCTCCGCCGACGATGGCCTGCACGAGCAGGCCGGATGCTTTGCCGGTGAGCGGTCCCATGTGCGCGGTGCCGAGCGTGAAGATGCTGGGAAACATGATGGAGTTGCAGAGGCCAACGAGCAGCATTGTCCACATGGCAAAGTGGCCGGAGGTCAGCATGGAGGTGGCGACCAGCACTGTCGCTCCGATGGCGCAGACGCCGACGACCGGGCCGGTAGGCAGCTTCTGCAGCAGACCGGAGCCGATGAAGCGACCGATCATGAGGCCGCCCCAGAAAAAGATGAGATAGATATTTGCGCGCTGCGCGGAGAAGCCGGCGATGTCGTGCTGCATCATGTAGATGACGAGGCTGCTACCGACCGCAACCTCCGCGCCAACATAGACAAAGATAGCGATAGCGCCGAGCCAGACATGGCGATGAGACCAGATGGAGCCGAGGGCTTCCGCACCGCCGCGAAACTCCTGCGTGACCTGGATGCGGGGCAGCTTGAAGAGCGCGATGATAGAGGCCATGGCCAGCAGCACGATCCCGATACCGGCATAGGGCAGCCTGAGCGAGGCGGCCTGCTGGAACTTGGTCATCGTTGCCATCTCGGCAGCGCTGGCCACGATGAAGGCCGAGCCGAAAAGCGGCGCGATGACGGTGCCCAGGGAGTTGAAGGCCTGGGTGAGATTGAGGCGGCTGGAAGCCGTCTGCGCCGGACCGAGCACGGTGACGTAAGGGTTGGCGGCCACCTGCAGGGTAGTGACGCCGGCGGCGAGCACGATCTCCGCCGCGAGGAAGAAGCCATAGGACTGCACGCCGGCAGCGGGCACAAAGAGGAAGACGCCGGCAGCCATGACTGCAAGGCCGACGACCATGGTCCTTTTGTAGCCGATGTAGTCGATCAGCTTGGCAGCGGGCTGGGCAAAGATGAAGTAGCTGCCGAAGAAAGAGAACTGCACCAGCATGGCCTCAAAGTAGTTGAGGGTGAAGATCTGTTTGAGATGCGGGATGAGGGTGTCGTTGAGGGTGGTAAGGAAGCCCCACATGAAGAAGAGCGTAGTGACCACAGCGAGGGCTTTGCCGTAGTGCGCGCTGCCGCTCTCTGAAGCCGTGACTGTCTGTCCTGAAGCGCTGCCTAGAGCCATCAAACCTCTCTGAAATCCTGGTGAGGACACTACCATAAATGGCGGGCGGAGACCTCCTCGCGCGCCTGCTTCAGCGTTTACTTACTGCTCATGATAGTTGCGCATCAGTCCGCCATCGATGACATAGGTGGAGCCGGTGATATAGGAAGCTTCATCCGAGGCAAGGAAGGCAGCTAATGCTGCAACATCCTCCACGGTGCCGACCCGGCCGAGCGGGATGTTCTGTAAGAGGCGGTCGAGCAAAGCCTTGTCGTCCTCCAGTTTCTTGTTCAGTGGCGTGAGGATGGCGCCCGGGGCGATGTTGTTGATGGTGATGTTTTTCGGTCCCAGCTCCACCGCAAGATTGCGCATCAGCATGCGTATGCCGCCTTTGCTGGCGCAGTAAGTGGCGAAGTGGGGGAAGGCCATATCCTCGTGCACCGAGGAGATGTTGATGACGCGGCCAGGCTTGTTGACGGCGAGCAGTTTCTGCACGAAGTACTGCGTGAGGAAGAATGGGCCTTTCAGATTCACGGCCAGCACCTTGTCGTAGTCGGCTTCGGTGACGTCCCAGAAGTCTGCTTCCTTGTCCATGCCCGCATTGTTCACTAGGATGTCGCAGCCGCCCCACCTCTGCCATGCGGCGTCGATCAGCTTGCGGATGTCGGCCATGCTGGTGACATCGGCCTGGCAGACGATGCCCTCGCCGCCAGCTTTCTGGATTTCGGCGAGGGTCTGGTCGGCGCCTTCGGGATGGCCGACGTAATCGACGACCACGCGAGCGCCCTCCTGTGCGAAGCGCAACGCAATGCCCTGTCCTATGCCCGAGCTTGATCCGGTGATCACTGCGATGCGGTCCTTCAGTCGCGCCATGTACCCTCCTGGGACGTTTGAGAAGTCGAGATGTTTGAGGCGTCTGGTGGCTCTGCTGCCGCGAGCCACGCCTACTGACTCTACGATGCAATCCCTTGGCTGTAGCGGCTAAAGGCTGGGTAGCACCGTGGGGCCTGCCGGCGGAAGCTGCTGGTCGGTTCGTGGGCGGAAGATGGTGCGGAAGAGATCGGTGCCGCCGCCGGGCCAGCGCATCATGACCAGCATGAGTCCCAAGGCGAGCAGTGGCACCAGCAGTCCGATGTGGAGTGATCCGGTGCGCGCGGCGAGCTGTCCGGTAGCCCAGGGCAGTGTGGCGCTGCCCAGGCCGGCGACGGCGAACATCCAGCGGGTCTGCGCAGGCTCACGGGTGAGGGCCATGAAGATGGCGACGCAGATGGGGAAGATGGGCGCCATGCTGAGGCCGGCTACTGTCGCGGAGAGCATGACCGCAGGCAAAGAGTGCAGCGTGAGCAGCGAAGCCACGCCAAGGAAGGCGCAGATAAGCGCGACAGCGAGCAGCAGCTCTTCGCGAACACGCAGGAGCACGGCGGGCGCGATGGCGCGGCCGATAAGCAGCGAGAGCCAGAAGCAGGAAGCGGCCAGCGGCGGTGCCGCGGAGAGTCGAAAGTCCAGCCGATGGACATAGGTGAGGACCCAGCCGCCGAGCGCAGCCTCGGTTCCGCAATACAGCAGGCCGAAGATGGCGAAGAATGCCACGACGCGTCTGGAGCTGCGCACGCTGGCTGCCGGAGTTTGCTGCGGCATCTCCTGCGCCGCCGGGGCGGGTTGCTCGCGGAGCGCGAGCGCGAGCAATGCGCTTAGCCCGCCGGCGGTGGCCATCGACCAGAAGAGACCGGAGATGCCCCCTCGATGGATGACGAATTGCACCGCAAAGGGCGAGACGGCCGCGCCCGCGCTCCAGGAGAAATTGAGCAGCGTGAGCATGGCGGCGCGGCGGTGGGGATACCGGTCGCCGGTGAGCACGCTATTCGCGGTCATGGCCAGGCCCAGGCCGGTGCCGAAGAGCAGGAAGAGAAGAAAAAGAGCGTGACCGCCGGTGAGCGCGAGCGCGGCCATGCTGACGGCGATCATGGCCATGCCCGCGGCGAGATTGCGATGGAAGGGCGGCCGCACCAACAGGGCTCCAATCGCGGAGCCGGCGAAGACCGCGAGCAATAATCTGCCGGAGCGGGCATCGTCCAGGTGCCAGAGAGCCGCGAGCGCGGGAAGCCCGCTGCCCAGCAAGGTGAGGCCGATGCCGGTGATCAGCTCCATGGCCTGGATGCCGAGGATGGGACCGAGAGCGTAGCTTCGGGCATTGCTCTGCGTCGGTCGGGTTGGGGTCAGGCTGGCTTGCACGATGGTTCCCGTGTGGATTCGCGCGCCATCAGCGCGGGCTCCACGGCCACCTGGTCACCATACTCCTGCTGATTGCGGAGGCGGCTGAGCACAATGCGGGCCGCCGTTCGGCCCATGTCCTCCAGCGGCTGGCGGATGGTGGTCAGGCTGGGCGTGATGAAGGCGGCGGCACGGATGTCGTCAAAGCCCATGACGGAGACGTCCTCGGGCACGCGCAGTTTCGCGTCGCGCAGCGCGCGGATGACGCCGATGGCAGCCACATCGTTGAAAGAGAAGATGGCACTGAAGCGCTTGCCGCCAGCCAGCAACTGCTGCACGACCGGATAGCCGAGCTCCGGCGACGTGAGATCGCGGTCAAGCTGCACGACCAGCGATGGATCGATGGCCAGTCCAAGCTTTTCCGCGGCGGCCTCGATGCTGCGCCAGCGATCTTCCGAGTCGGAGCTGAAGGGCTGGCCGCGCATGAAGGCGATGGAGCGATGGCCGAGCTTGTACAGGTGACCGAGCGCCAGCTCCGCCGCCTTGCACTGGTCGAGGATCACGTTGGTGACACCTTCGATATGGCGATGCGCGGCGACCGCGACCGCGGGAACCGGAAAATTATGCTGGAATGCGGTATCTACGAGGATCAGTCCCTCGGCGCCGCGGCCCACCAGCAGGCGCGCATACTGGTCCACCAGCTCCGGCTTGTGGCGATGGTGTGCGGTGAAGTAGAAGTAGCCCTCCTGCACCAATTGATCGCCCACTCCACTCAGCACCTGGGTGTGATATCCCTCGCCCAGCTCCGGCACCAGGATGCCGATGGTGTGGGTTCGCCGGTTGCGCAGTGAGCGGGCCAGCAGGCTGGGTTGGTAGTTGAGCTTCTTCGCAGCGGCCTTGATGCGATCGCGCGTGGCCTGCGGAATCGACCGGCCCGGCACGTCATTCAGCACGACGGAGATGGTCGCTGGACTCAACCCGAGGTGCTCCGCCAGCGTCTTCAGGCTTGCCGGCTTTTCTCCATGAGGATTCGGTTGTTTCTTGCGCGCCATTTCTCTCCACGATCGCCTGGGTGCGTGAAGGTGATGGTAGCCCCGCAACAGCGAATTGCGCACCCGGAAACTAGGTTTTTTGAGGATGATGCTACGCCAGATACGGAAACAGTCGCCGATCGGCCCAAAGATTATCGTTTGCTTTAATGCATTAAAATGACGCCGCATCCGGCACGAGACCGGTGATGCGCCCGGAGGCCCCGTGATACGTTCTTTGCTGCTTTGCACTCTCGCTCTATGGACGGCCACGCCCTCGATTTCGCTCCATGCCCAGACGGCCGGTTTTGTCCACGCGCAGGGGAGCGAACTGGTGGACGGGAGCGGCCATCCCCTGATGCTGCGCGGAACCAACCTGGGCAACTGGCTGGAGCCGGAAGGCTACATGTTCCTGTTCGGCGATGACGGACCAACCTCCCCGCGTGAGATCGAGGATTATTTCGACGAACTGATCGGTCCCGAACAGGCGAAGCTCTTCTGGCACCAGTACCGCGACGTATACATCACCAAGGCAGATATCGACCTGCTGAAATCTACGGGCATGAACTCGGTGAGAGTGCCGATCCACTACAAGTTCTTTACCAGCGGAAACGACGAGGGCTTCCGTCTGCTGGATCGCGTCATCAGCTGGGCGAAGGCCGACGATATGTACGTGGTCATCGATATGCATATGGCGCCCGGCGGCCAGACCGGCACCAACATCGACGACAGCTACGGCTATCCGTGGCTTTACGACTCGCCCGACGACCAGCAGGAGCTGATCGATATCTGGAAGGGCATCGCCGACCATTACCACGACGATCCAACGGTGCTGGGATACGACCTGCTGAACGAGCCGATCCCGCAGTATCCGCAGCTACAGAAGTACAACAGCCAGCTTGAGCCGCTCTACAAGCGCATTTCAGCGGCGATTCGCGAGGTGGACAAAAACCATGTGCTGATCCTTGGCGGGGCGCAATGGGACACGAACTTCAGCGTCTTTGGACCGCCGTTTGACAGCAATGTGATGTACCAACTCCACCGGTACGAATTCAACATTCCCTGGAACGCAACCACCGCGGCCAAAATGGAGAAGTCGCTGGCGCGCTATGTGGCATTCCGCGATAGGTATCACGTGCCGATCTGGCTGGGAGAGTCGGGCGAGAACGACGATAACTGGATCCGCGGCTTTCGTCTGCTGCTCGAGAAGGACAAGATCGGCTGGTGCTTCTGGCCTTACAAGAAGATGGAAAAGAGCTCGGCGATTGTTTCTATCCAGCCGCCGGAGCACTGGAACGAGATTGTGAGGTATGCGAGCGAACGCCGCGGCGTGGGCAACACGGAGAAGCAGCTTGGGATGCGGCCCTCGCCAGAGATTGCGGCGGCAGCGCTGAACCAGCTACTCGAAAACGTCAAGCTGGAAAAGTGCCGCATCAATACTGGATATATCGAAGCCCTTGGATTGAAAGTGCCGGTCAAGTAAGTGTTTTTGGCTTGGGTTGAGCGGCGCTTCGCGCCGATTCTGTATCGATAGATACAGCAGATCCCTTCGACAAGCTCAGGGCAGGCTCTTCGCTGCACCTTCGGTTACGCTCAGGATGACAGCCTGATCTATGACAGCGTGATTTGGAGACGGCTACTTGTAGATCAGGTGGATGTCCGTGGTGGTCGTCGGACACGTCACCGCTATAGTAGCTTTTTCGAAGGGAGGCGCCTCCAGCAGAACGTGAGGGTTGTTGGCGAAGCCAAAACCTTCCGTGGGAAACAGGAACAGATTGCGATCCAGCTTCTGGTTTTCGTTCTCGTCGTGCAGAACGGCCACGCCGTATCTCCCTGCGGGAATGTGATCGAAGCGCGCGGTGGCATGGTCGCCCTCGATCGGGAAATTCTCATTCCGGAAGGATTTGGCTACATCTTCCGGCCAGCCATGTGAAGAGGTGAAGAGCTCCGCGCCGAGAACGCCCTTCGTATTGCGAAAACCGGTGACATGGATGATGAGTGAGCAGTCAGCTTCGCCGGCTGCAGGCGATGCCCACGCCGACGCGGAGCCCATGAGCAGTACAGAGCCCATGAGCAGTACAGAGAACAGGAGCAGTAGAGAGAACAAGAGGGGCAACGCCCGGCCCCGGCAGATCGTCATGCGGAATGATTCTCCTATGGGTTCAAGCTCGATTGCTCGATTGCCTGTCCGGCGCAGATGTCTTTGCCTAGGACGCTCCCTCCAAAGTGGAAGGTTGGACCCATCGACCAGCGAAAGTCCCATCTTCCACAATGCTGAGCAGGTGGGGTTTGCTCACAGTCCGCGTGCCCACAACACGGACTTCTGCGCGGCGATCCAACCCTCCACCCGCGAAGCGTAACGCTACTCAAGCGCATTCCGCTTCAGCTTCAGGGTTGGCGTGATCAGGCCGCTGCCGATGTCCCAGGGGCCGTCGACGAGCGCAAGGAACTGGAGCCGCTCATGGGGATCGAGCTCAGCATTTACCTGCGTCAATAGATTCTGGAGCGTGCGCCCCAGCTCGCCATTGAGCCCACTGGCCTCGCATTGCTTGCGGGCTTCTGCCGAGAGCACGGAGATCGCAAACGGGTGTGGCCGGCCGTCGCCCATGACGCAGGTGGCCTCGAGCGCAGGATGGATGCTGAGGCGCTTTTCTATCGGCACCGGGGAAACGTACTTGCCCTTGCTGGTCTTGAATTGCTCCTTGATGCGTCCGAC
>DASYBK010000092.1:0-78900 GCA_036500805.1 Acidobacteriaceae bacterium | reverse complement strand
CGTGTCCTTCCCACCAAAGGGCCGACCGGATTGGACGCCGCTACCAGTACATTTCAGCAGGGATTTTATGGTGCGCCCAGAGAGATTCGAACTCCCGGCCTATTGATTCGTAGTCAATCGCTCTATCCAGCTGAGCTATGGGCGCACAAGGTGTGGGACTCACTGAGGATAGCAAGGGGTGCAGATGAAATCAAACGGGCAGAGACGCTTCGATCTCTGCCCATTCTTGCTCAGTAGATATGGAAATTCACTTCGATGGTGATTTCGACCGGGACAGGTTTGCCCTGGTAGGTCGAAGGCTTGAATTTGTACTGACGCACTGCCTCCACCGCCTTCTCATCCAGCCCCATGCCCAGCTTGCGCACCACGCGAATACGATGCGGCAGTCCGTGCGCATCCACAATCAAGCTCACCACTGACACGCCTTGATACTTCGCCCGCCGCGCTTCGTCGGAAAACTCGGCATCGACGGAATAGATCAGCACCGGCGGCGACACGCCGCCACCCACGTGATACAAACCGCCGCCGTAGCCGCCACCCTCGCCCGGCCCGTAGCCTGCGCCCGAACCCGACCCGATCCCGCCGCCATCGCCCGAGCCCAGACCCGCACCCGAGCCCGTCCCATTCGACAACGGTCCAGTGATATTCGTCCGCGGATCGCCCAGGTTGGGCAGATTGTTGTTGGGAAGCGCGATGTTCGGCGGCATCTTGATGGTCGGCTCGACCGCCAGCTTGGGATGCTCGTTCACCGCCAGCATCGGCGGCGTAATCGGGGTTTCGGAAAACTTGGGCAGCTTGCCCTTGGGCGCCTGCACCAGTTCATGAGCACCACCACCGCCGCCACCACCCATTGCCGGACCCTTGGGCGCAATCGGACGGAAGGGCGTAATGTCAATCGCCGCCATCTGCGGCTTGGGCGGCACCACCTTGGGATGCATCCGCGCTTCGATGATCAGAAAGATGATCAGCCCGATGATGGCAACGTGCGCCCCGACCGAAAGCGCCGAAGACAACGGGCTGCGCTTCACCCGGAACGGATCCGGCACCGCCACCGGCGCCGAGGTCAGCACCAGCGGCGGCAACGTCTCCCGCGTAAACAATCCACGCACCGTCCCCAGCCACGTCCGCCACACCGGCTCATCCACCACCGGATTCCATAAATGCGGCTCTAGGGGATCTCGACCTTTCTCGGACGCCACGTCGGGTGGGGGCAGGACCTGATTTGTCATAGGCACTTCGTGACCTAACCTCGACGGCAGCCCTGCGGAGCGCCGCCTATTGATTTCTTGATTATCTCTGAACCCACCGCCTTGTGTCTTCGGTTTGATGGAATCTTCCTACACCAAAACGGAGGCCGGCAGGTGACGGGGGTCACTTGCGCTTCCCGCAACCCGATATTGTGTGAGACGAGCGCCCGCCGGGATTGGTCACACGCAAAATGAGCAGCGTCGCGTTCTACAATAGAGCATTCCAGATCATGAATTTGCGCGATCAAGACCCCAATCCTGCCCCGAATAGCCGGCCGGAGCTGAAGTCAACGCTCCTGCTGCCTCGCACCGGCTTTCCCATGAAAGCCAATCTGCCCGAAAACGAGCCCAGACGGCTCCAGGAGTGGCAGAAATCCGGCCTTTATCAGCAAATTCGCAATGCGCGGAAGGGCGCGCCGCAATACATCCTGCATGACGGGCCACCCTACGCGAACGGCCCCATTCACCTGGGCCACGCCCTCAATAAGTGTCTGAAGGACTTCATCGTGAAGTCCAAGACCATGGCCGGTTTCGACTCACCCTACGTACCAGGTTGGGACTGTCATGGCCTGCCGATCGAGATCAAGGTGGACGAGCAGCTGGGCCGCAAGAAGCTCGAAATGGACCCCATTGCTGTTCGCGCCGCCTGCCGTGCTTACGCACAGAAGTACATCGATCTGCAGCGCACGCAGTTCGAGCGCATCGGCGTGCTGGGCCGCTGGCAGGACCCGTACACCACCATGTCCAATCAGTACGAGGCCACCACGCTCAAGGCATTCTATGAGCTCTTCGAGCGCGGTTTTGTCTACCGCGGGCTCAAGCCTGTGTACTGGTGCATCCACGACCGTACTGCCCTGGCGGAGGCCGAGGTGGAGTACGAGATGCACACCAGTCCCAGCATCTATGTCCGCTACGCGCTCACCAGCGCCCCCGAGGCGCTCTCGCCCGCGCTCGCCGGCAAACCCGTCTACGCCATCATCTGGACCACCACGCCATGGACGCTGCCGGCCTCGCTCGCCATCGCCTTCCAGCCCGAGTTCGAGTACGTCGCGCTAGAAAACACCGACGGCAGTGTCTACCTGGTCGCGGCAGCCTTGGCCGATGCCGTCGAGGCGGCCTGCCATCTTGAATCCGCGCACGAGATCGCCCGCTTCAAGGGCACCCGGCTTGAGCGCGCCACATTCCAGCATCCTTTCCTCGACCGCTCGATCCTCGGCGTGCTGGCAGACTACGTCACTGCCGACCAGGGCACCGGCGCCGTCCACACTGCGCCCGCACACGGCATCGACGACTTCTACACCGGCGAGCGCTATGGTCTCGACCAGACCACGAAGGTCGATGCCACCGGCCGCATCCACGAAGGCCTGCCCGAGTACAACGGCCTTACCGTCTTCAAGGCCAACCCGGAGATCATCAAGCTGCTCGAAGCGCGCGGCGCGCTGCTGGCCCGGAACGACATCTATCACTCCTACCCGCACTGCTGGCGCTGTCATAACCCGGTCATCTTCCGTGCCACCGAGCAATGGTTCATCTCGATGGAGACGCCGATCGAGCGGCCAGACGGCACAACCGTGACATTCCGCCAGCGAGCGCTCGAAGAGATCAAGAAAGTAAAGTGGGACCCCGCATGGGGTGAAGAGCGCATCTCGAACATGATCGCCACCCGCCCCGACTGGTGCATCTCGCGCCAGCGCATCTGGGGCGTGCCCATCGCGCTCTTCCTGTGCAGGAAGTGCAATCAGCCGGTGCACGTGCCTGAAGTGTACGCACGGGTCGTCGAGCTCTTTAACCAACACGGCGCTGACGCCTGGTACGACGGTTCGGCGGAAAAGATTCTGCCCGCGGACGCAAAATGCGCGAGCTGCGGTGGCACCGAGTTCCGCCGCGAAACGGACATCCTCGACGTCTGGATCGACTCCGGCACAAGCTGGGCTGCGGTTCTGGAAACGGAGCCCGAGCTGCGCTTCCCCTGCGATTTATACGCAGAAGGCAGCGACCAGCACCGCGGCTGGTTCCACTCGTCTTTATTGTTTTCGGTAGGCCTGCGCGACATCGCACCGTATCGCGTCGTCGCCACCTCCGGCTGGACGCTCGACGAGCAGGGCCGCGCCTTTTCGAAGTCGCTCGGCAATGGCGTCGATCCGGTCGATATCGCCAAGCGTCTTGGCGGAGAGATCGTTCGCCTCTGGGTCGCATCGGTGGACTTCCGTGAAGACGTCTCGGCCAGCGAAAACCTGATGCAGCGCGTTGCCGACAATTATCGCAAGCTGCGCAATACCTTCCGCTTCCTGCTCGGCAACCTGCATGACTTCGACCCCGCACAGCATGCCGTTGCCTGGGACAAGCTCGAGCCGCTCGATCAGTACATGCTGGTGCGCGCCCGCGAGCTCACCACGAAGGTGCTCGCGTGGTACGAGCAGTTCGAGTTCCACCGCATCTATCACGCAGTCAACGAATTCGCGATCGTCGATCTCAGCGCTCTCTACGCCGACGTGCTGAAGGACCGCCTCTACACCTTCGCGCCCAACAGCCCCGCGCGCCGGGCTGCTCAAACCGTGCTGTGGAAGATCACTGATGCGCTCGCCCGGCTGGTTGCGCCGATCCTCAGCTTCCTCGCGGATGAAGTCTGGCAGTATCTGCCCGCCGATGCAAAGCGCAGCGCGAGCGTGCATACGACGCTCTTCCCTGCTCCGAACGAACTCGCAGCAGCGGGACAGGAAGGGCTGCTCTCAGATTGGGCTCAGTTGCTCTCCATTCGCGATGTTGCACTCGCCAGCCTTGAAGCAGCGCGCAAAGACAAACGCATTGGTAAGGCGCTCGAAGCAAAGCTCACCGTCGAGCTGCCCGCCGGTACTCTCGAAGTGACACAGCGTTATGAATCCAGCCTGAAAGAGCTATTCAACGTCTCCCAGGTCGAGCTGCGCAAAGCCGCAGGCGACGAGATGCGCGCGATCACGGCCGACGCCGACGGCGTCAAATGTGCCCGCTGCTGGAATTACCGCACCGACGTCGGCATCGACGCGCGCTGGCCCACGGTGTGCGGGCGCTGCGCCGGCGCGCTGGACGAGATTGGCTTCCCGCCGCTGAACGAAGAGGTCCATGCCTGATGTCTGATGCGAACGCTGCAACAGCGCGTCCCACGGACCGCCGCGGCATCCTCTTCCTCATCTCGCTTCTCGTCCTCATCCTCGACCGCATCACGAAGATTGCGGTGGCGCGCGCTCTTCCGGTCGGCGGCGCGCACGTGATCATCCCCAAGGTCTTTCGCATCACCCACGTGCTCAACACCGGCGCGGCCTTTTCCCTCTTCGGCGACTCGGCATCGCCCGAACGCGTGCGCTGGCTGCTGGTCAGCTTTTCGCTCATAGCCGCCATCATCGTCGGCGTTGTGCTCGTGCGCATGGGCCGCCGCATTACCGCGACCACCTTCGGCCTTGCGCTGATCCTCGGGGGCGCCATCGGCAACGCCTGGGACCGCATCCGCACCGGCGCCGTCATCGACTTCTTCGAGGTCCACATCGTGCACTACCACTGGCCGGACTTTAACGTCGCTGACTCCTGCATCGTGATCGGCGGCATCCTGCTGGTGCTGCACTCGTTTGTGGCGGCACGCTCCGACGGGTAACGTGACCCCCCACCCCCACCCCCTCCGGTGCGGGAGGGCACCTGCTAACTGCTTTCCATCGTTCGACTTAGGGTTGCTCCCGAGGGCTAAAAATGTCCAGGCAAAGGACTTACGCGTAAATATGTCTTGTGATTGGACTTAGAGCCGGGAGTCGGGACGCGTTTGCCATCACCTTGATCCCTATTTCTAGGATAGCGAATTCCGCGGGTTGAATTGGCACTATTTTGCTACTTCTACAGATACGTTCCCGCAATGGAACTTCGGCTGAGCCTTAGCTCGCAACGCTGGGAAATAGACCACCGTATTGTCACTTCTGTATTGCGTCATGAAGAATGCTGATTATGAAGACGGCGCGTGGGCGTTTTCGCCGCTATAAGCAATCGCTAGAAAGTATCTTGTATCCTAAACGCCGACACTCCGCCATAATTTGTCCCGCCTCATCTGCAGTGATGCCTTGTAGGCATTTAAATTTAAGTCGCCGTGCGTTGATGGAAATATGTGACGGAAATCCCACCCAGCTCAATCCTTCATCAACGAAACGAATTTCCTCAACGTCGCCATTTCGAAATGTGAGTTTTTCCACTATGCGTCCCAATCGTCCATGGTCAATCTCGATCTTCTCGCGATCAACCCGGACCGAATTTGAATGGGGGAATAGGTGATTCAACACTAATCCAAGCGGAAAACCCGTTGCCAGCAACCCAGTCGCCGCCATTGTCAGGCTGAGGAAGCGAGAGTTCGAATATGAGGCACCCACCTTCCATTCGCGAATTGCTTCGAGTGCGAAGAGTATTGAGCTACACACGGAGGCTGCAGCGAGCATCGTCAATCGCTTTCTCCTCGTCCGGCCGTCGAACGCTGATAAATCCCTTCTTGCTATGACTGCGTCACTTCCCACGATCACTCGAAAGCCGCCGGAGGCTCTCAGTAGGGTTTCATGATCGTCCATATCGCCTCCTGATTGAAACTCATGCCATCGCAGGGCCCCGATGTCTGGGAGACCATCAAGTCTGGCATAATACAGTCTCACCCACCAACCAGATGTTTCGAAATCGCGGCGCGAGTTTCAGATCAGCGAGCATTTCCAGATCTCCCAAGTAGAACTCGACGCCGGTGGCCATTCTCTGCGGGTCATCACCACCGTCCTCGGGTATGTGGCTCAATCGCCAGAAAGATTCCTCCCGCTGGAACTCAACGGGCAGCGACCACCGGGAGCGACCACAACTACACGCGCCGCAGGCGCCGTCGCCTGAGGCGGCGAGCCTCTATACTGAAGGGTGCATCCCGAGCCCCTGAAACTCACTACGGACAGGCCAGAAGTGAACGACGCCATCGTGATCCGCGGCGCGCGGACCCACAACCTGAAAGGCATCGACTGCGAGATCCCGCATGGGAAGCTCACGGTCATCTCCGGCGTCTCCGGGTCGGGCAAGTCGTCGCTGGCCTTCGACACCATCTATGCCGAGGGTCAGCGACGCTACGTCGAATCGCTCTCCGCCTATGCGCGGCAGTTTCTCGAGCGTATCGAGAAGCCGGACGTCGATCTGATCGACGGCCTTGCCCCGGCCATCGCGATCAAGCAGAAGAACACCACACGCAATCCGCGCTCCACCGTTGCGACCGCCACGGAAATCTACGACTACATGCGGCTGCTTTACGCCCGCTGCGGAACGATGCACTGCATCGTCTGCAATAGCCTGGTCCGTCGCGATTCCATGGACGAGATCGCCGCCGGCATCCTCGCGCTCGGCGAAGGCACGCGGCTCCACGCGCTCTTCCCTGTCGAAGTGCGCCGGCCGCCTGCTTCGGAAGATCTCGCAGTCAGCGAACATCCAAAGGACGAGCCTGCGAAGCGGAAGCGGGCTGCAAAGAAAACCAAGGCTGCGCCGGAAAAGGCAGCTCCCGAGCCGATCTCCGATGCCCTTCGTCAACGTCTCACCGACCTGCGCGCCCGGGGCTTCAACCGCCTTTATCAGCAGAACCGTATCTTCGAGTTTTCCTCGCCGGAATCGCTGCTCGAGATCGACTTCACGCAGCCGGTATTCGTGCTCGTGGACCGCATCGCCGTCTCGCCGGAGAGCCGCGCCCGCATCGTCGATGCTGCTGAGATCGGTTATCGCGAGTCCGGCGAAGTCGTCTACGAGATCGTTCCGCGCGAAGGTGATGGCCCTGAGCCGCGCCAGCGCCTCCGCTTCTCGCGCGAGTACGAATGCAAGCACTGCCACCGTCTTTACCGCGAGCCTGAGCCACGCCTCTTTTCTTTCAATAACCCCTACGGCGCATGCCCCCGCTGCCAGGGCTTCGGCAACACCATCGACTTCGATCTCGATCTGATCATTCCGGACAAGGGGAAGACCCTCGACGAAGGGGCGATCGATCCGTGGACACGGCCGAAGTACCGCCCGTTTCAAACGGAGTTGCGACGCGCGTGCCGCGAACAAGGCATCCCGCTCAATGTGCCGTGGTTCGATCTGACCGCAGCACAGCAGGGCTTTGTGCTCGAAGGCAGCGGCAGCTTCGTCGGCGTGCATGGCTTCTTCCAGCTTATGGAGCGCAAGAAGTACAAGCTGCATGTGCGCGTCATGCTGTCGAAATACCGCGGTTACGCGCGCTGCCCGGAGTGCAAGGGCGAGCGCCTGCGGGCCGAAGCGCGTGCTGTCCTGCTCGATGGCCGCAACATCTGCCAGGCCGCCGCGCTCACCATCGCCGCCGCGCATCAGTTCTTCTCCGCGCTGCGTCTCACTCGCGAACAGGAGGAGATCGCCGGCTCTATCCTGAAAGAGGTGCAGCAACGGTTACGTTTTCTGGATGCCGTCGGCCTCGACTACCTGACACTCGATCGGCTCGCCTCCACGCTCTCCGGCGGCGAGGCGCAGCGTATCCAGCTCGCCACTTCGCTCGGCTCGCAGCTTGTCGGCGCGCTCTACGTGCTGGACGAGCCCTCCATCGGCCTGCATACGCGCGACACGGAAAAGCTCATCCGTATCCTCGAAAACCTCCGCGACCTCGGCAACACCATTCTTGTCGTCGAGCATGATGCCGACGTGCTGCGCTCCGCCGATTACCTTATGGATCTTGGCCCCGGCGCCGGTGAGTATGGCGGCAGGTTGCTCGCCGCGGGAACAGTCGAGGAGGTCGAGCGCAATCCCGACTCGCTCACCGGCCGCTATCTCTCCGGAGCGCTCACCATTCCGGTGCCTTCACGCCGCCGCGAGCCTGGCCGCGAAAAGCTGGTTCTGCGCGGAGCCCGCATCCACAACCTGCGCGGGGTCGATGTCGAGATTCCGCTCGGCCTGCTTGTCTGTGTCACCGGCGTCTCTGGCTCGGGTAAGTCCACGCTGGTCCACCAGGTGCTTTATCGCGGCATAGCTCATGCCCTGGGGCAGACCGAAGGCGCCGATCCCACCGGCCTCTACCGTGAACTCACCGGGACCGAGCGGCTGAACGACGCCGTGTTGGTTGATCAGAATCCCATCGGCCGCACCCCGCGCTCAAACCCGGTCACCTATATCAAGGCCTTCGATTCGATCCGCGAGCTCTTCGCCTCGCAGCCAGAAGCGGAGCGCCGAGGATACGCCGCCGGCCACTTCTCCTTCAACGTGCCCGGCGGTCGCTGCGACGTATGCGACGGCGACGGTACGGTTACGGTCGAGATGCAGTTCCTGGCCGACGTCGAGCTTCCCTGCGAAGAATGTAACGGCACCCGTTACAAAGCATCCACCCTGGAGGTCCGCTATAAGGGCAAGAACATCTCCGAGGTGCTCCAACTCTCGGTCAAGGAGGCGCTGCGCTTCTTCGCCGGCCATCCGCGCATCCTGGACAAGCTCGCCGTGCTCGATGAGGTCGGTCTCGGCTATGTCCGGCTGGGCCAGTCCGCCACGACGCTCTCCGGCGGTGAGGCGCAGCGGGTGAAACTCGCATCACACCTTGCCAACGTCCGTACCGCAAACAGCAAGACGGGCCGCTCGCGCACCCTCTACATCCTGGACGAGCCCACGACCGGCCTGCATTTCGACGATGTCGGTAAGCTGCTCCACGCCTTCCGCAAGCTCATCGATGGCGGCGGTTCATTGCTTGTCATCGAGCACAACCTTGACGTGATCAAATCCGCCGACTGGGTCATCGACATGGGTCCGGAGGGTGGCTTGGACGGAGGAGAGATCGTGGCGACGGGCACCCCTGAAGAAATCGCCGCCACTCCCGGCTCTCACACTGGCCTCTGGCTCGGCCGCATGCTCAAGAGCTTGCCGGAGCATGCTCAAGTAGCAGTTTAGGAAACCTCCATGAAGTTACTGTGTTTTATTCCCTTGCTGATGTGCGTGGCTGTTGCCGCACAACAGGCGCCGCTGCCTGCCGGCACTCACGATCCCGACGAGCCTGTCAGCAAACCGGTGCCTGGCCTCTCGACCGCAAAACCTGCTGCCGGCGTTGCGCCGGAGCTTGCCGCTGCCGAGGACAAGATCGAATCCCATGACTTCGACGCCGCCCGGCCCGGGCTGCTGGCTTATCTCGGACGGCATCCCGCCGACGCCCGAGCCCTCTTCGACCTCGGCTTCATCGAGGACTCTACCGGCCAGCAGGAGGCTGCCGAGCGCGACTACAACAAGGCAATCGCCGCCGATCCCAGGCAGTTTGAATCGCACGCCGCTTTAGGACTGCTTTACGCACAGACCAATCGTGCGGACAAGGCGCTCTCGGAGCTCGAAACCGCCAGCCAGCTCGAACCCGCAAGTCACGACGCAGCGGCCAAAGCCCAGGTCTGGCACAGCCTCGCTCAGCTTCAGGTCTCGCGCGACCCCGCCGCCGCGAAGCAGTCCCTGCTCAAGGCGTTGCAGCTAGTCCCGGGCGCGGATACGCCTGCCGACCTCGTGTTGACCGGGCAGATTGCCGAGGCAAATGACGACCCAGACGACGCTCTGATTGCCTATCAGCGCGCCCTGGCGGCGGACCCCGGCTCCGCGGGTGCCACCTCCGGACTCGTCCATCTCCTGCTGAAGCAGAACAAGCCGCAGGAGGCCGAGCCCCTCCTGCGCACGGCACTTGCCAAACATCCGGAAGATGCAGGGCTGACCGCTCAGCTCGCTACGGCGCTCTCCGCGGAAGGCAATGACGCCGAAGCCATCACCGCCCTGGAGAAGCTGCACCAGCTCCAGCCGGCAAACACGGACGTCAGTGTCATGCTGGCCGACACGTATTTGCGTAATGGCGCCCCAGAGAAAGCTGCTCCGCTGCTTGCCGAGGGTGTGCAGGCCGCTCCTGACAATCCCAACCTGCTCGCCGATTACGGCCAGAGCCTGATCTATACCAAGCAGTTTGCCGCCGCCGTCCCCATTTTGGAGCGCGCCGCCGCCGCCGATCCACACGATGAGGAGGCGTGGGGAGGGCTCGCCTTCGCCCATTCCCAGCTTCACCAGGACGCGGAAGTTCTGAAAGACCTTTCGGCCCGACAAAAAATCGCGAACGACACGCCAGAAACATTGTTTCTCTGGGCAACTTCGTACGATAATCTGCACCAGACAAGACAGGCGGCTGAGTACTACGAACGATTCCTCGCAACCGCCCACGACAAATACCCTAACGAGGAATGGCAGGCGAAACACCGGTTAGTGGCTTTGGGACACGGTCACTGACCGCGCACGAAAAGTCCGAGGTGCGCTATGCGTCCGATCGGTCTGCTCCTGTTCATCGCGCTTCTTCTCCCTCCACTCAGCCGCGCCTCCAGCCTGGACAACAAGCCGCTCGATCCGGTTGCTCTCTCCGCGTTAGCCACCAAGGCAAGCCTCGCCTCGCCAAAGGACCAGTGCTTCCTTTACGCGGAGCTGGTACACCAGATGACCATGCTCGCGGGCCGTCAGCTCAGCCAGGGAGAAGATCCGTCAGCCACGCTGCGCGCAGTGCGCGACTACACGCAGAAGATCCACCTGGGCGAAGCGAAAGATAACAAGCGGCTCAAGAACGCGCAGATTCTGATGGAACACACGGCATTCCGGCTGAACGAGTTTCTGCATTCGGCAGCGCTCGACGACCGGCCGATACTCGAATCGACGCTGAAGAGCCTGAACCAGGTACAGAATGAGCTTATGATGCAGGTGTTCCGCCACTGAATCATTTGCCGGCCCTTCTTCCAACGCGCGGTCCCCGCGGCATGATACGAGCGGCATTTCTGTTCGCCGCTGCGGTTCTCTTTTTCGCACACAGTGCGCACGCACAACGCTCGAAGGATCCGCTGACACCGGATCAGGAAGAGCAGGTCCGCGGGGTCGCTGACCAGCCGAACGAACGCGTAAAGCTCTTCATCACATTCATCGAGCAGCGGACGGAGGCCATCCATCACGCGGTCGTGCGTCCGGCCACACAGCATCCCGGCATCGAGATTCACGACAACGTGGACGCATTTACGAGCCTCGTGGATGAGTTGCAGGACAATCTCGACGCTTACGATGAGTCGCACAGCGACATTCGCAAGTCGCTCAAGTTCCTGCTCGAACACGCGGCGAAGTGGTCCGCCGTGCTCCGGGAGCCGCCCGGCTCGCCGGACTATGATTTTGTCCGCAAGACCGCGCTGGATGCGGTCGCCAGCACTACACAGGCAGCGACTGAGCTGCTGAAGTCACAAGAAGAATATTTCAGCAAACACAAACCGGCGAAGGAGACGAGAAAGCCTCCCGAGGGATAGCACCGCCGTTGCGTCTTTCGCGCAGCCCGCGCATCTATCCCATCGGGAGATGCCATGGAAGGCGCACTGAGCATTCTCGAGCGGCTGGTGCTGATAAGCATCAGCATATCTGCTTTTTATCAATGCTTTCGCATCGAAGACAGTGGCCGGCTGGGCCGGCCTGCCCTGGGCTGGACGGTGCGCGCCGGTCTCATCGCAATCGCGGCCGTCTGTCTATTCACCGTGGTACGACTGGCCGGCACCCGTTAGGAATATCTGTAAGTTGTATATCTTCAATTCTTACCAAAAGACAAACGCTTGTTCTTGACACTCCTGATGGTCGGGTGGTAACAGTCTTACCGCCCAACGCTCCTGCGTTCATGGCGCGTTGAAATCCCGTCCTTCAGGAACTTCCCATGCGCGCCTCTCCCAGTGCCCTCCGCCCGCTGTGCAGGCTTTGCCTGCACATTCTTTTGCCCCTTGCGACCTTCACGTCCACCGCGACAGTGCTTTGCGGACAGACGGTCAGCGTGGTTCAAACCAATCCCGACCAGTCCGCTCTGCTCAGCCCCCAACCCGCCGCGAGCTTCGTCGCTGGCACCGGCAGCCAGCTTGCGATCAATGTGGACGACACCATCCGCTACCAGCGGCTGGAAGGCGTCGGCGCCTCCTTCACCGATTCCGGAGCATATCTGGTCTGGAACAAGCTCACACCCGCGCAACGAAACGATCTGATGCAGACCCTGTTCGGCGCGAACGGCATCCATCTAAGCTTTCTCCGCCAGCCGATGGGCGCCACCGATCTTGCGCTCAGCAACTACACCTATGACGATCTGCCTGCGGGCGATACCGATCCGCAGATGACTCAGTTCTCCATCGATCACGACAAGGCATACATCATCCCGGTGCTGCAGGCTGCAATGGCTGCAAATCCGCAGATCAAGGTGCTCGCGCTGCCCTGGTCTCCGCCTGGATGGATGAAGACCAGCGGCGTGACCGGAGGCGGCTCGTTGAACACCGCCGACTTCGACGCGCTCGCGAAGTACTTCGTGAAGTTTGTGCAGGCTTACGAGGCAAACGGCATCCCGATCAATTACGTCTCGGTGCAGAATGAGCCGCTCTATGAGACCAGCGGCTACCCGACGATGTTCATGACCCCGCTCGACGAGGCGCGCTTCATCAGTCAGCATCTCGCGCCGGCACTGCAAGCGCAGCACTTCCGCAATCAGGGCTGGGACGGCCATCCGTGGAACTTCAACTACCAGAACGCAAACCCGACTGATGCCACGCCCGGGATATTCGGCTACGAGCACAACTGGGATAACCCGCTCTATCCCGAGCTGCTGCTACGTGACCCGGCGGTACGGCAGGACCTCGCCGCCGTGTCCTTTCACTGCTACGCGGGCAATGTAGCCGACGCGCAGAATGCGATCCACAATGCCTACCCGGAGATGCCGATCTGGTTCACCGAGTGCACGGGCGGCTACTACGCGCCGGATTTCGCGACCAATCTGCCCAACATGGTGGAAGGCGATGTCATCAACGTGCTGCGCAACTGGGCGAAGAGTGTCACGCTGTGGAACATGGCGCTGGACCAGACTGGCGGCCCGACGGTACAGAATGGATGCACAGACTGTCGCGGTGTCGTCACGATAGACACCAGCACCACACCGGCAACGGTTGAAAAGAATGTCGAATATTACGTGCTCGGCCATCTCTCAAAGTATGTACAGACCGGCGCCTATCGCATCGCCTCGAACACCTTCGGCTCCGGCAATGTGGAAGACGTCGCGTTCAAGAATCCGGATGGATCGATCGCTGTCCTGGTGCTGAATGCGGCATCCTCGGCGAACACTTTCACCATCAACTGGCACAACCAGAACCTCTCGTACACCCTTCCGGCTGGCGCAGTGGCCACTTTCACCTGGCAGGGCTATCCCGGCAACACCAATTTCGATGTCACCGCAGGTCCCGATTCCCAGATCATCGCTCCCGGTGCCGATACGGCGTTCGTGGTGAATGTCGACAAGTACGGCCATGACAACGACACGGTCCATCTGGACCTCAACGGACTGCCCACCGGTGTCTCGGGAAAGCTTCTGCCCTCGCCAACCACGGCGAACGAATCCTGGCTCGCGCTCGAGAGCACGAACAGCGCGACGCAGGGCGCATATCCCATCACGGTCTCCGGCATTCGCGGCAACACCGAGCGCTCCTCGACCGTCCAGCTCATGGTGGGCGGACATGAAACGCCGTTCGGCGGCAGCGCGTGGCCGCTTCCCGGCATCGTGCAGGCAGAGAACTTCGACACCGGCGGCAAGGGCGTCGGCTACTTCAACACCGACTCCACCAACCAGGGCGGCGCGAATTACCGGCCCGGCGAAACCGTTGGTATCGAGAGCACCGGCGATGTAGGCGGCGGCTATGACGTGGGCTACACCAAAGAGGGCCAGTGGTTGAAGTACACCGTCAACGTCGCGCAGAGCGGGCTCTATAATCTGCAGGCGCGCGTTGCCTCACTGGGCCAGGGCGGCTACTGGCACGCCGAGTTTGACGGCCAAAATGTCACCGGCAATCTGTTCACGCCGGTAACCAACGGCTGGCAGACCTGGACCACGATGATCTCGCCGGCATTCCTCGTGCCCGCGGGTCAGCACGTCATGCGCATCTCCTTCGATGGCAACGGCCCCACTGGCGGCATGGGGAACTTCAACTGGTTCGCGCTTGCACCAGTCACGCCATCGACGCCCTTCACCGGCAGCCCTGCCGCCATCCCGGGACAGATCGAGATGGAGAACTTCGACAATGGCGGTAAGAGCATCGCGTATTGGAACGGCAACGCGCAGAACAACGGCGGAGCCAATTACCGGCCGGGCGAAACTGTCTATATCGAGGCCTGCTCGGACACGGGCGGCGGCTATGATGTCGGCTCGACCAACCCGGGCGACTGGCTGAACTACACCGTGAACATTGCCCGCGCTGGCACCTACACGCTGCACGTCCGTGTGGCGACGCAGGTAGCAGGCGGCGTCTTCCACCTGGCGGTCGATGGGCAGAACGTGAGCGGGCCCATCTCCGTTCCGGAGACCGAAGGCTGGCAGACCTGGCAGACGCTCGATGTCCCGGGCGTGCAGTTGCCGGGCGGCATCCACACGCTGCAGATGGTGATGGACACCGGCGGTTATTACAACACGGTCGGCAACTTCAACTGGTTCTCGCTGGAATAAGCGCAATCGCTGTGCTTAGTTTTTGATACGTGGAGCGGAGTGTCGCGGCGGTGCTTGCCGTCGTACTCCGTGCACACCTTCGAAGTGCTAGGCTAACGTTGACGTGAGTCCCGAGCTGCAGCAGATCTTTCAGGACGAATACCGCGTGGTCCGTCCCCGCGCGCCCATGCCGCCTCTGCATGTGCGCTTCCGCCGCTTTACTACTCTCAACACGACGATCCGGCTGCGTGAAGGCAATCTGCACGTCTCGCTTTCCGATGTTCTTGAGGGTGCGCCGGAGGCGGTGCTGCGCGCCATCGCGCACATCCTCATTGCCAAGCTCTATCGCAAGCCACTGGATGCGCGGCACACGCGGCGCTACCGGCACTTCTCTTCGAGCGAATCGGTGATGCGGCAGACCGAGCTCATCCGGCAGATGCGCGGCCGCAAGACCATTCTCGGACCGAAAGGCCAATACTACGATCTCGACGAGGTCTTTGAGAGCCTGAACCGGCGATTTTTCTATGGGCTTATGGGGCGGCCGCTTTTGACCTGGAGCAGCCACATGGCACGGCGCAGCCTCGGCCATTACGATGCGGCGCACAACACGATCGTGGTCAGCCGCGTCTTCGATCGGCGGAACACGCCGCGCTGTGCCGTCGAATATCTCGTGTATCACGAGATGCTGCATCTGAAGCATCCCGTCACCGTGCGTGCGGGACGCCGCTGCGTGCACTCGCGCGCCTTTCAGGAAGACGAACGGCTCTTCCCCGAGCTCGAAGGAGCAAAGCGTTATCTGAAGCAGCTTTAGACCAGATTGCCGCTAGGTTGCTGCCGCGGCCCGCGCGGTGCGAGCCGTTGCGTGCCGACGCGCCCACACGATCAGCACGATGCCCACGACCATCGAGCCGATGCTCGCCACCTGCGCGTTGCTCATGCCGAAGTAGATGCGCGGGTTGATGCGGATGAACTCCACCAGAAACCGCGCCAGCCCGGAGAGCACCAGGTACTCGCCGGTGATCTCACCTGTCGCTCGCTTGCCGCGCTTCCACAGGATGGCCGCGATGATGAGCGCAACGATCAGCTCGTAGATCGGCGTCGGATGGACGCGCTGCACCGTCGGCACGAGCCCGTGCGGAAAGCTCACACCCCACGGCAGGCTGGTCGGAATGCCGTAATCGCCGTCGCCCGAAGTGAAGCAGCCGATGCGGCCCACGCCATAGCCGACCGCAGCAGCCGGAGCCGCGAGGTCCAGCATGCTGAGCGCGCCGACCTTCGCCGCGCGCCCTTGCCACATCAATGTCAGAATGCCGGCGATCAGGCCTCCGTACCAGGCAAAGCCGGCGCGGTCGAAGAGCGTGGCCGCGGGGTAATGAATCAGTGCAGCCGGGTCCTCGAAGACGTGCCACAGCTTGCCCCCGACGACGCCCAGCACTGTGACGAACGCGACGACGCTGATAGCGTCTGCCTCGACATGAAAGCGGCGGAAGTTCAGATGGAGCACATAGCCGGCGCAGACCGCCGCCAGCCAGAGCATGAGACCGAAGGTGCCGACGGTGAGCGGGCCTAGATGAATGTATGGATACATGTGCGCCGGTTCACTATGAGTATAGTCATTGCGACTATCTTTGGAAGAAGGCGGGAGCTTGCGAGAAGATAGCTGAGAGCATTTCTCCTGACGCTCCCTGCCAGCGGAGATTCTCTCGGCGTGGCCTTTCCTGCGATGAGCGGCCACAAGGGGCCATCCTTGGCCGGTCTACACCTACAGGAGACATGCTGCATGGCAGCGCCGATCCGAACCACCTACTTGCCGCTCTCCCCGCCGGTGCTGATCGGCCGTGAGGCCATCGCCGCCCGCGTTGCCGAGATCGGCGCAGAGATCGACAGCGACCTTGCCGGCGAGTCCGTGCTGCTGGTCGGCGTGCTCAAGGGCGCGGCGATTTTTCTCTCCGATCTCGCGCGCGCGATCAGCATTCAGTGCACCTTCGACTTCGTCGCCGTCTCCAGCTACGGCAAAGGCACCCGCTCCAGTGGCGCTGTCAAACTCATCAAGGATCTCGATCATCCGATCGAGGGGCGCAACATTATTCTGGTGGAGGACATCCTCGACACCGGGCTCACGCTTTCCTTCTTAAAGCGCATGCTCATGCAGCACCAGCCGCGTTCGCTGCGGATTGCCGCGCTTCTCGACAAGCCGGAGCGCCGCATCGAGCCGCTCGAGGCCGAGTACGTCGGCTTCAGGATTCCCAACCACTTCGTCATCGGCTACGGCATGGATTATGCCGAGCGCTTCCGTAACCTGCCCGACATCTGTATTTTTCCGCCGGACGCCGCGGACTGATCTCCGCTCTGGCAACTCTGTCCGCTGTTTTGCGTCCATCAGGATGGTGGCATCTGCATGCCGGCCGAGGAGTGGAGTGCGAAAATGAGAGTGATGGAGCCGAATACTTCCGATGAAATTGTCGTAACAACGCGCGGCAGCTTCGATGCTGCTGCCTTTGCCCAGTCCGCGCTGGCAACCCCCGCCTCCCTGGCCGCGGTGCTCGATCACACACTTCTCAAGCCGGAGGCAACACGCGATCAGGTGCTGGCCCTGTGCCATGAAGCGCAAAAGTATCGTTTCGCCTGCGCCATGGTGAATCCAGTGTGGGTGCCGCTTGCCACCTCGGTGCTGGCCGGTACACGCATCCCGGTCGGGGTCGTGATCGGATTTCCGCTCGGCGCCAATCTGGCCACCACCAAGCGCGACGAGGCGCGCGAGATGGTAAAGCTGGGAGCGCGCGAGCTCGACGTGGTGCTCAACATCGGCATGCTGAAGAGCGGCTTGTACGAGCAGGCCGAAACGGACATCCGCTCGGTCGTCGAAGTTGGCCATGCAGCGGGTGCGGTGGTCAAAGTGATTCTCGAAACCTGCCTGCTCTCCATGCCGGAGAAATTGCGCGCAGCCGAAATCGTCATCAATGCCGGCGCCGACTACCTGAAGACCAGCACCGGCTTTTCCACCGGCGGTGCCACTGCTGCCGATGTCGCGCTGCTTCGTGGCATCGCTGGAGACAGTTGCGGCGTGAAGGCCTCTGGGGGCATCCGAACGCTCACCGACGCGCAGGTCATGCTCGAGGCGGGCGCAAGCCGCATCGGGGCCAGCGCCAGTGTCCGCATTGTGGCGGAACTGAGCTCTGCGCTTGCCGCCGAAGCTACAAACGCACCCATCTAGTACCTTAGTGCGGCAATTTACCGCGCAACTTACCGCTTCTACAGCGGCCATGTCGCAGCCCGCTCGCTGCGCTATGATGACTCGATTGCCTGCCCCGCTCGGAGCGCAGGCGGTGGAGCAACTCTGTGAAGGATGACGGCCAGCCGGACCGGCCCCAGGAACGGTCTTACGAACGGCCTTCCGACAGCTTCGAAGGCGACTACCGGCCGAGCAGCGAGAGCGCGGCGGCCAGCGTACGCGTGCGCACCGAACCCATCCAGCTCGCCTTCCTCATGCGCCTGGCGAACGCGCTCAACGCGACCCTCGACCTGCAGACCATCATGCACCAGACGGCCGAGCTGGTCCGCGCCGTCATCGACTTCCGCATCTTCGCCATCCTGCTGCTGAATGACCGTACCAACGATCTGCGAATGCGCTATCAGATCGGTCACACGCCGGAGACGGAGCGCCGCCGCTTCCGCATCGGCGAAGGCATCATCGGCGAGGCCGCCGCGCACAAGGAGCCGGTGCTGGTCAACGACGTGCGCACGGCGAAGAACTACGTCGCGGCGAATGAGGCAGTGCGCTCCGAGCTCGCCGTGCCGCTTATCGTCAAAGGGCGCGTCATCGGCGTCATCGACATCGAAAGCGAGGAGGTCGGCTACTTCCAGGAGGAGCAGCTTCGGCTTCTCGAGCTGACGGCATCGCGCGTCGCGGTAGCGATCGAGAACGCGCGGCTCTATACGCGCGTCTCCCGCCAGGCGCAGACGCTCGCGGTGCTCACAGAGATTTCACGCGACATCAGCTCCATCCTCGATCTGGACGAATTGCTGGAGCGCATCGGCCACCTGCTCCGCCGCCTGATCGATTACCAGATGTTCTCTATTCTGTTGCTCAGTGAGCGCGACCAGGTGCTGGAGACGCAGTTCGCGGTCCGCTTCGGCGAACGCTACGTTCCCATTGAGCGCGTTCCGCTCAATCGCGGACTTGTAGGGGTAGCGATGCAGACGCAGGCGCCCGTCTATTCGCCGGATGTGCGTCGCGATCCTCGCTATCACATGGTCAATCCGCTGACCAAGTCGGAGCTTGCCGTTCCGCTCATCTACAAGAAGAAGGCGATCGGCGTTCTGGACATGGAGCACACCCGCTCCAACTATTTCAATGAGGACCACCAGCGCACCATCGTGACGCTGGCCGCGCAGATCGCCATCGCCATTGAAAACGCGCGGCTCTACCAGCGTGTGGCGCAGCAGGAGCAGCGGCTTGAACATGATCTGGAGATGGCCCGCGAGGTGCAGCTCCGTCTGCTGCCGCAATCGCTCCCCAAGCATCCATCGGCGGAGTTTGCCACGCGGTTTCTGCCCGCGCGCACTATCGGCGGCGACCTCTACGACTTTCTGCGCTATGACCACCGCCGCACCGGGATCGCTCTGGGAGATGCCAGCGGCAAGGCCGCGCCCGCCGCGCTCTATGCGGCGCTGGTCAGCGGCATCATGCGCGCAGCCGCGCCGCGCGCGCTTCATCCGGAGGAGATGCTGCGTCTGCTGAACGACTCTCTGCAGGAGCGGCGCGTCGACGCACAATACGTCACCATGGTCTACGCGGTGTGGAACGATGAAGATCAGACGCTGGAGATCGCGAACGCAGGCGCGGTGCAGCCGCTCATCAGCCGCTACGGAGAAGTCGAGACCATCCACGCGGAGGGCTTCCCTCTCGGCCTTTTTCCCAATGTCTCCTATGAGCAGTTCACGCTATCGCTGCGTCCGGGCGATTCCGTTGTCTTCTTCAGCGACGGCCTCGCCGACGCGCAGAATCCAGATGGCGAAATGTTCGGCACCGAGCAGCTCTGCGAACTCGTCCAGGAAAATGCCTCACTCGGGGCGGATGCACTCGCCGACCTCGTCATGAAAGCAATCAGCGACTTTCAGGCCGGCGCCGAGCACTTCGATGACGAGACCCTGATCGTCCTGCGCGTCAACGATCTGACCGGCGGCAATCCTGCCAGCTGAACCCGCACGTTGTACCCTGAAGACAAACTCGTTGATCGGAGCCTCTTCGCTTGTCTCAAGCAACAGCGACCCGCGTGATCGCGCCCGCCCGCAACCTTCTCGGCAGCCTGCGCCTGCCCGGCGATAAGAGCATCTCTCACCGCTATGCCCTGCTCGGCGGGCTCGCCCACGGCACGACTCACCTTGAAAACTTCTCTACCGGCGCCGACCCGGCAAGCAGTCTCGGTTGTGTCGCCGCGCTCGGCGCAACAGTAGAGCGGGATGGCGCAAGCGTCACTATCCACGGATGCGGCGGCCGCTTTCAGCCCGCACGTGCGCCGCTGGATTGCGGCAACTCCGGATCGACGATGCGCATGCTTGCCGGTCTGCTCGCCGGTCAACATGACATCCCACCCACCCCTTTCACCCTCGTCGGCGACAGCTCGCTCAGCCGCCGCCCGATGGAGCGCATCCGCAAGCCGCTTGGAGCGATGGGCGCCCGCATCACGCTGACGGACGGGCACGCACCACTCACCATCGATGGCGCGCCGCTGAAAGCGATCGACTACACCACGCCTGTGCCCAGCGCGCAGGTCAAGACCGCCGTTCTCTTTGCGGGCCTGCAGGCAAACGGAACCACAACGGTGACAGAATCGATTCGCACCCGCGATCACGGCGAGATTGCACTCGAGGCCTTTGGGGTGACGCTCACCCGGCAACTCAACGCGATCCGCATTGCGGGCGGCCAACAGCTTCACGGCGTCGATGCCGTCATCCCCGGCGACATCTCCTCGGCTGCGTTCTTTCTCTGCGCCGCCGCGCTCTTCCCCGATTCCGGGCTGCTGCTCGACAACCTCGGCCTCAACCCCACGCGCGCTGCACTGCTCGACGTGCTCGCCACGCTGGGCGCGAAGACTTCGGTTCTGAATCTGGAGCAGCGTAATGGCGAGCTCGCCGGCACAGTACAACTGGTCGCGCCAAAGGACGGACCATCCGGCGCCACCATCTCCGGAGCGCTGGCTGCGCAGCTCATCGATGAGCTGCCGGTGCTCGCCGCAATCGCTCCCTATACGCGCAACGGCATCCGCATTCGCGATGCAAAGGAGCTGCGCGTCAAGGAGTCCGATCGCATTGCGCTGGTCGCGGAAAATCTGCGCCGCATGGGAGCGGAGGTAACGGAGGCGGAAGACGGCCTCGACGTTCCCGGAGGCCAGACGCTGCACGGCGCGGAGATCGACTCCGGAGGCGATCATCGCATCGCCATGGCGTTCACGGTCGCGGCGCTGCGGGCCCAGGGCGAATCGATGATTCAGGGGGCTGAATCGGCCGACATCTCCTTTCCGGAGTTCTTCAGCCTGCTCGACCAGGTAGCCGTGCGCTGATGCGCCCCTAATGATTGATCAAGGAGGTTGCCATGCATGTGGTGAATCAATCCATGCTGCCTTATGTCGGGATGTCCTATGAGTTCGTGGGAAAAGAGCAGGGACCGACCGCTATCTCGTTTTTCCTGGTCCGCACCAGTGAACCCGGGCGACGTGTTCGCCTTCACAAACATGACTACGATGAGATCGTTCACGTCATCGAGGGCCAGTCTACGTGGACCATCGGCGAGCGGCAGGTGACTGCCAAAGCCGGCGATACCGTCGTGGTGCATGCCGGCGAGGCTCACTGCTTTGTGAACAGCGGTGAGGGGCAGTTACGTCAAATTGACATTCATCTGCACCCCACCTTCGAGACTATCTGGCTGGAAGAATAATTCTCCTCTACTGTGGCTGCGGTGGCGTCTGCGGTTGCGCTGGCGGTGGCTGCGGTGACGCTGGCGGCATGGGTGAAGGCGCGGTCACCGGCGGAGTATGCAACTGCTGCTGCTGCGAAGGCAACGGGGCAGTCGGGGCAGCCGGCGCGGCTTCGAGTCCCGGGATCGTGACCTGCTGCGTGACCGTGCCCGAAACACCATCGCCGATACTGATGTTGTATTTGGCCAAGGTGTTGGCCAGGATCTGTTCGAGCGAGGCGCGGTCCTTCGCGTAAGTAGCCATCGCGGAGGTCACGGTGTTCTCCGCAGCGGCCAGGCTGCGCTCTTGCTGCAGCACCAGGGCGGTTGTTGAGGCACCGTACTTGAACTTCTTCTTCTCCGCATCCAGCGCCTGCACGTTGTACTCGCGCGTGGCCGTTGCCGCCTGCACTGCTGCGCGGTCGTTGGTCAGGGCATACTGCGCATTGATGACCTGGATGCGGATCTGTATGTAAAGCTGCTGCAGTTTCAGCTGATCCTGGCGAAATTCCAGCAAGGAACGCGACTCCAAGGCTTGGGCGGGACGATTGCGCAGCGGAATGGAGATGTTTACGCCCACTCCCCGGTCAGGTGTATTTCCATTGAACAGCCCGGTAAATACGTGGCCATAAACCGCCGGTGTGATCGCGCAGCCTGCCTCCCCATTCTGTGCGATACTGCAATTCGGATTGGCAGCGCCGCCCAAGGCAGTTGATCCATAAAATCCATACAGATCCACAGTCGGCAACAGCCCGTTCTTGACCCCTTTGAGCGTGATCTGATCATTCTTCAGATTCAGCACCCCCTGCTCGATTTCGGGCCGATCCTGATCGGCTTCCTTCACCAGGTCTTCGACTGAGGCTGTCTCCTCCGGCATCTCGATCAGCGAGACTCGATCTGTCGGAATAACCGGTGCTTGCGACAGAGCCGGATCGTTCAGATTGCGGGCAACCGCCTGCTTCATCACGAGCTGTTGGTATTCGAGGTTAGTCTGTGCGCTAATCAGCGTCTGCTTGTCCTGCGCGACCTGATTGTCGGCGTTCAGAACATCGAGCGGCGCCAGCGTGCCGATCTGCAACTGCTTACGATTGTCCGAGGCCACCTGGGTCGACTGATCAAGCGCACGTTGTGCGGACTGCACATTCTCATATGCGCTTACCAGAGCCCAGTAGATGTTCTCCACTTGATTGATGGTGAAAAGCAACTGCTGGCGGAATCCCGAATCCGTGATGCGCCGGTTATTGATCGCCTGCACCATAAACCGGGTATTCACGCCAATACCAAATCCGTTGAGCAGATGCTGCGTAATCTGCGCCTTGAAAGTTGAGCCGAGTTCGGGGCTATAACCGCTGCGAAAACTGTTCGTCGTTACTCGCGAGTTCTGGAATCCGACCGTGAGACTGGTTCCCGTCCGATAGCCCTGCTGGTATTGAAAGTTGTATGAGTTCGTGTTCTGGATCAGCGTTGGGGCACCGGTGATGAACTGGTTCGGCTCAGGCGTCGTGGCGCGTTCAAACTGCACCGTACCGGTCAACAGCGGATCGGAAACCGTCGGCACAGGCCCCTGTCCATTTGCGGTCAGGACCAGGCCGCTCGCGCCAGCACCTGCTCCGGAGGCGCCCGCCGATGTGCCGCCGGGGCCGCCGCCTGAGGTCAGCGTCGAGCTGGTGCCGCCGATGGTGCCCGTCACCAGACCAGCGGGAGAGCCCAGCAAAGAGGCGCCAGCGCGGGAACGAACGATATCGGTGTCTGAGATGTTCAAGTTGTAACGTGCAATCGCGATATCGAAGTTGTTCTCGAGCGCCAACATGACGGCGTCGCTCAGACTTAGATAGATCTTCCCGTTTTTCAGCAGGTCCGTCAGTCGCGGAGAATTGAAGACATTGGGAGTGTCGATCGAAGTCGAGAGGTAAGGCGCGATCGGATTCGGGAAATGGGACGGCGTATCTCGGAAATCGCGAGTGCCGGGATGCATATAGACCGGCAGGGTCGCATTGGGAGCCGGCGCAGGCGGCAAGCCCTGGGTGGCTGAGCCCGGATCGATCTGCTGCTGCTGCGCCTCGGCCAGCGGCGTCAGCGTGGAGAGTATTGTGGCAGCGATTGCGGCCCACCCGGCCAGCCGACGCCCCGTCCAACCGTGATCCTCACCCACCCGCCGCGATTCCTGCTTCTTCGAAAAGTTCATTCGCCCCCATCCAATCGAAATGCCACATCCACACAGAGACGGCGCAGGCCGCTCCCTGGACTCCCCGCCATGCCGGAATCATGGTGAATAGACCGTGCGGATCGGCCGTATCGTCTGGCAATTCTTACGTTCGAGTGCCGCTCGACGTTCCCACAAAATCGCCTGCGCGGTGCAGACCATGTATGCGGGCGGCAGCAAAAGTATATCCCAGCTAGAGCGAGGGGCTGCGCTATCCTCAGGCTGCGTATGGACTTGCTCGCCGCGAACGCGCAGATGTGGAAGCTCGTGCTGGCGTACGATGGCACCGATTTTCACGGCTGGCAGGTGCAGCCGGAACTGCGGACGATTCAGGGCGAGCTGGCCGCGGCCCTCGAACACGTATGCGGCGAGCGCACACTTCCCCAAGGCTCCGGCCGCACCGATGCGGGCGTGCATGCGCTTGCCCAGGTCGCGTCCGTCGCGCTTGAGTCGCAGATCCCGCCGCCGAATCTTCTCCGCGCCCTGAACCGCGCCCTTCCGCCGTCGATCCGCGTGCTGGAGGCTCGGCACGCGCCGGCTGGCTTCCACGCGCGGCACTCCGCCATTGCCAAGCAATACGAGTACCGCATCTACCGTGGCGAGATCTGCCCACCCGAGCTCGCGCGCTACGTCTTCGCGCTGGCGTGGCCGCTCGACATCGCTGCGATGCAGCAGGCCGCCTCGCTCGTGCTGGGCACGCACGACTTCTCCTCCTTTGCCGCAGTCGACCCGGATCGCGCCGCTCGCATGGCTGAGGATTCGGCCATCGACAACATCCGCACGCTCACCCGCTCCTCCTGGCAGGCGGATGGCGATTTGCTCGTCTACACCGTGCGCGGCAACGGATTCCTGCACCACATGGTGCGCAATCTCGTCGGCACCTTTCTCGAAGTCGGCCGCGGACGGCGCCACGCTGCCGGCCTTCCCGAACTCCTCGCCGCGCGCAACCGCACCGCCGCAGGCGCCACAGCTTCGGCGCGCGGGCTCTTTCTTCACTCCGTCAGCTACGCGGAGAGCGGTGCTACGCTTGGCTAGAGCGTCTCACAAGCGATACCGGCTGGCGCGATCTGCCGGCGTCGAAACCGTATAAAGCCCATGCAGTCGTTCCTCTCTCTCAATCCGCTCGGCCAGGTGCCTCAACTCGCTGCGCAGCGGCGGGTCCACCAGGCCTTTCGCTGGCTTCACCTGCATGACGGCCTGCTCATGGAATGGCAGCGCACACTGGTCGGCATTCCCGCGCCGCCTTTCGGAGAAGCGCCGCGCGCCGAGTGGCTGCTGGAGCAGTTCCGCTCGCTCGGCCTGGCAGAGACCGGCATCGATGCCGAGGGCAATGTGTTGGGATTGCTGCCTGCGTCATCCGCCACGAAAACAGAGCTAGTCAACAGCCCGCAGCGCGTCGTCGTGCTCTCCGCGCACATCGATACTGTCTTTCCCGCCGGCACCGAAGTTGACCCGCAGATCCAGGGAACGCGGCTGACGGCTCCTGGCGCATGCGACAACGCCGCCGGCATCACCGGCCTGCTCGCGATCACGGCGGCATTGATCGATGCCTCCATCCATCTGCCCTGCCCGGTGCTCTTCGCCGCCAATGTCGGCGAAGAGGGTGAGGGCGACCTGCGCGGCATGCGCTATCTGTATCAGCGTTCGGAGTGGCGCGATCGCATCGCCGCGCATATCGTGCTCGATGGCGCAGGCCACGAGGTCGCAGTGACCGAAGCGCTGGGCAGCCGGCGCTTCCTTGCTACAGTGACCGGCCCTGGCGGCCATTCCTGGACCGATGCCGGCTCACCCAATCCGATCGCGATCCTCAGCCACGCCATCGCCGCGCTCACCACGACGGAGGCGTCGCGCGAGACACGCACCACACTCAACGTCGGTACCATTGAGGGCGGCAGCTCCGTCAACGCGATTCCGGAGCAAGCCAGCGCGCGCTTCGATCTCCGCTCTACATCCTCCGAGGAGCTGGTCTGCCTCGAAGTCGAGCTGCATCGCGCCGTGGAGGATGCGGTGCTGGCCGCAAATGCCGGCGCGGCAGAGGTGCGCAAGCGCCGCCTGAATGCACAGGCAGCCTTCACCATCGAGCGCATCGGCGACCGCCCGGCAGGACGACTGACAACCGCGGCCAACGGCCCTACGCTCTACGATGACCTGCTCGCCGTCGACCGACATCTGGGCATACGCACCGAGCCGCGCATCGCATCGACCGACGCGAACATTCCGCTTTCACTAGGCATTGCGGCGGTCAGCATCGGCGCCGGCGGGGACGGCGGCGGCATTCACACACGCAACGAGTGGTACGACGCCACGCATCGCGAACTGGCGCTGAAACGCATCCTGCTGCTGTTGATGTTGACCGCCGAGCGGTGTTAGAAGAGCGACTTCCAGTCGCCCGGACGGGCAGTCCCGCTGCTACACTCCGACCCATGCACCGCTTGCTCGCTGCCCTGGCCATCTTTGCCGCTACCGTGCCGCTTCTCGCACAATCCGCGCCGCCCGACGCGATCTACTACCACGGCCACATCCTGACCGGAGTCGGACTCGGTGTTGGCAAGCTCGATTTCGTCAGCGCGATCGCGATGCGTAATGGTATCGTCACCGCGACAGGCACAGATAACGGGCTGCTCGCGACCAAAGGACCGAAGACGCAGCTCGTCGATCTCGGCGGTTCCTTCGCGATGCCGGGCATCAACGATGCGCATACGCATATGGCCGCCGCCGGCCGTATCCAGCTCTCGGTCGATCTCACCGGAAGCAAGTCGCTCGACGACATGCTCGATCGGGTGGCGCGCGCGGCGAAGACCGCGCCCGCGGGCAAGTGGCTGCAGGGCGGCGGATGGGATCACACGCTGTGGCCCGAGAAGGTGCTGCCCACACGTCAGGAGCTCGACGCCGTGACCAATGGCCATCCGGCGATCTTCGAACGGATTGACGGCCACATCGCGATCGCGAATACCGCTGCGCTCCAAGCGGCAGGCATCTCGCGCGCCACGCCCGATCCGAAGGGCGGCAAGTTCGACCACGACAGTAGTGGCGAGCTCACCGGCATCGTGCGCGAAGACCCGGCGATGGAGATGGTCTTCCAGAAGATCCCGCCGCCGACGCCCGCGGAGCGAAAGCGTGCCCTTTCGCTGGCGCTCGGCGATGCCTCGATCCACGGCGTGACCAGCGTGCAGGATTACTCCGAGTGGGACGATTTCCTGGTCATGGAGGAGCTCGAGCACGAAGATCATCTGCCGGTGCGCGTCTCCGAGTGGCTCACCTTCAACGATTCCGTCGAGACGCTCAAGGAGCATCGCGCGCATCACCCTGGGGATGACCGCATGCTGCACACCGGTATGCTGAAAGGCTTCATGGACGGCTCGCTCGGCTCGCGCACCGCGGCGCTGAATGCGCCGTACAGCGATGATCCCGGCAATAGCGGTATCCCGCGCTACGACCAGAACCATCTCGACAACATGGCGCGGGAACGCTATCTCGCCGGATTTCAAATAGGCTTCCACGCTATCGGAGATCGTGCGGTCGAGATGGCGTTGAAAGCCTTCGAATATGCCAGCGTTGGCCCCTATACGATTTGCGACTGCGATCCGATGCCGTCGGTAGGCAGACGCTTGCGCATCGAGCACTCGCAGGTCCTCGATGCGCCCGATTTTCTTCAATACAAGGCCCTTGGCGTCATCGCCTCGATGCAGCCGAGCCACCTGCTAACCGATATGGCCTGGGCCGAGCAGCGCCTCGGCCACGACCGCGCTCGCTACTCCTACGCGTGGAAGAGCTTTCTCGATCACGGTGTGCCGCTCGCCTTCGGCACCGACTATCCGGTTGAACCCATTACGCCGTTCCGCGGCATCTACGCGGCGGTCACCCGCGAGAACGAGGCCGGCACCCAGAGCTACTTTCCGGAAGAGAAGCTGACCATCGCGCAGACGCTCTATGCCTATACGCAGGGCTCGGCCTATGCGGAGTTCGCCGAAACCTACAAGGGCATGCTGAAGCCTGGCATGGTGGCCGACTTCATCGTGCTCGACCGCGATCTCACCCGCATTCCGCCGCGTGACATCCTCGGCACCAAGGTGCTGCGCACAGTCGTTGCCGGCCATCCGACATACTTTGCCAACGTGGTGACGCGGTAAAATCTATACGAGCGACCTCCGGAGGCAGCATGGCTACCACGACACATCTCCCGCTCGAGCAATACCTCGCCACCTCCTATCATCCGGACTGCGACTACATCGATGGTGAAATTGAAGAGCGCAATTTGGGAGAGCGGGAACACGCACGCCTGCAGACGGCTCTGATCTTGTGGTTGGGACCGCGAGTGAAGGCGTGGAATCTGGAAGTGCTGGCAGAGCAGCGCGTTCGTGTCTCGCCGCAGCGTGTCCGTATCCCGGAGATCTGCCTGGTCTCGCTTGACGCTCCATACGAAAAGGTCATCAGCACGCCGCCGCTCGTGGTCGTCGAAATCCTTTCGCCGGAGGATCGTGTGGCCCGCTACAACGAGCGGCTGGAGGACTATCGCCGCATGGGCGTCGCCAATATCTGGGTGGCCGATCCGGAGGAGCGCCGGGGCTTTGACTGGAACGCCGGATGGGAGGAGCGGACCCGATTCGACGTCGCAAACTCTCCTGTCTATCTCGACCTTGCGGAAGTGTTCGCGACTCTCCCTCAGTAAGAACATTGGAGAACGGACATCCCGAAGCACGCCCGCAGTGCCTCTTTGCTGTTGATCCTTACCGCAGCCATCTGGGGCTCGACCTTCGTGGTCGTCAAGGACGCGCTGCGCGACGCCTCGCCGCTGCTCTTCAACCTGCTGCGCATGGTGATCGCCACGCTGGTGCTCGCCGCCATCTATCATCGCGATCTGCGCCGGCTCAAGCGCAGCTATCTTGCCGCCGGTGCCGTAGTGGGCCTCTGTCTGGCGGCGGGTTATAGCTTCCAGACCGCCGGCCTCGCCCGCACCACCCCGGCCAAGTCGGCCTTCATTACCGGCCTGATCGTGGTCATTGTGCCGCTGCTTTGCGCCTTTCCCGCATTACGTCCTGCCACCATGCGAAGGCCATCTCTCTCCGCCTTCGCCGGCGCGGGGATGGCGTTCGCCGGCATCCTGCTGCTGACCACGCCTGCGCACACGCCGTGGTCGGCCTTGCTGGGCAGCATCAACGCCGGTGACCTGCTGACGCTGGTCTGTGCTCTCGGCTTCGCGCTGCATGTGGTGGCGCTGGCGCATGTCTCGCCACGCCTGCCGCTGGGCGCGCTCGCTGTCCTGCAACTCGCGTTCTGCACTCTCATCATGGCCGTTGCGCTACCCGTCTTCGAGCGTCCGCGGCTCGATCTGTCACCGCGGCTGATCACAGCTCTGCTCATCACCGGCGTGATGGCTACCGCGGTTGCGTTCACCGTGCAGTCCTGGGCACAGCAGCGTCTCTCGGCAACGCGTACCGCGCTGATTCTCTCCCTCGAGCCAGTCTTCGCCTTCCTGACCTCGTATCTTTTCTATGGCGAGCGCCTCTCCGCCCGCGCTTCCCTTGGCGCCTTGCTGATCCTCGGCGGCATCGGACTCACTGAATTGCTGCCCCTGGGGGCGCATGCCACCGCACACGAGGCTCCGGTTGCCTGAAGTGCTGAAATCCGTTGCTTTCTCCCCTAAAACCGATTGCGCATCATGGCGTCTAAGAAAGGAGCGATGCCTGGATGGGGCCGTCCTGAACCATCTATACTGAAGTATCAGACAATTCCGCACATCTCCGGCGTATTCGCCGCACCGATGCGACAGCTATCGCGAAACTCATGAGGTTAGACCTGAATATGAACTCTCTTCTTAGACGGATCAAGCTCAACCGTCTGGCTCCAACGTTTGTCATACTGTCCACGCTCTCCGCCGGCATCCTCATCGGCTCGGTAGCCGTTCATGGCGTGAAGGGCAGCGAAAACCAGGTCAACAGTTCCGACGCCACTCCGTTGAAGATCCCCAATCCGGTACAACTGGGCACGCAATTCACGCAGATCGCCAAAGATGTAGGTCCCGCTGTGGTGAACATCTACACCGAGACGCTGCCCCACGAGCGCCATGTCAGAGGCCGCTCCGGCCGTGGCATACCTCTACAGCCAGGTAATCCACAATCGCCCGACGATCAACAACAGGGCCCGGGTGACGATGACCAGCAGCAGGGCCCGGATAACAACTTCCAGGACTTCTTCAACCGCTTCTTCGGCGGTCCTGGTGCACAGGGACCGGATGATGGCGGCGGCATGGATGGCGGCGGTGTCCGCGAATCGCTCGGCTCCGGATTCATCGTCGATTCGCGCGGCTACATCATCACTAACAACCATGTGGTCGACAAAGCCGACAAAATCTTCGTCAAGCTCTCCACTGATCCAGATAACCCAACCGACCACGGCCGCCCCGCCAGGGTTGTCGGCATCGATCCCGACACCGACATCGCGGTCATCAAGATCGATGCGCCAAGCTCCTTGCCCACGGTCAAGCTGGGCAACTCCGATGGCACGCAGGTCGGGGAATGGGTGGTCGCTATCGGCGAGCCATTCGAGCTGGCGAAGACGGTCACGGCCGGCATCATCTCCGCCAAGAACCGCACCATCGAGCAGGGCGTCAAAGGTCAGTTCCAGCACTTCATCCAGACCGATGCCGCGATCAACCCCGGCAACTCTGGCGGCCCGCTCATCAATATGGACGGCCAGGTCATCGGCGTGAACACGGCGATCTACACCCAGTCGGCCGGCTACCAGGGCATCGGATTCGCCATGCCTTCCAACACCGTCATTCCGGTCTACAACGACCTGATCGGGCCCGAGCACAAGGTGGTTCGCGGCTCCATCGGTATCTCCTTCCAGCAGGATCTGCCGGCAGCTGTGGGCCGTGTCTACGGCTTCAAGTCGGGCGTGCTGGTCTCGAGTATCTTCAAGGGCGGTCCAGCGGACCAGGCCGGCATTAAGGTGGGTGACATTATCACCTCCGTCGATGGCAAGCCCATCAAGGATGGCGATGACCTGGTGAACATCATCACCGCGCGTCACCCGGGCACGACAGCTAAGGTCGGCTTCCTGCACAACGGTCAGCAGCAGAGCGCTACCGTGACCATCGCCGATCGCACCAAGACCGCTGGCGCGCTAACCGGTGAGAACAATGCGCCGAACGAAAACGGTCCCGGTGAAGAAGAATCCGGCCCGGACAAGCTCGGCATCACCGCGGTGAATGTGCCGCAGCAGCTCGCGAGCAGGGGCGTCCACGGCGTCCTGGTGCAGCAGGTAAAGCCTGGTTCCTTCGCAGATGAGATTGGCCTTTCTTCGGGCATCGTCATTAACGAAGTGAATAAGACACCGATCAACAACAAGAACGATTACAACTCCGTCGTTTCTTCGCTGAAGAGCGGCCAGGATGTCGTCGTCAGCATCGTCGATCCGCGGCAGCCGAACAGTGGCAACTTCTACCGCGGCGGCACCTTGCCCTAAGTAACACGTTTGTGTTACCAGAAATTTTGGCACCCACGAAAGTTGTGGGTGCCGAACTCTGTTTCGGTTGCAATCTCATAAGTATGCCGATAGTCTCACCAGAACGCGATCTTCCTACCCCCCAACGAGGAACCCGCATGTTTCGTTTTTCTGCCGGCAGCACGTTAGCTCTGGCCCTGACCCTTATCGCGACTCCCGTGTTCGCAGCATCGTCTCATCACGCTCACAAAAACGGTGCTGTTCGCCGCGTGGGGCATCGCATCGGCCATCGCATCGCCCATCCCTTGGGCCAGCGCGGCATCGCGCCGGAGCGTGCGACGCAGATCCAGACCGCACTCATCCGCGAGAAATACCTGACCGGCTCACCCAGCGGCCAATGGGATTCGCAGACAGAAGCCGCAATGCAGAAGTACCAGGCCGATCATGGCTGGCAGACCAAGCTCACGCCGGATTCGCGCGCGCTGATCGCACTGGGCCTCGGCCCCAGCACCGCCAGCGGCCCCCAGCTCCTGCCTGCGAATACCTATGCCCCCACCGCGAACCAGCCGGCGGAGGCAGGCACGCTTGCCTCTGTGCATTCCATCTCTCAGTAAATAGAAGAGACCGCACAACCCCGAAAGGCCCGTTCAGCGGGCCCTTTCTCTTGATCCCTGTTTCCTATTCTTCATCCCTGTTTCCTATTCTTCGTACCGCAACTGATCTTCGAGCGTCTCGCGCCTGCGCACGAGTCTCACCTTCTTGCCGTCCACCAGCACCTCGGCGGGACGGCTGCGCGAATTGTAGTTCGATGCAATCGACATCGCGTAAGCGCCGGTATCCAGCAAGGCGATCAGGGCTCCTGGCTGCACATTCGGCAGCGCACGGTCGCGGGCAAAGAAATCTCCGGTCTCGCATACCGGCCCTACCACATCCATGATCGCGCTATGCGCATCGCCCTCCGCCGGCTTTTCTACCGGGACGATCTCATGATGCGCTCCGTAGAGTGCAGGCCGGATCAGGTCGTTCATCCCCGCATCCGTGATCAGAAACTCCTTCGTGCCGTTGCGCTTGCGGTAGAGCACCCGCGCGAGAAGCGCGCCAGCCTGCGCCACCAGGAACCGTCCCGGTTCCAGCAGCAGCCGAACCCGCAACCCGCGCAACCCCTCGGTCAGCGCCGCCGCATATTCGGCCACCTCTTTCGTTGCGTCAAAGCCTTCGACTCCAATCTGCGCAGCGTAGTCGATACCCAGTCCGCCACCTGCATCGATCGAGCGAATCCGAATACCGTCCCCGGCCAGTTCCTCCACCAGCGAGCGCACGCGGGCGAGGGCGGCGCCGAAGGGCGCGGCACTGCGGATCTGCGACCCGATGTGCACACTCACACCCTCCGGCGAGAGCCACTTGCTCTTCGTTGCTCGCGCGTAGACCTCGCGCGCGCGGTCGATCTCGATGCCGAATTTGTGCTCCCGCAGTCCGGTTGAGATGTAGGGGTGCGTCTCGGCAAAGACATCCGGGTTCACTCGCAGGGCCACTCGTGCCGTCTTGCGCAGCTTCGCGGCACGCTCCGCCAGCAGCTCCAGCTCCTGCTCGCTCTCGACGTTGAACAGCAGGATGCCCGCGCCGAGCGCCAGGTCCATCTCTTCCACCGTTTTGCCCACTCCGGAAAAGACGGTTCGCGCTACGGCACGCCTGTCCGCCCGCCGCACCCGCTCCAATTCCCCGCCGGAGACGATGTCGAAGCCCGCGCCTTCGCGCGCGATCATTCGTAGCAGCGACAGGTTCGAATTCGCCTTTACCGCATAGCAGATCAGGTGGTCCTGCCGCGCGAAATATTTACGAAAGAGCGCAAGCCGCTCGCGTACTTGGGACGCGCTGTAGCAGTAGAGCGGAGTGCCGTACCGAGCGGCCAGCTTCTCCAGCGGCACCGCATCGCAAAGGAGCTGACCATCCGGGCTGTAGCGGAAAGGACGCGCAGAGGCGTGAGACTTTGGAGGCAAAGGGAGCTTCCTCGTGTGGGATGACAGTGCTCTCATCTTCCCACACGTCCGTTACCCAATAGATCGGAGCCGTTCTCAGTGGGCGGTGTTCTCGTCGGCGAAGCGCCGCAGGAGCGCGCCTACCAGTCGCGGCTGCTCGTACGGCGCATAGTGCCCCATCTCCCGCAAAAGATGGAAGGTTGAGCCGGGAATCGTGTTCGCCAGCTCCCGCATCTCCTGCGGAGTCGAGCCGCGGTCCAAGGACGCAGCCAGCACTGCTGTCGGCACGCGAATCGTCGCTGCCGTCGCCCGCGAATCCGGCCGCGCCGCCAGCGCGCGCTGCACCGCAATTGCTGACGCGGCGGACATGCGCTCCATCATCGCGCACAGCCGGTGCACGATCTCCGGATCGCGCTCCTTAGCCGGCGCGCCCACCAGAGTGTCCAGCATGGAGTCGAAGAACGGGCCTGTGCCTCGCTGCTCGATCACTTCAATGGTCGCTTCACGTGTGCGCCGCGTCTCCGGCGTGTCGGCATGCGGTTTCGCGCTGCAGATAGCCAGTGCGCGTATCCGTTCCGGCGCCTGCCTCCATAATTCATACAGTAAGTAGCCGCCGATGGAGCAGCCATAGAAGATGGCGCCTGCGACAGAGAGCGCATCTAGCAGCCGGAGCACGGCTTGGCCCATCGTCTCCATGCTCGTCGTCTCATTCCCCAGCGGCGACAGCCCATGTCCGGGAAGGTCCGGCAGAAGCACACGATAATCCGGATCCAGCAGCGCGGCTGCAGGTCGCCAGAAGCAATGATCCACCGGCGTCGGGTGGAGAAAGACCACGCATGGCCCATGGCCACGCTCTTCGTAGTGGAGGAGCTCGCTCATGCCTGAAGGCTCACGTCTCGCTGCGGCATAGCCCGGTGACCAGTATCTTGCGGAATTTCGCCCTATACCTGCGGGTTGGCCGGAGGAGGATAGGTCGCGGCGGTCTGCAACATCAACGGCTCTTCCGGCGCTGCCACCCAGAGCACAACGTAGAGGATCAGGCCGACGCCGCTGAAGCAGGCAAGCAAGACGAAGACCACGCGCACCAGTGTCGGGTCCCATCCGTAGGTGACAGAAACCCCCTGGCATACGCCTGCGATCATGCGTCCCGCGCGCGGCCGCACCAGACGTCGTCGCGATCCCGAGGGAGGCACAGCATTCGTGCCGTCAAAGGCGCCGCCCACGGCATGGCCACAGTTTGGACAATGCCGAGCATCTGTCGCTATTGGTTTGCCACAACTGCTGCAGTAGTACGCCATCGCACCTCTCCCTGCGAATGCAAAGGTTCTCCTGGATATGACGCAACCGCGCCATTGGAAGTTCCGGGAAGTTGGCCCGGAAACCCCGGCGCGAACAACTCAGAGCATTTTTCCTACTACTGTGTTCTAGCCCTTGTATGGCGTCTTCAGGTAGCGCCGCGCATCCGACGCCTGTTCACTGTCCCCCAACGCCAACACATCACGATACGCCGCTTCGGCCTGTTCGCGCTTGCCCAATATGTCGTACTCCATGCCCGCTCCAAGCTGAGCGCGCCGCTTCAGGTCCGGGCTCACTGTGGGCTGCGCCAGCACATGCTCGAAGGCGTCGGCGGAGGCGGCTGCGTCCCGCTGGCCGCGCAAGGTATCGGCCAGCCCGTACCATGCCTGCTCCAGGTGCGCGTTGGTGAAGTAGCCGGCATGTTGCGACTGGTCCAGCAGCGCACGGTAAAGCGCAATCGCCTGCTGCGCCTTGCCGGCATCCTTCTGTAGATTCGCCGATTCCAGCCAGAAGAGGAAATTGCGCGGATACTGCCGCTTCAGTGAGTCATTCCACTCGGCCGCCTCGGCATACTTTGCCTCCCGGCGCAGGAAGAGCGCCAGCGCCGTGCGCGCTTCCACCGATGTCGTCACGCCATGCGCACCGTCGTCACGCAAGAGTGCCAGACCCTTCTCCTTGCTGCCATGAATCCCCGCCAGTCCAGCCATGAACTTGATGGGCAGGGGCAGCGAGCCCACGACATACTGGTGTATTCCCACCACCAGCTCCGCGTCGACATAATCCGGATCGAGCTTGAGTACCTGGTCGTTGTCGTCGCGCGCCTGCAGCGCCAGACGCAGGGCGGAGATGTACGACCGCTGCACCAGCCCTATGTAGGTCGCACGCAAGCTCTTTGACCAGCCGCGTGCGTAGAGCGCATCCACATCCTTCGGATTCTTCTGCAACTGCTGGTCAGCAAGATGCAGCGCGTTGTCGGAGAGCTCCACAATATGCGCCGAGAAGGCCTTGTCCTCCACCACCTGATGCTTACCCCTCAGAAAGCCATCGTGCGCGTAGAGCGTCGTATCCAGCAGATCCATGTTGTAAAGCTCGTGGAAGAGTACTGTTTCCAGCACATAGTCGGCGGCCATGGGATCATCCGGGTGCGCCTGCTCGATCTTCTGAAAGCGGGCCAGGGCGCCGTCGTAATCGAGCGTGTAGAAGTGCTGGTAGGCTTCGTGCACCTCCGGCTCGCGGTTGAGCGGATTGGTATGGATCACCCGCTCCTGGGAGGGCGCAGCCGGAGGCCAGGCAAAGGCCAGCACGAGCGCCAGCACACAGCTTCCCCGCTGTATTCCAGGCATGCGGCCCTGGCGCCGGGAAACCTTGCTCATGCTCAGCTTTGCCCTTTCCATCTGTCTTGAACAGACGTGTCTCGACCCTCACCGTCTCACCCACCCCAAATTACCTGCTCAGGCGGGGTCCGGCGAATGGCGGAGTCGGCACCCGCATAATTCAGAGACGGAAAATGTTGGCCAGCGGACGCCGCGCATCTTATGCTTGCAATGAAGTTTCGCTAATTTTTCTTCAACGACTCACGCCAAACCCGCACTCCACCCCAGGGGGACGGAATGACTAGGCAAGAGGTTCTTCGCCATATTGTTTTGCAGGCTCGCTCCAATGGATTCGATTTCCGCGCCTGGTATCGCGCCTATGCCGCGCCGGAATGGCTCGGCTTCGATGAAGCCATTGATCATCTCTGCCAGGGTCGCAACTGCTATTCCCTGCTCTTCTCGCATGAATTTGCCCAGAGCTTCTGGAAGGCCGGACTGCAGATGAGCTTCATGGTGCCTGCCGTCAGCTACCCCCAGCGCAGAAAAGACGGCCAGATCGTGATGGTGCACCGGCGCGCCTTCGCCCGCCGCATGCTCAAGGCCGATTCCTGGCTCTACCACCTGCGCGAGATGGTCGAAGCGCCGCATCCCCTCAAATACATTCGCCGCTTTGTCGTGCTCCAGGAGGACATCGTGGCCGCGCGGCAGCCCCGGCCGGACACGACAGCCGACCCTCCCATCCGCGAGGAGACGCGTCCGGGCAATGGCCCGCGCGTCGAGACGCTCCAGCGCGGCCCGGCCCGGCTGAACTAGCACGTCCAGGCAGCTATTCGGCTGCAGAAGGCTTGCATCCAAAGAGATGGTGCAGCGGGCCGCGGCCTTGTCCCACCGGATACGCCGCCCGCAAAGCTCCGGCCACATAGCGCTTCGCCGCGCCTACGGCGTCTTCACCATCCCGGCCCAGTACCAGTTCGGCGAGGAGTGCGCTGGAAAAGGCGCATCCCGTCCCGTGTGTGGAGCGCGTCTCCACCCGCTCGCCAGGCAGCCAGCTTCCCTTTCCGTTCCACAGCAGGTAGTCATCGGGCCGGCCCAGGTGTCCCCCGGTCACAACGATTCCCATGCCGGAATTCCCGACACTCGCCGCTTGCCGAGCCAATCGGCCGGCAGCGGGCGGCACCTGTTCCCGTGTCCGTACTTCCACGTCAGTCAGTAAAGACAGCTCATCCAAGTTGGGCGTGATCCAGCCCACCACGCCAAGCAGGTGTTCGCGCAGCAACGCGGTGCCCTCGGCATCCAGCAGCGACGCGCCGGAACTCGAACGCAGCACCGGGTCGAGCACGATCCGCTCCCGCAGCTCCGGCCGCGCCCGAAGAAAATGCTCCGCTTCGGCCACCAGGCCGGCACTCGCCAGCATCCCCAGTTTCACCCCCGCCAGCGGGATGTCTGCGGCCAGATACTCCAGCGTCTCTCGGAAGAGCGAGGGGCGCACCGGCTCAATCGACCGGACACCCTGGCTGGACTGCACCGTCAACGCGGTAATCGCCGCGACTCCATACACTCCATGGGCGGCAAAGGTCTTGAGATCGGCAGAGACGCCCGCTCCGGACGAGGGATCGAATCCCGCGATGGTAAGACACACCGGAGGTGTCATCGGACCCTCGCTCATCTGATCCTCGGTCGTCCGGTCGCCGTACGACGAGCGGCTCCGCGTATCGGCCTCGAAGACACGTTCACGGCACGAGTCTACTCTCGGCTGGTGACAGACTCCTGACGGAAATCCGCCCATCCTTGTCGGATTTTTCCGCTGATAGCCTGAACTTTGATTACCCGTCGACAAGCGATGCAGCTCGCGGCCCTGACAGCTGCTGCCACCACGATCCCCCTGACTGCGCAGCCTGCCGACTTCTCGCTCGACATCGCGCCTTTTACCGTCGAGCCATCGCCACGCCATCGCTACAAGACTGTTGCCTACAACGGCAGCGTGCCCGGTCCCTTATTGCGCTTGAAGGAAGGCCGTCAGGTCACCATAGAGGTACACAACCGGTCATCCGACGAGCAGGTGGTGCACTGGCATGGACTTTTTGTGCCTTCTGCGGTCGATGGCGCGATGGAAGAAGGCACGCCGCCGATTCCGCCCGGCGGCACGGCTCGCTATACCTTCACGCCGCGACCCGCCGGCACCCGCTGGTATCACACCCATGTGCGTGCCGATAACGATCTGAGCCGGGGGCTTTACAGCGGCATGTTCGGATTTCTGCTCATCGAGCCTTCGGTCAATGCTGGCGGCTACGATCAGGAGGCCTTTCTCGCGCTGCACGATATGGGCGGACAACTTCTGGCGAGCGACGATGGCTCGATGAATCCGGCCTACGACGTATCCACCATCAATGGACACGCGATGGGCTACGGTGAGCCCCTGCGCGTACGCAGTGGGCAGCGGCTGCTGCTTCGCATCCTCAACGCCAGCCCGACCGAGGTGCATTGGATCGCATTCGGCGGGCATCGCATGCAGGTCGTCGCGCTGGATGGCAACGATCTACCGCAACAGAAGAGCGTCAGCATGCTGCGGCTGGTGCCGGCCGAGCGCGCGGATGTCCTTGTCGAGCTGAACAATCCTGGCGTGTGGACGCTGGGCGAGGTACGCAGGCATGTGCAGGCTGCCGGCATGGCCATGGTCGTTGAATATGCGGGACAAGCCGGCAAGCCGCAATGGCAGCAGCCGGAGCAGCTTCTTTGGGACTACACGTGGTTTGCGGGTGCCACAACCGAGGGCGCGCCGGAAGCGATAGAAGTCCCGCTGGTCTTCACGTCGAAGTTTGCCGGTCACGGTGCGCTGGATCACTGGGCCATCAATGGCAAGTCGTTCCCGCATACGGATAGCCCCATCTTCACAGCCGGCAAACGCTATCGCCTGCTTTTCCGCAACCGCAGCACCGACGATCATCCAGTGCATCTGCATCGCCACACCTTCGAAGTGGTGCGCATCGCCGGCGGACCTCGTCTACACGGCCTGATGAAGGACACGATACTGGTGATGGCGGGCACAGATGTCGACGTTGAGCTGATCGCGAACCATCCCGGCCCCACGCTCTTCCACTGTCATCAGCAGGACCACATGGACATGGGCTTCATGATGCTGTTCCGCTATGCGTGATCTCTTCAAGTGGAGGCGTTCTTGCCACGGGCATAGACCAGCCAGGGGGCATTACGGGCGCCGCTCCGCTGATCCAGTGATGCGGTTGCTTGGTTTACTGCTGGTTCTCACTGGAATGGCGACGGCGCACGCTCATGCGCAGGGCAACTACGAGATCCAAGTCTACGGAGCGGCGACTGTCCCGCCGCGCACCACGATGGTGGAACTTCATTCCAATTTCACGGCGACCGGTCAGCTCCACACGGTGAACGGCGTCTATCCCACCAACCATCAGCAGCACGAAACAGTCGAGATCACAACCGGAATCACCAACTGGGCGGAGGTCGGCTGGTACATCTTCACCAGTACGCAGAACGGTCACGGCGTACAGTGGGTGGGCGACCATATCCGCCCGCGGGTGCGCGTGCCGGACTCGTGGCATTGGCCGGTGGGCGTGAGTCTGTCCACCGAGATCGGCTATCAGCGCGCGGTTTATTCGCCGGACACGTGGACCTGGGAGATCCGGCCGATCGTGGACAAAGCGATCGGCCGTTGGTACTTCGCCGTAAACCCGGCGCTCGAACGGACATGGCATGGCCCCGATGTGGCCGAGGGTGTCGGTTTCTCGCCGGGCGCCAAGATCAGCTATGACTTCAGCAAAGCGATCAGCGGCGGCTTCGAGTACTACGCCGACTACGGCCGGCTCGGAAACTTCTATTCCCTTCGGCAACAGCAGCAGCAGATCTTTGCAGTGACTGATTTGAATGTGTCTCCGAAATGGGAGATCAACATTGGCGTCGGCATAGGACCCACCGCCGGAACCGACCATCTGATCATAAAAGGCATTCTGGGGCGGCGTTTTGACTGGGGCCATCGCTCCAGCACGGAATAGGACAAATTTCGCGCTCTCGCCCGTTCTAAGTTGCAATACAGTTAATAGCCAAAATGCAATCCATCTCTATCGTAAAGGCATCCAAACCCTGGTTGCAGTTCTTGCGATGGAGGCAGTTGTATGTACCGGTTGTTCATCCCCCACACCTTGCCAGTGGTGTCTTCAGTGCTGGTACGGAAAGCGCCGAGGACACTTGCACTCGCCGTCATCTTCTTAAGCGGATTGTTCCTGAGCTGGGGCGCAACGGCCTTTGCACAGGCAATCTACGGCACGATCTCCGGGAAGGTGACTGACGCCAGCGGCGCGATCGTTCCCAACGCGACCGTTACCGTGACGGATCTTGCCAAAGGCACAACCAAGACAGCACAGTCCAATAGCGATGGACTCTACACGGTCGACGAGCTGATTCCGGACAACTACAGCGTCAAAGCGGAAGCTGCAAATTTCACGCCGGCCGAGGCGAAAAGCGTCGCGGTCTCCGCTGATACGACCCAGACGGTCAATCTTGCAATGAATGTGGGCGGGACGACGCAGACTGTGACCGTCACTGCCGGGGCGGCCGCACTTAAAACCGATCGCGCCGACGTGGCGCAGATCATCTCCGGCCAGAGCATCCAGTCGCTGCCAAACATTGACCGTAACTTCACGCAGTTTGAATTACTTACGCCAGGAGTTCAACGTTCTTCTTTCAATACTGCTCCGACGGAGAATCCGCAAGCCTCGCAGGCGGTGGAGATCAACGGTTCGAATTACGGAACGACCGGCTGGGAGCTCGACGGCACGGACAATCGCGATCCTGTCCTGGGCATCATCGTCATCAATCCCACGCTCGATTCCATCAGCGAGATGAAGGTGACCTCGCAGAACTATCCTGCGGAGTTTGGCGGAGCCGTGGGCGGCGTCATTACGGCGCAGACCCGTTCCGGCAGCAACAACATCCATGGGGATGCCTTCGAATTCCGCCGCAGCGATGCTCAGGAGGCACGCGATCCCTTCACGCAATTCGCGCCGGACCCGGTGACGAATCGCTACATTCCCAGCTCCCTCTACAACCAGTTCGGTGGCTCCGTCGGCGGCCCGATTAAAAAAGATCGCGCCTTCTTCTTCCTCGACTATCAAGGAACGCGTCAGCGCGTGGGCACGAGCCTGCGGGAGAATGTGCCGACAAGCCTTGTTCGCAGCACATGCCTGAGCGGCACCGGGAACTGCAACCTGAGCGAATACACCACCGCGCCGCTCTACAACCCGGTGACAAAGCAGATCTACACCGGCGGCATCATCCCGGCCAGCGCGCTCTCGCCCCAGGCGATCAAGTTGCTGAGTGCGCTGCCCGCGCCGAACTCCGGCAGCGGCATCACGAATAACTACGTGGCATCCGGTAACGGCCGTAACGATGGCGACCAGGCCGATGTGCGATTGGATTGGCAGACAACCCCCGCGATCCATAGCTTCGCTCGTTATGATTACGCGAACTTCCGCCTCTTCGGCACGCCGGTCTTCGGAGCGGCGGGCGGAACCGGCTTCGGACTCGGCAACTCTACCGGCAACGACAATGTGCAGAACCAGAGCGTGGCCGCGGGCTTCGACTGGGCGATCCATCCGAATCTGCTGACCGATCTCCGCTTCGGCTTTCTCGCCTACCACGTCGCCGAGAACAAGTACGATGCAGGCACCACACCTGCGCTGGCCGCCGGCATTCCCAATGCGAACATCGGCGCGTTCGGCACAGATGGATCCCCGACATTCAACATTACCGGCGACAGCAGCGTGTCCCCCTTCGGTGAGCAGGGCTGCAACTGCCCCTTGCTCGAAAGCGAGCAGGTCTTCCAGCTTGCCAACAACTGGACGAAGATCGTCGGCAATCACACGTTCATGTTCGGCGGCGATATCCGATACGCAATGAACCTGCGCAACGCCAGCGACTTCAATCGTACGGGCCAGTTCACCTTCGGCAGCGGCAGCACCGCGGTGCCCGGGAATGCAACGAGCAGCGGCCTGGCGCTCGCATCCGCGCTGCTGGGCGCGGTCGAGCAGTATCAGCGCTTCGTTGTCTACGATCAAAGTGCATCCAACCGGCAGAAGCGCGGCGCCTTTTATGCGCAGGACACCTGGCGTGCCACGCCGAAGCTGACCCTTGATTATGGCGTGCGCTGGGATCTGATCTTTCCGGAGACGGCGAACAGCGCCGGGACCGGCGGTTTCACCTATCCCTATCTGGGTTACACACAAGTGGCGGGCATTGGTGCAGGAACGAACGGCGGCCAGGAGATGGATTATCTCAATCTTGCCGGTAGATTCGGCTTCGCCTACCAGATCCGCAGCGGAACCGTTCTGCGCGGCGGCGTCGGTCAGGTGTATGACGACGTCGGATTCTTCGGCACACTCTTCGGTAGTGTGCTGGCCCACAATACGCCGGTCCTGACATCACAGAACATCACCACAAACAATTCGCCCGGCCAGTATGCCGTCACGCTCGCAACCGCGCCCGGAGTTCCGGCGGCACCTTTCATCCCGGCTAATGGCAGGATCCCGATGCAGAACGGCGTCAGTTACGAATTTCGTCCGAACCGCGTCCAGTTGCCCAAGGTCGACCAGTACAACCTCAGCCTGCAGCAGCAGATCACCAGCAACATGACCGCCACCCTCGCCTACGTCGGCAATATCGGCGAACGCGTCTACCCAGGAGAGACTTACGGCTACGACGTCAACGAGCCCGCGTTGCCTGCGACTCCTGCACAACTGGCGGCCGGCAGCACCAGCCGTCGGCCCTTCTATCAGCGCTACAACCAGATCTATAACGGAGCACTGGTGCAGTGCTGCGATTCCACCCTGACCTCGACCGATCCTGCCAGCCGTTCCAACTACAACGCGCTGCAGGCCACCGTCGAACAGCGCTTCCACAATGGCTTCCAGCTCACCGGAAACTACACCTGGTCAAAGGCGCTGTTCTATGGCAACGATGCGGCATTCACGCAGTACCGCGCCTTCAGCTATGGGCCGTCTGACACCAACCGCGCGAACACATTTGTCGCCAGCGGCACCTATCAACTGCCTTTCGGAAAGAACAAGCGCTATCTCAGTTCCGGCAACCGCCTCATGAACTACGCAGTCGGCGGCTGGACGCTGAACGGGACCACCACGTGGCAAAGCGGGCTGCCTTTTACGCCGACCTACGATGAGTGCAGCGCCGATCAGGATCTGGATACCAACGTGGGACAGACGGCGGCAGAAAGTGATTGCCGGCCAGACAAGATACAAAGCGGCGCCGCGTCCGGTTTCAGCAGCGGAGTCTCCTCGTATGATCCAACCACGCATACGCGACGTCTCTTTACACCAGTCGCGCCGCTGGCCACCAACGGGGCTGTCAGCGGTCCATTTGCGCGCCCGGCATTCGGTACTTTCGGCAACATCGGCCTGAACTCGCTGCGCGGGCCGTCGGAGTATTTTGCAGATGCCTCGCTCTTCAAAGACTTTCCGATCACCGAGCGCGTGCAGGCTCAGTTCCAGTTTCAGGCCTTCAATGTCTTCAACCATGCACCGCTGGGCTTTGCCAGCGGTAGTTCGCCACACTGTATCGACTGCTCTCCCACGACAACCAATGCCGGTCAGATCACGGCTCTCGATCCCGCGGTAACTGGAACAGGGTTGCCGGCAATGCGCCAATTACAGTTCGCTGCGAAGTTCACCTTCTAGGGAATATTCACAAACAATGCGATGGGCGCCCGTTACGGGATAATCGGCAGATGGCAAATGAGGACTCCCGGACGCGCTCACCACATCGTAGATACCCAAAGACAAGGCGATTTCTAAGTCATCTTGGCGTCTGTGCCGCGCTAGCCATTTTGCTTGGTAATTCTCCGGCATGGCCGCAAATACACGGCGAACCGCCGGTTAACGATGGCCTGACACTCTCCACTGACTCGGTCGAGCCGGTCCGCTTCGTGGCCGTGCATGGCCGGCGCTCCGCCATCCTGGGCTATTCGAAGAACGGGCTTGAGATCTGGGCATGGCCGTTTCAAATCCTCAGCGGATATCGCATTGGCATTCGTCCTCAAGGCGCAGCCTCTGAGATCGATGGCGATCTACTGCTGCGGCGAATTGAATATAGGCCCGACGCAGTCACGCGAATTTATATCGGGCCGAACTTCGTCGTGCGGGAAAAACTATTCGTGCCTCTTGATCTATCCGGCGCAATCATTACGTACAAGGTGGAGGGTCGCGGCCACGTGGATATCTCGGTCCACTTCAGGCCCGTGCTTAACCTTATGTGGCCGGCAAGCATAGGCGGACAAAGCACCGCATGGAGCGATGCAGCAGCGGGATACATAATCTCCGAAGGAACGAACAGCTATACAGCAACGATCAGTTCGCCTGACATCGTCTCCCACGACAGCACAGAGAATAGCGCGATCTATAGTGACGCGCTTGCATTTGCTATCCGGCCAAATCTCTCCGCTCACGTGTTTATCGCCCTCAACCAAGACCACGATCCGCGAGCACTGGCAAAGCAATTGGCTTCGGACGAGACATCGCTTGAACGGCGAGCGGCGGCACACTATGCCGGCCTGCTGCGCGATGCGCTCCAGATCGAAACTCCGGATGAAGAGATCAATCGTGCGTTCGCGTGGTCAGAGATCGCTCTGGATCAAGCATGGGTCTGCGATCCTGATCTGGGCTGCGGTGTGGTTGCTGGATATGGCCCCTCGCGCAGCGCGCGGCGTCCGCAATATGCATGGTTCTTCGCGGGAGACGGCCTGATCGCAGCCGATGGCCTAGTTGCAGCGGGCGAATACGACCGCGCTCGGGCTGAACTCGAATTCATCCTGAAATATCAGGATCGAAAAACTGGCATGATCTGGCACGAGATCTCACAAAGCGCGCCCTACATTGACTGGGCCGGCAAATATCCCTACATGTTCGTCCATGTGGACATCACATTCCAATTCCTCAGTGCCTTGTCGCGCTATGTCGAAGCCAGCGGCGACATCGATTTCGCAAAGCAGCATTGGTCTGCCATCGAATCCGCCTATCGGTACTGTCAGTCTGTTATCGATCCCACGACAAGCCTGCCGCGCATTCCCGCGAATAAGGAAGGCAGCAACGAACAGGATCGCGAAAGCGACGAATTGAGTCTCTCCGCTGCATGGCCTGATGCTTCCTCGGCATTCGCACGAGTTGCAGAATGGACATCTCATCCCGAAGAAGCGGCGCAAGCCATGCGCGCCGTCCAGCCCGCACGCGCATCTATCGCCGCGCGCTATTGGGACAGCGCACGGCGGTTTTGGATCAGCAGCCACACGATCAACGGCAAAGAGGTCTTCGATGAGCGCAGTCAGCCCAGCGGGCTGATTTCTCAGCACGTCTTTCCTCCGGGGCAGAATGAGATATTGCTCGACAAGATTGCGTCGTCAAAATTTCAGACGGACTGGGGCTCACGCGGCCTTTCGTCCGATTCCACTGAATTCTCTCCTGACTCCTACGCGAAGGGTAGCGTCTTCGCTCTGAACACGACCAGCATTGCTGAAACGTTCTGGGACCAGCATCGCCCGGTTACCGCATTTTCCATCTGGTCTTCGATCGTTCCCTGGACGAGGCTGGATTCACTGGGACACATCCACGAGGTGCTGGCCGGCGACTATTACCATCAGCAGACGGAGTCTGTTCCAGAGCAGACTTGGTCGTCCGCCGGATTTATCGCCGCCGCCACACACGGACTGCTGGGCCTCCGCATCGATTCAGTGTCGAACCGGATTGCATTCTCTCCGCATATTCCGCCCGAATGGCACGAAGTCACCGTGCGCAACGTACGCATGCGGAATGCAACGCTGGATTTGCAGGTTCAACGCAGCGAACGACAGATTGATCTCACAGTCACAAATCGTGGACGCTCAGTCGCGTTCGTCTTCGATCCACAGGTTCCTCTCGGCGCACGTCTTCTCGGCGCACAATGCGGAAGCGGGCGCCTCATGGCGTCGATCGAGCGCAACGCGCATGACGAACATGCTCGAATTGCCTTTACGGCGCCGCGGAGTACGATTCACTGTAGTATCCGCTTCCAGGGCGGAGTTGAGATGATTTCGCCCCGTGTAGTTCCGCATCTGGGCAGCGCTAGCACCGGCATCAAGATCACTGCCGTCGATCTCAGGAATAACTCCTTGACTGTCGAGGCCGACGTGAATGATGCAGGAGCGACATCCTTTGAAATCGAAACTCCGTGGAAATCAGCCTCCGTCGAGGGCGGCACTATCCGCCAGATCGCTGGCAGTCTCTATCGAGTCGATCTGGATCGCGGCGGAATTGCGCCTGACTCCTCCGGTTATGTCCATCGCACAGCGGTTATCCGTTTCGCTGCTCAATAAAGCGGATAAGTGCAACTTATCGAGCTAATTCGCATGTCACACAACTTTGGCCCTGTCAGTCGCCCGCCAGCGCTACGTCATAGGTCGCATCAGCTTGTGTTTGTGTGCGCAGCGACCGCTCAAACTCCGCGAGCTGTGCTTCGATGTCTCCTTCGATCTTCCTGCGCTGGATGATGTCCTCGCGATAGCGACGGAGGAAATAATCGATCGTCTCTACACGGATGCGGATGGAGCCGGAAGGCTTGTTCTCGTCCAGATCTTTGAAGGAGAAGTAAGGAGTTCCAGACTGCTCGATGATCCCTTCGATCACTCCGTAGATAGGAGCATCGTGGCCGCATTTGAAACTAGAAACTTCGAGTGCCACGAGGTTCGGATGCCGTGCAGTGAATTTCGCCGCCCATACCTTATGGTTTGTGCTGGTAGAGTAACGGTTCTTCCATACATCGGAGATATCAAGCGGATGAGTAATCAGGCCGGCGTTCACTTCATCTCCAAATAGCCGGGCAAGTATATCTTCATCGATCGGCAGCGTGCTCTGCGAAAAGACCGGATAACCCAATTTCTGGAACTCCTCCATGATCTCGTGGTTCAGACCGGGATCGTGATGGTAGACACGCCCCAGCATCACGATACCGATGCGATCCTCACGCTCGAGTTGATCCAGCGTCTCGCGGGCTTGGCGACGGATTTCCTCTTCGCAGGCATGAAGCGCCTGAAACCCTATCTCGAGTGCGCGCTCATTCTCCTCACGGCTCAATCCAAGCACCGGGCCCCAGGCTTTATACATCTGGTCGGCGCAGATTTTCTGGTCCTGCAGGTTGAGGATGGGATCAAGATAAAGTAGACCATTCTCCGCAAAGATGTCGCTCTCTTTGGTGAACGCAGCCTTCACTGTTTCCGGCGTCGCTGTCACGGTCGGGCAGGCATTCGAGCCGGTAAGATTCACTAAGTGCGTGTGCAGCACGTCGTACATCGGGAACCAGATCGCGTTCAGCGGCTTCTTGTTGTGCTTAGTAGCCAGCAGGTTATACACGTGCGCGATGCCGATCTTCGATGGATAACACGGATCGATGGCGCCGCGGCTTGCTCCAGCGCGGTAGAGTTCCGGCGTCGTGTAATCGGAGTATAGGATGTTCTCCGATTTCAGGCCGAGACTGGCGAAGTATGCATTGAAGAGCGGGGCATAAGTATAGGTGTTCAGCAGCCGTGGAATGCCGACGCGGAAGTCGGCACGCTTCGTCATCAGCGCTGCGCGTTCTTTGATGCTCTTTGACACAAAGAGGCCCTTGGTGCTGGGAACAGTATCGGCAACCACCTCGACCTGGCGCGGCCGAAACACATCATGCGCCGCAATATCAACGAAATTCGGATTGGCGCTCTTGATCTTGTCAATATCCGCCTTGATATCCTTCATGTCGGCCAGATCTTCTACTGTGCCTTTCTCGCAAGTGGCAATGATAAGTCGCTGCTCGCCCATGCGCAGCGGAACTTTTGTTTTGCGCGGCTGGAATTCGACAGGCTTCGGCAGTTCGATTACCTTGCTTGATCCCGGTGACATCTGAATCTGTATCAAAGGTTCTACTTTTGCCTTAAAAGGTGATGGAGCATGCGAGCTGCATCCGCCGCCCGTGCTGCACGAAGAGCCATGTGCTTCGACGGGAGGAAGGTTCGCCTGAATTTCTTCGAGACTCGGAAGAGCCGTCGCAACTGCGGCTATCTCATCCGCCGTAGCAGCGCGATCCTCCCCCACTGTTGCCGCCTGTTGTTTGCCCGTCACATCCACGTCGATAAAGGTGCGCAGGCAATTGTTTTTGCAGAAGTAGCAGCGCGTGTCTTCATTACGCGTTGTACGGTAGTGAATATTGGCGACTGCCTCAAGGCCAATGAAGGTCGTCTGCTTGCCGTTGGTCCAGAGCCGCAGAGCCTCTTGCGCCGCGCCGATGGCCCCGGATTCGCCGCAGTGCTCATGCACGATAATCTCCGGCTCCTTGCCCTTGGCGCGAAAGCTGGATTTGATGAAATCCACTTCAGCCTTTACTACAGCAAGATTGTTCTGCGTCCCGCCCTGCAGCACGAACCTTGAGCCCAGCGCTGCGAGATTTGGAATACTCGCGACGTAAAGAAAGACGTTCTTCGGCAGCACATCGGCCAGCCCGGCGAGTATCTCTTCTGACCGCCAACCCTGGCGCTGGAAGTTCACGATGTCCGACTGCATGAATACAGCGCAACCGTAGCCGAAGGATGGCATGGACTTAGCCGAAAACGCTATGTCGGCAAAGTCTTCGACCTTCAACCCAAAACTTTCGGCGGTCGACTGGAGAAAATATCCGTTGCCTGCCGAACATTGTGTATTCAGCTTGAAGTCTTTAACGCGCCCATCTTTGAGGACGATCAGCTTGATATCCTGTCCGCCGACATCGATGATGACATGCGGGTCATCGTAGAACTTCAGCGCGGATTCGGTATGCGCGACTGTTTCAACCAGCGCAACATCAGCGTTCAGGACATCTTTCAAAATGTCCTTCGCATAACCGGTAGTGCCGACGCCGAGCACCTCAAGCGTCGCGCCCTTGCTCTCCACCTGCTCGCGCAGCTTCTCGAACATCTCGATGGTGTCCTGGATGGGATTGCCATTCGAGAGTTGATAGGCCTTGCAGAGAATGGCTCCGTCTTTCCCCAGCAACACGGCCTTGGTCGAAGTTGAACCTCCATCGATCCCGACAAATCCAGAGACTGCCTGGCCGGGAATGAATTCTGCAGGCGTAAACCTCCCCTTCTTATAAGCGGACTTGAAGGACACCAGTTCAGAGTCTTCCGCTACCAGCCCTTTGCCGCCGGCTATCGCCTTTTCTTCGGCACGGCCGTAATCGATGTAGTAAAGCAGCTTCTCCGTCCCCAGATACCTGCCGACTTCCGGCTCTTCATCTTTCCCGAATTCCACAGAGCCGAGCGCGGCAAAGTATTGCGCATTATCCGGAACTTTTATCAGATCTTCGGGCGCGACACCTTCGGGAATCTCAACCTTACGCTCCTTCCACATGCGCGGAATATTGGCCTGCCATGCCTCGCGCATGCCACGAATGAATCCGTTCGGGCCGCCCAGTAACAGCACGTGCGGCCGCAATGTATGGCCACGCGTCAAGACGCTGAGATTCTGCAGCACGATAGCTTCAAACAAGGAGGCCATCAACTCATCCGGAGGCGTGCCCGTCTTCTGCAGACCATTGATATCGGTCTCTGCAAAGACGCCGCATTTGCCGGCGACCTTGTGCAGTTTGACCCCGTGATATCCCTGATTAGCTAACTCGGACGCTGGAATTTTCAGCTTGGCGTTGATCTTGTCGATGACTGCGCCTGTGCCTCCAGCACACTTATCATTCATGGACGGAATCTTCTTCTTTCGTCCCGTCTCTTCGTCATCTTTGAAGACAATGATCTTCGCGTCCTGTCCGCCGAGCTCAATTACCGAGTAAACTTCGGGATGCAACTTCTCTACAGCGAGCGAGACGGCATGCACCTCCTGCACAAACTTCGCGCCGATCATCTCGGCGATCGTGCCTCCACCTGAACCCGTGACAAAGATGCGCGTGTTCTCTGGCGAAATGCCGGTCTCAGCCTCCATACGACGCAGAAACTCCAGTACTTTTTCAGGCTGTCGCGTCTCATGGCGCTGATAATCCTGCCAGATTGTCTTATCTGTCGCGGCATCCACGACGACCGCCTTGACCGTGGTCGACCCGACATCCAAACCAACGAAAAATGTCTGCATCACCATTCCCTCAACTACCGAAGGTCTTTGGGTGGTAAAAAGGCTGGACGCCGCACCTCAGTCCGCGCCTGAATAACTGCTGTATTAGAGTTGCGGCGTATAGCCGCTGCAGCGCGCCGCGACTCGATGGACCGCAGCATGCACTGCAGCGCCCACGTCAAGAAGGCAAGCGCCAGAACAGTTGAGCCGTCGAGCGCAATGCGAAGCGCGGTGCGCATCAGGCCACCTGAGATGCCGCAACAGAGACCCGCGTCTGACGACGATACCCCCCATCGCGATTCATCAGATCGCTCACATGCCAGGCGAACTGGGCCGCCGTTCCCGCAACTCCCTCGCGGTGCGGAACCTTATAGAGCGCGCGTTTCAGCTCGGGATGATGCTCGACATAATCGCGTAAATCATCGAGCGACTTACCCGTTTGCACCAGCACATTGTCAAACTCAGCCCGCGCCTTCGATTTTGCTTCGGCCAGAGCCATCTGCACGCGGCTGTGAGCATTCACTTCGCCCTCGCCCGAGGTCTCGATCGGCAGGAAAATCATGTCCTTGAACTTATTCACGACTCGTGATTGCACCCCGTCCGATTGCGTCGAAGGCATGCAGCCGAAGGGCTTCAGTGCCAGCACCATATGACACAGGTGGTTGACCGTGTAGTAGACGTTCTTGCCCACTTCCATATACCCTTCGCCGCCACGCGCGAGTTGGTGATAGAAGGGATGCGCCAGTCGCGAGAGTTCTTTCTGTGGTACGAGATGATGTGCTGTGCCGCCCATGTGCTTGATGGTGCGGTGATAGAAATATGTCCACATCGCGCCACCTGCACTCAGACCGCCTGTCTTCTTGACCAATTTCAGCTCATTCGCAAGCCGCTTCTTTACTTCGTACCACTTGGGATCACGGTATGGGGCCTCCGCATAGGCCCTTGCCTTCGCGCCTTCTTTCGCCACATACATCATGTAGGCAATCCAGGTGGCAATCGGCTCCACCAGCACTTGCGCGCCCTCTTTCTCGAGGAAGGCAAACATGTTGAAGTTGCCGTCACCTTCGGTCGTTTGTGCCCAGAATTCTCCGGTGATTTTGATCACCGGCTTTACCCGCAGACGATCAACTTCGATGGCATCAATGCTGTCCCGGCAGGCGTGCAACGCATCGACATACTCTTTGCCGTAGAGATTGTGGCCAATCTTTCCCAGCGTGCAACCGATCCCTTCCAGCTTCTTGTGTTTTTCCAGATATGGCTTGGACCACTCTGGCGCGGCATCCATAATGTGCCAGCGTTTCCTGTCCCGCAGCGTGTCGGTCAGCGTTTTCACCGACTCGTGAATAACGCGGTCGGTTTCACCCTTGTTGGCTTCATAAGGGCGGACTTGGTAGACAAGCTCATTGATAACATCGCCGAGATTAAGCGCGTTCAGCATGCCCATCCCGAAATCTACTGAGAATTTCAAACCCGGCTCACCGCTTGCGGCTTTGATGCCATCGGTCTGCTGAAACAGAAGTACACGGAAGCCATCGAAACCCGCATTTTGCAGCGCAAAGCGATACTCGGCCTCATACATGCCGAAGCGGCACGGACCGCACGAACCTGCCGTGAAGAAGACATAGTTGTCGATGATCTGCTGCCGGGTGAGCCCCTGCTGCTCAAGGCTCTGGAGGTGGCGCACCAGGTTGCCGACTGTGAAATAGGTCGGGTTGCACTGGCCATTATTCCCGAATTCTTTTCCTGCCTGGAAGTCGGCGACCACAGGCGTGGGAATATTCTCGCAGCGATATCCGCTTCCATGAAACACGGCTTTGATCATCTCTTCGTGCTTCCATGTAAGGCCACCGAAGAGGATGGTGACGTAGTCACGTTCTTTCGCGGTGAAGGTGCGTTCCACCGGCTTCTTGAACTCGCGCATCCGCGCCAGGCCTGCCTCCGCACGAAGCCGCGCTCGTTCTGCGTCAAGACGAGCCTGAATCTCCACTTCGAAGTCGGTCTGAACGATCTCTTGTACTGGCATGTGCCTCTCCTGTGGGTTGCGTCACGTGGATTATCCTTGCAAGCGAAAGCCGTAGCAGCTACAGCTGCCCTTTCATACCCTGAAATCCATGCGCAAGCTGCTTGAAGAAATACTTGATTACCCGCTGGTCGTTGTAGCACCAGCCGAGAATATGGTTGAGCGTCGAAAAGCAATGGGTCTGGCAGCTTTCTTTCTGATGGTCCAGTTGCTTGGTATCGAACTTATGATCCCCGACCACTCCCCAGTCATAGCTGGCCGTGTACATCGGGAAGCATGGTGCCAGCGTGCCGTCCACTCGGATGATCATGGAGTTCTGCCCGGCCCGGCAGTTCCATGGGAAGTGATTTCCTTTCATGAAGCTGACCATCTGCCACAGCCGCGTGTTGGAGTTCACCATCTTGTAGCCCGAGTCCTGCTTCTCGGTCAGCCACTGGATGGTCTCTTCCACAGCCGGCCAGTCCTCTTTAGAGATGTAGGTGACGTTGTCGTCCGCATGCTTGAAATGCTCATCCTGCTCCAGCAACGGCGACTCGTTGATGTGATAGTCGGTGGCGATTCCGCAGTCGTGGGCGATCTCGGTGAGTTCTCTCACATCGTCCAGATTGTTCCGGCAGATGTTGATGTTTAGAAACACCGAGTAGCCGTAGCCATATTGCTTGCGAATCAGATAATCGAATTGCTTCCGGATCGGAACCAACGCCTTGGGAAGCCCCGGCTTCAAATCGACCGCGTCGACCGCGATATTGAAAGTGGAGATGCCCGCATCCGCAAGCTTGTCGATCACATCGGTGCTCAACAGCCGGGCATTGGTCGGCAGGTAGATCCAGAAGTCCTTCTTTGCTGCATAGTAGGTGATCTTCTGAATGAAATCGGGACGCAGCAGCGGCTCGCCGCCCATGTAGGCAAGCACACGGCAGCCGGTTCCGTGCAGCCAGTCCACGGAGCGCTTTGCCGTGTCCTCGCTCATTCCCTTCACCTTGTTGTCAAAGGCCCAGCAATAGTGACAATCAAGGTTGCATTTGAATTCAGTAAACAGGTAAGCGATCAGCGGATGAAAATCACCCGCCGTCACCCGTGAACGGATGTAGGGGAAGAGCCAGCCCTGCATCCCGTGATAGATCTGCCCCGGTTTCCACTTCCGCTTTGCCGGGGGGACCCACTCAATGCTTTCGTCAATGGGCCCGAGGAGATCGGGCCGCTGGGGAAAGACCGGATCAGGAAATTTCTTCGGATCGCCCACCGGGTACAGTCCCATCGGGGGTGCCGCGGTGTGTGTAAGAAGGTTGTGCAAAGGCACATCGAGACGAAAACTTGGCGTCTGCTCCGTGTGTTGCTCAGCCGGCATCCGGTCTCCTTCCAAATCTCAGTTGCGTCATTCTCGCGTCAGCGCCAGTCTCTGGCCCAAATATCCATGTCACTGAATAGTCACAGCACATAGGTCGCCATATCCGAAATGGCTATGCCGCAGGGAGGTAACTGCCTGAAGAACAACGAATTATTAAGTAATGTTCGTGATTGAAAACCGAAATGCGAGGCCGAGGTGCCAATCCGTTGAACATCTGCCAAACTGTTGGCAGCTTGGTATCCGATTCAGCCGTCATCTACGGAGGAAATCTGGGTGAGGGCGCCTTTTGTTGCGACCAGAACGAATCCACCGATCATCTATTGAGGCAGAAAAACGGATTGGTTCAAACCGATCCTTCCGAACGACCTCGACGACACTATGGAACGGCCGCCAAATACAAATAGACGTGTATCCGCCTCGGGTCATGCTCACTTCCATCCGGAAATCGAGCAGAGTTTCTTGCGCTTTACGGACCAATTGAATCATTGCGACGACGCCGAACAGCTCCTGAGCGCGCTTCCCTCCACCCTGCACGATCTCATTCCTGCCAACACGTTTCTGGTCTTGCATGGGGATGGTTCGCCTCCAGAGTCCGGAGTCTCTGCGGAGAGCGGGAGCGGGAAGGTTCCAGCGCCGAACCCGCCCTTGGGCAAGCCCTCGGCATCCCTCTGGGTTCAGGAGCATCAGCGTCCGCTGGTGATCCCCTCTATCGCCGCAGAGAAGCGTTTCCCCGACTTAACGGAGTGGTTTAGCGCCAGTGGAGACAAGTCGCTGTGCATTCTTCCGCTGAGAACCCCCGTTCGTTGGCTGGGAGTGCTCTGTGTTGGACGATCCTCCGAAAATGCATTCTCCGACGAGGAGATCGCACTGCTGACTTTGGCTGCGGATTACGTTGCCCTGGCGGTGGACGACCGCCTGAATTTCGCGGCCTCGGAGAAGGCACGCCTCGAGCTCGAAAGCGAACAGACGAAGCTCAAACTCATCCTCGACCTGAATAACAGCATTGTCTCGAATCTAGAGCTGAAGCAGTTGGTCCAGGCAATATCCCCCAGCATTCGCAAAGTCATGCAAATTGATGCTGTGGCTCTAGTTCTGCCCTCCGCCGAGAACGGAGACCTGGAGGTCCATGCGCTGGATTTTCCCGACAGTAAAGGGTTGATCCGTCCCGGCATCATCGTTCCTCCGGATGGACGCCCTGGGGAAGTCTTTCGGAGTGGGAAAGCGTGGGTCGGCGACATCAGCGAGGAAAGATCGCATTATCTCGATCTCGGCCACAAGGCTGCCCTCCAGGAGGGCCTGAAAGCGCTCTGCCTTCTTCCGCTGGCACGTTGCAATCGGATTCTCGGCGTCCTGTCTGTTGCCAGGTTCCGAAAGCACTCCTTCACGGAACGGGACGTGGAATTTCTGCTCCAGATTGCCGGACAAGTGGCCATTGCTATCGACAATGCACTGGCCTATCGCCGGATCTCCGAGCTATCCGACAAGCTTGCGCAGGAAAAGCTCTACCTTGAGGACGAAATCCGCAGCGAGCTGAATTTTGAGGAGATCGTAGGCAACAGCGCGGTTCTCCGGCGGGTTTTGCGGCAGGTCGAGGCGGTAGCTCCGACCGATTCCACGGTTCTCATCCATGGCGAAACGGGCAGCGGGAAAGAGCTGATCGCGCGCGCCGTACACAAGCTAAGCCGGCGCAGCTCTCGTGCTTTCGTCAAGCTGAACTGCGCAGCCATCCCGACAGGATTGCTCGAAAGCGAGCTCTTCGGCCACGAGAAGGGCGCCTTCACCGGCGCCATTGCGCAGCGCATCGGGCGGTTCGAACTGGCCTCTCAAGGGACCATGTTTCTCGATGAGGTTGGAGAGATCCCTCTCGAGCTGCAGCCCAAGCTGCTACGCGTCCTGCAGGAACGGGAGTTTGAACGACTGGGCAGCTCCCGTACTCTGCGTAGCGATGCCCGGGTCATTGCTGCCACAAACCGCGATCTGAATGCACTGGTTGACAGCCAGAGGTTCCGCTCCGACCTCTTCTATCGGCTGAATGTTTTTCCCGTTTACGTACCGTCGCTGCGTGAACGGACCGAGGATATTCCGTTTCTTGTCCGTCATTTCGCCCAGCATTTCGCGCGTCTGATGAAGAAGCAGATCGACACCATCTCCTCGGATACGATGAATGCCATCACACGTTATCCCTGGCCCGGCAACATTCGCGAGTTGCAAAACGTGATAGAGCGCGCGGTGATCCTGTCCCCCGGGAAGGAACTCAAGGTATCGCCTGCGGATCTGAAGCCGCGGCTTCTCGAAAATGGCGCGGCCTCTGGTGTTGTGACCCTGGAAGAGATGGAGAGGCGCCATATTCTTTCCGTGCTCGATCAGACCAACTGGGTCTTTTCCGGTCCCAATGGCGCTGCCGCACGGCTGGGTATAAAGCGTCCCACCCTGCAATTCCGCATGCGGAAGTTGGGAATTTCCCGGCCGACCCGCCGTTAGCAATCCAATCCATTTATTTTCTTATATTTACCAGGCATTTCTCCCACGCAACCCTCTGCGAATTCCATCAAGTAACTGGCTGAATTTTCTCTCAGCAGAGCGACGCTTACCTGGATGGGGGATTTTCTCTGGCAACTGGATTGCATATTCATGCCCGAGTACCCTTCCGGCGGAACGTTGCGTGCGGATAGTCCAGGGTGTTGGCAGCCCAGAAAGGGATTTCGGAAACTTGAATAGCATCCCTGCTGTTCTCCGCTGAAGGCACCATGCTTAGAATCACCGTTGTCGAGAGTCCGACGGAAGAGAAATGGATTCTTCAGGGTCAGTTGACCGGGGAGTTTGTTTCCGAACTAAGGGCAAATTGGCGCTCGTCGCTGGACCGGTGCTCCGATCGGCACCGTCTCGTCGATCTGAGCGAGGTGACATCGATCGACAAGAATGGCGAGGAAGTGCTCCTGGGGATGATTCATCAGGGAGCAAGATGCATCGCAACCGGCATCTATACCAGGCACCTGCTGGAAGAGTTGGAGGCGCGCACAAAGAAGGAAAGAGCGGATTTGTAGATTCGCAATACTCGGTCGGCTTGAACAAAGCGTAGGCCGGCAACTAGAGCATTTTAGGTAAAGGTGTAGACCGCCCAGCGACCGTTCTCGTGGCTTTTCCTTAACGAAAAGCCACACCGGGTGCATCTCGATGGCTCACCGTATTACCTAAAACGCTCTAGAGCCCACGGTAAAGGCCGCCATCTACCAGAATCGTTTGACCAGTGATGTAGGCCGCGCGTTCGGAAGCCAGCCAGACAATTGCATCGGCAACCTCCTCAGGGTTTGCCAGGCGGCGGAGCGGAACATCTTTTGCAATGTCGGCTTCGTAGTCGGCGACAGAGCGGCCGGTTGTCTGCGCCTTTGCTTGCGCCAGATCCTTAACGCGATCCGTGGCCGTAAAGCCCGGGCCTACATTGTTGATCGTGATGTTACGCGGGCCATACTGCGTGGCGAGCGAGCGCACCAGCCCCAGCACCCCGGTTCGCACCGCGTTCGAGAGAACGAGGTCCAGCACAGGCTGTTTGACACTGATGGAGGTGATGGTGATGAACCTTCCCCACTGCCGCTCTTGCATATACGGCAGCACCGCATGAGCAAAGGAGACAATGCTGCGAAGATTCAACTGATAGGCGCGGTCCCACTCGGACATGGTGGTTTCTGCAAATAGTTTCGCAGGCGGACCGCCAGCGTTTGTCACACAGATATCGATATGACCGAAATGCTGGTGAGCCGCCGCGACAAATTGGCGCACACGATCGTCCTCACCCACGTCGAGCGTTTCGCTATAGACTTCCGCGCCGTGCAGCTTCCGCGCTTCTTCGGCGACCTGGTGAAGTGAATCGGCATTGCGGGCGCACAGAGCAAGCTTGGTACCCTCGGCCGCGAGTGCGAGTGCAGTTGCACGGCCGATTCCTTTGCTCGATGCGGCGACGATTGCAACCCGGTTCTGCAGTCCGGTTTCCATAATGTGAGTATAAGTATGAAGAGCGATTTGTACTCCGTAACCGTAAGCATCCTTAGCTTCGATCGGCTGCTATACTTGGGCGCACGAAAAATGGGGAAGCGAATATGAGCACATCAGAAGTACAGAAAACGCCCACACTCCAGCACATCCGCTTTGGGGATATGCCGGTGGAACGCCTGAATCCATTGCTCGACCGGCAGTTTGTCGCCGGCGAAAAAAGTATGCTCGCGAGACTGGTTCTGCGGAAGGGCTGCGTTGTGCCGCTGCATAGTCATGAGAACGAGCAGATCACCTACATCCTGGAAGGCGCCTTGAAATTCGTCATCCACGGTAAAGAACTTCTGGTGCGCGCCGGAGAGGTGCTGGTCATTCCTTCGCACATGCCGCACAGCGCGGAGGCTATGGAGGACACGATCGATCTGGATGTTTTCTGCCCGCCGCGCGCCGACTGGATCAACGGAACTGACGCCTATCTGCGGAAGTAATTCCTATCGCTTGAGCGCTCAAAACCGATTCTGCCTCGGATGAATAAACCGGCCTGTAGACGTTCGCTTCCATTCATTGTGGCCATAGTTAGCCAATCATGAAAAAGGCGCAGCAACTGATTTCCCTATTATTGGCTGGATTGCTGCTGGCTGCCATCGACTGTGCCGGCCAACAGATCGATCCGTCCATCGCCCGTCAGATCGCCGCGATCCCGGCAATCGATAACCATGCACATGCCGTGCTGGCTCCGCCATTCGATAAAACGGACAAGGAATTCGACGCACTTCCAGTTTCCTCGATGGAGCCGCAATCCGATCCGGTCGCTTTGCGTCCGGATTTCCCGTTGCTTGGAGCAGCATGGAAGGCGCTGTATGGCTTCGATACTCCGCCACCACTCGACGCGGATGGGATCACGCATTTGAACGAGGCACGTGCCCGGGTGAAAGCCCAGCAGGGCGAGCATTATCCTGCGTGGGTGCTCGATCAGGCCGGGATTGGCACCATGCTGGCGAATCGCGTTGCCATGGGCAGAGGCGTTGAGCCACCGCGATTTCGCTGGGTTCCTTACGCCGACGCGCTGCTCTTTCCGCTCGACAACAGCGGCATGGCATCTGTATCTCCGGATCGGAAGCAATTTTTCGCGCTGGAAGATCTGGTTCGTAGCCGCTATCTCAAACAGGTAGCTGCCGGCAATCTTCCCCCGACGCTGGACGACTACCTGGACCACGTGGTCACACCCATTCTCGAGCGGCAGAAAGCTGGTGGCGCTGTAGCGGAAAAATTCGAGTTAGCCTATTTGCGGTCGTTTGATTTCAGCGATCCGCCCCGCGCCGAAGCTGAAAGGATATATGCCAAATGGGCTGGACGTGGCACGCCGGATGCTGGCGAGTACAAGCTATTGCAGGATTTTCTGTTTCGCTATATCGCGGTCGAGTGCGGACGCCTCGGCATGCCCATCCATTTCCATGCAATGGCCGGTGCGGGTAGCTATTTTTCCATAACTGGTGTGAACCCTCTGCTATTGGAATCACTCTTCAATGACCGGCGGCTGCGAAAGACAAACTTTGTGCTGCTGCATGGCGGATGGCCGTATATACGAGAGATTGGAGCGCTGCTACAAAAGCCCAACGTTTACCTCGACATTTCATCGCAGGACCTCATCATTCCTCCGCACACCGAGGCGCAGTGGTTGCGCGAGTGGCTGGAGTTTGAGCCGGAGAAGGTGCTGTTCGGCACCGACGGATATCCCTACTCCGACGAATTAGGCTGGCCAGAATCGACGTGGATTGCGAATCGGAATGCGCGCGAGGCCCTGGGGATTGCGCTGACGGGAATGCTCCGGGATGGCGAGATAACTCGCAAACGTGCCGGTGATCTTGCGCGCATGGTGCTGCGCGGAAATGCCGAAGCGCTTTACAAATTCTGACGCTGTGCCCATCCAACACAGTAACGAGCTAACCATCATGGCGCGCCGCGTCACTCGCTACGTCGCCCGCTCAAAGGAACTCCAGCCCGGAATCATGCCAGCGCGTGAAAGTACTCATCTCGCTCCACCACGTCGAGAGCTCGGCCAAAGAGCGCGCCCAGCCGCTCCGCCGTTAGCAACTCCCGCTTCGCACCGTCGCCGACAATGTGCCCGTCGCGCATCAGGATCACGCGATCGATCTCCGGCAGCACGTCCGGCAGATGATGCGTCACCAGCAGCAGGCCGGTTCCCTGCTGCGCCAGTCTCCGCAGGGTCTCGCGCAAATCGCGCTGCGCCCGCAAGTCCAGCGCGTTCGAGGGCTCGTCCAGCAGCAGCATCTCCGGTCGGTGCACCAGCGCGCGCGCAATCATGATGCGTCGCGACTCACCTGCCGACATCTCGCCTACCGGCTTGGCCGCCAAGTGCGTCGCTTCCATCAAATCCATCGCCTCCGCCGCGCGCTCGCGGATCTTCGCGGTGACCACAAGATGCGGCCACAGCGTTGCGCTCGCAAAAAATCCCGAGACCACCGCGTCGCGCCCCGGCGTGTGCGCCGTGCTCGGCCCTGGCAAATCGGCGGAGACCACGCCAAGCCGCTTGCGCAGCTCGTCCACCGCCCAGCGCTCGCGCCCGAAGATACGCACCATCGATCCCTCCCGCGCCAGCGGATAGCACTCGCACGTCAGCACCTTGATCAGGCTCGATTTGCCGCAGCCATTCGGCCCCAGGATCACCGCATGCTCGCCGCGCCGAATCGCGAGATCGATCCCGTGCAGCACCACCGCCTCGCCACGCGCCACATGCACATCGCGCAACTCGGCAAACCACTTCGTCGATTCGCTTATCTGGTCGTTCACTCTCGCCCGCTTTTGCCTTTCACACTTGCCCGTTTTTACTTTTCACTTGTTAGAGTAAAAGCTTCATGGACTCAACCTCTTCCTTGCCTCGTGGTTTTCTCTGGGGAGCCGTGCGCGCCGGCATCAAAGCCAGCGGCCGCGCCGATCTCTCCGCCATCGTCGCGCCCGGGATCGCCACCGCTGCCGCGCTCTTCACGACGAACAAAATTCAGGCCGCGCCGCTCCTCCTCGATCGTCGCCATCTCGCCGCCAACGCCGGCCGCCTCCACACCGTGCTCATCAACGCAGGCAACGCCAACTGCGCCACCGGCCAGGCCGGTATCACCGCCGCCGAGCAGTGCTGCGCCGCCGCCGCCAAAGTCTTCGGCTGCGCAGCGGAAGCCGTCTTCCCTTCGTCGACCGGCATCATCGGCGTGCCGCTTCCCGTCGAAAAAGTACGCGCCGCGCTGCCTGCGCTCAGCGCCGCCGTCGGCGACACAGCCGACCACTTCTCGAACGTCGCCGCCGCCATCATGACCACCGACACGCGGCCCAAGACGGCACACGCCACGGTCAACATCGACGACAAGCAGGTTCGGATCGCCGGCATCGCCAAGGGCGCAGGCATGATTCACCCGCAGCTCGCGGCAGCGCCGCACGCCACCATGCTCGTCTATCTCTGCACCGACGCCGCAGCCGATCCCGCGCTGCTCCAGTGCCTGCTCGCCGGCGCCGCGGAGACGAGCTTCAACCGGATCTCCATCGATGGCGACACCTCCACCAATGACACCGTGCTGCTGCTCGCCAGCGGAGCATCCGGCGCGACGCTGAGTGGCCCCAACTCCGAAACATTTGCCGACGCGCTCAGCGAACTCTGCATCTCGCTGGCGAAGCAGATCGTCGCCGACGCTGAAGGCGCCACCCACCTGGTCGAGCTCAACATCCGCGGCGCCGCTCATAACGGCGACGCTCTCCGCGTCGCCAAAGCCATCGCGCACTCGCCCCTGGTCAAGACCGCGTGGGCCGGCAGCGATCCCAACTGGGGCCGACTGATCGCCGCCGCCGGCTATTCCGGCGCCGAGGTCGATCCCGCGCGCATCGCCATTCGTTTCGGCGACCTCCTCATCTGCGAGCATGGCGGCCGCGCCGCTGCATTCGACGAAGCCGCGGCGCACCGCTACCTCAGCCAGCCTGAAGTCGCCGTCCACATCGACCTCGGCATCGGCACCGGCGTCTGCCGCTTCTGGACTTGCGATCTCACCCGCGAGTACGTCTCCATCAACGCCGATTACTCCACATAACGCGCGACCGCCGCCGTGCGTTTGCGCCATGCAGCGAAAGTAGTGCATGACGTGCAACCCTCGATAAACACTGCATGAATCGCGGGCGCGACGCCCTTGTGCACAGGCTTATGCACACTTCTGTTGAAAAGCGCGCGTTGCGTATCCCGCCCGGCTATGGCACTCTGGCGCACGCCTCCCGCTTCATCATTTTCCGGCATTGCAGAGCGAGCTGCAGGTGCTCACGCGGCATCTCTATTCATAGCCCCATCGTCCCCGCGGCTTCGGCAGGCACGAAAGTGCTCTACAATCGTCTGCAACTGCATCACTGGTTCCTCATCCGAAAGTCATCCAAGGAACACTGCTGAATATGCCACGAAGTGCCCAGACGGCCGGCGCCGCCACGCCCCATCCCCTCATTTCGAATCAGCGCCTCCAGCAGCTTTATGTCACGCTGCTGCGCGCCCGCCTGCTCCGCCAGCGCAACCGCCTCCAGCAAGCTGCTGCCCCGCTGGTCGCCCGCGAAGCAATCGTCACCGGTACGGTCACACATCTCGAAGTGGGCGACGCAGTGATGCCGGCAGCCGGCGACCGCGTGGCCGCCCTTGTACTTCGCCATGCCGCGCCCGGACGCGCGCTCAGCCGCGTGCTTGCCGGAGCCGCGCTTCCTGGCGTGCTCGCATCCGCGCCCACCGCCGAGGCCCGCTTTGCCATCGCCACCGGCTACGCCATGGCGCGGCACGGCACAACGCATATCACGCTCGCCTTCAGCGGGCCAGGCATCACATCGCTCAACGCGCTGCGTCCCTCGCTGTCCTACGCCGCGCAGCACAAGCTGGGAATCATCTTCGTGATCGAAACCGCCGCCGGCGCAGACCTCAGCAGCGCACACAACACGCAGCCGCTCGGCCTTTACGGCATTCCCGTCGACGGCAACGATGTCGTCGCCATCTATCGAGTCGCACAGGAAGCCATCCACCGCGCCCGCCGCGGCGTGGGCCCAACGCTCATCGATTGCGAGCCCTGGCCGCTTATTTCGAAGAATGATGGCTCCGCCGATCCGGTCCGCCGTCTCGAGCAGGTACTCGAACGTCGCAGCTTATCGACAGAAAAATTGAAAGAGCGCACCCTCGCCGCGTTTAAGAAAGAGCTCAACGCGGCAAGTCGAAGACGGTAGTCTCGCGCTTTACCGCTTCACCCGAAGGTCCGCCCCACTCATCTCCGCCGGTTGTGCCAACCCAAGCATCGCCAGCACGGTCGGCGAGATATCCCGCAGCGAACCGCCTTCGCGCAGCCGGTATTTCGCCGCGTCCTCGCTCACCAGCACAAACGGCACCGGATTCGTTGTGTGCGCCGTGTGCGGCCCTCCTGTGACCGGATCGACCAGCAGCTCCGCATTGCCATGGTCGGCGGTGATCAGCATCGATCCGCCCGCCTGCCGCAGCGCTGTATAAAGCTGTCCCAGACACGCATCCACCGTTTCCACCCCGCGAATCGTCGGCTGCAGCTTGCCCGAGTGCCCCACCATATCCGCGTTCGCGAAGTTCACCACGATCAACTGGAACGCCGTATCTGCCATCGCTTTAGTTACGACATCCGCGATGCCCGGCGCGCTCATCTCCGGCGCCAGGTCGTAGGTCGCTACCTTCTGCGACGGCACCATCTGCCGGTCCTCTCCGGGAAACTCCTTCTCGATCCCGCCGTTGAAGAAGTACGTCACGTGCGCATACTTCTCCGTCTCCGCGACCCGCAGATTGCGCAGTTGCGCGCCCGCCAGCCGGTTCGCCAGCAGATTCTCCATCGACTCCGGCAGCACGATCATCGGCACCTTGAAGAGCTTGTCATACTGCGTCATCGACAGGTAGTGCAGTCGCTTCGGCACCTCGATCCGCGGAACCGTCTTGTCCAGGTCTTCCGCTCCGGGCAACTCGCGGCCGCCCGTCGCGGTCAGCCCGCTCTCCCGCGCCAGCACGCGCGTGATCTGCCGCACACGGTCCGCACGATAGTTGAAGCAGATGCAGACATCCTCGTCGCGCACCCGCGCTACTGGCTGGCCCTCCGCATCCGCGACAACGAAAGGCACAACAAACTCATCCGTCACGCCCTGGCTGTAGCTCTCCTTCACGCGCGCAATGGCGTCCTGGTGCGAGCCCGCTTCGGCTGTGCCCTTCACCATCGCTTCGAAGGTCAGTCGCTCCCGCTCCCAGCGGCGATCGCGGTCCATCGCATAGTAGCGCCCGCTCACCGTTGCCAGGCGACCCACGCCAATCTCCTCCATGGCGCCTTCGAGCGTCTCCAGATAGCCCGCGCCGCTGGTCGGCAGTGTGTCGCGGCCATCGAGAAATGCATGCACGTAGACGCGCTCCGCACCGCGCATCTTCGCCGCGCGCAGTAACGCATGCAAGTGCGCCTGCTGCGAGTGCACGCCGCCATTGGAGACCAGCCCCAGCAGATGCAGTTGCCGGCCGCCTTCGCAGGCACGGTCAATCGCCCGCACGATCTCCGGGTGCTCGTAGAAGCTGCCGTTTGCGATCATCGCATCGATGCGCGTGATATCCATCGACACGACGCGTCCCGCGCCGATGTTCAGATGCCCCACTTCGCTGTTGCCCATCTGTCCATCCGGCAGCCCGACAAAGTGATCCGAAGCGTGCAGCAGCGTGTTGGGAAACTCGCGCAGCAGCCGGTCGTAATTCGGCTTCCGCGCCTGCGCGATTGCATTTGCTTCGCGCTCTGCGCGATATCCCCACCCATCCAGAATGGCCAGCACCAGCGGTCCTTGCATCTTCCTCCGTTCTGCGCTCACGAAAATTCCTCACTCAAATATCGGCAACAGCAATCAGTGCGCGGCAGACGCTCCCGCCTCCAGACAATATTGCGGATGCGGCACCAGACGATAGATCGCAAACTCCCGCTGCTCCTCCCCTGATCTTCCACCCGGGACTTTTTCAACGATGCGCTCCAGCGCAGAGCGCTGCTCCGGCGGGTTCGAGTAGCTGGCCACGCGTTCCGGTGTTGCATAGGGCAACGGCGGCAACGGCTCACTCTCATCCCCACCGGGCCAAACCAGATAAGCAGGCGCGCGGCAGGCATCGCGCATCGGTGCGGGAAGTCCTGGACGGCCTGGCGTGCTGGCGCGACCCACAAAGGCCCCATCCACCGGCTGGCGGTAGTCGCCGCCAATCGAATGCACCGGATAGAAATAGCGACCAGGAAGGCCGTACACCACGCTTCCCGGTCCAATGTTGGCGCGCAGTTCGCGCTCAACCACCGCAGGATTCTGCTGCTCCCAGTGCATCAGGGTCGGCAGCTCTCTGGCCACCCGCAGCGAAACCATGAAGATGCACAACACCATGCCGATGCCGCGGGCCACCCGGATGCGCATCCCCGGCACAGATTGGGTCCACGCGCATAACGCCGCGATCTCCAGCAGGAAACCCCAGTAGGTGAACATGTTGAGCGCGCGCGCCGTAAGCGCCAGCGTTATCGCAAGATTCGCCAGCGCGATCGCCACCAGCCATCGCTCGAAGTGTGTGATCTTTCGCCAGCGCGAAATGTCAATCAGGCCGAGCACAATGATGAGCGCGCCGTAGTAGAAGATCTGCGTCAGGGAGTGACCGAAGCCCCAGCTTCCGCCCATCAATGGACTGACGTCCATTGCGTCTCCCGTGCTTGCATGACGCACCGACACAAAGAAGCCCCATGGCGTAATCCGTAGTGGCAGCAGAATCAGGGACCACACCACCAGTGAGCTCGCAGCCACCATCGCCATCGACTGCACTCTGCGGTGGGCGACGATCATCGGCAGCAGAAGCACCATTAGCGCGAGCAACGGCCATACCCGGGGGGTCGTCGTTGCGGCAACGCCGAGCAGCGCGCCAAACGCGATCCAGCGCGGCGCCGGCGCACCAGTCGGCTCGTCTTCCGTCGTGCCGTTTGCCACCAGCGCAAGCGCGAGCACGATCAGCGTTAATGTCCAGGCGTCCGGACGGCCCGGCAGAGAGATGCCGAAGCTCAAGCCGAGCGACAGCGAACTGAACAGAACCGCGCCCATCGCAATCGCCCACGAGCGGCGCAAGCGATAGAACAGCACACCAACTGCGGTCACGTATGCAATGTTCCCGGCAAAGGTAAAGCTTCTCCACGTCCGCATGGAGAAGCCAAAGACCTTCAGCACCGCAGCTCCCAGCCAGAAGAGCGTCGGCCCGTAGAATCGAAGCGGATTCGCCGGGCTTGGATAATCGGAAAGCACGGATGGGACATCGCCCCGATGCCGCAGCATGGAAAGGCACGTGGAGACCCAGTAAACCTCGTCTTCCCATCCCTGATGCGCACGTACGATCGGTATGTAGGCAAGCACTAAAACTATGACCGCGCCTGCCGCAAACAGAACAGCCCACTGATCGCGCCGGACGAATACCCTCATGAAACCCTTGTCTCCCCTGTCAGTGCCGTCCTCAATTCGCGTGATCTGACTGCCATGCTAGCAGAGCGGTGCGCCGCGTTCGCATGCGACGACTGCTTCTGGAATCGGCACTCGAGCAGCGAGCCGGCATGGGCTGCAAAAACATCGGGCCACCGCGAGAAGAACACCCTCGCGGCGGCCCGATACAGCGCAGTTCCGTTTTCTAGCGCTGCGGTTTAGTGGTGGATGGAGGCGGAGGCGTGGGCGGCGTCGACGGCGACCCCGGCTGCGCAGGCGTTGCGCCACCCGGCGTGGTCGAGCCCGCAGGCGGCGCATGCTCAGCCTGGTACTTCTTCTGCGCCTCTTCGATCTCCGGCCGGTGCTTTTCGATCGCATCGCGCCCCACCTGGCGGCCCTTCTGCTGCGCGGCTGCCACGCTCTCGCCCAGCATCGGCGGCATCGATTGCAGTACACGCTTGCCCGCCGGCGTACGGTAGAAATCCAGCGCCTTCGCCGCGTCTTCCTGCGACAGATACTTCGCGTAGATCGGCTGCATCAGTGTCGGATAGTCGATGCCGCTGATGTTCGTTTGCACATCCGACCACACATCATCGGGGATAAAAGGCGCAGCGCGCTTGTTCATCGCGATCATCTGCGACCAGTTGCTCTCTTCGATCTTCTTGTATCCCATCAGATCCAGCAGCTCGCGCGTCTGGGCCATCGTGATCGGGTGAGCCGGGGGCGGCGGAGCGTTCGGGTCCAGCGAGCTGATACCGCGGTTGGCCGGCGCAGTTGCCGACGGCGCGCTTGGCGCCGTCTGGGTCCTCGCGCTCGCGCCGCTCTGCGTGCTTTGGGCAAAGGCGTTGCGCGCCGTCGATGGCAACACCATCAGGACGCCGCCCAGGAGAACTCCGCCCAACAGACGTCCGTATAGTTCGGTAGGAAGAAACTTCATCAAGATACTCTTTCCTGCGTGATGCCCTGCACCACGCGCTTGGCTATTAGAACATTTCACTGTTACGTATCCGGCCGGATGCCGCGATGTATGGATCTTCCCTGGGGAAAGTGCCAACCGCGGCGGTCTGCCGTACACCTGCAGCAAACATGCTCTAGTCACAATTCACAGACTCGATGCCGAGGAACTCTGCTGCCTGGCCCAGTTCCTCTTCGATCCGCAGTAGCTGGTTATATTTCGCGATCCTGTCGGTGCGCGAGGCCGAACCGGTCTTGATCTGGCCCGCGCCCGTCGCCACGGCAAGGTCGGCAATAAATGCGTCCTCCGTCTCGCCGCTGCGATGCGAGATGATCGACGTGTAGCCGTAGCGCCGTCCCAGCTCAATGGTCTCCAGCGTCTCGCTCACTGTGCCGATCTGGTTCAGCTTGATCAAAATCGAATTGCCGGCTCCCTCGTCGATGCCGCGCTGCAGCCGCTCCGTGTTGGTGACGAATATATCGTCGCCTACCAGTTGGACGTGGCCGCCCAACTTTTCGGTCAGCAACTGCCAGCCTTTCCAGTCGTCCTCGGCCAGGCCGTCCTCAATCGAGATAATCGGATACTGCCGCACCCAATCGGCCCAGAAGTCCACCATCTGCTCACTCGTCTTCTCGCTCTTGTCGGACTTCTTGAAGACGTAATTGCTGCTCGCTTTGTCGAAGAACTCGCTCGACGCCGGATCGAGCGCCAGCGCGATGTCGTCGCCCGGCCTGAAGCCCGCCTGCTCGATCGCTTCCAGAATCACCTCGATCGCCTCGACATTCGACTTCAGAGACGGCGCAAACCCTCCCTCGTCGCCCACTGCGGTGTTGTAGCCCTTCTTCTTCAGCACGCCCTTCAGCGTGTGAAAGACCTCCACGCCCCAGCGCAGCGCGTCCGAAAAGCGCTCCGCGCCAACCGGCATCACCATGAACTCCTGAAAGTCCACGTTGTTGTCCGCGTGCGCGCCCCCGTTGATGATGTTCATCATCGGCGTCGGCAGGATGCATGCATTCACGCCGCCAAGATAGCGGTAGAGCGGTAGCTTCAGCGCCGCGGCCGACGCGCGCGCACACGCCATCGACACCGCAAGGATCGCATTCGCGCCGATCTTGCTCTTGTTCTCCGTCCCATCCAGCGAGATCATCGTTGCGTCAATCAGCCGCTGGTTGGCAGCATCCATTCCCGTCAGCTCTGGGGCCAGGATGCTCTCGACATTTTCAACCGCCTGCAGCACGCCCTTGCCCAGGTAGTGCGACTTGTCCCCATCGCGCAGCTCTACAGCTTCATGCTCTCCCGTCGAGGCACCGCTCGGCACCGCGGCCCGGCCTACCGCGCCGCCGTCCAGCACCACATCTGCCTCTACTGTGGGGTTTCCGCGTGAGTCAAGAATCTCCCGCGCGTGTATCTGCGCAATATCCGTCATATCGCTCCTTGTGATTTGGTGCCGCAAGCGGTCGTTCAACTTCGGGCGGCGGTCCACCGGTATCGGCTCGCCGGTCACCCCGCCGATCATGCTGATCCAATTCCTCATCTATATCGGTTGATTTCGCTGTCCGTGACCTTCCACGTCCTCGACAGTTCAGGGCTGTCGCACGCTATCGAGGGGCGACCCTGCAAGTCTAACAAAGCACGCAGCCGGCCGTCGTGAACATCTCTCAAAGGTCGTCTCGACTGGTGGACCCGCTTCATGCCAGTAACCGCGCAGGTACACATGCCGCTTCCGCTAACGTCTTCGCAACTTCTTCGTCTAGGCTGGTGTTAGTTCTGCCAGCGCAGAACATGCGAATTGGGAGGCTTGCCACAATGAAGTCCAGATTCATCCTCGCCGGGGCCACGCTGGCGCTTACAGGCGCCGTCGCCGTAGCGCAGACCACAGCCAAACCAACCCCCTACGAGGGCACCTCGCAGCCCCCCGCATCGGACGTGATCCGCGCCACCGATTCCCCCCAGATTGCGCCTGTTGCGCCCCCTCCAGTTCTGCCGCCGCCCGCCGCCGCACCTGTGAAGCAGGCAATTCCGGCACCCACGCAGCCCGCCCCGGCTGAAAATCCCGACTACGGCATCGTCGAAACGCCGGTCACCACGGACACCGCAGCGCCCGCGCAGGGGCCCGCCCTCCAGGGCCGCCAGACGCAGGGCCGTCCCTACAATCCCGACGCGGACATCGTTGCCAGCGTGCCCCTGCCCGATAACGCGCTCGCCGAAGGCACCGCCATCCACACCCGCCTCGACCGCCGGATCTCCTCGAGCGAAAATGGCACCGGTACCAGCTTCTCCGCACAGGTCGATCGGGACGTCGTCCAGAACGGCCGTGTCATCATTCCCACCGGCTCCGTGATACACGGCCGCGTCACCCATGCCGACTACGGCCGCCGCATCTCCGGCCATGCCTCTCTGCGCCTGCTGGCCGATGAAGTCGTTCTGCCGGACGGCACCCGCTATTACATGAGCGCCATCCCCAGCATGACGGCGCGCTCCACCGGTACCCGGGTCAATGCCGAAGGCACCATCCAGACCCGTGACAATCCCAAGACGCTCGCTGCGCAGTACGGCATCGCTGGCGGCGCTGGCGCGCTCACTGGCGCATACTTCGGCGGTCCCGTGGGCGCCGCCGTCGGCACCGGCATCGGCGTCGGCGTCATCACCGCACACTTCCTGATCAACCGCCAGGCCGCCGTGCTGCCTGCAGGCGCCTCGCTCACCTTCGGCCTCAGACAGCCCATGCAGCTCACCCCAATCACCAGCACAGCTCAGAAATAACCCTTCGGCTGCAACACCATTTCAGGGGAGCCACCCGGCTCCCCTCTTTTCATGCGCGACAGATTGCCTCTTGAGCGGCTGTCGGTCACACTCCACAATGGCTTCAATAGTTGCCGCAACCGCCTCAAGCTTCTAACCATCCGCTGACCCATGCTACCCATGCGGCACATGCTCCAGCAGCCGGCGCCACGTCTTCTGGTTTTTGCGATAGCTCTTCTTCAGGTCTTCCAGAATACGATCGAAGTCTGCGTGTGCGTGCAGCCGCTGCCACGCCGGATTCTTCGAGAACCACGGATAGTTTTCGTTCCCCAGGTAGATCGCGCGCCGCAGCCAGTGCAGTGCCTCGCTCTCATCGCCTTCCACGGCGAAGTAGGTCGCCAGCCGGTACGCCATCTCGCTGTCCGCCTCTGCGGCCGAAAGCGAGTCCTCCTCAATCAGCGATTCCGCTTTCTCCCGCTGCCCCACCTGCACGTAGCACAGCGCCAGCGTCGGAAACGCAAGGCGCATCGAATCGTCTTCACGGATCACCGCCTCCAGCAGCGAGATCGCCGTCTCCAACTCGCCCTTGCGCATGTGCTGATACGCCAGAGACGTCCGCAGCAGCGAGTGCTTCGGCTCCAGAGTCAATCCCTTCTGCAGCTCTTCCTCGGCCAGTTCTAACTGGTTCTGGTACTGGTACACGCGCGCGCGATGGTTGTAAATTGCCGGCGCATTTGCGGGATTCAACTGCAGCGAGCGATTGAACTGCGCCAGCGCATCCTCGTACATTCCATCCAGCCGCAGCGTGATGCCGGCAATCGAGTGCACATTCCAGTCATTGCCGCTGGTGCGCAGCAACTGCTCGATCCCATGACGCGCGCTCTCCTTCTCGCCCCGCGAGAGCATCATGTACACCCGATACAAATTCGCCTCGATCGATCCCGGATCAATCTCCAGCGCTCGATCAAAGGCCCGCCGCGCGCTTAACAGATGCATCTGGCCGCCGAAGCCGTTGCGCACATACTGCAGGTGCACGATGCCCAGCCCGCTCCACGCCGCGGCAAACTGCGCATCACGCTCCACCACGCGCTCAAAGCCCTGCAATGCGCGATCCAGATCGCCGCGCGACCCCGCGCGCGCCACAAACGACGAGAGCAACGCGCGCGCCTGCAGATACTCTTCGGAAACCTGCTCGCCCAGCCGCGATGTCCGCATCGATCGCTCGTGGCCGCCGTTCAGCTTCTGTCCCATACCCTGCAGAGTTGCGAAGACCTCGTTCGAAATCTCCGTCTGCACCGCGATCAGATCGAACGACGCCACACGAATCGCGCCGCCCGTCCGCACGCTCTGCCCGGCCACATCCAGCAGTTGCCAGTTCAGGTCGAATCCATTCTCGGAGCGCAGAAAATTTCCCGCCAGGACATAGCGCGCCAGCAACCGCTGCCCCAACGCGAGCGGATCCATCTGCTGCACCGACAGCGGCAACTGCATCAGTGCACTCGAGGGCCGCACCACCAGCGACGGCATCCGCGCCAGCCGCGCCGCAATCGCATCCGCCAGCGCGAAGCCATACATCGGCGATGACTCCTGCGGGTGTTCCGCGCCCGGCTTGCCAAAATTCCCGCGGTGTCCGAAATTTTGGAATGGCAGCACCAGGATCGTATTCTCCTTCACCTGTTCATCCGCCGACTCGCGAAAGCGCTCCGCCAGCATCGACAGCATCCCCGTGGTGCGCTTCTCCCGCTCCGCCGGCGGCACATTCGCCGGCAACTCGAACGGCATGCCGGTCTCGAACTGCTTGGTGCGCATGATCGTCTTCAGCGCCTCGCGCACCTCCGCGGCCGATGCATACCGGTCCGATGGATTCTTCTTCAGGCAGCGGTCGATCACGCTCGCCAGCTCGTCCGGCGTCTCCGGGCAACACTTGCTTAACGGAGGCGGATCGGCAAACTGGATCGCCCGCACGCCCTGCAGCGCTTCCGCATCCGGCCGCACAAACGGATGCCGCCCGCTCACCAGCTCATACAGGATCACGCCGAAAGCGAAGAGATCGCTCTGGACGCTGCTCTGCCCGGTTACAAATTGCTCCGGCGCCATGTAGGCCAGAGTGCCCCCGCGCGCGGTGTAGGTAGTGGCCACGGCGCCCTGCTTGCGCCGTGTCGGCTGCGCCGGATCGAACTCCGCCTCATCCGGACTCTTCCTTCGCGCCAGCCCGAAGTCCAGAATCTTCACCAGCCCGCCATCGGTCAGCATCACATTCGCCGGCTTCAAATCGCGATGATAGATGCCGATCTGGTGCGCCGCGCTCAACCCATCCGCAATCTGGATGCCCACCGAAAGCACCAGCGGCACATTCGCCGGCCCCTGCGCAATCAGGCGATCCAGCGAGCGCCCCGGCACATACTGCATCACGATGTACGCTTCATCGCTCGATTCGCCGACTTCGTAGATGGCGCAGACATTCGGATGCTCGATCGCCGACGCCAGCCGCGCCTCGCGCAGCACCGTGGTCCGCATCTGATCGAGCGTGAGTGCGCCGCGCTTCAGGATCTTCAGCACCACTGGACGCATCAGCAGCGTGTCGTTGGCCAGATAGACCACGCCGCTGCCGCCGGAGCCCAGCTTCTTCAGAATTTCGTAGTGCTCGATCTCGCGCCGCTTCATCCTGCTCCGCCGCTTCAATTCATTTCAGTGTAGCGGCGTCGGTCTGAGGAAATTCCTGTGCAAGCTTTCGTCAGCACAGATGTTCATGGAGAAACTCAAGCGTCCGCTCGCGCGCTCGCGTCGCCGAGGAAGCATCGTAGCCCGCGCTTCCCTCGCGGTTGAAAGCATGGCCCGCAGGATAGGTATAGATCGGCACCTCGCGATGTGCTTTCCGAATCGCGTCGATCTCGCTCTGCGGAATGTGCTGATCCTGCTCGCCAAAGTGGAGAAGGATGGGCACCTTCGGCCGCTCGCCCAGATAATTTGCAATTCGCCCGCCGTAATATCCCACCGCCGCATCAATCGGTAGCCGCGTCGCACTCAGCCAGGCCAGCGTGCCGCCCAGGCAGTAGCCCACTACCCCTACGCCAAACGGGCCAAAGCGGCCGAAGCCGCGCAGCCACTCCACCGCCGCGGCAATATCCTCTACACCCTTCTCGACATCAAACTTCGCCAGCAGCGCCACCGCACGCTGCCTGTCCTCGCCCTCGTCTCCCAGCTCTACGCCGGGCTCGATCCGATCAAACAGCGCAGGTGCAATCGTCACGAATCCCTCGTCCGCATAATGCTCCGCCACCGCGCGGATGTGCGCGTTCACGCCGAAGATTTCCTGCACAATCACCAGTCCTGCTGTCGCCGGCACTCCCGCCTGCGCCGCGTATGCATCCAGCGTGTGACCATCCTTCGCATGAAGCCGCACAATCTCTGCCATCTTTGTTCTCCTCCCGTTGCTAGAGCAGAAGCAGGGTTACTGTAATGTGCAGCAAAAACTTTCGTCAGGCTTTTTTCTCAAGAAAAAGCCTACATCGCTGATCTCGGATACCCACTCCTGCCCTGCTTCTGCTTTAGGATGCGGCCTATGGAAAGGACGTGTGCGCAGAAGTCGGTCACCGCTCGCGGTGCTTGGTGCAGGTCAGGTCAATCAATGCGCGCCGTCTTTGCCGAGCGGGCGCTCGGTCTTCTCCACGCGGCTCGCCACCAGCCGCCGCGGCCGCCGCCCCAGAATGTACATCACCAACCCGAAGACAAACATCAGCACGCCCCAGATCAGGTTGATGTTCACGTCCAGCGACCGCTGGTAGATCGCGCTGCCCCGCGTAAACAGCCCATACAGCGCCATCATCCCGCCCGTCACCAGAAACATCAGCCCCAGCGGTATCCGGATATCCAGCCCCATCGCGACCTCCTCTTATGTAGCCCAGTTTTCGATCTTCAGTCCAGGCACACGGCGAAACTCACGCTCATTGTTCGTCACCAGAATGAGTTTGGTAGACAAGGCATGCGCCGCAATCCAAAGATCATTGCTCCCGATCGACTGACCGCGTGATTGCAAGTTCATACGAAGCCTTGCGTACTGCCGGGCTACCTCGAGTTCCATCGGCAAAGGAGGAATACGCTCGAGCAGGCGTTCCACTGCTGCAAGCGACTCCTTTGGTCGTTCGCTCTTTTCCACTCCGAAGTACAACTCCCCGGAGGTGATAATCGACATCACTGTGCTGCCCAGCGTCAGCCGTTGAAAATGCGCCGCAACCTTCGGATGCCGCCCCTGGCGTAAATAAATCACGATGTTGGTATCCAGCATGTATCTCGGCGATATCACAGGCCCTCGCGCTCCTCTGGTGGCCGCAAATCGCGTATGCCCTCGAAGACGTCCTCTGGAATACTTTGCAGGATGTCTATCACATCGCCAAGGTTCCGCGGCTTCTCCCGCAGCACAACCTCATTGCCGCGCCGCGTGATCTCCACTTCCTTGCCGCGGAAGCGAAACTCTTTTGGCAAACGAACCGCCTGGCTGTTTCCCGACTGAAAGACCTTCGCAGTCGCCATAGTTCCTCCAACGTATATATGTATAGTATATACGTAGGTCAAGCGAAGATCAGATTCAAAGCCACCGCAATCGCCAGCACCACCACCCCCAAAGTCGCCGGCCGCTTCCACCACGGCAGATGCTGCTCATCCGGCTTCGGCGTCAGCGAATACACCAGCCCCACCAACTCGTGCTCCTCGCGCGGCTTAGTCACGACGCTCACCAGCACGGTCACGATCAGGCACACCACAAACGCCCAGATCGCCGTCCAGAAGTTCTGCGCCATCTCGCTCGGATAGTGATGCACCGCGCCCAGCCAGCCGCCCTTCACGCTTACCCCTTCGCCTACCGGCAAGGTCAGCCCGATATGCGCAAGCCCTGCCAGCACACCCGCCAGCAAACCGGCAAACGCCGCATGTCCCGTCGCGCGCTTCCAGAACATCCCCGCAAGAAAGGTTGCGAACAGCGGCGCATTCACAAACGCGAAGACCATCTGCAGCGCATCCATGATGTTGTTGAAATTCGTCACCGTGTACGCCGCGCCGATCGACAGCAGGATCCCGCCCACGGTCGCCGCACGCCCCATCCACAGATAGTGCGCATCGGTCTCGTTCTTGCGGATATACGACTGGTAGATGTCGTAAGTCCACACCGTGTTGAACGCCGTCACATTCCCCGCCATGCCGGACATGAAGCTCGCCAACAGCGCCGTCAGCCCCAGACCGAGAATCCCCGTCGGAAAATAGCGCAGCAGCATATTCGGAATCGCGAGATCGTAGTTCAGCACCGGCTTGCCATCCTGATCGATGACCGGCTGGCCAGTGATCGCATTCACCTTCACCGGAATCAGCCCGCGCCCTTCCGAATCCACCGCATTCACATCACCCTTGTTCTCCGCCGTCTGCGCGATCGCCGCATGGGTGTCTGCACTCGGCGGCGCCGCGCGCGACACCACAGCCGCTCCACCACTCGCGCTGCTCGCAAGATGCGCCTGTGCCGCCGGCACACTGATCGCGATCAGCCCCGGCAGAATCACCAGAAAGGGAAAGAACATCTTCGGGATCGCCGCAATCATCGGCACCTTGCGCGCGCTCTCCTCCGAGTCCGCCGCCATCGCGCGCTGGATCACCAGAAAGTCCGTGCACCAGTAGCCGAAGCTCAGCACAAAACCCAGCCCCATCACCAGCGAGAACCATTCCACGCCCAACGGATTCGTCTGCGCGTGCTCCATCCCGCGCCACGAGTGCGTATACGCCGGCCCCAGCGTGTGCTTGATACCGTTCCAGCCGCCCACGTGCTTCAGCCCGATCCACACCAGCGGCAGAAAGCCGGCCACAATCAGGAAGAACTGCAGCACCTCGTTGTAGATCGCGCTGGTCAGCCCACCGAGAAAGATATACGCCAGCACGATCACCGCGCTGATCGCGATCGACACGTGAAAGATCCACGTCAGCGGGATGTGCGCCGCCAGAAACAGCGAGTCGAGCATGTGCAGGTTCTGGATCAACAGCGCCATCGCGTACATCGAGATGCCGCTCGAGAACACCGTCATCACCGCAAACAGGATCGCGTTCAGCCCGCGCGTCTTCTCATCGAAGCGCAGCCGCAGAAACTCCGGCACCGAACGCGCCTTCGATCCGTAATAAAACGGCATCATGAAGATGCCCACGAACACCATCGCCGGAATCGCGCCGATCCAGTAGAAATGGCTGGTGGCAATGCCGTACTTCGCGCCGGAGGCGCCCATCCCGATCACCTCCTGCGCACCCAGGTTCGCGGAGATGAAGGCCAGCCCGCAGATCCACGCCGGAATGGACCGTCCTGCCAGAAAGAAATCGTTGCTGGTGCGCATGTAGCGCTTCAGGGCGAACCCGATGCCCAGCACGAAGACGAAATAGACCAGCATGATCAGCCAGTCGATGAATGTCAGTTGCACACGCGGCCTGCCTGTCTAACAGAAAGATGCCGGAAATCATGCCCATGTAAAGGGTTTCAGTATACCGACCCGCGTTTCACCCGATGCTCCGCCGGCAGGAAAGCGGGCTCAAAATCAGGAAACCTACTTGTGCGCCGCAAGCAGCAGAAAGATCGGCCGTTCGCGCTCTTGCGCCACTTCCGGTCTCGCCTCGATCTGCTCGTGCATCGGCGCCCACTCCTCGACGTGAGTGAGCGTGAACCCTGACCGCATAAGCGTAGTCAGCGTCGTCCGCAGAGTGGCACCGGTCGGCCCCTCCACAGAGCGCCGCATCTCGCTGTAGCCTGCGAAAAATTCCGCGTTGTCGTAGATGTCCTGCACCGGCTCCGAAACGTTCGTCGCTATTCCTCAGCGCGGTTGCGAGTAAGCCAGTACACCGCGCCCGTCAGCAGCGCAGTCGCCACCACCACGACGAACTGATACCAGTAGAAGAACGGAAAGCCAAACAACTCCGGCGTCGACCGCGCATACATCCCGGGATACACCAGCAGCATCAGCGGAAGCACCAGCAGCCAATTCCAATAACGCCGCTTGCCCGCTGGCTTACCTGCGTCGGCCCGCATGCTTCCCTGCTCAGCCATTCCGCCGATTATCCTGCGCTCGCGCCCTGCTGCGCAACTTGATTACCAGATGAAACGATCCATTGGACATCTCGGCGCGCGGCGACATGCCCCTCCACAAAGCAAAATGAAAATCTGCAATGCCTCTGAAAATCTGCAATGCCTCATGGACAAACCAACGAAGGCGGGACTATAGTTCGGCCCATGTCGCGTTCGCATATCGGTCCCGCCGGCTCACGTCTGTAACTCAACCGTGAACAGGCATCTGCATACGCGCACGACTCAGGCGTAACCACTATCGACCGCCGAACGGCCTGCGATGCGCACCCATGATGGGCATCACGGGCCGTTTTGTTTCATCGCCTATTGCAGCGCGTAGGCATACACCGCACCGGCCGTCTCACCCTGCGGCGGCACGATCACAAAATACCGCCCCGCCGCCTTGTCCAGCAGCGCGTTCTTTCCCCTCGGACCCGAAGCCACCTTGCCGACCAGGCTGTACTTGTCCTTCGCGCTCTGCTCGTACACATAGATCAGCCCATCGCCGCCGCACGGTGCATACACGCGCTTCGTTGCCGGATCGAACGCCAGGTCATCCACGCCCTTGCCGATCGGCATCGACGTCGTTTCCTTTCCTGTCGCAGTATCGAAGACCGAAATATCTCCGCTGCGCGATGCCACAAACAGCCGCTGCCCCGCCTCATCGAGCGCCATCGCCACATTCTTCTTGCCCAAGGTCACTGGCCAGCTTGCGGTCAGAGAACGCTGCTTGCGATTCAGCTCATCCACCTGGTTCTTCGCAGGATTGTTCACATACATCTTCTCCGTCGACTTTTCGAGCGCCATCGCTTCCAGGGTGTCGCCGTCGATCTTTATATCCGCAACCTTCACGTCGCGCGTGGTATCGACCACGCTCAACATCGAGAAGCTCTCATGCGCATCGCCGCCGCCATTGTCGATATAGAGAAAGTGGGTAGCCGGATCGTAGCCAATGGAATCCGCATCCAGCTTCAGCGGAATCGTCTTCAACAGCGCATACGTGGCGCCGTCGTATACCTTCAACGCGCCTGCCCCGCCATCCGTGACATAAATCCGGTTGCGATCCTCACGCACAAAGATGGCATGCGGAATCTCGATCCCCTCAATCGATCGCAGATACTTCCCGCTCTTCAGATCGAAGACCAGAACCTGGTGCGCGCTCTCCGCGGCGACAAACAACCGGCCGCCCTTCTGATCGATGCCCAGGTGATCGAATCTCCCTTGCACCGACGACGGCATCGCCAGCCTGGCAGCCAGTCGCAGCGGCGCCTGCGACTGAGCGTGCGCCGTTATGAAGGTCAGTGCAATGAGACAGCTTGATACAAATAGCAGACGAGTGCGCGGCATCCCTGGGCTCCTGGTTATGACATTGGATGGGTACGGTTTCAATAAAGATGACGATAGCGACTCGTCCTTAACCGCACCTTAAGCAGCGATGGACCGCCGGCGGAGATGTGGGCGTCAGCTCGCCCGCCAACCAAACCAATCGTGAGCGGCCAAAGGGAGCGATAACCACAGCACGCGCCGCCGGCGCGTCCGCCTCGGACGGCCAGTCCGCGTGAATGTTCTGTGTCGAGTGACGTATCCTCTTCCCTCCGCAGCCGTTTTGCGCGACAATCCATCCGCCGCACATTTCTTCAAAGAAAGCGAGCGAACACATGTCTATCTTCACCCGGGCACTTGCCGAATTCTTTGGTACCTTCTGGCTGGTCTTCGGTGGCTGCGGAGCCGCGCTCTTCGCCGCTGCCTATCCTCAACTCGGCATCGGTTTCGGCGGCGTCGCTCTCGCCTTCGGTCTCACTCTGCTCACCATGGCCTTCGCCATCGGCCATATCTCCGGCGCGCATCTCAACCCCGCCGTCTCCTTCGGCCTCTACGCGGGCGGCCGTTTTCCGGCGCGCGATCTACTGCCCTACATCGTTGCCCAGGTCGTCGGTGGCATCGCCGCCTCGGGCTGTCTTTATATCATCGCCAGCGGCAAGGAGGGCTTCTCTCGCGCCGCCGGCTTCGCTTCCAACGGCTACGGCCTGCACTCCCCCGGCGGCTATTCCCTGCTCGCCTGCTTCGTCGCGGAGTTTCTCCTCACCGCTTTCTTCCTCCTCGTCATCCTCGGCTCGACCGACGAGCGCGCGCCCAAAGGCTTCGCCCCCATCGCCATCGGCCTCTGTCTCACGCTCATCCATCTCGTATCCATACCGATTACGAATACCTCGGTGA
>DASYBK010000091.1:0-15917 GCA_036500805.1 Acidobacteriaceae bacterium | reverse complement strand
GAGATCGCGCAACGGATGGCTGCAACCGGGCTGCTGCGGCCCGAGGATTTACTGGTCGTGCTGCATGAGAACGAGACGGCGGACTGGTCTTTCGGCAACGGCGTGGCGCAATACGTGGAAACGTCCCAGAAACAGGACAGGCAATGAACGGAGTAAGGACATACCGATGTTCCGCAATCTGAAGCCGCTGGTTCCCTACCTGAAGCGTTACCGGCGCGGCTTTTTCTGGGGCGGCGTTTCCGTGGTGCTGTCGAATGCCATCTGGATCCTCTTCCCCCAGGTGCTGCGCATCGCCATCGACGACCTGAACCACGGTGTCACGCAGGAGAAGATCTTCCGCTATGCGGGGCTGCTGGTCGGCGTGTCGCTGGCCAAAGGCATCTTCCTCTTCCTGACGCGCTGGATCATCATCGGCATCTCGCGCGATATCGAGTTCGACCTGCGCAACGATCTCTTCCGCCAACTGGAGAAGCAGCCGGCCGGCTACTACGCCGAGCATCGCACGGGCGACATCATGGCGCGCATGACGAACGACCTGAACGCCGTGCGCATGCTGCTGGGCCCGGCAATCATGTACAGCGCCAACACCGTGCTCTTTTCGATTGGCGCGGTCTTCTTCCTGCTGCGCATCAGCCCCTTCCTTACTCTGGTTGCTCTGGTCCCGCTGCCGCTGGCCAGCGTGCTGGTGCAGACCATGGGGCGGAAGATCCACGAGCGGTTCGAGCGCATCCAGGCAATGTTCTCCGAGATTTCGGCGCAGGCGCAGGAGAATTTCTCCGGCGCGCGGCTGGTGCGGGCCTTTGCCCAGGAGGAGCCGCAGATTGCGTCGTTTGAAGCAGCCAATCGCGAAAATGTGCGGCGCGGATTGCGGCTGGTGCAGTTGATGGGCATGCTGTGGCCGACGCTCGAGTTCATCCTGGGGCTGTCGCTGGCGATCACCTTGCTGGTGGGCGGCCATGAAGTGCTGACGAGCCGCATTTCAGTGGGCCAGTTTGTCGCGTTCAATACCTACATGATGATGTTGACCTGGCCGGTGATCGCGCTGGGCTGGGTGGTGAATCTGGTGCAGCGGGGCACAGCTTCGGTGATCCGCATTCATGAGCTGATGACGGATAAGCCGACGATCGACGATGCGGCGGCGGATACGACGCTGGGGCCGGAGACGCGGCTGAAGGGAAAGATCGAATTTCGCCATCTGAACTTCGCCTATACCGACACCGAGGGCAAGCCGGTGGAGGTGCTGCACGATATCTCCCTTGAGATACCGGCAGGGACGAGCCTGGCGCTGGTGGGGCCGACGGGCTCGGGCAAGTCCACATTGGTGGGGCTGATTGGCCGCCTGTATGACGCCGCCCCGGACGCGGTGCGGATCGATGACCGGCCGGTGCGTGAGTATCCGCTGGCGACCTTGCGGGCGAATATCGGATTTGTGCCGCAGGAGACATTTCTCTTCAGCGAGTCGATTCGCGAGAACATTGCTTTGGGCGCGCCGCATGCTTCAAACGAGGATGTGCTGGCGGCTGCCGAGGCAGCGCACATCCGGCGCGAGTTCGAAGACTTTCCGCACGGACTGGATACGTCGGTGGGCGAGCGCGGCATCACGCTCTCCGGCGGGCAGAAGCAGCGCACCGCGATTGCGCGCGCGGTGGTGCGCGACCCCGCAATCCTGGTGCTGGACGATGCGCTGGCGAGCGTGGACACCTACACCGAGGAGACGATCCTGCGGCAGCTGCGCGAGGTGATGCGCGATCGCACGACGATCTTTATCTCGCATCGCATCTCGACAGTGAGGCATGCGGACCGCATCGCGGTGCTGGTGAATGGGCGGATCGCGGAGCTGGGCACGCATGAGGAGCTGCTGTCCCTGGGGCACTTCTATGCGAGCCTCTACGAGAAGCAGCTTTTGGAAGAAGAGCTGGAAGTCGCCGGGGATTAGCCATCCGGGCACACGCGCCGGTGGCGCGAGTCGTTAGGTTCGCTTCCTTTGGTCGCTCACATTGAATGTTGCGGTTTGTTCGAAGAGACTGCAGGTTCCCTTCGGACAGGCTCAGGGCAGGCTTTCGCTTTGCTCAGAATGACATCTTGGAATCAGTGGCCGTCAAGCTCAGGCGATCCAGGCGGGGGCGGCTGTGTCGTCCTTTGTGGATGGACGGATGGCGACGGTCTTGGAGAGCTGTTCCTGCCTGGTCTGCAGATCGAGCGGGATCATGGCTAACGCTGTGGGATCCTGGGCGGCGACCTTCCATGCCTCGCGCACATTGCGGACCTCTCGCGCGGTGTCCAGGAAGAGCTGACGCGATACGCTCGCGGAGGCACGCAGCACGTCGGCAAAGACGGCGGTGTAGAAGTCGCTGAGCCGCTCGGCCGAAAGCCCGCCGAGGTCCATGCGCAAACTGGCCTGGAGATGGATGACGATGTTGAGGGCGCGGCGGGCGGCCTCGCGGCGCGCAACTTCGTCGCGGACTTCGCAGGCGACCGCGGCCTGGGTGAGAAAGCGCTGCAATCCGTCGTAGAGAGCGACGATGAGTTGCACGCCGTTGGCGCTTTCGATTGCTGCTTGGTGGTAGTGTCGCATCGCGAGTCCTTTAGCCGTTCTGGTTCTGGTTGTAGCCGGTGATGGCGGAATAGATTTCGTTGACCATGGTGAGCTGCATGGGGATCTCCTGCAGCGTTTGGTTGGCTGCGTTCAATTCCGTCGTCAGGTTGGTCTGCTGGGTGGTGATATTCGCGTTCATGGTGCTGATGGTGCTATTCAAATTGGTTTCTTCAGCCGCATTTGCCGTTTGCGTCTGGCTGAGGACGCTGGTCGGGGAGCCGGTGCCGGCGTTGTTAACGGCCTGCTCGAGACCAAGGCCGAAGCTGTTGGTGTTTTGAAAGAAGGCCTGCACACCGGAGTAGTTGTTGTTGAGCGCCGTGGTGAGCTGGTCGGTATCGAGCGCGAGTGTGCCGTTGCTGTTGAGCGAAAGACCGATCTGCGTCATCGAGGTGAGCGAGGTTCCGGACGGAGTGTTGAGAGCGCTCGAGAGCATCTGCTGCAACTGCGAGATGATGGGCGAGCCATAAAGTGGCTCGGCGTTGCCGCTTGCGTCCTTGCCTTCCTGGGCGGAAAGCGCGGAGACCACCGCGTTGTAGTCCGTGACCATGGTGGAGAGTGCGGTGGTGACCGACGAGGTGTCGTTGTCGATCTGGACCTGAACGGGATTGGCTGAAGTGGAAGTGCCGAGGAGCTGCATGGTGACGCCGGGAATAGCGCCGGTGATGGTGTTGCTGGCGCTGGTGGTCTGGATGCCGTCGACGGTGAACTGGGCGTCCTGGCCGGGCTGGCCGGCAACGAGCGATACTGCTGCGCCGGTTGTGGTGTCGTTGAGCGCGCTCGAGTCGATGGTGATCTGTCCGGCGGCACCGCTGGTCTGGCTGATGAGCGAGAGGCGCGAGCCGCTCGAGTCCGTGACCACGCTGGCCGAGATGCCGATGCCAGCCTGATTGATGGTGGCGGCGAGGCCGGCCATGGTGTTGTTCGCGGGATCGACGGAGACGGTCTGCGAGCTGCCGTTGCCGATGTGAAACGAGAAGGAGCCGCTCAGGGTGTCGTTTGCGCCTACAGCGTTCGACGCTTCCGTGGAGGTCTGAGCAAGCTGCTGCACGGTAACGGTGTGGCTGCCGGCGGTCGCCGTGGTATCGGCGGAGAGGAGCGCCAGCGTATTTGTATCCGAGCTGGAGCCTTGCTTTCCGGAGAGCACGCCGGCTGGATCGGTGAGCGCGTTGACGTCGCTGGAGAGCGTGGAGAGCAGGCTGCCGAGGCTGGAGATGACGGTATCCTGCGACTGCAGCGCCGTGAGCTGATTCTTATAGGGCGTCTCGGTCGCCTGCAACTGGGTCACCATCTGGCTGACCGTGCTCGCGACATCGATACCCTGACCACTGCTCGGTGAACCGAAGCTGAGGCCGATGGTTCCCATGCTCTTCTCCCACGAGTGTTAAAAAAAAATGCGGGTGGCTTGCCCAAGAGAGCGTTTTTCCTGCTGCCGCGAGGAGTGCAGACGGTCCCCGTGCGGCGTTTCCTGACGGAAGCGCCACTGGCATTTGCAGGTCCTTTTGAGACCGGCAGGAAGACGCTCCAACCACCCGCTGAAGTAGGGATGATGGAGGTGGATGGAGATCACCTCGGTGAGCGCTTGGCAGCGACGCCAGGCGCTCACCGAAGAGACGAAGGACTACTGCAACAGCTTGGTGACCGCCTGCTGCGTGCTGTTGGCCTGGGCCAGAGCGCTGATGCCGGTCTGGGTCAGGATCTGGTACTTCGACAGCTGCGAGGTGGCGGTGGTGTAGTCGGTGGCGGTGATGGAGTTTTCCGCCGACGACAGGTTTTCGCTCTGCGTGGTCTCGACGCCGGCGATCGAGTTCAGCGTGTTGATCTGCGAGCCGAGATAGCCGCGCTGCGCAGCCACGCCGCTGATGGCGGCGGTGATGGCAGTGAGTGCATTCTGCGCGTTCGCGCTGCTGGTCAGATCCGCGTTCGTCGCGTTCAGTGCTGTACCCGTGCCCGCGGTATAGACAATGCCGTTGCCCGTGGTGGCGGAGGCGATGGTGCCGCCCGTGTCGCCCACCGAGGCGCTGGAGAGTTGCGCGATGCTGAGTGTGTCCGTTGACGTCCCGGTGGCGCTGCCGTCGCTGGTGTAGATGGAGAAGGTAGCGGTTGCGGGTGCTGCCGCAGTTCCGGTCTGGGCGCCGAAGACGGCCTGGCCGTTGTATGTGGTGGTGGCGCCGATACTGTTGATTTCGGCCAGGATCGACTGGTACTCCTGGTTCGCTGCGCCGTACTGCGAGTTGTTCAACGTGCCGTTGCCGGCTTCGGTCGCCAGAGTGACTGCCCGGTTGAGCAGGTTATTGACCTGCGAGAGCGCGCCATCGGCGGTCTGCAGCAGGCCCACGCCCAAGCTCACGTTGCTTGCGGACTGGGTCAGCGCGGACTGGTTGGCCTGGAGACCATCGGCCAGCGAAAGGCCGGCGGCATCGTCCGCGCCGGAGTTGATGCGCGAACCGGAAGAGAGCTGCGTGAGCACGTTCTGCAGACTGGCCTGCGTGTTGCTCAGGTTGTTCGCAGCGTAAGTAGCGGCGATGTTGTTCAATACACCTAATGACATAGCGTCGGCTCCTGTTGGTCCTGAAGTGGGGCTCCTGGATCACGTCGTGTCCGTGGACAGCCTGTGAAGGGAACCGTTCCTAACTGGAGCATTTATCGGCAGGAGGGCAGGCAACTTTATGCCCAAACGTCAGGAAGCCCTCCTTCATCGTTACTTTTCAGGCTCCGCGGCCACTCCGAGGACCTTTACGATGACCCGTTTGGTGCGCTGGCCATCGAATTCGGCATAGAAGATGCGCTGCCAGGTGCCGAGGTCGAGATGGCCGCCGGTGACCGGCAGGGTGGTCTCGTGGTGCAGCAAGAGCGACTTGAGGTGGGCGTCGGCGTTGTCCTCGCCGGTCTGATGATGGCGGTAGTCAGGCTTTGCGGGCGCGAGCGTTTCCAGCCACTCGCCGATGTCGTGGATGAGGCCGCTCTCGTTGTCGTTCACGTAAATGGCCGCCGTGATATGCATGGGCGAGACGAAGCAAAGACCATCGTCGACGCCGCTCTCGCGGACGATGCGCTCGATCTCGTCGGTGATGTGGACCATCTCGTAGCGCTTGCGGGTGTGCATTTCGAGATAGCGGGTGTGGGTACGCCAGCCGTACGCGCTGGTCGTGGTGATGGGCTGCTTTGCCATGTGCTTTACTCCTGAAAGAAAAATTCCGGGAAGGTGGTCTTGGTTGTTCTGATGCCGCGGGCTGCTCAATCCGTATCGGCTCCAGTGTCCCGCGAATCGGCGATGCTGCGTGCGATGTACGAGCGGCTGTTGGAGGCTTACGGGCCGCAACATTGGTGGCCGGGCGAAACGCCGCTCGAGATCACGCTGGGGGCGTATCTGACGCAGAACACCTCGTGGCGGGCGGTGGAGCGGTCGCTTGGGAACTTGCGCCAACAGGGGCTTCTGGGCAATTCCGCCGAGCACGGGGTGGTTGACGCAGCAGCGCTGCTGGCGATGCCGGAGGAGGAGCTTCGCATGCTGCTGCGGCCTTCGGGATATATGGTGCGAAAGACCGCGGCGATCCGTGCGTTCCTTGGCTTCCTGTTTGCGGAAGCGGGCGGGTCGTTTGAGCGGTTGGCGGCGATGCGCACGGAGGTATTGCGGCCGAAGCTGCTGGCGCTGCCCGGCGTGGGGCCGGAGACGGCGGACGCGATCCTGCTGTACGCGCTAGGGCATGAGGCGATGGTGGTGGACGAGTATCTGCGGCGGGTGACGGCGCGGCATGGGCTGGCGCGGGAGCGTTCGAGTTATGACGCGATCCAGCGGCTGGCGTGGAGTGCGTTTGCCGGCGAACGCGGTAAGCGACGAGTGCGGCATGCGAATGAGTTCCATGCGCTGATCGTCATGGTGGGTAAGGAACAGTGCGGGCCGAAGCCGCGCTGTGCGGGTTGTCCGCTGGCTTGCTTCCCTGCTCTGCTACCGGAGCGAGGCATCTAGATATTCCATGCACTGGGTGGCGCAGATCGAGCGGGCACTCGCGATGGCCGCGATGATGGGATGGCAGATGCTGTGGGCGCTCATCCTTGGCTTCGGTCTGTCGGCGGTGGTGCAGGCGACCGTATCGCGGGAGAAAGTGGCGAAGCTGATGCCGGATGGCGGCCCGCGCTCGATTGCGATCGCGTCGGGGCTGGGCGCGGCTTCGTCGTCGTGCTCCTACGCCGCGGTGGCGATTGCGCGCACACTCTTTCGCAAGGGCGCGGACTTCCGCGCGGCAATGGCCTTCGAGTTTGCCTCGACCAACCTGGTCTTTGAGCTGGGGCTTTCGCTGATTGTACTGATGGGCTGGCGCTTTGCCGCGGCGGAGTTCGTGGGCGGCCCGATGATGATTGTGGTGCTCGTCATACTGCTGAATCTTTTCTTCGGCAAGCGGCTGGTGGATGCTGCCCGCAAGCAGGCGGAGCGCGGCGCGCTCGGTCGTATGGAAGGCCACGCGGCGATGGATATGGCTGCCTCAGGCGACACGTGGCTGGCGCGGCTCCGCTCGCCCGAGGCGCTAACGGCGATCAGCAACATCTTCGTCATGGAATGGGCGGCGGTGTTGCCGGACATTGTGCTCGGGCTGGTGCTCTCGGGCTGCATTGCAGCGTGGGTTCCGGCGGCTTTCTGGCAGCGATTTTTCCTTGTCGGCCATCCGGCGCTGGCGCGCTGGTGGGGACCGCTGGCCGGCCCGCTGGTGGCGCTGGTGTCGTTTGTCTGCTCGGTGGGGAATGTGCCGCTGGCCGCGGTGCTGTGGCAGCACGGGCTGAGCTTCGGCGGGGTGATCGCGTTTCTCTTCGGCGACCTGATCATCCTGCCGATCGTGAACATTCACCGCAAATACTACGGCTGGCGCGCGGCGCTGCTGCTGCTGGTGCTCTTCTATGTGGCGATGGCGGCCGCCGCGCTGGCGGTGGAGTGGCTCTTCCTTGTTCTGCATCTGACGCCGCACGCGCACGCGATGAGCATGGCGATGGACATGGGCTTTCGCTGGGATCACACGACCGTGTTGAACATCGTCTTCCTTGCGATGGCTGGGGTGCTGCTATGGCGCTTCTTCCGCGCGGGCGGCGCGGGTATGCTGCGGCATATGAACGAGCCGATGGACGAGGGAGACGGCGGGCATGGCATGCATCACGCAGGTCATGGTGAGCACCACGCTCACGGAGCCTCGCATTGAGCCCCCATTCGTCGAACGAAGCTCTCTATGCTGCGAGCTCGAATGCGGGCAAGCTGCGCGATTTTACTGTAGCTGCGGCAGTCTTCGGAGTGGAGATTGCGGTGCTGCCGGGCTTGAGCGAGATTCCTGCGCCCGCGGAGGACGGCGCGACCTTTGAGGCGAATGCGAAGTTGAAAGCCGAAGCTTACAGCCGCGCGCGGCCGGGGTTGCTGGTGCTGGCGGACGATTCGGGGCTCGAGGTGGACGCGCTCGGCGGCGCGCCGGGAGTGCGGTCGGCGCGCTACGCCGATGATGCTGGCTTTGACGTGACCGACAGCGAGGATGCGGACGGGCGGAACAATCTTTATCTTCTCGAACAGCTTCGCGGGCATGCGCGGCCATGGACGGCACGGTATCGATGCGTGCTGGCGCTGGCGCGCGATGGCGTGACGCTCGATACGGCTAACGGTGCGATGGAAGGCGAGATCATCGCCGAGCCGCATGGGACGGGCGGCTTCGGCTACGATCCGTTGTTCTGGCTGGCGGAGCTGGGAAAGACCATGGCGGAGATCGATCTCGAGACAAAGCAGAGGCTGAGCCATCGTGGGCGTGCGTTGCAGGCGTTACTAGAGCGGCAATCATAGGACGATAGAATCTGCTACATCTGGCGGTGCGTCATTGTTGAAAGATTGGCTTTTTTGGCTCGGGATTATTGCGATCCTCCTCACTGCGGCGCAGGGAACTCATCTTTGGCGAGAAGAAAGAAGAAAGGCAGGACAATCCTGGATCAAGCTGATTTATGTGCTCGGTCCTGCCGTTGTCGGTATTGCGACCCTTTATGTGAGCACTGCAAGACAGCGCGAAAGCAGTACGAAGGCAGAAACGGCTCAAAAGGCGCTGACGGATTCGGTAAAAACTTTCAGTGATCTCACTCAGAAGGACAAAGATGAGATCAGTAGCTTGCGAGCGCAGTTGGGTGAATTTCAGGGGACGATGGGAAGCTTGAGCGGCAAACTCGATAAAAACTATCAGGCTATGCAGCCGAAAATGGCGCAGTTGCAAGTTGGTTTTATCCACTATCTAGCCATTGGCAAGCCGACCATCGAGTCTGAGACGACAATCAAGCCTGACGCTCCGGGAGTTATCACCGTTTCACTCGACGTCCTAAATACGGCTAATGTCAATGCATTGAACCCCCTCGTATCGTTCATACGTTGCACAGGTTGTCAATTTGCCGAGGATCCCGGAAATCCGATGCTACAGAAGAGATACGTCACCATCCCAGGTGGTGGGCGAACGTATATGAACGACAAGATCAGGGTCATTTACCCTATCGCCATGAAGCAGGTGCACCTGCTCGCGGTCCCAACGTGCGACGACTGTCCGCCTCCCGAGCAGCACGCTCTGACCATTAATGTTCAGAGCGGTCAGTCATGACTTGACGTGCCCAACGCACGATTACGTGCCAGCGTCGAGCATTATGACTACGCCTTGGTTGACGGTCGTTCTTTGTGGCTCCCATAATGATGAGTGGCTTTCCCTGCACCGATACGCCGACCTCCTGAGTCTTTTCTGTAGCATCATTGGCGATCGCTGAGGCGCGCGTCTGCGCCCGGAAGCCGGGTGTGCCTACGGAATTCGTAGCTGCGGATGAGGTGATCTTCCATGAAACGGGCAAGGATGAGACGGGTAAGCACGAGATGGGCGGACGTGACAGGTAAGGCGAGGCGCGAGGCATGAGCACGAGTGCGATGGAAGTGCGCAAAGCGCGCGCACCAGGCTTCTGGGGATCGACCAACGGCAAGAAGGCGGTGATGGCGGTGACAGGCGCGATCCTGTTCATCTTCGTGATCGGCCACCTGGCGGGCAACCTGCAGATCTTCGAGGGACCGGCGAAGCTGAATGCTTACGGCAAGCTGCTGCACGAGCTGGGCGAATTGCTCTGGCCGGTGCGCATCATCCTGCTCATCTGTGTCACGCTGCACATCATCGCCACGGTGCAACTGGCGCTCCTGAAGAAGCGCGCGCGGCCGGTGGGCTATTCGGCGAAGAAGGCGATTGCCTCCTCTTATGCCTCGCGCACCATGTACTGGAGCGGGCCGATCGTGCTGGCGTTTGTGATCTTCCACCTGCTGCACCTGACCGCGGGTTACTATCACCCCGGCGCGGCGTTCATCGAGGCCGATGTGTACCACAACGTGGTCACGGGTTTTCAGGTGTGGTGGGTTTCGGTCTGGTACATCTTTTCGATGATCCTGCTGGGGCTGCATCTGCGGCACGGCATCTGGAGCATGTTTCAGTCGCTGGGTATGAATCATCCGCGGCATACGCCGATTTTGAAGAGCGCGGCGTGGGTGATCGCGCTGGTGATTGTGCTGGGGTACATCTCGATTCCGATCAGCGTCATGCTGGGGGTGGTGAAATAGATGGCACTTGACTCCAGAGTTCCCACTGGTCCGATTGAGCAGGCGTGGGAGAAGACGCGCTTCGATCTGAAGCTGGTGAATCCGGCGAACAAGCGCAAGCACACGCTGATCGTGGTGGGCTCCGGGCTGGCCGGCGGTGCTGCCGCGGCCACGCTGGGGGAGCTTGGCTACAACGTGAAGTGCTTCTGCTTCCAGGATTCGCCGCGGCGCGCGCACTCCATTGCAGCGCAGGGCGGCATCAACGCTGCGAAGAACTACCAGAACGATGGCGACAGCGTCTACCGCCTCTTCTATGACACGGTGAAGGGTGGCGACTTCCGCTCGCGCGAGGCGAATGTCTACCGGCTGGCCGAGATCAGCGTGCACATCATCGACCAGTGCGTGGCGCAGGGTGTACCGTTTGCGCGCGAGTACGGCGGCACGCTGACCAATCGCTCCTTCGGCGGCGCGCAGGTGTCGCGGACCTTCTACGCACGGGGGCAGACGGGGCAGCAGTTGCTGCTGGGAGCCTACCAGGCGCTGGAACGGCAGGTGCATGCGGGCACGGTGGAGATGCTGGCGCGCACCGAGATGCTGGACCTGATCGTGATCGACGGCAAGGCGCGCGGCATTGTGGCCCGCAACCTGGTGACCGGTGAGATCACGACGCACATCGCGGATGCGGTGATCCTGGCAACGGGCGGCTACGGGAACGTCTACTATCTTTCGACCAACGCGAAGGGATCGAATGTAACTGCGAGCTGGCGGGCGCACAAGCGGGGCGCGCTCTTCGCCAACCCCTGCTACACGCAGATCCATCCGACGTGCATTCCGGTCTCGGGCGACTACCAGTCGAAGCTGACCTTGATGTCCGAGTCACTGCGCAACGACGGGCGCATCTGGGTGCCGATGAACAAGGGCGACAAGCGACCGCCGGATCAGATTCCCGAGGCCGAGCGCGACTATTTTCTCGAACGGAAGTATCCGAGCTTCGGCAATCTCGTCCCGCGCGATGTAGCCTCGCGCAACGCGAAGGCGGTCTGCGATGAGGGCCGGGGAGTGGGTCCGAATGGTCTGGGCGTCTATCTCGACTTTGCGGATGCGACTCGCCGACTGGGCGAGCAGACGATCCGCGAGCGCTATGGCAACCTCTTCGACATGTACGAGCGCATCACGGACGAGAATCCGTACAAGGTGCCGATGCGCATCTACCCGGCGATCCATTACACGATGGGCGGCCTGTGGGTGGACTATCACCTGCAGTCGACTATTCCGGGCTTGTTCGTTCTGGGCGAGGCGAACTTCTCTGACCACGGCGCGAACCGGCTGGGCGCGAGCGCGCTGATGCAGGGATTGTCCGACGGCTACTTCGTCATTCCCTACACCATCGGCAACTACCTGGCGACGAACAAGCTGGGCAAGGTAGAGGAGTCGAATGCCGAGGTGCGCAATGCCGTGGCGTGCGTAAACGAAACCATCAGCAAGCTGCTCTCGATCCGGGGCAAGCGCACGGTGGACTCGTTCCATCGCGAGCTGGGCAAGATTATGTGGGAGTACTGCGGGATGTCGCGCACGGCGGAGGGATTGCAGCACGCGATCGAGCAGATTCGCGAGCTGCGCGATGAGTTCTGGCAGAACGTAACTGTGCCAGGCACAGGTGCGGACCTGAACCAGAGCCTCGAAAAAGCGGGGCGCGTGGCGGACTTTCTGGAATTGGGCGAGCTGATGTGCATCGACGCGCTGGAGCGCAACGAGAGCTGCGGCGGGCACTTCCGCGAAGAGTACCAGACGCCGGACGGCGAGGCGAAGCGCGACGATGAGCACTTCTCCTATGTGGCGGCGTGGGGCTATCGCGGGCCGGGCAATCATCCGGAACTGACGAAGGAACCGCTGGAGTTTGAATACGTGCACCCGAGCCAGAGGAGCTACAAGTAAATGAAACTAACGCTAAAGATCTGGCGGCAGACGAGTCGCAAGGACAAAGGCAGATTCGTCAGCTACACGGTGGACGATGTGAATCCGGAGATGTCCATGCTGGAATGCCTGGACGTGCTCAACGAGACGCTGATCGCGCGCGGCGAGGAGCCAGTCGCCTTTGAGCACGACTGCCGCGAGGGCATTTGCGGTTCGTGTGGGTTCATGATCAACGGCATCCCGCACGGACCGATGCCGGCGACCACGGTGTGCCAGTTGACAATGCGACACTTCAAGGATGGCGAGGAGCTAATCATCGAGCCGTGGCGCGCCGCGGCCTTCCCTGCCATCAAGGACCTGGTGGTGGACCGGCGGTCATTCGACCGGATCATCGCGGCAGGCGGATATGTCTCGGTCAACACAGGAAATGCGCCGGATGGGAACGCGATTCTCGTCGGCAAGGAGACGTCGGACCGCGCGATGGATGCGGCAGCGTGCATTGGCTGCGGCGCGTGCGTTGCGGCGTGCCCGAATGCGTCATCGGCGCTGTTTACCGGCGCGAAGATTGCGCACCTGAGCATCCTGCCGCAGGGCGTGCCGGAGCGGGATCATCGCGCGCTGCATATGGTGGCGCAGATGAACGCCGAAGGCTTTGGCGGCTGCACCAATATCGGCGAATGCACGGGCGCGTGCCCCAAGGAGATCCCGCTGGAGGTGATCGCGACCATGAACCGCGACTACATTCGTGGAAGCTGGAAGCGACGCGATACCGAGGTGCGCACGGTAAAGCCGATGACGGAATGGAGCACGGGATCGAAGCTGAAGATCGATCCGCATGCTACAAGTTAGGACTGGCCGTCGCACACGCGCCTGTGGCGCGATTTGGTGGGTTCGCTCCGTTGTCGCTCACGATGGGTTGATGGGCAACCTGGCGAACTGCGAGTCTTCGCTTAGCCTGGATGAGTATTTTCCAAGAGTGACAAAGCCCCGGTGGACGAACCGGGGCTCTCTGCATCGGGGAAATACGCAGATTATTTGCTGCCGTGCGGATCACTTTCTACGATGACGTCCTTGCCCTCTTCGTCCTTGCGCTCCCGTTCCAGGCCGCGGCCTGCCATCTCATTGGCTACCCGGTTCATACGGTCATGCGAGCTGCGATCGGGCGTTGATTTGCTGTGGGTGTCGGGATGCGCGGGGCGTGCTACGTCCTTTTTCGTGTCCTTCACGATCGGTTGCATAGTTCACCTCTCCTTCTAGATGGATGGGCGGGGGCGGCGCGAGGTTGTCCTTTGCTTACACTCGGATTCCCATGAAGCCGCTGGCAGTCGCGCTCGGATCGGATGACGAGGCGGCTGGACAAGCGAGACGAAACGAAGAAAGCCTGGCTGACGGGCTGGAGGCTTTTCATTTCATGCGGATTTCGCGCCACTTATTTGGGGAAGCTCTTTCCTACTTCGCCCTTATGCTGACGTTCCAGCCCGCGGCGAGACATCTCGTCTGCGGTCCTCTTCAAGCGGTCGTGTTCTCCGCGCTCTTCTGTTGGTTTGCTGTGTGTATCCGGCGGCGTCGCGGGTGTAGGGTCCTTCTTGGTGGGTTCCATTTTTATACACCTCTCCTTTAGATGAGATGGACCGACCTAGCCGCAGGTTGTCCTTTGCTACACTCGGATTTCATGAAACTGCCGGCAGCCGCTCTCCTACTGATTGCCACCTCTCTCATCGCGCAGGATGCCTCGCACACAACGCCGCACCGCCATGCAACCAAGACCATGACCCATGCTTCTTACGCCACCAACTTTTTCATCGACACGCATGCCGACACGACGCAGCGCATGCTGGACGCAAACTACGACCTGACCGAGCCGCTGAACGGCGGTTATCTGAACTTTGAGGCGGCGAAGAAGGGCAACCTGGGTGCGGAGTTTTTTTCTATCTGGGTAGAGCCGGATCTTTATCAGGGGCACTATGCGCGGCGCACGCTGGAGCTGATCGATACGGTACACCAGGCGGCGCTGAAGCATCCGGACAAGATGATGATGGCCTACTCGGTGGCGGACATCGAGCGGGCGCACCGCGAGCACAAGCTGGCCGCGCTGATGGGCATCGAGGGCGGCCATTCGATCGAGAACTCGCTGCCGCTGCTGCGCGACTACTACCGGCTGGGCGTGCGCTACATGACCTTGACCTGGTCCAACTCGAATGACTGGGCCGACTCCTCCGGCGATATCAACGATCCGAAGGTGCACCACACCAAGGAAGGGCTGACCGAGTTCGGCAAAGATGTGGTTTACGAGATGAACCGGCTGGGCATGATGGTGGACATCTCGCACGTGGCGGACCAGACCTTCTATCGGACGCTGATTCTGACGCGCGCGCCCGTGATCGCGTCGCACTCCTCTGCGCGCGCGCTGACCAATGCGCCGCGCAACATGACGGACGAGATGCTGCGGGCGCTGGCGGTGAATGGTGGCGTGGCAGACGTGAACTTCTACTCGGCATTCGTTTCGGACAATTGGCGGAAGGCATGGGATGCGCAGAAGCCGGAGCGCGAGGCTGCGGAGAAAGCGGCCGAGGAGAAAGCGAGAGCGGAGGGAAAGCCGCTGACCTACGACCAGGAAGACGCGATGGATAAGGAATGGGCGGCGAAGATTCCGCGGCCGCCGCTGAGCGATTTGATCGACCACATCGACCACATGGTGAAGGTGGCGGGCATCGACCATGTGGGCATCGGATCGGACTTCGATGGGATTCCCTCGGCACCGGAGGGGATCGATTCGGCGGCAGACCTGCCGAAGATCACGGCGGCCCTGAGGCAGCGCGGCTATAGCGAGGCGGATTGCCGCAAGATCATGGGCGGCAACCTGCTGCGGGTCTTCGCGCAGGTGGAGAAGGTGAGCAAGCAGCTGCAGGCGGAGGAAAAGGAACGGCCGAAGATCACCGAGACGCAGCCGTTCCATAAATAGATATAGAAATGAAATAGATATAGAAATGCGGCTGAGCGCCGAATTCAGCTCGATCGGGCTGCCAGCCGCATTCGCTAGGACAATACGATTACCGGTGATTGCCGGAATCGTGGTCATCATCAAACGGAGAGGTCAGCCAGGGCGTGAAGGCTACTCCGGGGCCGGCAATGGTGGTGCATTTCTTTCCACCGGGACCAGTCTGGCAGCCCCACCAGTTATCCGTCGCGTTTACGCTGCCGGTGCCAAGATGATTGTCGATGCCGATTCCTGTGGAATCGAAGTCGTTGAGATGTACGTTGAGCTGCCCTGTGGGTGCATTGAAGGCGACATCGATCGCTTCATCGTCAAAGACATTCTGCGAGATGACGGTGCCCGTGATGGGTGCCACGCTGAAAACATTGATGCCGGTGGGGCCGGAAGTCCCCGCGTCCGCGGTGTCTGCTCCATTCCCGGAGATGCGGTTGCCGACGATCATGTTGTCATTGAGATTGACGGGCGGCGCAGGAGCGGGAGCCGCTGCGTGATTGTGCATGGTGACGCCAGGCAGGCCGTTATTGTGCAGATCGTTGTCGATGACTACATTGCCGGTGGCCGTGGTGCCGGGGAAGGGAGCGAATATGCCCACTCCCGCGCCCGCACCGGGAACGTCGAAGCCATTGTGCGACGAATCATTGTGGGAGATGGTGGTGCGGAAGATGCCGAAGGAAAGTGTTGCACTCGGTATCACGCTGGTGGCGGGGCCGTGGGAGGCAATAGTAATCCCGCAGTCGAACGGATTGTCGTGAACGGAATTGCCGCTGATGAGGTTGTCGCGAGTTGTCCCGGTTTCATCCGAGATGAGAACGCCACCGGAGTTTTGCTCAATTTCATTGCGC
>DASYBK010000090.1:0-19250 GCA_036500805.1 Acidobacteriaceae bacterium | reverse complement strand
CGGCGCGATGGCGCCATCGAGGGTCGCCGCAATCTTCAGCGAGACGAGAGGCGTTCGGTGCCGGATATAGTGCGCGAAGGCGTCGTTCAACTCGCGCGCCTCTGGGGCGAGCAGACCGGCGGAAACGTCCACGCCTGCTTCACGGAGCATCGCAAATCCTCGGCCTTCGACCAGCGGATTCGGATCGGCTGTGGCCGCAACCACCCGGGCGATACCGGCCTCGATCAGCGCGCGCGCACACGGACCAGTGCGGCCATGGTGGCTGCACGGCTCGAGCGTGACATAGGCCGTAGTGCCTCGCGCCGCCGCGCCCGCCTGCTTCAGCGCGACAACTTCAGCATGGTCTCGCTCGGCATACTGATGGAAGCCGCGGCCGACGATGCGATTTTCGCGAACAATCGCGCAGCCCACGGTAGGATTCGGCGACGCCAGGCCCACGCCGTTACGCGCAAGCGCGAGTGCGGCCAGCATCCAATGCATGTCGTCTGCTATCGGAATCCCGCGCGTATTCTGCGGCCTGTCGGGCATCGGGATCAGGCGCCGAGCAGCGAATCGGTGAAGGCGGCGCTGTCGAAGGGCAGCAGGTCGTCGAGCTTTTCACCTACGCCGACAAAGCGCACAGGTAGCCGCAATTCGCGCGCGATCGCCACTGCAACGCCGCCTTTCGCCGTGCCATCGAGCTTGGTGAGTACGATGCCGGTGACACCCGCGGACTCGATGAAGAGCTTCGCCTGTTGCATCCCGTTCTGACCGGTGGTGGCGTCCATCACCAGCAGCACTTCGTGCGGCGCATCCGGAATGAAGCGCTGCGTGGTGCGGCGCATCTTGTCCAGTTCTTTCATCAGGTCGTTCTTGGTGTGCAGGCGTCCCGCGGTGTCGACCAGCAGCACATCGGTCGAGCGCGATTTCGCCGCATGCAGCGCATCGAAGAGCACCGCGGAAGGATCGCCGCCCTGCTTGGTCTTGATGATTTCGACTCCGGTGCGCTGTCCCCAGATTTCCAACTGCTCGATCGCCGCAGCGCGAAAGGTATCCGCGGCACACAGCAGCACGGTCTTGCCCATGCGCCGATACCACGCAGCCAGCTTGCCGCTGGTCGTCGTCTTGCCGGTGCCGTTCACCCCCACCAGCAGGATGACCTCCGGCGGCTGCTCCACCACCCGCGGCGGAACGGCATAGGCGTCGAGGATGGCCTTGATCTCCGCGCGCAGCATCTGCTTCAGCTCCGCGCCGTCGCGAATCTGGTGGTTCAGCGCGCGCTCGCGCAACGCACTCAGGATCTCCTGCGCCGTCACCACGCCAAGATCGGCGGCGATCAGGCTCATCCCCAGATCGTCGAGCGCCCTGTCGTCGATCTCGACAGTCAGCGCGACGATCTCTTCAAGCGATTGCGAGAGGTTCTCGCGCGTGCGCGTCACCGCCTCGCGCATGCGTTCGAAGAGGCTGCGTTTTTTGGGTTCTTCAGCCTCTTTCAGGCTGCCGAAAAGGGTCTGAATCATGGATGGCTCGTCTGTTTCAGTGTAGCAACGGGAGGGTGCTCTTGCGGATTACAGCTCGTCCCGCCCCGGACGGCGCATCAGCTCCGCGACGGCCTCGCGGGGGCTCTTGCCGTGGTGGAGGATGGCATCTACCTGCGTGGCGATCGGCATTTCTATGCCATGCGCTCGGGCGAGACCAAGCGCCGCACGAGTCGTCAGCACGCCTTCCGCCACCTTGCCGCCCATGCCTTCAAGAATGTCACCGAGACGGCGACCTTTTCCCAGCTCGATGCCGACACGGCGGTTGCGCGAGAGCTCGCCGGTGCAGGTAAGGACGAGATCGCCAAGGCCGGCCAAACCGGCCATTGTCTCTCGTCGGCCGCCGCAGGCCACCGCCAGCCGCGTGATCTCAGCGATGCCGCGCGTGATGAGAGCGGCCGCGCTGTTGTGGCCGAGGCCAAGGCCATCGACGATGCCGGTAGCGATGGCGACCACATTCTTGAGCGCGCCGCCAAGTTCCACACCGATCACATCGTCATTGGTGTAAAGGCGCAATGCGGGCCCGGAGAGCTCTTCCTGCAGGCGCGCTGCGATCGGCGTATCCGCGCACGCGATGGTCATCGCGGTCGGGCAGGCAGCGGCAACCTCCTGCGCGAACGACGGTCCGCTCAGCACGGCGCAGGGCAGCGAGAGCCCGCCAAGCGCGCCGGCAATTACCTCGCTGATCCGCTGATAACGAACCGTGTCGGCTCCGCTGGTGATGATGCCTTTGGTCGCGCTCACGATCACCTGACCTGGGGTCAGGTGCGGCGCCATCGTTCTGTAAATCTCTTCTACGTACGCAGATGGCATCACGCCGATGACGATCTCGGCGGATCGAAGTGCGTGTGCGAGATCTGTTGTCGGCTGCACTGCCTCGGACACGACAAAGCCGGGCAGATAGGTGCGGTTTTCACGATCCTGCGCGATCATCCCGGCGACGGCGGCAGTATGCGACCAGAGCGCGATGGAATGGCCGCGCCGTCCGGCGAGCGAGATGGCAAGCGCCGTCCCCCACGCGCCGCTGCCGATGATGGCGATGCGGCTCACGCGGCGGCGGCCTTCGATCTGCCGAAGCGGTATTCGGTGCCCGCAAGCAGGCGTCGAATGTTCGCGTGGTGCTTCGCAATCACGATCAGCGGAAGCAGAACGACTGCTGCGATCATGAACGGCGTCAGAGGCTCATGATGCCGCAGCAGCGCTGCAAGCGGAAATACCAGCGCGGCGACGATGGATGCCAACGAGACATAGCGGCTCAACGCAAAGACGAGAATGAACGCAAGCAGCGCGACCAGCGCGGAGAGTGGAGCGATGCCAAGAAAGACGCCAAAGCCCGTAGCTACGCCTTTGCCGCCCTTGAAGCCGAGCCACACCGTATAAATGTGGCCGAGGATGGCGCAGATCGCGGCAGTGGCCGCCAGATTTTGTGCCTGCAACTGTGTCTGATGCGCGTGCAGCGCAATCTGCCACGCGAGCAGCACGGCGACGAAGCCCTTCGCCGCATCGAGCAGAAAGGTCACCGCTCCCAGTCCCTTGCCGCCGGAGCGGATCACGTTGGTTGCCCCGATGTTGCCGCTACCTTGCTCGCGGATGTCCTGCTTGCGGAAGATGCGCACCAGGATGAGTCCGAAAGGAATCGAGCCCAGCAGATACGCGATGACGCCAATGATGGAGAGCAGCATGGGAACGGCTTTGAGTGTAGCGCCTTGGGCTTCGTCGCAACAGTGCGCAGCTCGTTACCAAACCGCCGAGGGCGCTACACCGAACCGCCGCAGCGCTATACCAAACCACCGCGGCGCTACATCAGCCGCCTTCTTACGAGATCGAGCGCAGCCTGCGCGCTCAGCATGCGCACGCGCTCCCGCGTGTTCTGGGTGGAGAACCCGGCGAAATTCTTCTCCACTACTTCGATCTCTTTGCCGTGCGCCACTGCGATATAGACGAGCCCGACGGGCTTCTCCTCCGTCCCGCCACCGGGGCCGGCGATTCCGGTGACCGCGAGCCCGGTGGTTGCCCCGGTCTTCTTGCGGATGCCATCCGCCATAGCCTTCGCCACCGGCGCGCTTACTGCACCATGCTGTGCGATCTGCGCAGCGTCCACACCGGCGAACGTAGTCTTCAACTCATTCGAATAGACCACGGCGCCACCGAGAAATGCGCGCGAGCTGCCGGGAATGCGTGTGATGCGCTCCGCCACCAGGCCGCCGGTGCAGCTCTCCGCCACTGCCAGCGTCGCACCTTTCATGCCGAGGTAAAGCAGCACGATCTCTTCGAGCGATTCGCCCTGCGTGGAGTAGATGAGATCATCCAGCTCCTCTTCAATGCGGCCGGCCAGCTCGTCGACGCGCGCCTGCGCGATGTCCAGCGCGGGCTTCTCGCAGATCAGGTTGACTTGGATATCGCCGCCGTTGGCCAGGATCGTAGTCTCGATATCCGGATAGTGCTTGTAGATGGGTGCGATGCGCGCATCGCATGCCGACTCGCCGATCATCGCCGCTTTCAGAACGCGCATCGCGATGAAGCGCTGCGGCAGAGCTTCGCGCAGGCGCGGCATACATTCGTTCTCGAAGATGGGCTTCAGCTCCAGTGGCGGCCCAGGCAGCAGCATCAGGATCTTGCGGTGGCCGCCGAAGACCGTATCCAGCCACTGCGCGGGCGCGGTGCCATTGGCGTTGGGCACGACGTGCGCGCCTTCCAGCACGTCCGCCTGCTGCGCGTTGTTCTCTGTCATGCTCATGCGGCGGGCGGCAAAGCGCTTGTAGAGCTCGGCCACGATATCCGCGTTGCGCCGGATGTGGATCCCCATCGCCTCGGCAACGGCCTGCCGCGTCAGGTCGTCCTGCGTGGGGCCGAGGCCGCCCATGATGACGACGATGTCCACGCGTGCCGCGGCGGTACGCACGGCGCTGACCAGATGCTCCATGCGATCGCCCACAGTGGTCTTGAAGGCGACCTTCACGCCAATTTCGTTCAATCGTTCGGTGATGAAAAGCGAGTTGGTGTCCTGGCGAAAGGGCGTCAGCATCTCCGAGCCGACGGCGATGGTTTCTGCAAGCATGCGGGTTGGGTCACCTTCCGAAATCGAGCGGTACAAAATGTGCGGACGTGGATGGGATGCGGCGCGTTCGGATCAATAGAGCGGATTTCCCAGAATCCAGTCGAAGCAACAGCGGCAAACGCGGTTTTTCCGTTACGAAAAGCCGCTCCGCACAGAACTTCGATCGGCCTGGCGATGGGAAATCCGCTCTCAGAGGAAACGCAGGCCTTCCACGCCCAACGCCACATCATAAATGGCCGTGTGGGTGGCCACGATGGCGCTGCTCGATGGACTGAACGCCAGCCCCACAATACCGCTGCCGCTGATCACGATTTCAGGCTCGTCCTCGGGCGCGCGATCGATCGGCAGCCGCAGCACGCCGCGGCGTCCGCGATGCGAGGCCGCGATGTAGAGCGAGCCGGCAATGTCCACAGCCATTCCCTGCGGACGGCCGAGGCCACGAAAGTACACGCGCGCGTTGCCGTCGCGGTCGATGGCGTAGACAGCGTCGTTGCTCGACGTGGTGGGGCCGGAGACGAAGAGCGTGCCGTCGAGCCCGAAGGAGAGGTGGTAGGCCGCCACGCTCGGCTCGAGCGTGGCGAAGACGAAGATCTGCCGGTCGCGCGCGATCTTGAAGATGGTCCCGGAGCGATCGCCGCAGTAGAGGTTCCCCTCCGGATCGAACGCCAGCCCCGTAGCCACGCCCATACTTTCGACAAAGACGGAGCTGGCGCCCTCGGGCGTGATGCGGTAGATGGTGCCCTCGTGCCGTGACGAGACATAGAGCACACCGTCAGCGTCGAGCGCGAGTCCGGTCGGATTCACGATATCGGTGGCGAAGCCGTCCATATCGCCCTCGGGCGAGATGCGGTAGACCGACACCGGCATCTTCTCGCCGCGCTGGCCGGAGAGCGTCGTGTAGACGTTGCCCGCGTTATCGACGACCGGGCTCGCCACCGGGTTCACGTTCTCGGCCAGCAGCCGGCCAATCTTCAGCGTAACGGCGTTGCTGGTGGCGCCGTTCTGGCGCACCTCCAGGCGGCCCATCTCCGCGTTTTCCGGTACACGGATGCTCATGCGCGTGGGGCGGCTCATCAGCACCGGTGCCAGCGAGCCGTCGAGCACGGCCAGCGGACGCCGCTCCGCCACCGGACCGAGCGCGCTCCCCGACAATTCCACCTCGCCGCCGGGCAGCACTGCCTCTGGTGTGACCGACTCAATGCGCGGGCTCTGCGAATTGCCGTGGTCGGATTTGGCGATGCGGATCATAAGCCGGCTACCCCCAGTCTACGACTGCCCAGTTTAGACGCGAAAAGCCGCGCAAGCGGTCTGTACCGGAATGGGAACTCCCGGTCCTGACGTCGGATCACGACAAATGCTTCGTCTCCACCTTCTCTTCGATCAGCGAGCAATGGATCGGAACCGTGCGGCGGGTGGCATCGCGCAGCCGCCCATCGAAGAAGTCGCAGCTCAGGATGTTGTCCGGTCCGCTGCGCCGCGCCGAGTAGGCGTTGACATTCAGGAGCACCGGCCCGCGAATCCATGCGACGCGTCCGCGCTTTACATGCGAGCCGGAGACGATGACGGTCGCCGGACGCCCCGGTATCTCGACGTTCTGCACCCCCAGCGGGATGCTGCCGATCTCGTCGGCATGCTGTTTCGCTGAGGGCTTCGGATCGCCGGAATAGGAGGCGGAGATGACGATGCCCTCATCGAGGCGCTTCAGCGTCGCCGCAGCTTTGTCGGAGAGCGTGATCCGCACCTGGAAGGCGTAAGGCTCGTTTTTTGTGTGCGGCGAGCCTGCGGAGAGGGTGAGCGGAACACCGAAGCAAAGGGCGATCAGTATCCGTCCGAGACTTGGGGTGGATCGGCGCCAGCGCGAGATAAGCGTCATTTTTTGTGGTTGCCCCGCTTCAGGGTAGCCGCAGGACGAGTCCCGTGCTCAACATCTTCGGTGAGAAGGAGCTTCCGTGGTCAGCGTAAGGGTAATAGGGCGAGTATCCGGCGTTCAATCCAGGGTAGCCGGTGTAAGCAAAATCGAAGAAGCGCCAGTCGAGCCGGGAGATGATCTTTAGGTCGATGCCGCCGACAACCTGATACTCGAAATTACCCTGGTTTGCGCCGCCGATCCGCACATGGCCGAAGCCGGCAAGAACCTCGGCATACGGTGTGATTGGCAGGATATGCGGATGGAAGGCAAGGCGTGGGCCGGCCGTCACGCCATAGACCCGCGGCGTATCCGGCGTCTGGCCGTTGCCCAGGTACGATACGCGCGCATCTACTCCCGCCTCGGCGGCGAACAGGTGCCAGGGATCATGGTAGAAACCGGCTGTGCCGCCATAGATCCAGTTATCCGGGTTGGTTGCGGTGAAGTCGAGATAAACGGCTGTTTGTGCGTGAGCTGGAAGGGAAAACCAAGCGGCAGCAGTGAGAGCAATCAAAAAAGAAAATCGACGCATAATGGGGGCCCGGTTCAGCTTAGCGTACGTTGAAACGCCTGAACCTGCGGTTGCGTTCGACAGCCCTTACCGAAGTTTTCAAGAACTTCCAGCGAGAGAGGCGGTATCTTACCACCAGCGCTGGATGACGGCGAGAACGATCAGTCCGAAGAGGCCGGCCGCGAGGTCGTCCAGCATGATGCCCCACCCGCCGGGCAGCGCCTCCAATTTGCGAATGGGCCACGGCTTGGTGATATCGAAGAGGCGAAAGAGCGCGAGGGCGAGCAGGGCATGCGGCCAGTCCGGTTTAGAGACCACCAGCGTAAGCCACTGGCCGGCGACTTCGTCGATGACGACGTGGCCCGGGTCTTCGCGGCCGCTCTCTCTCGCGACGATTGTCGCGGCGGGAATGCCGATAGCAGTGGCGAGGATCACTGGTGAGAATTTCAAAGCAAGGACTACTGCCACCAAGAGCAGCTCTTGGTGAGGGATAGGAGGTATGGTAGCGATACTGAAGTCTGGAAAATCAACTGCCTTCCACAACAACACAGCAGCGACTGAACCCCACGTCCCCGGTCCCGGCTTGAGCAGGCCCACGCCGAAGAAGGTGCCGACGGCCCACGCCCACAGCGTCTTCCTGCCCGTCGCGGGCACAGCGGAGGGTCTATCGTTCATCGCGCCATGCGACGTTCATCGTTCATCCGCATCGTTCTCCTGCTGGGCACGGCGCAGTGTGGCCTCATCGATATCCTCCAGCACCTCCGGGTCGAGGATCGGCGAGGAGATGCGATATTCGCCGCTCGCCCACTTGCCGAGATCGATCACGCGGCAACGGTCGCTGCAGAAGGGTACATTGGGATCGTCGAGCGGGACGATGGTCCTGCAGATGGGGCAGCGAAGAATCTTCTGCTTCGCCTGAGACATAACAATTACTCCTGAAACTATTCCCGAATTATTCGATGACGCGTTATTCGATGACGCGCGCGACCACATCGTAATCGTGCGCCTCGGTGATCTCCGCACGATAGAAGGTGCCGGGCACGAGCGTTTCATGCGGGCCAAAGTCGTTGATGTAAACCTTGCCGTCGATCTCCGGCGCGTGGAACTGGGAGCGGCCCTCCCACAGCAACGGTGTCTCCTCACTCTCGCCTTCGACCAGTATCTCCATCGTCTGGCCGACCCACTGCTGCTTGCGCGCGCGGCTGATCGACTGCTGCAGCTTCATCAGCGAGCGGCGGCGCGCCTCGATGGTGCGCTTCGGAACCTTGAGCGATTTGTCGAAACCGTATGCGTGCGCACCCTCTTCGTCCGAGTAGGCAAAGGCACCCATCCAATCGAACTTCGCCTCACGCACGAAGTCCATCAGCGCAGCGTGATCTTCCGCCGTCTCGCCGGGGAAGCCGACGATGAAGCTGGTGCGCAGTGCGATACCAGGCACGGCACCGCGCACCTTTTCGAGCGTCTTCAGGAAGATCTCCGCATTCGCGCCGCGGCGCATCCGCTTCAGCACCGGCGCGGCAGCGTGCTGCAACGGCAGGTCGAGGTACTTCACGATGCGGTCGTGTTGCGCGATCGTCTCGAGCAGCCGGCCCGTGATCTTGTTGGGATAGGCGTAGAGAAAGCGCAGCCAGCTGAGCCCGTCAATCTGAGCAAGCCGATCGAGCAGTGACGCGAGCCCGTCTTTGAGGCCGAAGTCTTCGCCGTAGCAGGTCGTGTCCTGGCCGATCAGCGTGATCTCGCGAACGCCGCGCGCGACGAGCTGCTCCGCTTCTGCAATCACGGACTCAAAGCGCCGCGAACGGAACTTGCCGCGCAGGTTTGGGATCACGCAGAAGGAGCAAGGGTGATCGCAGCCCTCGGCGATCTTCAGATATGCCGATGTTTTGCCGGTGGCAAGCAGGCGCGGCGTGGTCTCGTCGTAGAGGTAGGTCGGCAGCGCAGGCGCGGCGCCGTCCCACGCATCGCGCGCAAAGCGTCCCTGCTGTTCGCGCAGATCGCCCTCCGCACGTGATGCCGCGGCGTCAGCCGGTGCATGGCGCGGGATCGCCGGTGAGGTCAGCGTGATATTGACGAGCGGCGAAGCTGCCCGCACCGATGCGAAACCGGCAGCGGACAGGATCGACTCCAGCTCCCCAGTTCCGACCACCGCATCGACCTCGGGGATGTTCCTGCGGATCTCGTCGCGATAGCGCTCCACCAGGCACCCGGCCACGATCAGCTTGCGTGCGCGGCCGGCGGTCTTGTGCTGCGCCATCTCAAGGATGGTGTCGACTGACTCCTGCTTCGCCGAGTCGATGAACGAGCAGGTGTTGACGACAAGAATCTCTGCGGCTTCGGGGTCGGCGGTCAGCTCGGCGCCGGCGCGATCCAGCAGACCCATCATGACTTCGCTGTCGACCAGGTTCTTGGGGCAGCCCAGGCTCACAAATCCCACACGCGGACGCGCAGCGTCGGCGGCAGGTGCCGTTGGCGGCGCTTCCAGGATGTCGGTGGGGCTCACTTCAGTATTTTAACGGACCGCGCTTCGGCCTCCATCCCGGTGATATTCTTTTCCAGTGCCGGGTCCTACGCGACGGAATCCCGCCAACCCCGCCAGGTCCGGAAGGAAGCAACGGTAACGGGTCACTCCGGGCGCAGTAGGCCACCCGGTGCACTGAAGCACTCCAATCGCGAACTGCTTCTCCACGAACCCTGAACAGCACTCTTACTTTGCCGCGCCGCGTGGACATCGGAGCGCGTGGTCGGCGAGAATCAAAGGGCCAGCCATGAGCCCAGCCGAGTTGCCGACAAGCACGGATTCCGTTGCAATCGCCCATATGCCTGCCCCAGGCATCAATCATTCCGGAGGCACAACGCGGTCACGCGTGGGGGTCTTTGGATGGGGCATTGTGGCCCCGAAGTCGCCCAATATGGCCGCATTCGCGCGCAATCTGGCGAAATCGGAGAGCTGGCTGACGCCCTTTGAGGGCTTCGGCCCCAGTAACTTTTTGGTCGGCGAGCCGGAGTTCCGTTTTGAGGACTACAAGCCGTGGATCGATGCCCGCTTCGCTCCGCGCCACTACCAGAACCTGAAAGAAAAGATGGATTCCCCGTCGCTCTACGCGATCGGGGCGTTCATTCAGGCGCTCGAGCAGAACCCGGGACTCGAAAAGCTAATGCAAGAGCTGGGCGGCCAGGCGCATGTGTACGTCGGGACCGGCCTCGGCTCGGTCGAGACCATGTACCAGTCGAGCGTGACCCTCTACCTGGCGCAGCAGCGCTGGAACCGCTTCTGGGGCAGCCGCGAGAACAACAGCGCGCTCGGCGCATATCTGGACGGGCAGCTCAAGGGCATGGACGACGTGCCGCTGAATCCCGCGGAGGCCGAGGGGGACCTGCTCGAGCTCTCGCTCGCCTGGGAAGCATATTGGACGGAGCGCTCGCCGGAGTTGCGCGAATATCTGGGCGAGGCCGCGGCGATCGATTCGCTGGCGATGGAAGGCGGAGTCGAGCATGGCAAGCTCCACGTGCTGCGCGAACGCGGAAAACGGCACGCGCGCTTGCAGGAGAAATGGGGCGCGCCGGAGCCGCCCTGGAAGGTCTCCGCCAACCTGATCTGGAATATCCACAACACGCCGGCATCGCAGGTCTCCATCCTGGGACGCATCACCGGGCTCGCCTTCGCGCCGGTTGCAGCCTGCTCTACTTTCGGCGTGGCATTGCGGCTGGCCATGCATGCGATCGAGCGCGGCGAGGCCAAAGTAGTCGTGGTGGGCGCAACCGATCCGCCGCCGCATCCGCTGATCGTGGGGTCGTTCTACGGCGCGCGCGTGCTCTCGGCCAGCCGTCAGGTTTCGAACCCGCTCACCCAGCTCCATGGCACGCATGTCGCAGGCGGCTCCGTGGTATGGATCGTCGGCGATATGGAGTACCTCGAGTCGAAGGGGATGACACCGCTGGGCATGGAGCCGATTGCCGTGGGCGTCAGCTCGGACGCCCATCACATCATCACGCCATCGATCCCAGGTCCGCAGGCGGCGATCCGGCAGGCGCTCGAAGAGGCGCACACGACTCCCGACAAGATCGCGACCTGGGACCTGCATGCCACCGCTACGCCGGGTGACTACGCGGAGATCAGCACGCTGCGCACCATGCTGCCGGAGACGGTGATGGTGACGGCACGCAAGGGCACCTTCGGCCACGGCATGAGTGCGGGCGGCGGCTGGGAGCTGACCGCCCAGTACCTGGGCTATGCCGGCGGCCAGCTCTTCCCGACCTTGCTCACCGAGCAGTCGCTGAATCCCGCCATCGCCGGGATTCACGGGCGGTTCGTCTTCGCGGATAGCTGTGTCGCGGCGGAAGGGCTGGCCGGCAAGCTTTCCAGCGGCATCGGCGGCATCAATGCGTGCGTGATCTCGCGGCCGCTGCCGGCAAAGAGGGAGTAGGGATCAGGAATGCGCCGGCTGGGCAGCATGGTGCGTGGCGCTCCGCCGCCACCGCCAGAAGCCCCAGCCAAATGCGGCGATGAAGAGTGCTAAAACGGCCCAGCCGATCGTGCCTGAATAGCGTGCCAGGTAATGATTCCACCAGCGGATCATCTGGCGGCCATACTCGAACCCCAGCCAGGCGACCAGACTGTAGCGGGCAGTCCGCGCGAGGGTGAATGCCGCCAGGAATCGTCCGCGCGGGACGCCCAGGGCTCCTGCGGCGACCAGAAACGGCATCAGCGGGATGGGCGGAGGGTTGATTGCCGCCAGTGCCACTCCGAGGGCGCCATGCTTCTTTGCCCAGTTCGTGATGGGGTCGTAATACCGCTCCGGAACATAGCGCCGCAGCGCCTTTTCGCCGCCTTCCTTGGCGGCCGACCAGGTGATGAACGCGCCGGCAATCGCTCCGCACACCGCGAGCGGCACCAGCAGCCACGGACTGCCCTTGCGCGCGATCAAAATCAGCAGCAACAGGTCTGTCGTTCCCGGAATGGGCAAGGGGAAGGGGCAGGCATCGATCAGCGATACGCCAAAAAGGCCGATCGAGCCCAGGCTGACCAGCCAATGCAGGGCGCGATGGTTTCTCCCCGCAGTTTGCGCGGCAGCCAGGAACGCCGGATTCCCGATCCACTTGCCTAGAGTCACGGCACCCCCAGGGCTACGGTATTTTTGACGCGCGAAGGCCCTCTCAGGCTGCGCAGCATACAAGATCCGCCAGTGCCGATTACAGGAAGCGCAGATCTGTCATAGCCGGCAATACATTGCACACGGCAGCGAGCTCGTAGAAGCGGCGCAGGCCCTCCAGGCACTCTTCGTCGAGGATGTAGTGAATATTCTGGCTCAGGTAGGTGTGGATGGTGTCCCGTGGCACGTCGATGTGCATGGCCCATTCGTCGGCCAGCGCATCGATGTGGGCGAGGCCCGCGTCGCGGGACGCAAGAAGGTCGCTCACCAACTGCTCGCGCTCGGCGGAGGAGCGGATCGCCTCTTCGCGGACCCCCCAGAGTGCGGAGATCCAGGGCAGGCCGGTGAGCTTGTGCCACTCCGCGCCCAGATCGAGATAGAGCAGCGCCTCCCCGGTGCGTTGCTGACGCGCCGCGCGGTCCTCGAGCGCCAACAGCGCCGGATCGCCGATCAGGAGCGCCGCGTCGCATTTGGCGAGCATTGCGTCGAGATCAGGCGCGTGTTCGACGAACGTAGCGGGAATCTTCCAGAAGTGCCGCGCCATCACCTGCACATAGGCTTGGGTGGCGCGAGAGGAGGTGTCCGAAGCGATGCTGCCCACGGCATCGAGGCCGGTGGACGCGCGCACAATGAGCAGCAGAGAGCGGATCGCGCCCTTCGACGCGATGGCGCAACCGGGAACGATGCGCAGCCCCCGGTTGCGGGCGAATGCGGTAATAGGAACGAGGCCGAGATCGGCAGTGCCGTTGGCGAGACGCTCCGCGCATTGCGCGGGCATCATACTCTCGACGTCGTAGCGGCCGGCGAGCGGGACAGCGAGCGGCGGATGATCGAAGTCCCACATGAGCGGTGCGGGATTGAGGAAGCGGATGGCTGCGACGCGAAGACGGCTCACCAGTCAGTGTACCGGCTGCCGTTGCGTACCCCGTTCGTCGGATTGCCGCTGCCCCGTTGCGCCCATAGGCTCAGCAACATACATGCCGGGCCCTCAGACCATCTGCATTCCCCCTCCTGCAACCGAAACCACTCTGGCGTGGCTGGCGATGGCGCTAACGCCGGGACTCGGTCCGCGCCGCATTCAGCGCACGGTGCGGGGCTTGCGCGAGCCGGCAGAGCTGTTTCGCCTTCCGCTGACCGCGCTTGAGGCTCTGCAGATTCCCGTCGCGTCGGCGCGCTTCATTGCCGAGGGCAAAGCGCGCAAGGCAGCGGAGGAGGAATGGCAGAAGATCGGCGAGAGCGGTTGCGGTGTAATGACGATTGCCGATGCCGATTATCCGGAACGGCTGCGTGAGATCTTCGATCCACCGCCCGTGCTCTGGGTGCGCGGCGATCGTGAGCTGCTGTCTCGTCCGGCCATCGCGGTCGTGGGAACGCGTGCGCCTAGCCCGTACGGCACCGGCATGGCAGAGATGCTCGCGCGCGATCTGGCGGCGCGTCGCATGGTGATCCTGAGCGGGATGGCGCGCGGCGTCGATACAGCGGCGCACAAGGGCGCGCTGAACGCGGGCGGCCCTACGGTGGCGGTGTGGGGGACGGGCGTCGATGTCGTGTATCCGAAGGAAAATAAGCGGCTGGCCGAGGAAATCATCCTGTCCGGCGGCACGATCGTTTCTGAACAGCCGATGGGCACCTTTCCCGCGCCGCAGAATTTTCCGCTGCGCAACCGCATTCTCAGCGGCATGAGCGTGGGGGTGCTGGTGGTGGAAGCTAGCGAGCAGAGCGGAACGCGAATTACAGCCCGATGCGCGCTCGAACAGAACCGCGATGTCTACGCTGTGCCGGGGAATGTGACCAGCCGGAATGCGTGGGGCCCGAACACGCTGATCAAGCAGGGAGCCAAGCTGGTGGCTACCTGGGAGGACATCTGGGAAGAGCTTCCCACGCAGATTCGACTGGAGTTAGAGGGCAGGCCGCCGTCCGGCGAGGGGGTCCAGGACAGCCTTTTCGCATCCGGAGGAGAATCTGGACAGGGGGTAACTGCATCATTACTTCGGCAGGGGCAGGCGGCGCTGCCGGCTGGCCCACGTCTCAGCCCTCCGGAAACCGCGGTTTATGGCGTGCTGCGCATGGATGAGGCTCTCCACATTGAAGAGCTGTTGGAACGGCTTGAGGGGCAAGTGACCTCGGCTGAAGTATTTACGGCGCTTTTCGAGCTGGAACTGAACAATCACATCCGGCAGCTTCCAGGAAAAAATTATGTTCGCCGCATGTGAGCGAATATTTCCGGGAACGGCGTGAGCACCGTCGCCCTAGTTGTACCCTGATTACCCTTGTGCAGGAATATTTCGCGACCTTCCGAAAGGAGCCGCGTCTGATTTCTGTCTCGAAAACGCGGTTTCGGAGCCCATTTGGAACTCGTTTTGAGACGTGTTTGGTACGCAGTTGGGCACATTTCGGACACGCTCAGCAGCACGGCAGATGGTGTTGCGGTCCTTTTGTCGACGAAAACTGTGCCAGAAAAGTGAAAGCTATGGGAGAAAAACCTCCGCGACTTCCCATAGCAGGAAAAATGCTATAGCGTTCGGAGATTGCCAGGGGTTGGCGCAACAAATTGCCAAACCGGCACAGTAGCGTTGCCAGCAAAGGGGCGCACCGGCAGATCCGCGGCCGGAACGGAGAGCAGGCGGAAGTGAAGGGAAGCAATGAGTAAATCACTGGTAATCGTAGAGTCGCCGGCCAAGGCGAAATCCATCGGAAAATATCTGGGTAAGGACTTCGTGGTCGAAGCATCCATCGGCCATGTCAAGGATCTGCCCAAAAACAAGATCGGCGTCGAGCTGGTCCACGGCACCTTTGAACCGGATTTGATCGTGATGCCGGACAAGGTGAAGATCGTGGACCGCCTGCGCAAGATCGCGGGCAAGATGACGAATGTCTATCTGGCTCCCGACCCGGACCGCGAAGGCGAAGCCATTGCCGCTCATCTCGAAGACGAGTTGCGCGCAGTATCGCCGAAGAATTCGATTCAGCGTGTCACCTTCAACGAGATCACGCCCAAGGCGGTGCGTGCGGCCTTCGAGCATCCACGCAAGGTGGACCGTAACCTGGTCGATGCGCAGACGACGCGGCGCGTGCTGGATCGTATCGTGGGCTACCAGATCTCGCCGCTCTTGTGGGACAAGGTGCGCCGCGGGCTCTCCGCCGGCCGGGTGCAGACGGTGGCGCTGCGGCTGATCGTCGAGCGCGAGCGCGAGATCAAGGCATTCAACCCGGTGGAGTACTGGACGATCGATGCCGACCTGAAGACGAATGCGAAGGACGAGAACGCGTTCACCGCGCGCTTCGTAGGCATCGACGGCGAGAGCGCGAAGGTGGATACGGTCAGCGGCAATGCGCTGCCCGACGAGCGGATCACCAAGGAAGTTCTGGCTGCGCTGGAAAAGGCGAAGTGGTCGGTGCGCGAGGTGGAGCGCAAGGAGCGCCGCAAGAATCCCGCAGCGCCCTTCACCACCAGCCGCCTGCAGCAGGATGCGTCGCGGCAGCTTGGCTTTTCTGTGAAGCGCACCATGGGCGTGGCGCAGCGGCTCTATGAAGGCGTGGAGCTTGGCGCAGACGGCACCGAGGGCCTGATCACCTACATGCGTACCGATTCGACGCGCGTGTCGCCGGATGCGATTGCGGAGGTGCGCGGGTACATCGGCAAGGAACTCGGCTCGACCTACCTGCCGGAGTCGCCGAATACCTTCAAGAGCAAGAAAGACGCGCAGGACGCGCACGAAGCGATCCGTCCGACCGAGGTGCGGCATACGCCGGAGTCGGTCAAGCGCTATCTGAGCGACGAGCAGTTCAAGCTCTACCAGCTCATCTGGCGGCGCTTTGTGGCGTCGCAGATGGTGCCTGCGGTCTTTGATCAGACCATCGTCGATGTGCAGGCGCAGGCGGACCGGCGTTATGACTTCCGCGTGACCGGATCGATCCTGAAGTTCGATGGCTACCTGAAGGTCTACGAAGAGGCCAAGGATGCGAAGGACGATGACGACGACGCGCTGAAGAACAAGCTGCCGGATTTGAACGCAGGCCAGGCGCTGATTCTGCAGGAGCTGAAGCACGAGCAGAAGTTCACCGAGCCGCCGCCACGCTACAACGAGGCCTCGCTGGTGAAGACGCTGGAGGAGCGCGGCATTGGCCGGCCATCGACTTACGCGACCATTCTGTCCACGATTCAGGAGCGCGAGTATGTGCAGAAGGTGGGCCAGGGGCGCTCGGGCAAGTTCATCCCCACGGAGATTGGCCTGGTCGTGACCGACCTGCTGGTGGCGAATTTTCCTTACATCTTCGATCCGGAGTACACGGCGAAGCTCGAGGGCGAGCTGGACGATATCGAAGACGGCAAGGAGCGCTGGACCGATCTGCTGCAGGCCTTCTATGGCTACTTCAAGAAAGAGCTGAAGCACGCCGAGAAGCACATGGAAAACATCAAGCGGATGGAGAAGGCCACCGACGAGAAGTGCGAGCGGTGCGGCGCGCCGCTGGTGCTGAAGTGGGGCAAGTTCGGCTCGTTCTACGCGTGCAGCACCTACGACAAGAAGGACAAGGAGAGTTGCACCTTTACCAAGGAAAACTTCGCGGCCAAGCCGCAGCTCGAGAATCCGGCCGAGACGGAAGAGGAGTATTGCGAGTCTTGTGGGCGCGTGATGGTGCTGCGCAATGGACCCTTCGGGCCATTCATGGCGTGTCCCGGGTATAACGAAGACCCGCCGTGCAAGACGGTGCGCCGGCTGACCAGCCGCGAGCAGCAGAAGCCGCCGGTGCCGATCGGCGAGCCCTGCCCGGTATGCGGCAGGGACCTGGTGCGGCGCACGGGGCGCTTCGGCGAGTTCGTCTCCTGCTCCGGCTATCCAGAGTGCAAGTACATCAAGCAGAATCTGGTCGAGGGAATGAAGTGCCCCAAGTGCGGCGAGGGCGATATTGCCGAGCGCAAGACACGCTTCGGCACGACCTTCTATGGCTGCACCCGCTATCCCAAGTGTGATTTCACGGCGAATGGCAAGCCGGTGCCGAAGAAATGCCCGGAGTGCGGATCGAGCTACCTGATCGAGAAGACGCTGAAGTCAGGCGTCTACCTGACCTGCCCCAACAATAAAAAGCCCGCGGCCGCTGACGAGAAGACGAGCAAGCGCAAGAAGAAGGGCGACGAGGAGGAGTCGGGTGTGACCTGCCACTACTCGAAGCGCCTGCGCGATGCTCCTGCGGCCGAGGCGCCTGCTGCGGCGGCGCCGTCGAAGGGAGTGAGAGTGAAGGAAGAGGCAGCCCAGCCCGTCGCCTAATCTGCCATCGCAGAACAGATCGCCCTGGACACACCCCGCAGAACACATCCCCTCGATAGGCTCGGGGCAGCTCTCCACTTCGCTGGCCGCCCTTGCGTGCGACGGCTTCGGTGGAGATGACGGGTTATGGCGTAACTTCAGAGACAGGACAGGAGAAACACAATGGAGACCACGTTGGCGGCCCGCGAGGACGCCGTCACAATCCTGAAGCTGTACGAATTGCGCCAGGAGCCGGTGATGCGCAAGGCGCGTAGCTGGATGACTGCGGAATATTGGCCCACTTCGGCCGATGAAGTTTTTGTGGTTCTCCATGATTCTGGCTCGGAGAAGAACTGCTGGTTCCGCCAGGTGACGACGTACTGGGAGATGGCGGCGGCGCTGGTGAATCATGGCATCCTGGCGCAGGAGCTGTTCGTCGACGCGAATACGGAGCCTTTCTTTCTGGCGGCCAAGTTCTGGCCCTACCTGCAGGAGATCCGCACGCAGTCCCCGATGTTTTTGACGCAGATGGAAAAACTGCTGGAGCGGAGCGCCGGTGGACGGCAGAAGCTGGAGGCGATGCAGGCACGGATAAAAAAGCGGCTGGCCTCGCGTGCGGCGCCGCCGCTTCCGGATATCCAGCGGCCAGATTGAGCTGGTTTGCCCAAGCCCAACCCGACCGCCCAGCGCCACCCAGCCGCGGCCCGAGTCCGGGTCCACCTTGCTCAAACCGCCTCGCTCTTCCACCCGGCTGCGAGGACGCGCCGGCGATCTCCTTACGCGTTACCGCAGGATCGGCGCGCCGATCCCCTGAAGAATCTGTTACTGTACTGCGTGGCTCGTGGCGGAACGCGCGGGCGCAACTCCTGAAGAAGGCGACCCCTAGACGATGGCGAAGGCGACTTGGAATGGCAAGGTAATCGCGGAGAGTGATCAAGTAGAAACGGTGGAGGGTAATCTGTATTTCCCTGACGCCTCGGTGAATCGCGAGTACCTGCGCCCCAGCTCGACCACCTCGACTTGCCCATGGAAGGGGCAGGCGCGCTATTACACGCTGGTCGTGGATGGGCAGGAGAACCAAGACGCCGCGTGGTACTATCCCGATCCAAAGCCGGCGGCGAGGCATGTGAAGAACCACATGGCCTTCTGGCGCGGCGTGGAAATCGAGAAGTAGGACTGGCCGTCCGGGCAGCGGCGCCTGTGGCGCGTTTTGTTTGGCTCGCTCCCTTTGGTCGCTCGCGTGCCATTTGTGGCTTGCGCCGACCAGCAGCAGGTCCCTTCGGCAGGCTCAGGCAGGCTCTTCGCTTCGCAAAACAAGCCTTTAATTTGTGTGATTTGGTGGAGCTAGTCGGGATCGAACCGACGACCTCGTCGTTGCGAACGACGCGCTCTCCCAGCTGAGCTATAGCCCCACGGCGACATGGCGGGAGATGCCTCACAAACTATAGCAGCAAGCGGGCCGCCGGGGCGAACGCGGCTAACTCGCTGGAACGGGACGGCGCAGTTGCGCCTCGAGCGCGTCGAGCGCGTTGCCTAGCTGATCCGGGGGCACGAGACCTTGTGCCAGGGTGGTGGAACCGCCGCCCCGGCCACCGGATGCCGCGAGCGCGGCGCGCAGCAGTTCCCCGGCATTGCGGCCAAGCTCCTGGCTGCAGGCCATCACCAATGTTGCGGGAGCTGGTTGTTGCTGGGTGGACGCAAGCAGGGCGATGGTGTGCGGCGCGGCGGTGACGACGCGGCTGGCCAGCAGCTTGACGTACTCCGCATCGCGGTCAGGAAAGATGCGGCGGACGATGCGCAGATCGTTCTGTGGTGGATCTTCGACGATCAGACGGGCAGCATGGTAGTTGGCGAGATCCTCG
>DASYBK010000089.1:0-16512 GCA_036500805.1 Acidobacteriaceae bacterium | reverse complement strand
CTGCTGCGCCATCCGCGGCTCGCAGGCACCCGCCCTCTCTTTTTGGGCCGGGAAGGCTCGACACGCGAATCGCTGACGGCGATTCATCCGCAGCTTGCTGGTCTGTCGCCCGATCAGCTCTGCGTCGAGCCATTCTCCTGGGACCTGCTCGCTGCACGCGGCGTCAAGGTGCTCTTTCTCGCTACGCCGCATGAGCAGTCGCGCAAACTTGTTCCCGAGGCGCTGGAACGGGGACAGCAAAGCGGTTTACGCATTGTTGACCTGAGCGGTGCGTGGCGCCTCGAAGATCCTTGGAATCGTGCCATCTACAAGTTTTCCGATGAGGGCTCGCCCGTCGCTGCGAAGACGCAATCGGAAGCCGTCTACGGCTTACCCGAGCTGCACCGCGACGCGATCGCCAAGGCACGGCTGGTGGCAAATCCCGGCTGCTATGCGACGGCCATCATCCTCGCGCTCAAGCCGCTGGTGGCAGCCGGCTGGGTTGGCCTTGATCGCGGCATCGTCTGCGACGCCAAGTCTGGCGTCTCCGGCGCGGGCAAGGAGCCGACCGCGAAGACGCACTTCATGTATGCGGCGGACAACCTTTCCGCCTACGCGCTTTTCGCCCATCGCCATACCGGGGAGCTGCTGGAGCAGCTTGAAATCACAGCGGACGACATCACCTTTACTCCGCATCTGCTGCCGATTCCCCGCGGCATTCTCGCCACCGTCTACGTGACGTTTCGCGAGCGGCACAACGCGGAAGAAGTCGAAGCATGTCTGCGCGATTTCTACGCAGAGAGTCCCATGGTGCGCATTCACCCTGCCGGCCAATTGCCGCAGATCCAGCACGTCGTGCGTACGAACTTTTGCGATCTCGGCTTCCAGATTGCCCCGGACGGCCGACGAGCGATCGTCGTCAGTTGTCTCGACAATCTGCTGAAGGGTGCCGCCGGACAGGCGGTGCAGAACCTGAACGTAATGAACGGATGGCAGGAAACGGAAGGTTTGCTATGAGATATGTAGTCAAGCTGGGAGGCACGGCGCTCGAGAATGCCGCGACACTGCACGGCTGCGCTCAGGCGATCGTCGAGATGGTGCGCGATGGCCATCAGGTCGCCGTCGTCCATGGCGGTGGTGTGGCGCTGACCCGCACCCTGAAGGCGCTGGGCAAGCAGAGCGAGTTCGTCGCCGGGTTACGCATCACCGATGCCGAAACCCGCGATGCGGCCCTGATGGTGCTGGCCGGCCGTGTCAACAAAGACCTCGTTGCGTCGCTGGGCGCGCACGGCCAGCCGGCCGTGGGACTTTCCGGCGGCGATGGGCTGGTCTTTCGTGCGCGCAAGAAGCGGACCGCGCCCGATCTCGGCTTTGTCGGTGAGATTGTCAGCTCCGATCCGCGATGGCTCGAAGCCATCTGGAAGATGGGTGCCGTGCCGGTGTTGTCGAGCCTCGCGCTGGGCTTCGACGGCGAGTACTACAACATCAATGCGGACGAGATGGCCTCTGCGTGTGCCGTCGCTGCACAGGCCGACGCGCTCGTCTTTCTCACCGACGTGCCCGGCGTGCGCGGCGCGGATGGCCAGGTGATGCGCTGGCTCTCGGTCGACCAGATCGCCCCGCTCACCCGCGACGCAGTGATCAGCGGCGGCATGCTACCCAAGCTCGGTGCCTGCCGCGAGGCGCTGCTGCACGGGGTCAAGCGCGTCCGCATCCTTCCCGCGGAAGCGGCGTCGTCCATGCCAGACCTGTTGCAGGCAAAGGTCGCGCACGGAACAGAGGTGCTGGTCGCATGAATACAACCTCCATGCAACTGCCTGCTCTGCAGGCTGCGGAAGCAAAGCTGCTGCTCCAGACCTATGAGCGCAATCCGATCCTCTTTGTCGCCGGCGAAGGGATGCACCTCATCGACGAGCAGGGCAACCGCCACCTCGACCTGCTGAGCGGCATCGGTGTGAATGCGCTGGGCTATGGGCATCCGGCGATTGAGCAGGCCATCGCCGAGCAGAGCAGGAAGCTCATCCACATCTCTAACCTCTTCTTCCATACCGGCCAGGCGGAGCTTGCGGCACGGCTCACCGAGATGACCGGCATGGACCGCGTCTTCTTCTCGAACAGCGGAACGGAGGCTTGGGAGGCTGCGCTGAAACTGGCGCGGCTCTATGCCGGAACGCGGCGCAACAAAGGCACGAGCGTCGGCACAAAGTTTCTCGCACTCTATCACAGCTTTCACGGCCGCACCATGGGCTCGGTCGCTACTACCGAGAAGGAGAAGTACCGCGCGCCATTCATGCCCGTGATGCCCGGCGTGGATTTCGTTCCGTTCAACGATGTCGCCGCCCTGCGTGCCGCATTCTCCGACGAGTATTGCGCCATCTGCCTCGAGGCAATTCAGGGCGAGGGCGGGATCCGTCCCGTCTCGCAGGAGTTCCTCGATGCGGCGCGCGAGTTGACGCGCTCGACCGGCGCACTTCTGATCATTGACGAGATCCAGTCCGGCCTCGGCCGCACCGGCAAATGGTGCGCGTATCAGCACTACGGAGTTCAGCCGGACATCACCACGCTGGCCAAGCCGCTCGCCGGCGGCCTGCCGCTAGGTGCGATGCTCTGCACAGAAGAAGTCGCGAGCGCGATGCAGCCTGGCCTGCACGGCACCACCTTCGGCGGCGGTCCGCTCGCATGTGCGGTCGCTATCGCGGTAATCGACACCCTGAAGCAGGAAGAGATGCTCGCCCACATTCAGGATGTCGGCGGCTACTTCCGCGGTCAGCTCGCACGACTGGCTGCGCAACACTCCGACATCGTTGCCGAAGCGCGTGGCGTAGGACTCATGCTCGCGCTCGATCTTCACTCGGCCGACACTGCCAAATCCGTCGCCGCTGCCATGATGGAGCGCCGCATCCTCATCAACCGAACCAGCGAAACCGTGCTGCGCTTTCTTCCACCCTTCATCCTCGGCAAGTCGCACATTGATCTTGCCATTGCCGCACTTGACGAAATTCTCGACGAGCATGCGCCTGCTCACATTGGCTCCGCACATAAAGCCACCACTGGAGGTACACAAATTGGCCGCTAACGCTTCTCTGTTGAAGCCCGCACCCTATCGCCATGCCGCGACGGGTCCGTTTGCTCTGGCCGCAAAGTCCCTGGCCGGCAATGATCTTTGCTCTATCGCTGATCTCTCGACCGGAGAGATCGCTGCCCTGCTCAAGCTGGCGCATGCCGTCAAAGCGCGTCCGCGCGATTACCGCCACGCCCTCGACGCCAAACAGTTAGTAATGTTCTTCGAGAAGGCCTCGCTGCGCACACGTCTTAGCTTCGAGGCCGGTATCAACACGCTGGGCGGCAACGCGATCTTCGTCGACCAGACGCAGTCGCCGCTGGGCGAGCGCGAATCGCTGGGCGACATCTCGCGCAATGTCGAGCGCTGGTCGGATGCCATCGTCCTGCGCACCTATGCGCACGACACCATCACCGAGATGGCGCAGTATACGGTGGTCCCCGTCATCAACGCGCTCAGCGATCTCGAGCATCCGTGTCAGGCGCTCGCTGACTTTATGACGCTCGAAGAGCGCTTCGGCACGGTGCGCGGGCTGAAGTTTGTCTACGTTGGCGATGGCAACAACGTCTGCCACTCGCTGATGCTCACTGCCGCGCTCCTCGGTGCGAACTGCGTTGTCGCCACACCGAAGAACTATGGACCCAAGGCCGAGATCGTCGCCAAGGCGAACGCAATCCTTGGCGAGATTGGCGGCTCGCTCACTCTGATGCAGGATGCGCAGGCCGCTGTCACCGGCGCGGATGCGATCTACACCGATGTCTGCACCAGCATGGGCTTCGAGCATGAAGCCACCAAGCGCGCCCCGCTCTTCAAGCCCTACCAAGTCAACGAGGCGCTCATGGCACGCGCCGCGCAGCATGCGGTTTTCATGCACTGCCTGCCCGCGCACCGCAACGCGGAAGTCACCGACCAGGTGCTCGACGGACCGCAGTCCATCGTCTTTGACCAGGCGGAGAACCGTATGCATGCACAGAAGGCCATCCTGCTGATGTTGCTCGGCGCGGCCGTGGTTCCAGAGCGCCGGAAGCCGCCCAAGGCGGCACGCCGCCGCGCATTGACTCTCAAGTAGTCATCAACATGAATGCCCGAAAGCAGGCGGGTCGCACAATGAACAGGAGATTGGATTCACATGGCTGACAAAGTTGTTCTTGCATATTCCGGTGGGCTCGACACCTCGATCATCATTCCCTGGCTGAATGAGAACTACGGCCTCGATGTGATCGCGATGGTGGCCGATGTGGGCCAGGGCGAAGACATCGATGCCGTTGTCGAGAAGGCGAAGAAGACGGGGGCAAAGAAAGTCGTCGTGCGCGATTTGCGCGATGAGTTCCTGCGCGAGTATGTCTTCCCCACCGTGCAGGCCGGTGCCGTCTACGAGAACAAATACCTGCTCGGTACCTCGATCGCGCGGCCGATCATTGCGAAGCACCAGGTCGAAGTAGCACTGGCCGAGGGCGCCTCCGCCGTCGCCCACGGCTGCACCGGTAAGGGCAACGACCAGGTGCGCTTCGAGCATGCCTACCAGGCATTGGCGCCAGAGCTGAAGGTCATCGCACCGTGGCGCGAGTGGACGCTCACCAGCCGCGAGGAGTGCCTCGACTATGCCGAAGCACACGGCATCTCCGTTGCTGCGAGCCGTGAAAAGATTCACTCGCGCGACCGCAACCTGTGGCATGTGAGCCACGAAGGAGGCGAGCTCGAGGACGCCGGTAACGCACCTCTCGCCACCACCTGGACCATGACCCGCTCGCCGCAGGAGGCTCCTGACCGCGAGGAGCAGGTGACGATCGGCTTCGAACAGGGTGTACCCACCTCGGTCGGCGGCATGAAGCTGCCACCGGTGCAACTTGTGGAGCTGCTCAACGAGATCGGCGCGCGCAATGCCATCGGCCGCATCGACCTGGTGGAGAATCGCTTCGTCGGCATCAAGAGCCGCGGCTGCTATGAGACGCCGGGCGGCACGCTGATCGTTGCGGCACACCGCGAACTCGAAGCACTGACGCTCGATCGCGACCTCTCGCACTACAAGCAGCACGTCGCTCTGCGCTACGCAGACCTGGTCTATAACGGCCTGTGGTTTACGCCGTTGCGCGAGGCCTTCGATGCCTTCGTCCAGAAGACGCAGGAGAACGTCACCGGCACAGTGACACTCTCGCTCTACAAGGGCAACCTCAACATCGTCAGCCGCGAGTCTGCCCTGTCGCTCTACTCGACCGACCTTTCGTCCTTCACCATGGGGGAGAGCTACGATCAGAAGGACGCCAAGGGCTTCATCCAGATCCTTGGCTTGCCGGCCCGCACCCGTGCCCGCTTGCTGCAGAAGCAGAAAGAGGTCGTGAAGTGAAGATGTGGTCTGGCCGCTTCCGCGAGCCGCTCGATGCGCGCTTTGAGGAATGGCAGCGGTCCTTCGGCTTTGACTGGCAGCTTCTTCCTCAGGAGATTGCTGCCAGCAAGGCGCATGCCAGCGTGCTCGCCGCGGCTGGAATCCTTTCGGTGGACGAGTGCTCGCAGGTGCGCGCTGGTCTCGACGCAGTCCTGGCGGATTGCTGGGACAGCCCACGCCGCAACACGCTTGCCTCAGACGCACGTGCGGAAGACGTACATCATTTTGTCGAGCTCGAGTTGACCGAACACATTGGCGAGTTGGCCCTCAAGCTCCACACCGGCCGCAGCCGCAATGAGCAGATCGCGACCGACCTGCGGCTTTACGTGCGCGAGCAGGCGGGGAGCGCGCAGCAGTTGCTGCGCACCTGGGCGCTCGCGCTGATCGAGCAAGCCGAAAATGCCGGCGATGCCATCATGCCTGCCTACACGCACCTACAGCGCGCCGAGCCAGTGCTGGTCGCACATTGGCTGCTTGCGTATGTCTCGATGATCGAACGCGACATCAGCCGCCTCACCGATCTGACTGCGCGCCTGAACTACTGCCCGCTCGGTTCGGGGGCCATCGCCGGGGCGACGCTCGCGCTCAATCGCGCGATTGCGGCGCGCGAGCTTGGCTTCACTGCGCCCACCGCCAACAGCATGGATGCGACCAGCGATCGCGACTTCCTCATTGAGTTTCTTCAGGCGCTTTCGATCATTGCGCTGCACACCAGCCGCTTCGCGGAGGAGATCACGCTTTTCGCCACGGCCGAGTTCGGCTTCGTCGCGCTGCCGGAGAGCTTCTCCACCGGATCCAGCGCAATGCCGCAGAAGATGAACCCGGATCTAACTGAGCTGGTGCGCGGCCGTAGCGGTCGCATCCTAGCTGCTGCGCAAGCGGTGACCTTGCAGCTCAAGGGCCTGCCGCTGGCCTACAACAAAGATCTGCAGGAGATGCAGCCGGTTCTCTTTGATGCCGTGGCCGGGCTGCTCCCTCTGCTGGAGCTGCTCGCATCCTTCATGCAGAAGTTGAAGTTTCGCATGGAACGCATGGAAACTGCAGCAGAATCTGGCTTCCTCAACGCGATGGCCGCGGCCACTTACCTATCGCATCGCGGAGTTCCCTTTCGGCGCGCGCACCACATCATCGGCGAGGCGGTGCGGCTGGCCCTCGACAAAGGGACGAAGGGCAAGGGCTGCGAACTCGGTGACCTCACGCTCAATGAGCTGCGCCAGCTCTCGCCCGCATTTGGAGAAGACTTCTACGCAAGCATCACGCTGGCCGCCACTGTCGATTGCCATGACGTGGTCGGTGGCACGGCGCGCGCCCGCGTTCACGAAGCCGTCGCGAGCGCGAAGGCGCGTCTTGCCGTGGCGGCCGCGCCCGAACTGGAGGCTGCCGGTGCCCATTCGTAAAGCACGTCTGCAGGATGCGGAGAAGGTCCACGCGCTCGTCAACAGCCTCTCCGGCGATGGCACGCTGCTGAGCCGGCCGTTCGCGGAGATCTGCGAGAACATCCGCGACTTCACGGTGGCCGAATCCAGCAGCGGTGAGTTCCAGGGCTGCGGCGCGCTGCATCTCTACGGGCCGCATCTGGCAGAGGTGCGCTCCATCGTCGTGCGGCCGGAGTGGAAGGGCTGCGGCCGCGGCCGGGATCTGCTGCAGGCGCTGGTCGAAGAAGCGGAGCGGCATGGCGTCGGCTGCGTCTGCCTCTTCACGCGCATTCCGGAGTTCTTCCAGAGCGCCGGCTTCTTTGTCGTCGAAGACCGCGCGGCGCTGCCCGACAAAATCTATAAAGACTGCCAGATCTGCCCCCGCCTGCATCGCTGCGACGAGGTCGCCATGGCCCATGGCGTTCTGCCCGATGTTTCCATCCTCGGCCCCCGCGAACCGGTGGAGCAGCTTGTGCGGATCGCCACCTAAGTATTTTTCCTGATGGCGTTAGATAACGGAGATGATCTCGGCGTGGCCTTTGCTTAACGAGGCCACATAGGCTTCCGTTGGCCGTTCTCGACCTACAGAAAAAATACCTTAGCCGGAATCTTTCTTTGGTCCACTTGGACTTTCCCGCGCATCCAGTTATAGTCAGATATATGCGACCGCATCGGTCGCCTTTGGAGCGGGATGTCCGATGAGGTGCATGAGGTCCAGGGGATGGCGCTGAGCGAAATCGCGGTGGGCGAGTCGGCTGTCGTGGCTGCGCTTGAGCTGCCCCAGGACGTCGGCGATCACCTGATGCATCTCGGCTTCCTGCCGGATGCCACGATCGACGTACTGCGTCGCGCCCCGGCCGGCGACCCCACTGTCTACCGCGTCGAAGGCGCAGAGATCGCCCTGCGGCGCGAGACCGCACGCCACATTCAGGTACGCCGCGTATGAGCTGCCACGCGCCCTCTCCACCAGCGGCGGTTCTCGACGAGCCGCCAGTTAAAGCTGGACAGCCGCGCGGCCGCCTCCGCACTATCGCGCTGATCGGGCCTCCGAACAGCGGCAAGTCCACCCTCTTTAACCGGCTCACCGGCCTGCGGCAGAAGGTTGCTAACTACCCTGGCGTCACCGTGGAGCAGCGTTTCGGCCGCATGACCGGCATTCGCCGCCACGACCTCACGCTGATCGATCTGCCTGGTGTCTACAGCCTGACCGGCTACTCCGAAGATGCGCGCGTCGCCGTGGATGTGCTGAAGGGCGAGATGCCTGGCACGCCGCGCCCGGATGCGGTGCTCATCGTGCTCGACGCGCTCAACCTGAGCCGACAGCTCATGCTTGCCGGGCCGATCCTCGCCATGGGGCTGCCTACCATGGTGCTGCTGAATATGGCGGATCTGATGGAATCGCGCGGCGGCGTGGTGGATCCGCTTGCGCTGGCGCAGGAGCTGGGCCGCCCGGTCGCGCTGATCAGCGCCGCGCGGGGAACCGGCATCGACGCCATCGAACGCTTCCTGCAGCAGCGCAGCAGCAACCATCCTGAGTTCGCGAAGACGCTGCCCGTCCTGCCCATCGAGCTGCCGGTGCTGCAGAACCCTGGCGAATGCCGCCGCTGGGCCTCCCAGGTCAGCAGCCGGACCAAGTACAAAGCGCCCGCATCGCCGCTGTGGACGCGCCGCCTCGACTCTGTCCTGCTCCATCGCGTGTGGGGACCGCTCATCTTTCTTGCCGTCGTCGTCACGGTCTTCCAGGTGGTCTTCACCATAGGCCAGCCGCTAAGCGACTGGATGGGCGATGGTCTGACCGTGCTCGGCACGCGGGTCGCGCAGATCATTCCCATTCCGTGGCTGCAGGCGCTGGTGCATGCCGGACTGTGGAATGGCGTACAGGCTGTGCTCGTTTTTCTGCCGCAGATTCTGCTGCTCTTCCTATTCATCGGCATCCTTGAAGACTCTGGCTACCTGGCGCGCGCCGCATTGATCGCCGACCGCTTGATGCGCTCGATCGGGCTCAACGGCAAAGCTTTCATCCCGCTGCTCTCGGCCTATGCATGCGCGGTGCCTGCGATCATGGCGACGCGCACCATCGAGAACAAGCGCGATCGCCTGGCTACGATTCTCGTCGCGCCATTTATGACCTGCTCGGCGCGGCTGCCCATCTATACGCTCATCATCGCGGCCTTCGTGCCCAACCGCCGGGTGCTCGGCAGCCTCATCGGGATGCGCGCCTGTGTCATGCTCAGCCTCTACGTGCTCGGCTTCCTCGCAGCGCTGTTGACGGCGAAGCTGCTCAAGTCCTCGGTGCTCAAGGCGTCCTCCGCACCCTTCGTGCTGGAGCTGCCGCAATACCGCTGGCCAACCGTACGTTCGCTCAGCCTGCGGCTCTACGATCGCAGTGCGCTCTTTCTGAAGAAGGCCGGCACGATCATCCTCGCTGTCAGCTTCGTACTATGGGTGCTCAGCATCCTGCCGGTGCACAACGGTAACTTCTCCGACCTGGCGGGCAGCGTAATCGGCAAGCTCGGCCACTTCGTCGAGCCGGTGCTCAAGCCCCTCGGCTTCAACTGGAAGATCGGCATCGGCCTGCTGAGCTCGATCATCGCGCGCGAGGTCATCGTCGGCACGCTGGGCACGCTCTATGGCGTTGACCCAAGCACGCAGGCGCTGAGCCTGCAGGCCGCACTGCGGCACGATATGACCATTAGTGGCGCCATCGCACTGGTGGTTTTCTTCGCCTTCGCGATGCAGTGCACGTCGACGCTCGCCGTGGTGAGACGCGAGACCAACAGTCTGCGCTGGCCGGTGATCCAGTTCTGCTACATGAGCGGACTGGCCTATATCGCCGCCTTACTCACTAATCAGATTTTGTCGCATCTACTGTAGGATGTAGAACCATTCGTCGTTCGGGCTCCATTTTGGAGGTTCCCATGGCAACGCCTTCTCCAGCACGACCGCTCCATAGTTCCGGCGGGCTGTCGATCGTCATTGCGATTCTTCTCATCCTTGCCGGACTCGCCGCCATCGCCCTTCCGCTCATCGCGGGCATTGCCGTGAGCATCGCCGTAGCGTGGCTGTTGCTCATTGCCGGAGTGATCCATCTTTTCTTCGGCTGGCATACGCGCTCGGCGGGCGCAGTGATCTGGAAGATCCTGGTAGGCCTCGCTTACCTGGTGGCCGCCTTTTACATCTTCGATCACCCCGGCCGCGGGCTGCTCACGCTAACCCTCGTGCTCGCCTTCTACCTCTTCTTCGAAGGCATCTTTGAGGCAATCATTTACGCGCAGCTCCGCCGCTTCCCCGGATCAGGATGGTTCCTCTTCGACGCCATCGTCACTATCGTGCTGGGCATCATGATCTTGATGTCCTGGCCAGTCAGCTCGGTGTGGGCGGTCGGCACGCTGATCGGCATCAGCATCCTGTTCAGTGGGATCACGCGTCTGAGCTACGCCTTCGCTGCACGTCGCGCGATTGTGGCTCCCGCGAGCTAAGTGGCCTTCCGTCCACTGTCGTGCGGCATGAGTCATTCCCGGCTAGAGGCTGGTACGCCGTGCTAAGTTAAGCCCAGCGTTCCGGTCAGGAGGTAGCGATGGCAACCAGCGCACTGATCTCCGTCGAAGAGTACCTGCGTTCCGACTGGAGCCCCGACCGCGAGTATGTGGACGGCGAGATACAGGAGCGGAACTTGGGCGAGTACGACCACGCGACACTGCAAAACTATTTGCTCTTCCTCTTTCAGACGAATGCCCGTCTGTGGCGGGTAAAGGCGCGGCCCGAGTTGCGCGTTCAGGTCGCGCCGCAGCGTTTCCGTGTACCCGACGTAACGGTATTACGCGATGACCATCCTGCGGAGCAGATCATCGTTACTCAGCCACTGTTGTGCATCGAGATACTATCGCCCGACGATCGCTTCGGCCGCATGGACCAGAAGATTACTGACTATCTGCAGATGGGCGTACGGTCGGTATGGGTGATCGATCCCTTGGCAAAAACCGGCTACGACTGCCATGGCGGTCATCTTTCCATGTGGAAGCTCGCCACCCGGCTGCGCGTTCCCGATACTGCCATCGATATCGATGTGGATGCGCTCTACGCATCGCTCGACTGAGCTCCGTTCGCCCGCATCGGCCTTATCTTCTGCGACAATAAAGACTGAGACCGAGCAATGATTTCAGTCAACAAGGTGAGCATGCGCTACGGCGCGAAGATCCTCTTTGAGGATGTCACTACCAATTTCATCCCCGGCCGCCGTTATGGCCTGACCGGCCCCAACGGCTCCGGCAAATCCACCTTCATGAAGGTGCTGGCCGGCGAACTCGATCCGCAAAAGGGCACCGTCGTCCGCCCCCGGAAGCTCTCCGTCCTGCAGCAGAACCAATACGCCTTCGATGCTTACCGCGTCATCGACACCGTCATCATGGGCAACAAGGGCCTGTGGGCGGCGCTAGAGGAACGCGAGGCGATTTACTCGAAAGCCGAGATGTCCGATGAAGACGGCATGCGGCTGGGCGAGCTCGAGGGCATCGTCGGTGAAGAGGACGGCTACACCGCCGAAAGCGACGCCGCGATCCTGCTCCAGGGTCTCGACATTCCCGACGAATTCCACGACCGCAAGATGAGTGAGCTGCAAGGCGGCCAGAAAGTGCGCGTGCTGCTCGCGCAGGCGCTCTTCGGCAAGCCGCAGGCGCTGCTGCTGGACGAGCCGACGAATTATCTCGACCTCGACTCCATCCACTGGCTGCAGGATTTCCTCGAACACTTCGAAGGCACGCTCATCACCATCTCGCACGACCGGCACTTCCTGAACAGCGTCTGCACCCACACTGCCGACATCGATTACGAGACGATCATCACTTACACCGGCGGCTACGATGACATGGTAGTGGCGAAGACACAGATCCGCGCGCGCCTGGAGTCGCAGAACGAGCAGCGCGAGAAGAAGATTGCGCAGTTGAATGAGTTCATCGCACGCTTCTCCGCCGGCACGCGATCGAGCCAGGTGACCTCGCGCAAAAAAGAAGTCGAGCGGCTGCAAACCACAGAACTCGCACGGTCGAACATCGCCCGCCCTTTCATCCGCTTCGATATGGTGCGCCCCTCCGGCAAGCACATTCTCGAATTCGAGGGGCTGACCAAGGGCTACGGCGATCAGCAGGTGGTGAAGGATTTCAGCGGGTCAGTGATGCGCGGCGAAAAAGTCTGCCTCATGGGCCGCAACGGCCTGGGCAAAACGACGCTGCTCAAGTCGCTGCTCTCCGGACTCCCTGATCTAGTTGAGAAAGACTTCACGCTGGACGGCGGCACGGTGAAGTGGGGCCACGAGGCGCAGATTGGCTATTTCCCGCAGGACGTGTCTGGACTGATCGATAAAGGCACAACGGTGGCCGAGTGGCTGCACAACTTCGATCCGCAAGCAAGCAACGAGGACATTCGCGGCATCCTTGGCCAGATGCTCTTCCGCGGCGAAGAGGGATTGAAGCCCACCGACGCGCTCTCCGGTGGAGAGGCAGCGCGCCTCATCTTCTGCCGCCTGATGATGCAGAAGCCGAACATCCTTGCGCTGGATGAGCCGACCAACCACCTCGACCTGGAATCGATCAACGCGCTGAACATCGCGCTGCAACGCTACGAAGGCACCGTGCTGCTGGTCACCCACGATCACGACCTCATCGACGAGGTGGCGACGCGCATCTGGCACTTCGATCGCCCGGCGATCGAGGATTTCAAAGGGCCATATGAGGAATACGTTTTGGCCTCTAAGGGTATCAGTAAGTTATTGATTCCATAAAGCCGCAGAAGGCGCAGAAATCGCAGAAATCGGCCTTCGGTGTACGTCTGGTGTACGCGGGAGGCCAATCTCGGTGTACATGCGTATTGATCCTCCTGATCTCTGATGAGGTTGTTGAGCGTCTCCAGAATGTGTCGGCGGTCGAAATCAGCCAGAGTCTTGGTCGTAGCGTGCTCGGCGCGAGGGAGCGGTTCAGCGCCTGGAGTTGGACAAGACCAAGATGGCCGGTGGAAAGAATAACACCGCGCTCGATGGCGTTCCGCAGCTCACGGATGTTACCTGGCCAGTGAAGAAAGAAGAGGAGCGGCCTAACGGATTGAGAGATTGGCTCCCCAGTTAGCACTCGAACCTACAACTCTTCGGTTAACAGCCAGCGAATCTGTCACTCCTCCTGCTGCTATCGATTGCTATAAGTCAATATATAAGACAGACTTAACTGTGCGACAGCGATTCACCGATTTGGCTTAATAGCGATCGATTTTGAAGGAGCATGGGCACAAAAATGGGCACAATGCAGTGGCCAGTAGAAGCACTCCGGCTGGAGCCGAGGCTGTACTTCCGTTGCTTCCGCATCTCCTTAGGCTGCCCCAGAGGATTTGTTTCTCCAGGACGATCAACCGCGCGTTGGACCGACGGGAGCGAATTGCTTGAGCGCGCGAACCGTCTGATTCACTGAGGTGGAGTCGTAGAATCCGATCCGCTGGCTTCCTGCTATAGCTTTTCCCAGTCGACCTTCAGCAGATTCTTTCGATTGGGTAGCAATCGGAGGTGACTGCTGCCCTGCCCCGTTTGCCGCAACGCGCTCCTATGTGTCGCGATCTGCTCTTCCGCAGCGCCCAGATAGACCATGGCTCTCTCCAATGTCTCAGCCGATTCGAACCTGATCCAGGGACCGAGCACTGTTTTGCAATCGATGTGTAACGCATGCGCACACGTGCCGCCCTGCGTAAAGCACACGATGATCTCTGAGAGCTGGGTCACTTCCTGAATCGACATCCGGCGTGGATTGCCGAGGGGATTCTTTGTTCCGCAGATCCCGCACGATGCTCCGCCGTCTTTCAACGTGAAGTGGTTCGGGCCCATCCTGCCGCCACAGATCCAGCAGACGAGACAGTTGACGAGCCGATTCTCCCGGCGCCGTTTCAGCATGCCGGGAGCATATAAAGGTATGCTCGTGGAGGGCGAATAAAAGGAGAATTCAGATATCCCGTGGTCGAGAATCGTTGAGATCAGGCGCGGGCGGGCGGCTCCCGACGGAGAGAACATGATGCTCGTCAGAAATGAGGACTGGTCCTGTTAAATTGTGTGCGCGATGCCAGACGTGATCAACACCTTCATGGGCAAACGCTCTTGTCAAGGCGCAGGGGCGAGCCGACAAGGCGATCACCGTCCGAAGTAAAATGGAGAATCCAACTGGCCACCTTCTCAGCCTCCTCATCAGCTCGCCAACGATGGCGTCTTCTTCGCGTAATATGTGACGACAAGCCTGAGCTGGATCGTCAGGGTCGACGCCCGCTCTGATAAACAGCGCATCGTGAGCACTTCGCGTACATGGTCCTTCGCTGCCCGACTTCGGACCGAGCTGGAACGTAGCGCCGCAGACCTTCCAGCCGATCCTTCGACTGAATCGCGACACCGGCAAGCATGAGATTGATCAGGCTTTGAGGTCGAGCTCTATCGGGTCGATAAGAGGAACCAACCACTTAAGAAGTGCCTGATGCTCGGGGTGCTCGGGATACGCATTGAATGAAGCCTGGTCTACAAATTCCATCACTCCGCCGAAGCTGTAACCCTTTCCTTTGGTGGAAAGATTCGGTCCTACGTGGGTCTGCATCAATCCCGGGATGACTCCCTGAAACGCGAGGATCTCTTTTCTGGCCCGATCTATCTGGGCAGGGGTCGTTCCGGGCTTCCACTGGAACGCGAACACATGGAAGAAGTTTGCCGGAGGGGCCTGTGCGGTTGCTTCGCCTGCCGAGTTCACGACCCCCGTGGCCGCAGCACATGCAATGATGCTGCTCGATTTCAGTACGGCACGTCGCGTAACTCTTGGCATTTCATTACCTCTTTCTGGCACATGACCGAATATCAAACCGAGATCATTATCGAGCGGATCACCCGAACGAGCTTTTGGAGTCGCGAATGTCACTCAGAGCGGCCAAAGGGCGAGGCTTAGGCCTTTCAAAGCGAGACAGTAGCGAGCTAATCAGGCTCTCCGCTATGTCTGGTTTCTTGTGGCACGGACAATTGCAGAATATGGTCCTAGTTCGTGCTCGCCAGCTTTGAGAAGCGTGACACCTGGACACAGATGGTGATCGTGTATTGCTTCACAGATGTCGAGCTGATACACGTTCCTTCCGTGTAATTCGTACCGCTCCCAGCCCTCCTCGTCCATAGCTCAGGTCTCCCTTACTACCTGGCGCGGGTCTTTATCATCACGGAGTCCGACGAATTCGTATGCCTCAGGTGATCCGCTCCAGTCCGCTCTAAGAATTCAATCTGCGCGACGGCCTGTGGCTTGATTCACAATGTCGAATGCCGGACTATGCCGCATGGCTGCTGCCAGTCTTGCCATTAGTTCATTGAACGCCACTTTGTTCGGCATGATTAGTTTCTCCCTCCGTGGTGTCGCCGAATGGCTTCAGAACACGCAGAAACGGCCGCTCTATCTCAGTGGAACCGCTCGATTCGGCATAGGAGGAGCGGGTGCCCAGTGTGGCTCAGAATGGTACGCAAAGCTGAGGCTATCGTAAGGGTGGCCCGGTGTCCTCAAAGGCTGTACGGGAGAGGCGAATTCCCAGCCTGCGCATTTTGTGCTGGAGAGTCGAGCGCTTGACTCCGAGACGAGCAGCTGCTCCGCTTGGTCCTGAAACCACACCATTCGTCTCTTCCAGTACGCGCAGGATCTGATTTCGTTCGGTCCACTCCACCATGTCCTGAAGGTTTTCGGGCGGGGCGGATCTAGGGCTTACGGGAGATGGACTGGGCACGGGATTGGGCTCCGGTTGGAGCTCAGCCAGGGATACATTGAGGACGGGGCCCTTCGAAATGAGCACCGCACGCTCGATCACATTTTGCAGTTCTCGAATATTCCCAGGCCAGTGATAGCGGATTAACGCCTGCATGGTTTCAGACGGGATGGTGTCGATCACGCGCTGATTCCGGCGGCTGAAGTCCTTAACGAAGTGACGCACCAGCAGCGGAATATCGTCCCTTCGCTCGCGCAACGCCGGCACTCTGATGGGGAACACATTCAGCCGATAGTACAAATCGGATCGGAATTTCTGCTCCTCTACCATCGATTTCAGATCGCGATTCGTTGCCGCAATCAGCCGGGCATCCGTGCGAAGAGTTCGAGTGCTACCCAAGCGCTCAAACTCGCGCTCCTGCAAAACTCGCAAGAGCTTTGGTTGAAGCTCCAGGGGGATTTCTCCGACTTCATCAAGAAAGATAGTTCCGCGATTCGCCAGTTCGAAGCGGCCCACGCGCTGCCCGATAGCGCCGGTGAAGGCGCCCTTCTCGTGTCCAAAAAGCTCGCTCTCGAGCAAACCCGTTGGAATTGCCGCACAATTTAGCTTCACAAAGGTGTTCGACTTCCGAGAGCTGAGATTGTGCACGGCGCGAGCGATCAACTCTTTCCCGGTACCCGTCTCTCCATAAACGAGCACAGTGGAGTCAGCGGGCGCGACCGTCTCAATCTCTTTGAGAACGCGGCGCAGCGGCTCGCTGTTACCTACAATATCCTTGAGATTCATCTCGCTGCGGATCTCTTCTTCGAGATAGAGCTTCTCCAGGGCGAGCTTGTCCTTGAGCTCGGAGGTTTGGCGGTACGCTAGAGCGTTCTCGACTGCGATCGCGATTTGTCCTGAAGCCTGGGTGAGGAGATCAACATCCTCCG
>DASYBK010000088.1:0-44427 GCA_036500805.1 Acidobacteriaceae bacterium | reverse complement strand
CGGCGCTCGGTCGCGACCAGTGTGATGGCCTCGTAGAGACGATGCAGGTTGGTGCGGTGCGCGGCGGAGAGAAAGACGATGGGCGCGTAGTCGAGGTACTTGAGCACGCGGCGCACCTGCTCTTCGAAGATGTTGCGGTCTGCAGGGGGCTTCCCATCCGTGCGCCCGGTGGTGATGAGATCCCACTTGTTCACCACAATGATCACCGACCGGCCACTTTCGTGGGCGTAGCCGCCGATGGTGGCGTCGGTGGAGGTGACGCCTTCGGTGGCGTCAATGATGAGGAGGGCGACATCGGCGGCTTCGAGGTGGCGGCGCGCCATGATGACAGAGAGCTTCTCGGCCATCATGTGAGTCTTGCCTTTGCGGCGGATGCCCGCGGTGTCGACGAAACGATACTGCGCGCCGTTGTGCTCGACGACTTCGTCGACTGCGTCGCGCGTGGTTCCCGCGATGGGCGAGACGATGGCGCGCGATGAGTTGGTGAGCGCGTTGAGCAGCGTGGACTTGCCGACATTGGGACGACCGATGATGGCAATGGAGGTTTCGCGCTGCGCGTATTCGCCGTGGGTGCGGTGATGCGATTCAATCTCTACTTCAATTTGCTCGGCGGCTGCGGCAGGAATTTCTTCTTCGTCCTGTGCGGGGAAGTGAAGTGTGTCGAAGACCGCGTCGAGAAGATCGCCGATGCCCGAGCCGTGTTCCGCGGAGACGGGGAAGAGCGCCTGCACGCCGAGGCGGCGAAAGTTTTCCGCTTGCGGTAGAAGCTGGTCGGTGTCGATTTTGTTGACGGCGAGGAAGATGGGCTTGCCGGAGCGGATGAGCAAGCGCGCGAGCTCCATGTCTGGCGCGGTGAGCTCGGTGCGGCCGTCGATGACCATGATGATGAGCTGCGCTTCGTCGAATGCGGTGCGGGCCTGGCGGAAGATTTCGGCAGGGATGAGGTCGGCGTCGTTCGGGACGATGCCGCCAGTATCGATGAGGCGCGCGCTGCGGCCGGTCCAGTCGACGTCGCCGTAGATGCGATCGCGGGTGATGCCGGGCTCGTCCCCAACAATGGAGCGGCGGCTGCCGGTGAGGCGATTGAACAGCGTGGACTTGCCGACGTTGGGACGGCCGCAGATGGCGAAGACCGGGAGATCGGCGGCGGCGGCGCGGGACTGATTGGCGAAGATGGCGCGCGAAGGGCTGGACTCGAGGTGCTGGTCGATTCTCTGATCGCGATCACTGGTAGCGGCGTCGAGGTCGGCGGCGGAGGGCTCGATACGGCGAGCCGCGGCGCGTGCCTTCTGACGCTGGGCGGGCGTGAGAGCAGTGTGCTTGCTGGGCTTCGCCTTGGTCTCAGCATCGACGGCTTTGCGGGAGCGCGAGCCGAGCTCGGAGGCGCGCTGCCGCTTCGCTTTGAGGCGCGCGTCGTTGGCGTCGCGACGGCCTTTGTTGCGGGCGGAGCGTTCGCGCGTGGCTTGCTGCTTCTGGGACTTTTTCGAGGGCAAAGGGGCGGCTTCTTCCTGAGCGCGTGGTTCGACCTTTTCACAAATACTGTGAGGTCATTGACAGCCGCGAGGAGCAGCTTTTCTTAACGGAAAAGCTGCGTCAGCAGTTCTTGCAAGCCTACACCTTTGTGAAAAGTGGTTGGCGGGTGGTTTCGCTGCGCCCTGTCTATTATAGAAAGAGCCAATCCTCAAAGAATCTCAGGGACCATTCCGCAGTGTCTTCCACCAGCCAACTCGCGCCCATCCTGCCGAAGGTGTATGACTTCTTCGCGCCCGGCGGCGTGCTGGCGCGCTCCAGCTTGCCGTATGAGTTTCGCCGCGGGCAACTGGAGATGGCGCAGGCGGTAGAGCGCGCACTGACGCAGCATCATCATCTGATTGTGGAAGCCGGGACGGGTACGGGCAAGACGCTCGCTTATCTGCTGCCGGCGCTGCGCACAGGGCAGCGGGTGATTATTTCGACGGGGACAAAGAATCTGCAGGAGCAGCTTTTCTTCAAGGATGTGCCGTTTCTGGAATCTCTGTTGGGACCGTTGCGCGTGTGCTACATGAAGGGCCGCGCGAACTATCTGTGCCGGCACAAGCTGTACGCGCTGCGCGATCAGCCGATCCTGAACGGGTTGGAGGAGATCGATCAGTTCCACAAGATTGCTGAGTGGGAGAAGACGACGGAGACGGGTGACCGCGTGGAGATTGTGGGGCTGCCGGAGTCGAGCCCGCTATGGCAGAAGCTGGACGCGCGCACGGAGCATTGTCTGGGCCAGAGCTGCCCGGACTGGGAGCGGTGCTTCATCACGGAGATGCGGCGCAAGGCGCTCGAAAGCGACATCGTGATCGTGAACCACCATTTGTTCTTTGCCGACCTCGGGATCAAGCTGCAGGCACGCACGGCGCCCGATGCGGGGATTCTGCCGGAGGCGGCGGTGGTGATTTTCGATGAGGCGCACGAGCTGGAGGATGTTGCTTCGAATTATTTCGGCGTGAGCTTGAGCAACATCCGGTTCGAGGAACTGGTGCGCGATCTGGAGACGATGCTGCGGACGAAGATTACGATTGCGACCAGCGTGCTGAGCGCGGGACAGACAGTTCGCGAGCGGGCGCGGATGTTTTTTGGCGCGCTGCCGCAGGATTTTGAGGGGCGTGCGGTGTTCTCGCAGCGCGAGGAGTTTCTGGAGAGCTTCGGTGATATCTATCTCGGGCTAATGAATGCGCTGCATCGGCTGGAAGGGGAGCTGGAGCAGGTGCGCGGTGTGGATGAGACGCCGGGGCTGCGCAAACGTGTTGCCGACATTCGCGAGCACTTGAAGTTTCTGATGGAGGCGGAGTCGAAGAACACCGTCTTCTGGCTGGAGCGGCGCGTGAGCGGGCCACTGCGCGGCGGAGTGCGGAATACGTATCTGCAGGCGACACCGATTGATGTCTCCGGATTGATGCAGGAGCTGCTGTTTGAGAATTATTCTTCGGTTGTGCTGACCTCGGCGACGCTGACGGTGGCCGGCGGCTTTGGACATATTCGCAAGCGGCTGGGGATGGCGGAGGCGAAGGAACTGGTGGTGCCATCGCACTTCCGCTATCCGGAACAGGCGCTCTTGTATCTGCCGCCGGGGATGCCGGACCCGCGCGAGGCGAGCTTTGCCGCAGAGGCCGCGAAGCAGATACGACGGGTGCTCGAGATCACGCGCGGGCGGGCGTTCTGCCTGTTCACGAGCTATGCGCAGATGCGCGGCCTGTATGAGCGGCTGCTGATGGAGCTGGAGTTTCCGCTACTGCTGCAGGGCACGGCGCCGAAGAAGGCGCTGCTGGAGGAGTTTCGCGCGACGCCGAATGCGGTGCTGTTCGGCACCTCGTCGTTCTGGCAGGGCGTAGATGTGCAGGGCGAGTCGCTGAGCTGCGTGATTGTGGACCGGCTGCCGTTTGCGGTGCCGAGCGATCCGGTGGTGGCGGCGCGCATGCGCGCGATTGAAGACGACGGACGCAGCGCATTTTTCGAGTACCAGGTGCCGCAGGCGGTGATCACGCTGAAGCAGGGATTCGGTCGGCTGATCCGCTCGCTCGAGGACCGCGGCGTGTTGATGCTGCTGGATCCGCGGCTGCAACGACAACGGTATGGGCGGGTGTTTCTCGAGAGCTTGCCGCCGTATCGGGTGACGAAGGATATTGCCGAAGTGGAGGCTTTCTTTGCCCGCGAGAATCGCTGAACGTTCGCTGCTAGCATTGTGTTAGCGATGTCGCGGAACCTTTACATCCTGGCTGCTACACTGCTGCTCTTTTCGCTGATCTCGTGCGCGATGCTTAGCACGGTGAGCGCGACGCAGCCGGATCTGCCGGGGAATGGGTCGTTATGGAAGACGACCTCGTTGTTTCTGTTTCTGGGTGCGGTGGTGGCAGCGTTTGCCGGCGTGATGATCGCGATGTTCGAACAGGTGGAGCGCCGGAATGAGGAGCGGGAGCGCCGGGAGGGCCGGCGCGGCCACTAGGTACTGGCCGTACGGGCGGACGAGCCTTCGGCGCGAGCCCGGGGGTTCGCTCCGTAGTCGCGCACGCCGAGTATGGTGGGTGATCAGGCAACCTTGCCCTCGCACAAAACGGTAGAATGGAAGATGGGCTGAAGTGCCCTTTCTGGCAAAAGGAAGAGATTGGTATGTACGAGGTAACGGTAGAGGCCGGGTTTTCTTCCGGGCACTATCTGCGCAACTATCGCGGCAAGTGTGAGAACCCGCACGGGCACAACTACAAGGTGCGGGTGACTTTGCGCGGCAAGGAACTGGATGCGGCCGGGCTGCTGCTGGATTTCAAGCAGTTGAAGCAGGTGATGCGCCCGGTAATCGACCGGCTGGACCACCAGATGATCAACGACCTGGAGCCGTTCACGGTGATCAATCCTTCGGCCGAGAATCTGTCGCGGTATTTCTTTGACGAGACGAATCGCCAGTTGGGCGAGATGACGGGCGGCAGGGTGCAGGTGAAGGATTGCACGATCTTCGAGACGGACACCACGACGGCTACGTATTACGAGCTGTAGTTCTGCAAATGTATCTCATCGAAATCTATAAATCAGTGCAGGGCGAGTCGAGCTTTGCCGGGTTGCCGTGTATCTTTGTGCGTCTGGCGGGATGCAACCTGCGGTGCTCCTGGTGCGACTCGGAATACACCTTTAAGGGTGGGTACAAACAATCGCTCGACGAAGTAGAGGCGGCGGTGGCAGCGCTGGCGCCGGTGCGGCTGGTGGAGTTTACGGGTGGCGAGCCGATGCTGCAGGAGCGCGAGCTTATCCCGCTGATGGAACGCATGCTTACGCAGGGGTACACGCTGATGATCGAGACCAGTGGTGAGCGGCCGCTCGAGAACGTGCCGAAGGATGTGCACAAGATTGTCGATGTGAAGTGCCCGGCATCGGGCGAGGGTGGCACCTTCCGCATGGAGAACCTGGAGGCGCTGACGAAGCGCGACGAGGTGAAGTTCGTCATCAGCGACCGCGGCGATTACGAATTTGCGCGAGAGTTTGTGCGCGAGCACAGGCTGGCGGAGCGTGCCGGTGGGGTGCTGTTTTCGCCGGCATTTAAGAAGGCGCCTAGCCTGGAGCGATCGACGAGCAACTGCGCGCTCGATCCGCGGCTGCTGGTGGAGTGGCTGCTGGCCGATGGCGTGCCGGCGCGGCTAAGCCTGCAGATCCACAAGTTCATCTGGGAGCCGCAGAAGAAGGGCGTCTAGAGAGACGAGTCAGAGATTTACACGTACTTTGACTGTACAGCGCTATGCGCCAATCTGTTCTTGATAGGTACAGCAGGTCCTTCGCTCCACCTTCGGTTACTCTCAGGATGACAACGTATGGAACGAATGGGCTCGACACACCCGATCTCAGCTAGTGGCTGCTCTTGTTCGCTAAATATTTGTTGAAGGGTATCTCGAAGGCGAAGAGCTCGCGGCTGTCGGAGCTCTGGATGCGGCGCAGCTCGAGGTGAGCGCCGGCGAGCGGGTTCTCGAGATCCTGGAGGTCGTAGAAGAGGAAGCCGGCACGGGTGGTGTGCGGTTCGACGGCGATGGCGTTGTATTGAAACTCAGAAAAGTCCTGCTCGATCTTCTTGTCCTGATTTTTCCCTTTGCCGCCGATTTTTATCGGGCCGATGGGAATTTTGTTGTTCGGATTGGGGGGGCGGTCGAGGGCGCGCTCGGCATCGCGCGGCTCGGCTGCGGGAATCTTGTCGCCGGCGGCGGTGATGAAATCGATGCGCGCGTTGTCGAGGGAGATGGGTGTGTCGCCTTCGTTGGTGATGATGATGCGGATGGGGATGATGTTGGCGGAGTTATAGTTCACGCGGAAGATGGATGCCTTCTTTGGCGTGTCGTAGGGATCGACGGCGATGGCGAGATGGTCGCCGGCGTGACGCTCGAAGGCGGGGTACTGATCGGCGGTTTCGGCGGGCGGCGCGGGGTGTTGGGCGAAGACTGGAGCGGTCAGGAATGGAAGGACGAGGAGCCCGGCAGCGAACGGCGAAGACAGCAGGGGACGCATGCGGAGATTAGAGCACTTCCCTGATTGCCTTGTCCCGGGTGCACGAGCGGAGTCCGGTATTTTCCGCCGGAAATGAGCGGCCGCGTGGCGCATCGGCCGAGTTAACGATAGTCTGCGGCTGGATCGTGATTCTTCTCGTTTACAACATTGCGCTACTGCTGGCGCTGGTGCTGGGCGCGCCGATATGGCTGGCGCGTCCGCGCTGGCGGGATGGGCTACGCGAACGGCTGGGTGCGGGCGCGGAGCGGGTGGCGCGCGCGCTTGCCGGCAAGCAGCAGGTGTGGGTGCATGCGGTTTCTGTGGGCGAGGTAGTGGCCGTAAGCCGATTGGTGGAGGAGCTGGATGGGCGGCTGGGACGCGGGTCGGTGATGATCTCGACGACGACGCGGACCGGTCAGCAAGTGGCGCGGGAGCGCTTCGGCGCGGCGCGGTGTTTTTATTTCCCGATCGATCTGCCGTGGGTGGTGCGCGGTGCGTTTCATGCGCTGCGGCCACGCGTGCTGGTGCTGGCGGAGAGCGAGCTGTGGCCGAATGTGCTGGCGGAGTGCGCGAACGATCGTGTGCCAGTGCTTGTGGTGAATGCGCGCGTTTCCGACCGCTCGCTGCCGCGGTATCAGCAGTGGCGTAAGTGGTGGCGGCCGTTTCTGGAGATGCTGACGCTGGTGCTGGCACAGAGCGCTGAGGATGCGCGGAGGTTTGTGGCGATTGGAGTGCCGGAGGCGCGGGTACGGGTGGGCGGGAATTTGAAGTTCGATGCGCGGCCACCACGGTCCACCGGGCTGAAAGAGCAGTTGCGAGCGCAGTTGCCGGGGGGAGCAAAGGTGCTGGTGGCGGGCTCGACCCTGGAGGATGAGGAGCGCGTGCTGCTGGAGGCTTGGCCGGCGATCTGCGCCCGAGTGCCGAAGGCGGTGATGGTGCTGGCGCCGCGGCACCCGGAACGGTTTGCGCGGGTGGCGGTGCTGGCGCGCCAGAAGAAGGTGATGCTGACCGAGCGGTCGAGCTGGCGTGGGGGCCCGGTGGCGGCGGGCAGCGTGTTTCTTCTGGATTCGATTGGCGAGCTGGGGAGCATGTATGGACTCGCAGCGGTGGCGTTTGTGGGCGGAAGCCTGGTTCCGGCGGGGGGACACAATCCGCTGGAGCCGGCGCGGTTTGCGGTTCCGGTGGTGATGGGGCCGCACTACGAGAACTTTCGCGATGCGGTGGGATTGCTGCGCGGAGTGGAAGCGCTGCGCGTGGTGGAGCGCGCGAGCGTGGCTGAGGCGATCGCGGGGCTGCTGGAGGATACACATGCTGCGGCCATGTCGGGTGCGCGGGGCAAGAGGGCATTCGAGGAACAGGCCGGAGCGACGCAGCGCGCAGTGGACGCCATTGTGCATCTGCTGGCGGAGGGCGAGGCTTGAAGCGAATTGTGTGGCCGCTGCTGCCGCTGGTTCCGCTGTATGGGGTGGCGCAGGCGCTGGACAACTGGAGCTATGCGCGGGGATGGCGGCGCGTCGAGCGATTGAAGTGGCCGGTGGTAAGCGTCGGCAACCTTTCCGTGGGGGGCGCGGGGAAGACGCCGTTTGTGATTGCGCTGGCGCGGGCGCTGATGAAGCGGATGTGGGCGGTGGATGTGCTCTCGCGCGGGTACAGGCGCATTTCGGATGCGGTGGAGCGTGTTGCTGCAGATGTGGAGGATGCCGCGGCGCGCTATGGGGATGAGCCATCGCTGATTGCCGGGCGGCCGGAGGTGCCGGTGTTTGTGGCGCGCGAGCGGGTCGCGGCCGGCCGGCTGGCAGAGACAACGCTTGTAGACGTTGCAGGCATGCGGCGCGTCCATCTGCTGGATGATGGGATGCAGCATCGAAGGCTGCATCGAGAGGTTGAGATCGTGCTGCTGCATCGCTCGGACTTTCGGACGACGCTGCTGCCTGCTGGCCGGCTGCGCGAGCCGCTGGCGGCGCTGGGACGCGCGGATTTTGTGGTGCTGCGTGAGGAGGATGTGGACCTGGAAGAGCGGGCGCGGCGCTGGATGCGCGCCGATGCGCGGCTTTGGACGATACGCCGCGAGCTGGAGGTGCCGGCACTGCCTGGCGCCGCAGTGGTCTTCTGTGCGATTGCGCATGCTGAGGAGTTTCTCGAGGGGCTGCGGGTGCGGGGCGTTGCGATTGCGGCGGCGCATGCGTGGCGCGATCATCACAGGTTTACCGATGGGGATGTGACGATGGTGTGCGCGTCGGCCGCGAAGCATAGGGGAGCGTGTTTTCTGACAACCGAGAAAGACCTGGTGCGTCTGACCGAGCGGCAGCGCGCGGAACTGGAGAGGACGGGGCCGCTGTTTACGGCTGGATTGACGGTGAGGCTGCGCGATGCAGAGGCCGCGCTGGACGCGCTGGAGACGCGCCTGATGGAGCGGCACGCGTGAGAGAATCAGCAATTGCGATCCCATCTTAATCCGCAAAGAGAGCGGCTGCGCGTCCTGGTGGTGCGGCTGGGTGCGATGGGCGATGTGCTGCATGCAATGCCTGCGGTGGCAGCGCTGCGCGCGCGCCTGCCGGAGTGCCATATGGGATGGGTAATTGAGCCACGGTGGGCGCCATTGCTTGAGAGCAATGCCGGCGCCGCTGCGCGTACGCAGGCCATGCCGCTGGTGAACGTAGTGCATACGGCAAACGCGCGTGGATGGGCGCGGCAGCCGCTGGCACCGGCGACCTGGCGCGCGATGCGTACCTTGCGGCGTGAGCTGCATGCGCAGCGATATGACGTGGCGATCGACCTGCAGGGCGCGGTCCGGTCCGCGCTGATCGGAAGAGCTTCGGCGACGGATCTGGTGGGTGAGGCGGAGCCTCGCGAGGGACCAGCACGGTGGTTTTTCCAGCGCGCGATTCCGACACGGGCCGTACATGTGATCGAACAGGCGGCGGAGGTGGTAGCGGGAGCGACGGGTTTGAGCCTGACGCCACAGTTGCCGCCGCTGCCGGTGAATTGCGAGGCGGAGGCGCGTGTGACCGCGCTGCTGGCGGACGCGAAGCCGCTGGTGCTGCTGCATCCGGGAGCGGGGTGGGGAGCCAAACGCTGGCCTGCGGATCGCTACGGAAGAGTTGCGGCGGGGCTAGCGTCTCGTGGGTACAGCGTGGTGGTGAACCGCGCGCCGGGCGAAGAGGCGCTGGCGGCAGATGTGGCGCGAAGCAGTGGGAACGCGGCGCAGGACTTGGCGACCGACATGGCAGAATTGATCGCGATGACGAGACGGAGTGTGCTGGCGATTGGCGGAGACACCGGACCTCTGCACCTGGCATGCGCTCTGGGCAAGCCGGTAGTGGGCATCTATGGGCCGACCGATCCGGCGCGCAACGGGCCTTGGGGCGTGCCATTTCGCGTATTGCGCCATCCGGAGAGCCAGCGCGATCATGCGCGTCGCAGTGCGCCCGAGGCCGGCCTGCTGACGATTGAGCCGGAGGAAGTATTGGCTGCCGTGGATGAGGTGCTGAGGTTGGCGGTGCAGGCTTGAGCCTGAGCTGGACGCGCATTGCGCGTCGCATCCGTGTGCCGATGGGCTTCGTCTTCGCGCTGTTTTTCTTGCTGACCGCGCATCCGTCGGCGCACTCGCTGCTGTGGAGCCTGCTGGGTACGGTGCCGGGGGTGGCGCTGCGCGCGTATGCTTCTGGCTACGTAACGAAAAATACCGAGCTGACGATGACCGGACCCTATGCGTACACGCGCAATCCGCTGTATCTGGGCTCGATGCTGATCGCGTTCGGTTTCGCCGTAGCTGCGCACAGTTGGTGGATCGCGCTGGCGCTGGCGGTGCTTTTCGCGCTGATCTATCTTCCGACGATCCGCTCGGAAGAGGAGTTTTTGCGGCGGCAGTTCAGCGGCTATGACGAGTACTTAAAGCGCGTTCCACGGCTGCTGCCCAGGCTTACGCGGGCTGCACCGAGCGGGCGTGGCGAAGTAACCGGTGGAGGCTTTTCCGGCGCGCTCTATCGTAAGCATGGCGAGTACAATGCAGCCTTGGGCTCTCTTTGTATCTATGCAGTACTTTTGCTGAAACTGTTTGTCTGGCACAGAGCATTCTTCCTGCCGCTATGAGATAGCGGAGTTACACCCAGCACGGCCTATTTTAAAGACATTCAGCGTGAGGGATGTATTTGAGACGACTGCCTCTCCTTATTTTGAGCCTGCTGTTCGCGATTGCAGCCAGACCCCAGCAGCTGCCATCGCTTCCCGCGCCGCAGCAGCAGTACCTGCCCTTGCATCAGACACTTTCTTATGGAGTGGACTGGCGCGTTTTTCCGGCGGGGACCGCGACCTTTCACCTCGAGAGCGACGGAACCACGCAGCGGGTGCAGGCGAACGGCGATTCGATCGGCGCGGTGAGCCTGCTTTTCAAAGTGGTGGACCGCTTTCAGTCGTCATTTGACCGGCGCACGGGGTGCTCGCAGACCTTTGCCAAGCAGTTGCAGGAAGGGCGGCGGCAGATTGTGAGCACACTGCAGTTTCAGTACGGCGCGCGCAAGCAGGTGCTGGACGAGAAGAACGTGGTCAAGGGTACAAGCCGCCATCAGGAAGCGGCGATTCCGGGGTGCGTGAGCGATCTGATGTCGGCGATCTTCGTAGCCGGGGCGCAGCCGCTGGAGATTGGGCAGAATTTCACGCTGCCGATTGCGGATGCGATGCGCGTGGTCGCAGTGAGTTTCAAACCGGAGGCGCGTGAGGAGATCAAGACACCGGCCGGTACATTTCAGACGATTCGCGTGGAGCCGACGGCGGATGCGGGCGTGGTGAAGAATCGCGGCAACATCTGGATCTGGTATTCGGACGACAATCGTCATCTGCCGGTGCAGATGCGGGCACGGCTCTTCTGGGGCACGATTACGCTGCGGTTGACCAGCGTGGAGCAGAAGTAGCCGCGTCTCCCTTATTGCAGGCGGAAGCGGTCGCGCATAAGACGCTGCAATTTGGGTTGATAGATGAGGTCGTAGGCCAGCTCCTTATCCGGAAACATGGCGAGCGCAGCGCGGCGGCTGTCGGCGACCATCTCCGAGGCGGCTTCGTAGGTGAGCGTCGTGTCCTGCGCGATGACGGACATCACCATGTTCATCATAAGCTGCAGGCGGCGGAGATTCTTCTCTTCCTGCTGCTGCTCGAGCACCGAGCGTGCCTCTGCCGGTTGTACGTGGCCCGTGTCCCGGGTTTCTTCTGACTGCATGCCTGGATTCTCCTGATGTTTCGCAGACTCTATACCTAATAGGGATGCGGCGCAGCAGAAAAACGATCCCTGCGGGTATCAAGGTAAGTGCGCAGCGTGCGCGCCGGTACTGTCGATATAGAAGGTGGAGATGCCGAGCAGGTCGGTGCGCCAGGTGCGCGCGCCCTCGTTCTCCAGTTTGTCCAGCGTTTCCCAGCGCGGGTGATGATAGCTGTTGTAAGGACCGACAGAAATAACAGCGAGATGCGGCGCGACGCGGGCGAGAAAGGGCGTGGTGGTGGAGGTCTTGCTGCCATGATGGCCGACCTTGAGCAGGTCGGAGGCAAGATCGCTCTTCGGAAACGAGAGCATGGCGGCTTCACTGGGCGCTTCGGCATCGCCTTCGAGCAGCACGGAATGGCCCGCGTAGCTGAGATGCAGGACGAGCGAGTCGTCATTGGTCGCGGAATCGCCGGGCTGATAACGGGGCGCAGGCGAGAGGACGCGCACGGAGATGCTGCCGAAGGCCATGGTGTCGCCTGCAGAGAAGGAGCGGACTCGGATGCCGAGCGATGCGGCTTCGCTGAGCAGTTGCCGGTAGGCGGGGATGGGCGGATTGTGGCCGACCCAGAGCTCGCGCGGGCGGAAGTTGCGGAGCACAGCAGGCATGCCGCCCATGTGATCGCTGTGCGCGTGAGTGAGCGCCACGACGTCGAGATGATCGACGTGGCGGCTCCAGAGATAGGGCGAGACGACATCTTCTCCGATGTCGAAATTGCCCATACCGCCGCTGGCGCTTTTGCCTTGATGTGTCGGGCCGCCGGTGGGGCCGCCGGCATCGACCAGCATGGTGCGCCCGTCGGGCGAGACGACGAAGATCGCATCGCCCTGCCCGACGTCGATGGCGCTGATCTCAAGCATGCCTGGGTGGCGAGAGATGGCGTGTGGCGTGAGCACGCAAAGCGTCGCTGCGGCGAGTAAGGCTGCGCCGAAGGGGATTGCGAAGCGGCCACGCATGCGCACGAACCAGACGGCGAGGGCGAACAGGATGAGGCAAGCAAAAGTGGCTGCGATATCCGGGCCGGGGAGACGCCACTCGCTCATGCGCCACGCGCTTGAGAAGCGGACGATGCCGAGGACCGCGTGGAGCAGTGCGGCGGTGCACGCCGCCGGCAGCCACGCGATGTGCGGCAATGCGAGCAGCGCCAGCATAGTGATCAGCGCGGCAGGCAGAAGCAGCGTGAGGGCCGGAACGATGAGGATGTTGACGAGCAGGCCGGATGTGGTGACGCGATGAAAATAGGCGGCCATGGGGAGCGCCATGACGAGCTCGATGGTGGCGGAGACGAGACAAAGATCGAAGAGCAGCAGGCTCCAGCGAACGCCAAGGGCGAGGGCGTTCTGCGCGCGGCGGGTGCGGCGCGGGCGCCGGCTGATGAGTGGCTCGAGGTGCTCGCCGATGAGGCGCAGGGTGACGCGGAACTGCGCCAGGCGCGGATCGAATGCGGTGTCCATGCCGACGGCGTTGATGGTGCGCGAGGCGGCGAGGAACGGGGCGCTGGTGCGCTCCATGACGGGGATGGCGATGCCGGCGACCGCGAAGACGGTGAGTAGGGTCATCTGGAGGCCGGCATCGAAGAGCGCGTGTGGATCGAGGATGAGCAGACATAGCGCGGCAAAGCCGAGGCTGTTGAGGCGTCCGCGATCGCGATAGAGCAGGCGGCCGATGAGGTAGAGCGCCAGCATGGCGAAGGCGCGCTGCACAGGCTGTCCGAAGCCGGTGAGGATCGCGTATGCGAAGGAGAGTGCGAGCGTAAGGGCGGTGAGCGGAGGACGGCTGATGCGCAGCCGCCGGCCGATGCCGAAAACAAATGCGGCGAAGATGCCGAGGTGCAAGCCGGAGACGACGAGCAGATGGAAGGAGCCGGTCCGCTCGAATGGGGTGCGTAGCGCGCTGCCGAGGTAAGAGCGGTCGCCGGTGACCATGGCGGAGAGCATGGCGGCATCATCGTGGCTGAGGGTGAGCCATGCCGGCAGCGCATGGGATGAGAAGCTGTCGGCGAATTGAATAAGACGATCGCTGGCGGCGGTTTGCAGCGTGTGCTGCAGGCAGGTAAAGCTGCGCTGGCCAGTGTGTGTGTCGAGGTGGAGCTTTTCGGCCTTTGCAGAGCCGATGATGCCGATGCCCTGGCTAAGCATCCAGGCGGGGCTATCCCAGACACCGGGATCGCGGTAGCGCTCGGGCGGCTTGATCGTCGCTGTGACGGTGACGAGATCGCCACAGGTGATCGGTGTCAGGACGGCATCTTTAGGCGCGTACAGCGAGAGACGCAGGCCGCCTTCCACAGGCTGCAGGGGATCGCCCGGCTCGGCGGCAGAGCGGACGCGCAGGTCGATGGACTGCATCTGCTCGGTGATCGGCTCGTCCGAAAAGGGGCGATAGGAGACGATGTGGCGGATGGGACTTGCGCGCTCGATGGTGCCGGTGAGCGTGACGGGTTTGTTCTGTGCGATGTGGCGTAGCTCGGTCTGCGGCGCGGGATGTGGCTGGACCTCTGCCGCGAAGCCGCCCAGGAGCAGCCAGGTGGCGGCGAGCGGCCAGACGGCGACGCGGGGATGCCAGCGGACGGCCGCGGTGGCGAGCATGCCTTCGAGGAGCACTGCGATGGCGAGCCATGCGGACGAGAACCAGTGATGGCTGGTGATCAGGATGCCGGCGGCAAAGGCCAATGCCGCGAAGAGGAGCGGCGCGCGCGTGAAGCGGACAGGATCGTGCTCGATAGCGCCGATCTGGTGTTTGGCCGGGAGATCTTTGGAAGGGTGGCTTCGGATCGGTCGCTGCGGTTGGGAATGGGGAGGCGCGACGATGGTGGCCATGGGGTGCGGAAGCCCTGCACCGGGCCACCGGTCATACGCGTTCGAGAGTGGCCACGGTCTCCAGATGGAATGTCTGTGGAAACAGGTCTATCAGGGTGAGGCGGATGGGTCGATACCCGGATGGTTGCAGCGTGCGCAGGTCGCGGGCGAGGGTTGAAGGGTCGCAGGAGACGTAAACCATCTGGCGCGGCTGCACGGCGGCGAGGCGCCGGCAGACCTCGGCTCCGAGACCGGCGCGCGGCGGGTCGACTACGACGAGCTCTGGATGCTGGGTGGGAGGTGATTGCAGGAAGCGGAGTGTGTCCATCGATACGCGCTTGTGGCTTGTGCCGTGGAGATTGTGGGCGAGATCGGCGGCGGATGCGGGAGAGGACTCGACGGCGATGACCTGCTCGAAGTGCTGCGTGAGCGCCCGGGCGAAGAGGCCGACGCCGGCGTAGAGGTCCCAAGCTACACCGCCCTGGCGCTGCGAAACAACCTCGTCGAGAAGCGTGGGCAGAAGGTGGCGGTTCACCTGAAAGAATGCGCCGGCGCTGACCTGATAATGCAGAGGGCCGACGACATAATCGATCGATGAGTGGCCCCACGCGGCGGATGGCTGAGTGCGGCGCGTCTTCGGATCGAGCGAGAAGGTACGGATGCCTGTGAGCATCGGAAAAGTTGGCAGCAATGCATCGGCGATGGAGCGGGGGAGTTGCTCCTGCGATTTGCGTTGGTGCGTAAAGAGCGAGATAAGCAATGCGGACTCTTCTGCAGTGGTGAAGAACTCGACTTCGGAGAGATCCTGCGCGGCCTGAGGATTGTCCAACAGGTATTGATCGAAGGCGAGCATGGCGCGCTCGAGGATAGGCGCGGCGACCGGGCAGCGGGCGACGGGCAGATCACGATGCGAGGCCGCCTGGCGGTAGCAGAGGGCGGCGTGAGGGTACTGCATGACGTGCAGGCGGATGCGATTGCGATAGTTCCAAGGGTCGGCGGAGAGGATACGGGTCTTTGCTGGAACGGGCACATGAGCGCGTTCCAGCGTTTCGATGAGGACGGCGCGTTTCATCGCGAGCTGCGCGGTGTAGTCGGCGTGCTGGTAGTGGCAACCGCCGCAACGACCGAAGTACATACAGCCGGGAGCAATGCGGCTGGGCGATGGTTCGAGCACCGAGTCGAGTGTAGCCGTGACGTAGCTACGGCGGTCGGTTGCGACGGTGGCTTCGACCAACTCGCCAGGCAGGGCGAGCGGGACGAAGACGGCCTTGCCGGCGAGCTCGGGCGGCGCATCGGCAGGCACACGCGCCAGTGATGCTCCGCCATAGATCGCCTTTTCGATACGCAGCTTCATGTCACTCGCCCTGTTGCATATAGAAGAGGCTGATACGGGGGAGATCGTAGCGCTCAAGCAGGTGTCGGCGCAGGAACTGCTGTTCGATCTGGCGAATCTGCAGTGCCTGCATGCGGCTGCGGTAAGGGGCCAGCTCGCGCACGGCCTGCTCGCGCATCAGCTCCAGCTCTTCCGCGGGTGTGTGGGTGAGCAGCAGGGCGAAGAGCTTCTCTTCGAGCGCGCTCAGGTGGCGCTCGAGTTCTTCGTTCGGAAGCGGCTGCTCTGCGAGTTGTTGCAGCCGCTCGGCGATTTCGCCGAGTTCATGGATGGTTACGGCTGCGCGGGAGAATGTTGCGGCCTCAGCCCGGAGATGGTGCGCGATGCGCTCGCGCTCGAGTCCTGTGGCGTCGGATTGGATAGGTGCGCCGCCGACGGCTGCTTCCTGCATAGACTCGAGGGCTTCCATCACGGCCTGCGCGCACCAGGCGAGACCGTTGACCTTGCGCATGCGGGCCTTGGTCTTGCGCGCGTCGTATTTATCGAAGGCCGCGTCGATACCGCGCAGCACGGCAGCCAGAGGTACTCCGGCCTCGCGCCAGGTATCGATGATTGCCCAATCGAGCGTGGAGAGCAGCAGGATCGAGCCACGGCGCCGCTGGAAGTGCTCTTCGATCTCCGTGAAGTAGTTGATGTAATTGTTCTGCACTTAAGTAGTGGCGGCAGGGGGCGATGCGGTGCGTGAGCGCGTGCTGCGGTTGCGCTCGTAGAGCAGGCGCAGGCCGTCGAGCGTGAGCATGTCGTCGATCGCGGTGATGTATTTCGAATCACTGTGCAGCATGTGGGCGAGGCCGCCAGTGGCGATTACCTTCGGCGCTGCGATGTTGCCATCGGGCTGACCTGTCTGGATTTCGGCGAGCATGCGCTCGAGGATGCCATCGACGAGGCCAATATAGCCGTAGAAGAGGCCGCTCTGTAGATGCGCGATGGTGTTAGTGCCGATGGTGCGTGCGGGACGCTTGATGTCCACGCGGGCGAGCTTGGCGGCGCGGGAGAAGAGCGCGTCCGCCGATATGCCGAGTCCCGGTGCGATGACGCCACCGACGTATTCGCCACGCGCGGTGATGACGTCGAAGGTAGTGGCGGTGCCGAAGTCGACCACGATGATGGGGCCACCATAACGCGCGAAGGCGGCGACGCCGTTGACGATGCGGTCCGCACCCAGCTCGGCGGGATTATCGACCAACAGCGGCATGCCGGTTTTGATGCCGGGCTCGACGAACATGGGACGGAGGCCGAAGTAGCGCTCGCAGAGACGGCGGATGGTGGTGTCGAGGGGCGGGACGACCGATGAGACGACGATGGCGGAGATCTTCGAGACGTCGATCTGTCGCATCGCGAAGAGGCTCAGAAAGAGGACACCGTATTCATCGGAGGTCTGATTTTTGTGGGTGGTGATGCGCCAGTCTGCGATCAGCTCGGGTGAATCGGCATTGTAGAGGCCCAGGACTGTGTTGGTGTTGCCTACGTCGATGGCGAGCAGCATTTCAGCGGCCTCCATCCCGCACGCCGCCGGAGAGCACGGTGCGGATGCCCTGCGCAGTGCGGACGCGGAGGAAGCCGCGGCTGTCCAGGCCGTCTGTAACGCCGGAGAATGTATCGGCTTCGGTGACGACTACGGGTTTTCCCTGCACCCATGTGGAATTTGCGGCCAGCCGATTGCGAATGTCTTCAGTTGCAGATTCAAGCGCACGCGGCACGGTCAGATGCTCCATCTCTTGGTGCAGGTGGCGCAGGAGTGCGACGAGCAGGTCCTGGCGCGACCAGTCCTTGCCGGTTTCGATTTTGAGCGAGGTAGCGAGCGAAGCCAGCTCTGCCGGGAACGAGGGCTGGTGCACGTTGATGCCGATGCCGATGACGGCGTGGCGCACGCGGGTGACTTGGGCGTTCAGCTCGGTGAGGATGCCGCCCATCTTGCGGCCGGAGAGCAGCAGATCGTTGGGCCAGCGAATGTCTGGTTCGAGCGATGTGACGTCGCGCACGCCAGCCTGCGCCGCGAGCCCGGCAGCGAGCGAGAGCCAGAGGATGTCGGCCGGTGCGATCTGCGGGCGCAACAGGATGCTGACGTAGAGTCCGGAACCGGCGGCGGAGTGCCACTCGTGCGCGCCGCGGCCGCGGCCGCCGGTCTGCTCGTCGGCGAGATAGACGGTGCCGCTCTCCTGTCCCTGCTCGGCTTCGCGCATGGCGAGTGTGTTGGTGGAGTCGATAATGGGGAAGTGACGAATTTTTCCGGCGAAGGGTGTGCCCGCGAGTTCGCGGTCGAGTGTGTCGAGATCAAAGGCATCCAGCGTCTGCGATGCGGCGAAGTTCATGGTTAGCTCTCGGCTACGATGCGCATGCTGAGGTCGACGGCAGCGGCGGAGTGGGTGAGCGCGCCGGAGGAGATGAAGTCGACGCCGGCCTCGGCGTATTTGCGGATGGTATCCAGTTGAATGCCCCCGGAGGCTTCGATGGGCAGCTTGAGGGTGCGGGAGTGGATGAGCTTCACGGATGCGGCGACCTCGGCGGGCGTCATATTGTCCAGCAGGATGGCGTCGGCGCCGCTTTCGAGAGCCTGCTCGAGCTCTTGGCGGTTGCGCACCTCCACCTGCACGCGCTGGCCGGGTTTGCGCGCTGCGAGCGCGGCGGCAAGCACCTTGGGAATGCCGCCGCCGAGCGCGATGTGGTTGTTCTTGATGAGAATGCTGTCGGAGAGATCGAGTCGGTGGTTCTCCCCGCCGCCGCAGGAGACCGCGTATTTATCCAGCAGGCGAAGTCCGGGCACGGTCTTGCGCGTGTCGAGGACCTTCGCTTTCGTGCCATGCACCTGATCGACGTAGCGGCGCGTGATGGTGGCGATGCCGCTCATGCGCTGCATCAGGTTGAGGATGACGCGTTCGCAGGAGAGCAGAACGTGCGCCGTAGAGCGGATGACCGCGATCGATTGTCCACGCTTGACGCGCACACCGTCGAAGATCTCCGGATGATGCACGACCTCGTAGCGGACCGGATTCGCGCGTCCGGTTGTCTGGCTGAGGCGGGAGTAGATGTCCAGAAAGCGGGGGATGCAGCCAAGGCCGGCGACCACGCACTCTTCCTTGGCCACGATGGTGCCGGAGGCGCGCAGCTTGGGGTCGATGGTGTAGGCGGTTGTGATGTCTTTGAGCGCCTGATCTTCCATCAGGGCATGTTCCAGGATGGTCTCGACTCGCTTGCTCTTCCAGTCCATACGCTTTCCTCATGATACGCCGCGAGGAATGGAGCTTGAGGCGGGCTTCAGGAAGTCGCGAGTAGGATAGCGAGATGTTTGTTCGAGGGATTGTCTTGTTTCTTGCCGCCGTCGTGCCTGCGGCGCTCCACGCGCAGATGCAGCAGAAGGGTGACGAATGCATGCCGACACAGCCAGGAGTGTGTGCGCGGCACGTTCTTCAGGATGAAGCGGGCATCCTGACCAGCCCGCTGCATGCGCGCCCGAGCGACCTGCTCTGGCTCGCGCCCTTTGGCCTGGCGACGGGTGTGGCTATCGACTATGACGCGCATGCGATGAGGAGCCTGGGTCATGATACGCAGCGGGAGAACGACTTTCTTCACGTATCGGATGTGGGCGTGTATCTGCCTGTCGCCGGAGTTGTCGCCGGATATGCCGCGGGCGCGTGGCGTAAGGACGATTACCTGGAGCAGACCTCGGTCATCGCCGGCGAGGCGATGTTGGATTCGCTGATCCTGAACGAAGGACTGAAGTATGCGATCGACCGCGAGACGCCGAGCCAGGGAGATGAGACTGGCCGCTTTTGGCCGCACGGGCCGAAGACCTGGCCGGACGGACAATCGATGCCGTCGAATCACGCCATCATCACCTGGAGCTTTGCGCATGTGGTGGCGAACCGGTATCCGGGCTGGGGCACGCGGCTGGCGGTGTACGGGCTGGCGAGCACGGTGAGTGTGTCGCGGGTGATGGCACGGCAGCATTTTCCGTCAGACGTGCTGGTGGGCAGCACTCTGGGCTATTTGATCGGCGGATATGTAGCGAACAAGCGCGGTGAGCCCAGCCGGAGCTATTCGTTCTCGATGGTGGATACGCCGAACGGGCGGGGTGTGCAGTTGTCGTACAACTTCAACCACTGAGCTGGCTGTTTACGCAGGCGGTAACCCATCCAGTGCGTCGCGGGTGCGATCGAGCAGCGTGGTGAGCTCTGCGTTGCGGCGGCGGATGCCTTCGACCACCGGAGCCGGAGCTTTGGCGAGGAAGGCTTCGTTCCCGAGCTGGCGATCGCTGTTCTCTTTTTCCTTTTGCAGCTTCGCTAGTTCCTTGGTGAGCCGCTCGCGTTCGGCCGTGGCATCGACGGGCTTCTCGTAGACGACGGCGACATCGAAGCTCGGCGTGGCGCGGTGGGCGAGGCCTTCCGGAAGTTTCGTGACGACTTCGAGCGTCGTAACGCGCGCGAGACGCTGGATGGTCGAGAGGTTTTGCTCGAAGACCGTGGCATCATCCGTGCGCAGCAGGATGGGGACGGATTCGCGCTCGGGCACGGCGGCATCTTTGCGCGCGGCGCGCACGGAGACGATGAGCGATTGCAGCAGCGCCATCTGTGCTTCTGCCTTTTCGTCGATGTCCTTGCGAGCAGAGACGGGATATGGCATCAGCGCGATGGAGCGTGCGGGCGGACGGCCATCGTAGAACGCGTGCCATATCTCTTCGGTGATGAAGGGCATAAATGGCGAGAGCATGCGTAGTGAGGATTCGAAGACATTGCTGAAGAGCAGGAAGGGCAAAAGCCGCTCCTCCTCGGAGTCGGCGGTCTCAATGCGGAGCTTGGCAAGCTCCAGATACCAATCGCAGAGGTCGCCCCAGAAGAACTGGTAGATGGCGTGGGCGGCTCCGTCGAAACGGTAGGCGTCGAGTGCGGTATTGACCGCATTCGCCGTGGAGTAGAGGCGGGAGAGAATCCAGCGGTCTTCGAGGCGGGATTCGTCGGATGTTTCCGGCTGCTTCGGTGCGGTGGAATTTGCTGGATTCGGAAGCAGAACCGCCTGGTCGCGACTCACGGTTGCGAGGTCGATCGAGCCGAGGATCATGCCGTCGCCTGCGGGGAAGACCCGCTCACGCTGCATGAAGAGGAAGCGCGCGGCGTTCCAGATCTTGTTGGCAAAGGCGCGATAGCCTTCGGTGCGGGCTTCGGAGAAGGCGATGTCCGTACCGGGCGAGGCCATGGTGGCCAGCGTGAAACGAACGGCATCCGTCCCGTAGCGTTTGACGATCTCGATGGGGTCGATGACGTTGCCCTTGGTCTTCGACATCTTCTGGCGTTCGGCATCGCGCACCAGCGCATGGATGTAAACCTCGCGAAAGGGCACGGCGTCCTTGAGCGTGCGCGGAGAGCCGTCGGGCATGGGAACGTCGAGCATGAAGTGGCAGCCGAACATGATCATGCGGGCTACCCAGAAGAAGAGGATGTCGAAGCCGGTGACGAGCAGCTCTGTCGGATAGAAGGCGGCGAGGTCCGGTGTCTGCTCGGGCCAGCCGAAGACAGACATGGGCAAGAGGCCGGAGGAGAACCACGTGTCGAGGACGTCCGTTTCTTGTGAGATCGCCTTCGATTGGCAATGCTGGCAGGCTTCGGGGGCCTCGCGCGCGACCGTCACTTTGTCGCATGCGGCGCAGTGCCATGCGGGAATGCGATGGCCCCACCAGAGCTGGCGCGAGATGCACCAGTCGTGGATGTTGCGCATCCATTCGTCGTAAGTCTTACGGTATTGCTCGGGCGTGAAGCGGATGTGGCCTTCGTCTACCGCGGCGATGGCTTTTTCCGCGAGCGGCTGAATCTTGATGAACCACTGCGTGGAGAGGCGCGGCTCGACCACGGTCTTGCTGCGGTCGCACTTGCCCACGGCATGCGAATGGTCCTTGACCGAGTAGCCGGGCCGCCCTTCGAGTTCAGCCACAATCCGCTTGCGCGCTTCAAAGCGATCGAGGCCGGCGAAGGTGCCGGCGACGTCGTTGAGGTGCGCGGTCTCGTCCATGATGTTGATGGACTGCAGCTTGTGACGCTGGCCGACGGCGTAATCGTTAGGATCGTGCGCGGGAGTGATCTTGACCGCGCCGGTGCCGAACTCCGGCGAGACCCAGGGATCGGCGACGATAGGGATCTCGCGGCCGATGAACGGGACGCGCACGCTTTCGCCCTGCAGGTGCCGATAGCGCTCATCGATGGGGTGCACGGCGATGGCGACATCGCCGAACATGGTTTCCGGCCGCGTGGTGGCGACCAGCAGCGACTCGTTCGAGCCGACGATCTCGTAGGGGATGGTGTAGAGCTTGCCCTGCTGCTCCTCGTGGATCACTTCGAGGTCGGAGATGGCGGTCTGGCAGTCGGGGCACCAGTTCACGATGTAGGCGCCGCGGTAGATGAGACCCTGCTCGTGCAGGCGGACGAAGGCCTCGCGCACGGCACGCGAGAGGCCGGCATCCATGGTGAAGTATTCGCGCGACCAGTCGACAGAGACGCCAAGGCGCTTCATCTGCTCGAGGATGGCGCCACCATACTGCTCTTTCCACTTCCAGACACGTTCCAGGAAGGCTTCGCGGCCGAGCTTCTGACGTGAGGTTTTTTCGCTAGCGAGCTGACGCTCGACCATCATCTGGGTGGCGATGCCGGCGTGATCCGTGCCGGGAACCCATAGCGTGCGATCGCCGCGCATGCGATGCCAGCGGGCGAGGATATCCATCTCCGTCTGGTTGAGCATGTGGCCCATGTGCAGGCGGCCAGTGACGTTCGGCGGCGGCAGCAGCATGGTGAAGTTGCGTTGGGCCATGCTGTCGCCGACTGCGGCGGCGTGAAAAAGGTTCTCACGCACCCAGTACTCGGCCCAATGCTCTTCGATCGCGGCCGGGTCGTAGGCTTTCGGGAGTTCGTGTGGCATGGAAGCTTCAGGGTAACAAAGAGGAGAGAACTCCCGGAAAGCAGACGGCCTGCAGAGAACGACAGACAACGGCTGTAGGGGATGGATGCTCCACCGCCGTTGTCTGTTTTTGTCTGAAGTGGCTGGCGTTGTTTCTTAGAACGGGTTCAGCTTGTCGATTCCCGTCTTCTTCTTGTTGGTGCTGGAGGATTCGGCGCTGTGGTCAGTTTTGACCTTCGGGTTCTTCTTGTGTTTCTTACCCGGCGCGGGTGTCCCCGTCTGTACCTGAGCGCTGCCAGCAGCCCCGGCCTTTACATCGTTCACCTGCTGCTGGGCCTCGGCTGGCTTCTCGACCGGCGGCAGCGGTGCGGTGTTGGCTGGCCCGACGGTCTTTAGTCCGTAGTTGTCTCCGCCTGCGGCCGGAGCCGATCCTGGAGCGCCATTGTTCGCGCCTTCCCCAGCGGCAGGAGCAGCGGCCGGCGGATTGGCGCCGGTGGTCGCGTTGCCGCTGTTGTTGTCCACCGTGTTGCCGTTGGGATTAAGAATCTCTACACCCAGACCGGCGCCTCCTGGCGCGCCTGCGGGATTGGGCACGGCGGCGTCGCCGGTGCGCGGCGCGGCAGTGCCGTTGGCGACGGCGGCTGAGGGCGCGGCGGCCGGAGTTTCCGTGGCAGGCTTGCCGGCGGCGGCGTTGAAGATAGCAATGTTTTCCTTGCTAACTTCGGGCGCCGTGATGGTCATTGCGGGTGTCATCAGAGGCTCACCCACGCGGGCTGCCTCCAGCGTGGAGGGCCCGTGCTTCACCAGCAGGATCGCGCGGTCCTTCAGCTTGATGTTGGCGCGGCTCTGCTCCTCGGCTTCGCTCTCTGCCAGTTCGGTCTGGGTCGGCTCCGGTACAGGGCGGCCGAGGGAGATCAGTTTTTCTCGCGCATCCTCGACATGGGGCGCCATGGGATAGCGGGTGACCACCTTCGCATAGCAGTCGGCGGCGCGGTCGTCATAGGAAGCAATCAGGCGCTCCCGCATGGCGGCGTTGATGTTCAGATGCGATGCAATGCCGGCTTCGGCGGCGTAGTCGTCGCCGAGCTGCAGCAGGGCGAGATCGCTTTTGCTGAAAAGCGGATAGGAGTCGGTGACCGTCTGCAGGCGGGCGATACTGGCTGGCCAGTTGTCATGGGTGGCGTAGAAGGCACCTACCGTGTACTGACGCTGCGCCAGGACCTCCTGCACCTCGCGCAGGCGCTGCTTGGCGCGTGGGACGAGAGTCGAATCAGGATATTGCTGGATCATCAGCCGGTATTCCTGCTCGGCGCGCTCCGCATTGGTTGGGTCGCGGTCCGGCTTCTCCATCTCCTGATAGTAGATGTCGCCGACCTTCATCTGGGCTTCGGCGGCCTCGGGCTGATTGGGGAAGAAGGTGATGAAGTCCTTGTACTCAGCCTCCGCCTGCTGCAGTGCGGCGGCGCCTCCCTCCTTGTACCAGCTATCGCCGACCGCCAGCTTGGCGCGCATCTGGTACTCCGACTCAGGATACGTGGTGAGTAGCGCCTGCAGATCGAGACGGGCCACGTCGTATTTGCCCTTCTTCAGGGCGATCATCGCCTTCTCGAAGAGTTCCTTGTCCGGTTGCTTGGAGGTAACGCCAGCCAGCGGATCCGAGGAGGTCGCCTTTTTTGGCTTCTTGGCGTGGTGGAAGATCTGGGCGGATGCGCCCATGGAGAATACGGCGGCGAGACAGGCACTGGCGGAGAGAGTGAGCAGGCGGGCGGAAAAACTACGGTTCATGAAACATCCTCACGACTTTGGCAAAAGCCACTGGCAGCACGCGCTCGATTTCGCCTGTGGGTTTCTCTTCGGAATCATTCTAACGGGCGGCGGCGAGCTCTGCCGAGCGGGCTGCCTCCAGGAGTTCACGCGCGTGACGTTCCGGCTGGCCGCCATCGAAGACGGCGCTGCCGGCGACCAGCAGCTCCGCTCCTGCTTCGACGACCGCGGCGACGGTATCGTGAGCCACGCCGCCATCGACTTCAATACGGAAGTTGAGGTTTCGCTCGGCGCGTAACTCGCGGAGAAGACGGATCTTGTCCAGGGAAAAGGGGATGAATCTCTGGCCGCCGAAGCCAGGGTCCACGCTCATGATCAGGACGTGGTGGAGCATAGGGAGCACGTCATAGAGCAGGTCGACACGCGTGGCCGGGTTGAGGACGACGCCCGGCTCCATGCCATGCTCGCGGATGTGCTCGACGGTGCGGTGCAGATGGACGCAGGCTTCGTAGTGGACGCCGATCCAGTTGGCTCCCGCTTCGGCGAATGCGGGGATGAACTCATCGGCGTTCTCGATCATGAGATGGCAGTCGAGCGGCAATTTTGTGACCCTGCGCAGCGACTTCACCACCGGCGGACCGATAGTGATGTTGGGCACGAAGTGGCCATCCATCACATCGACGTGAATGACAGTGCCACCGCCGCGCTCGGCCGCAGCGACACCTTCAGCCAAGTGGGCGAAATCTGCCGACAATATGGAGGGCAACAGTTCAACCACGGGGCCAGTGTATCAGCGGGCGTGAAGATAGTTCAGGCTGAAGCCGCGGGCATGGCCACGGCAGTGCCGCGGGCGACGCGGGAGATGGCGCGCAGGAGCGGTTTGTGCGGGATGGTACCGCTGGCCTCCGCGAAGACTGCCTCGCCGGTGCGCTTCGCGGCAGGGCGAAAGCACCAGCGCGTGAAGAGGGCGAGATGGTCTTCGATCTGCTGGGTGGAGGGACGCACCGGCGAAACGGCTTCGAGCAAGCTGAGGGCCGTCTCCAGGCGCCCTTCCAATGTGTCGCTAGCGGCAGCGGCGGATGAGGGCTCGAGCGGAACCGGGGCGAGCGCCATGGGGTGCGAGTAGAGCGAGGAGGAGCCGGATTGCTCGTTGTGGAGCCGCATGCCGATGGTGGTGTAGGCGACGGGTCCGGCAAGCCCCTGGCGTGTAAGGCGGAAGAGTGCGACCTCGCTGGCTTCGGCTGAAGGCTGGATGATGATGGCGGCAAGCTCAGAGAGGAGCCGGACAGACTCTGGAAGTTCGCGCAATGCTGCTTCGGCCCTCTCATATCGCTGGTGAATGGCAGAAGCCGTTTCGAATTCGAGCGCTTCCGATGCGGCTGCGCGCTCGCGCTCGAGCGACGAAAGCAGGCTTGCGCCGTGCGTGCGGAGCGTCTCGAAGACGGCGTCTGCTTCGGCACGATGGCGATCCGGAGTGCAGGTCTGGTTGCACGGCGCGAGGCACTTCTTCATCTCGAAGTAGGGGCAGGCGGGGTGCTCGGGATAGGGGTGCAGGTCCTCGACGCAGCGGCGCAATTGGAAGAGATCGAGCACTGCGTCGCAGGTGCGCTCTGCCGCGACGCGCGTGGGGAACGGGCCGAAGCTGCGGTCGGCCGCGCTGCGCACGTAGCGGTTGGTCGCGAAGAGTCGGGGGAAGTCGTTTTCCATGGCCATGCGCAGATATGCGGGCGGCCTCAGCCTGAGCCGCTTGCGCACCGCGGCAGGATCTTTTTCCGCAAAGGCGGTGACGATCTCGCGATAGAGCAGGAGCGAGGTTTCGAATTCCGAGCCATAGCGCGACCAGCCGATCTCGCGCACGAAGGGAAGAAGCTGCAGCCGGCGTGAGAGTGCGCCTTCCGGAGCGAGCATGCGTTTGAGCCGGCGTCGCAGGTTCATGGTGCGCGCGATGTACGGTTCGCGGCGTTCGCCGAAGCCCAGGGCAAAGACGGCCGGCGACTCTGGCAACTCCGCCAGCGCATCTACCTGCTCCGACTCGGCAGCGTTGGCCTGGACGAAAGGTAGAGTATGCGCCAGCACGCCCCAATTTTAGCTGCCGCGCAGCCTCCGCGACGATTCGGCGGATGGGAGATCAGGGGCCACTCCGGTATGCTGGCTGCCTTCGGAGATAACTCATGACAATGGACCGGCGGAGCTTTGTACGCGGTGCGGGGTTGTCAGTTGCCGCGATTGCCGCAGCGATGGCCAGGCCGACGCATGGGCAGGCACGAGCCCTCGGTCTCAGGATCGATCGCAGCAGAACGCTGGCGACGATGCCGCAGGATTTCGTCGGGTTGAGTTACGAATCGGCGCAGCTTGCCGATCCTGAATTCTTCGCTGAAACCAACACGACACTGGTCCGTGCCTTTCGGGAGCTGTGTCCGCGCGGCGTGTTGCGCCTGGGCGGCAATCTAAGCGACGTGACTCTATGGAAGGGGAGTGCCACGAACACGATCGCGCCGGGAGAAGCCGCCAAGGTGCGTGGCTTCTACGAATGGCGGCTTACGGATAAGAAGGCTGCAAGCGAGCGGCCCGCCACGCTCACGCCGGAGGGCATTGCGGCCCTGAGCGGCTTTCTTCGTGCGACGGATTGGACTGTGCTCTACGGATTGAATCTCGGGACCGGCACGCCGGAACGTGCAGCAGAAGAGGCCGTGCTGGTGATGAAGCATGCGGGCGAGCATCTGCTTGCGTTTCAGGTGGGAAACGAAGCAGACCTCTATGGCCCGGCATTTCGCGAAGGCGGCTGGAGCTTCGAGCGCTACTGGAGCGAGTATCAGGGATTCGTGAAGGCGGTGCGCGCGCGTGTACCCCAGGCGCCGTTTGCAGGGCCGGATGCGGCTTCGAAGGTGGACTGGGTGACGCAGTTTGCTGCGCGAGCAAAGGGCGATGTGGTGCTGGTGTCGTCGCACTATTACGCGATGGGGCCGGCGGGTGCTCCGGGCATCGATGCGCAAAAGCTGCTGAGTGATGATCCCCGGCTGACGCGCGAGATGCCAATCCTGGTTGCAGCGGGCAAAACTGCAGGCGTGCCCTATCGCATGACGGAAGGAAACAGTTGCTATCACGGCGGCCAGCCCGGCGTGAGCGATGCATTCGCATCGGCACTGTGGGCGGCGGACTATATGCTGCGCGTGGCACAGGCGGGCTATACCGGCGTGAATCTGCACGGAGGCGGCGAGGGGTATTACGCGCCGATCACGGGCGAGCCGAATGCCACAAAATTGCGGCCGGAGTACTACGGGATGCGGCTGGCGCAGCGGTTTGCCGGAGCCACCTTTATTGGTGTTTCGCTCGCCGGCGATGCGCGCGATGTGAATGCTTATGCGGCGCGTGTGGAGGATGTACTGCTGGTGGCAATCGTGAACAAGTCCGGCAATCCGGTCGAGGCGAGACTACGCGACGGTCTGGCGCGAGCAATAGAGCGCTGGACACTGACCGCACCATCGCTTGATGCAAAGGACGGCGTGCAGTTCGCGCAGGCAGGCACGGACGAGCGGCTGGTGCCGCCACATTCAGCGGTGTTCTGGAAGCTGTCGCTGACTCGCGGTTGACAATAGCGTATCCAGTTGACAATAGCGTATCCAGGGGACCCGGCGGATAGAGGTCAGCTGCAGTTCCAATATCGTCCCAATTCTTTTGCAGATGGCGCCCATTTTTTGTAGACACATCAAAACACCTGTCATATGATCCACCAAATTCTTCTTTACGGTTTCTTAACGGACTGAAGCAAGCCGCTGGTTCCACGTAGAGCCGGTGCAATTTTCTATTTACCGAGGCTAGAACGCAGATGGAAGCACGTGGATACCCCTGTCTCAAAATCACTCTGACTGCAGCTCTACTGGTCCTGCCCGTTTTCACCGTGTCATCACCAGCGTTGTATGCGCAGGCCACGGCCAGTGGCTCGATCGCGGGCACAATCACCGATCCATCGAGCGCCGCAATCGTGGGCGCGATGGTTACAGCAACCAATACAGGCACAAATGCGGTCCGGGCGACGAAGACCGGCGCGGCGGGCGAGTATCGCTTCGATCTTCTGCCGGTGGGTCATTACCGCATTCATGTGGAGGCTCCAGGGTTTGCGGCGGGCGAGATCAAGGATATCGATCTGCTGGTGGGCACGACGGCTTCCGGCACCATGTCGCTGAAGCCGGGAGCCACGGGCGAGACCGTCGAGGTGCAGGGGAATAATCAGCTGGTCGATCCGGAGAAGAGCGACGTTTCGATCGCTGTGACGCCACGGCAGATCACCGAGCTGCCCTTGAACGGGCGCGACTTTGCCAACCTTGCGATTCTCGCGCCGGGCGTGAAACAGGTGGACAGCTACGATCCGACGAAGAATCGCTATGCGGTCTACGCCGTGAATGGGTCGACGGGCCGCAACACCAACACCACGGTGAACGGCATCGACAACAAGGACAACACCGTGGGCGGCGCGGTGATGCAGCTACCGCTCGAGGCTGTGCAGGAGTTCATCATCAGTCCCAACCGCTTCTCGGCGGCAAATGGACGCAGCGAAGGCGCGGCGCTGAACGTGGTGACCAAGTCCGGCACCAACCAGTTTCATGGAAGCCTGTACGGCTTCTTCAGAACGCAGACCTTCCAGACCAACAACTACTTCGCGGAGCAGGGCAACCAGCCGAAGCCGGATTACAGCCGGCAGCAATATGGCGGCGCGTTCGGGGGGCCGATCCGCAAGGACAAGGATTTCGGCTTCTTTGCGTATGAGGGATTGCGCGAACGCTCCAGCATCTCGGTCACGCCGCAGGCTTTCAACGACCTGACGATAGTATCCCAGGTGGCCACGCAGCAGCCCAATCTCTTCGCGGTGGCACCGCAGCCGACGCGAACGATCCCTACGCCGTTCGACGAAAAGCGCTACAACGGCCGCATCGATCACAACTTCAATGACAAGCACAAGGCGTTCGTCAGCTACACGGCGCAGGACAACAAGAGCAACAATGACCAGGACAACTCCAAGACCGACCTGACCCAGACCAACGTCACGCTGAATGATTTGATTCTGACAAACTTTACGCTGAGCTCGCTGTTCACGCCGAATCTGGTGAACAACTTTACGACCGGATTCCAGTACTGGAATAACCTGATCAAGGCGACGGTGGTGGCACCGAGAATCTTGTTCCCTGATGGGACGGAATTCGGCACGAACGTGAATGTGCCGCAAAAGTCCAGCCAACACAAGTTCCAGTTCCGGGACGACCTCTCCTACACGCGCGGCAAGCACACGGTGCGCGGCGGCGTGGATTTTGTCTATGAGCCGCAGCTGGGCGGCTACTTCGAAAACAACTCCACGCCGGAATTTGATTTTTATGCCAATCCGGCGGACCTGATCGCGTTGCCGCAGGGCTTCTCCACGCCGGGGGCGGTGCAGGCGATGACCGGCACATCCGGCGATCCGAGCTTCCTGCTCTCGCCGAAGATGCTGGGGCTGTATATCGAAGACGACTACCGGATCAGTCACCGGCTGCTGCTGAATCTGGGCATTCGCTACGACCGCGACATCGACACCTACGGCCAGGACAAGCAGGCGATCAGTCGTACACACCAGGAGCTCATTGCCGCTGCCGCCACCGGAATTGCCACAGTGCCTACGCAGGTGAATCCAACCACGTATCTGACGGGGTATACGCCGAACCTGTCCAACATTGGGGGAGTCTTTACCGGTCTACCCAACAATGACAATTTGGACATCAGCCCGCGCGTCGGATTTAGCTTTGACCTCCTCGGAAACGGGCGCCTGGTGATTCACGGTGGATATGGACTCTACTTCGGCCAGACCTTCGAGAACATCCCTCTGTTCATGATCCAGCAGGCGAACAACACAGTTTTCGCGAACACGTTCAGCATCAGCTGCAACGGCCCCGACGATCCTACGTGCGGTGCGAGCCAGACGGTGCCGGGCACAGACATCACGCTCACGAATTATCGGTACGGCATCGATCCCGCTCCAGTGATTCCGCCGGCGAGTTATAACCTCGCACCTGGATCGACCGGCCGCATCATGGACCCCAGCTACCGCAATCCATATACGCAGCAGATCAACGCCGGCTTCCAGTATGCGCCGAACAATTTCTCCGTGATTGAGATTGATTACGTGCAGGCGCGCGGTCTGCATGACGACAAGACGGTCAATATCAACCCGGTTCAATACTTCGGGGCTGGAAATGGAACGCGGCCGTTCTCTGCCGCCTTGACCGCTGCGGGCGTGCCGGTTCTGGGACGCATCGCGGATGAGCAGTCCATTGGCCGGTCGTACTACGACGGGCTCAATATCAGCTATCGCCAGCAGATGTGGAAGCGCTTTACGGGAACGGTGAACTACACCTTTGCCAAGGCACTCTCCTTTGAAGGCGGCGCCGCCAGCTTCCGCAACACGGCGACGAACCCGTTCCTGGGCCAGTTCCGCCGCCAGGATCTTGGACCGACGCCGAGCGACGAACGGCATCACGTCACTGCATCGGCTACATGGAATCTGCCATGGAAGGTCACGATTTCTCCCATCTTCCAGATCGGCACGGGACGGCCGGTGGATATCCAGCAGTCGAGCAGCAATCTTTGGGGCTATGGCAGTGGCAACGGCTTGCCGCACGCCATTGTGCCGATAGGGGCTTCGCAGACCAGCCCGGCTTCCTATGTGGCGTATGCCGGCGTTTCGGGCTCCAATTACATTGCTTGTCTGGAGACGAACAACTGTACAGAGGTCTCCTATGACAACTTCCGTGGGCCGGCATTTGTGGAACTGGATGCGCGCCTCGGCAAGACCGTCACCTTTGGCGACAAGTACAACCTGAACCTGTTCTTCCAGGGATTCGACCTGACGAACCGCGCGAACTTCGGCAGCAATATCCAGAACGTGGTTACAAATTACAGTCCTGACGCAAGCAAAAACACATTCTTGCAGCCGACGGACTTTATCACACCGGGCGGGACTGTGATTCCCAAATCCTTCCTGGGCGAGTTTGGAGCGCGCTTCAGCTTCTAGAGCAGCGTCACGCACGCATGCAAACGAAAGCCGCCTTGGGGCGGCCTTCAGCTTTGCAGGCGATGAGTGATCTACGATCCGGCGATAGTCATTCCATCGATGCGCAGTGTGGGCGATGCGACGGAGCTGCGGAAGACCATGTCGTTGCCGGCTGCGATGATGTTCTGGAACATTTCGCGCAGGTTGCCGGCAATGGTGATGCCTTCGACCGGATAACTCAGCTCGCCATTTTCGATCCAGAGGCCGGAGGCACCGCGCGAATAGTCGCCGGTGACCATGTTGACGCCCTGGCCGATCAGCTCAGTGACGTAGAGGCCGCTCTTGATCTCCGCGAGGATGGAGGCAAGCGGCAGTGGAGAGACGGATTCGAGGAAGAGATTGCCGGCCCCAATGCCGGGTGCGCCGGTAAGACCGCGCGAAGCATTGCCGGTGGACTGCATATTGAGCTTGCGCGCCATGTAGGTGTTGAGCAGATAGCTTTTGAGCACGCCGCGCTCAACGATGACGGTGCGGCGCGTCGGCAGGCCTTCGCCGTCGAAGGGAGAAGTGCCGAAGCCGCCGATGAGCGTGCCGTCGTCAATGATGGTGACGTCGGGGCTCGCGACCTGCTCGCCGAGTTTGCCAGCGAAGAAGGATGACTGGTGATAGATGAGCGAGCCATTGGCGGCTTCGAAGATATGGCCGACGATGGAGCGCGCGATCTCCGGCGAAAAGACGACAGGCACCTGCTGCGTGGGCACGGAGCGCGCGCCTAGCCGCCGAACGGTGCGGCGTGCCGCTTCGGTGCCGATCGATTCGGGCGATTCGAGCGCGGAGGCAGAGCGCGCGCTCGAGTACCAGTAGTCGCGCTGCATCTGGCCATCAGCGGATTGCGCGATGGGACTGGCGGAGATCGAGCAGATGGAGCGGCGGTACTCGCCAACGAAACCGCGGGAGTTGGCGAGGATCTTGTGGCCGGTGCCCGCGTCGAAGGAGCCACCGCGGCTGTTGGTGATGCGTGGGTCGGCGGCGAAGCAGGCCACGTCCGCGCGGCGCGCGAGCGCGATGCGTTCGGCGGCGGGCAGATCGTCGACGTCATTCGAGTAGATCCGGAGATCGCCGGTGAGTTTGCCGAAGCTGGCGGGATCGGGAAGACCGGCAAAGGGATCTTCCGAGGTGACGCGTGCCAGATCGACAGCGCCGCGGATGAGGCGGTCAAGGCCCGCAGGCGTGAGATCGCTGGTGGATGTGGATGCGGTGCGTGCGCCGAGGAAGACGCGAAGCCCCGCGGCGCGCGAGCCTGAATCTTTTAGCCGTTCCACTTCGCCTTTGCGGACGAGCGCTTCGAATTCATCGCCTTCGTATAGGACGGCTTCGGCATCCGTAGCGCCGGCGGCGAGTGCCTGTTCGATGAGTTGCGTGGCGAGCGCCGCGGCGAGCTCCTTATGTGCGAGATCCTGTTCAGTGAGTGTCTGCGGCATCAGCGACCCGTCCCGCCGACGACCATGCGATCGAGCTTGATTGTGGGCATGCCGACGCCGACGGGCACGCTCTGGCCTTCCTTGCCGCAGGTGCCGATGCCTTCGTCGAGGCGCAGGTCGTGGCCGACCATCGAGACATACTTCAGCGCCTCGGGGCCGTTGCCGATGAGCGTAGCGTCCTTGACCGGCGCGGTGATCTTACCGTCCTCGATGAGGTAGGCTTCGCTCGCGGAAAAGACGAATTTGCCGTTGGTGATGTCCACCTGTCCGCCACCGAAGTTGACGGCGTAGAGCCCGCGCTTGACCGACCGCAGGATGTCTTCGGGCGCGTCGTCGCCGGCCAGCATGTAGGTGTTCGTCATGCGCGGCATGGGAACTGCCTGGTAGCTTTCCCGGCGGCAGTTGCCTGTCTCCGGGATGCCCATGAGGCGCGACGAGAGCTTGTCACTCATGTAGCCCTTCAGCACTCCGTTTTCGATGAGCACCGTTTCCTGCGTGGGAGAGCCTTCATCGTCCACGTTGAGCGAGCCGCGGCGGTTGGGCATGCGGCCATTGTCTACGACGGTCACTTTTGATGACGCGACGGATTGGCCGATGAGACCGGAGAACGCCGAGGTGCCTTTGCGGTTGAAGTCCGCTTCGAGACCGTGGCCGACCGCTTCATGCAGCAGCACACCGGGCCAGCCCGGGCCGAGCACGACTTGCATCTCACCTGCGGGCGCGGGCACTGCATTCAGTTGCAGGATGGCCTGCCGCGCAGCTTCCTGGGCAAAGCCTTCGGGCGTCTTCTGGGTGAGGAAATAATCGAGCTCGACACGGCCGCCACCCCCGGCGCTGCCGCGCGCGACGTTCGCGCCATCCTTCGCGATGACAAAGACATTGAAGCGCGCGAGCGGCTGCGTGTCGGAGGCGAAAGTGCCGTCGGATGCGACGACCAGGATGCGGCGCACCTCGTCCGAGAAGCTGGCGCGCACCTGCACGATGCGGGGGTCGGCAGCGCGCGCGGCGCGGTCGGCGCGGAGCAGCAGATCGAGCTTGGATGCGATGTTGGCATCGCCTTCCGGCGAGAGCACGGGATAGAGATCCTGTTGCGCGCGCTCTCGGAAACCGGTAACGGGCTCTTTCGCAGGGCCGCTTGCTATCAACGCCGCGGTGCGCGCGGCGCGAAGCAGGCGATCGGCAGAGAGATCGTCGGTATAGGCGTAACCGGTGCGCTCGCCGGTGACGACGCGCACGCCGCAGCCGGCACTCATGCCCTGGTTTGCAGATTTCACCAAGGACTCATCGAGGCCGATGGAGGTGGAGGCGATGGACTCGAAGTAAAGATCGGCGTAATCGCCCCCGGCCGAGAGCGCTTCGCCAAGGCAGCGCTCGAGCAGCCGCTCCGTGATGCCGAAGGTGTCGAAGAAGTAGCGCCGGTGTTCTGGACCAGAAGAATTGTGCTGCGTTCCAGACGGGATGTTTGTAGGGTGGTGGCTCATGTCTGTTGATTGGATGATCTCGATCGATTGTAGGCTTCACAGCGGGCCGGATCGAGCCGATTTTGCGCTGGTTCTTCCGTGCTATGTTTTCGGCATGAGCACAACGGCGGAGCAGGAACTCGAGACGCAGCGGTACCCCGTAGGGCGGTTCAAGCTTACCCCGCAGGTCACGGCAGAGCAGCGCAAGCAGGCGATTGAATTTCTGGAGGCGTTCCCGCGACTGTTCCGGAAGGAAGTGGAATTGCGCGGCGACGCTGGTCTGGAACGGCCCTATCGCCCCGATGGCTGGACGCTGCGGCAGCTTGCGCATCACATCGCCGATAGCCATTCGCAGATGTCCGGGCGGCTTCGCCTGGCATTGACCGAGGACTGGCCCACGATCAAGCCCTACGACCAGGAGGCGTGGGCGAAGCTCCCGGATGCTTCAACAATGCCGGTTGCTCCTTCGCTCGGCATCATAGATGGGGTGCATGCGCGTCTGGACACTTTGTTCCGTTCGCTCAAAGATGCCGATTGGGCGCGCGGCTTTCACCATCCTGAGAATGGACCGGAGCGGCTCGACCAGGTGCTGCTGCGCTATGAGTGGCACAGCCGTCACCATTTGGACCACGCGCGCGCTGTGCCTCGCTGAACTGGGATGTATCCCCCTTAGATGTCATTCCCTGGGTCGATGTCGGCATCGCACACTGTTCTTGTCCATAGATGCCGCCCATTGTTACAGATCTGAGCGCGGAGACGCTGGCTCGCGAGCTCGAAACATTCCTTGCGGAGCATCCTGGTGCCGCCGTGCTGGAGGATGGCCGTGCACTCTTCGATATGCGGGAGGCGCGGTATGCGCTTTCCGCGGAGCATGGCAGATGCGTGTTGCAGTTGTGGTCGGAGGAACGGAACATCGTCCGCACCGTGACCGGGCTCGATGTGCGGAAGGATGCATTGCGCCTGCAGGTACGCCGCTTTGGACAGACGCGTCCGCAGATGCTGCACCTGCTGGCTGACCGCGACCAGCGTACACCTTCCACACGCGCAGCCACCCGCTCACGCTATCTGAAGCAGTTGGTACACATGCTGCCGCGCGCTTTCGGTGATTGGAAGATCGAGGCCCTGCGCAGTTCAATGGACCTCGAACACAGCTTTGGACCGGCGTATGCGCGCGGGCTGCTGACGCGCGGACAGAGTGCCTGGGCGCTGATTGCCGTAAATGCGGAAGAGTCGCAGGCGACGATCGATGGCATCCTGACATTGGGGCTGCTCTGGCTGAGGCGATGCCGTGAGCGCGAGGGAAGCCGGCGCCATGTGGAAGGGCTGCGGGTGATCGTGCCCGAAGGACATGGTGCCGTCACGCAATCGCGGATGGGCTGGCTGGATGCTGCGCAGGCAAAGTGGGAGTTATATGAGTGTGATGCGCGCGGCGACGAGCTACGCGCATTAGAAACGGGCCGGAACGGCAATCTGGAGATGCGGCTGGTTCAGGCCTTCGACAGTGCGGAGGCGCTGGAGCGGCTGCGCAACGGTATCGAGCAGGTGATGGCGCTGGTTCCGGAAGGTGCGCGGGAGCGCGTCGAGCGGCGAGTGCACAGCGCGTCGGCAGTGGGGCTGTCGCTCTATGGGCTGGAATTTGCTCACGTGCAGCACGGGCTGGCGCCGGGCTCGTTCCAGCGGCAGGATCGCATCACCTTCGGTGCCGGGCCGAGCGAGACTGAGCTGAACGAAGAAACCGTGCCGATCTTGCGCCAGCTGACATCCCGCCTGTTTGAGAGCCGACACACCGCCGGGAGTGCGCGCGATCCGCTGTACAGGATGCAGCCGGAGCGATGGCTGGAGTCGCGATTATCGTCCGCACTGCGGGAGATCGAGCATTCGCTGCTCGCGGCGCCGGTATACCGACAGGTGCCCGCATTTGCGGCGAGCGACCGCGGCATGCTGGATTTGCTTGCCATGAACCGCGACGGCCGCCTTGCCGTGGTGGAGTTGAAGGCGGACGAAGACCTGCACATGGTGCTGCAGGGGCTGGACTACTGGATTCGCGTCCATCGTGCTGCGCAATCGCGAAGAGCAGACGGCTCGAACGACTTCACGCGCTCCGGCTATTTCCCGGGCATGCGGCTGGCCGATATGCCACCGCTGCTGTACTTTATTGCGCCGGCGCTGCGCATCCATACCGCGACGGAGACAGTACTGAGCTACCTGAGCCAGGAGATTGAGTGGAACCTGATCGCTGTGGGTGAGGACTGGCGACGCTCGCTTGAGGTGATCTGGCGCAAGCGCGGCGCGGCCGATCAGCCTTCCTGAAGGACAAGGGCGGCGGTGGGCGCATCGTTGTCTGTGGCTGTGCCGCTTAGCCGTTGGGCGAAGAACTGCTCCACTGCATCCAGAATCGCGGGGCCGGTGCGTGCTTCGTAGATGCTCTTGCGCAGCGCGCCGCCGCCGGGAACGCCATGCGTGAACCATGATGCGAACTGCTTCATCTTGCCGGCACCTTCGCGACAGGCTTTGGCAGCTTCGATGTTCTTTTCCTCCGAACCCGCAGTGTGCCAGTGGCCTTCTTCGAGCAGCATGGTGAAGTAGGTGCGGATCATGCGGTAGCGATCCCATTCGGTGGGCATGTCGTAGTGCCCGGTCGCGGTGTACTGTGCGATCTGGCGGAAGATCCATGGATTCGCAGGCGCGGCGCGGCCAATCATCACGGCGTCGCAGCCAGTGCGCGCGACCATAGTGGCTGCGTCTTCGGGCGTGCGCACGTCGCCGTTGCCAATCACCGGGATGGAAATTGCATCTTTCACGGCCGCGATGTGTTCCCAGCGCGCATCGCCGGAGTAGCCCTGCTCGCGCGTGCGGGCATGCACGGCGACGGCGTTCAGGCCGCTCTCCTCGGCAAGGCGCGCGAGCGGTACGCAGACGATGTTGTCGTCGTTCCAGCCCAGCCGGATCTTCACGGTGAAGGGAATCGTGACGGCGCCGCGCACGGCCTCGAAGATGCGGGCGATCAGCGGCAGATCGCGCAAGAGGCCGGAGCCGCCATTGCAGGCAACGACGCGCTTGGCGGGGCAGCCGAGGTTCAGGTCGACCATGTCGAAGCCCGCGTCCTCAACGATCTTCGCGGCTTCGCTGAGTGTGCGCGGGTCCGAGCCGAAGAGCTGCGCGGCGATGGGGTGCTCGTCATCGTAGTAGGTGAGGTAGCGCTTGCGCTTGGCCTCGCGCATGCGGGCGAGCCCATCGGCCGAAGTGAACTCGGTCATGATGAGCCCGCAGCCGGATTGTTGGTTTGTGATTTCGCTATCGACCGAGGCATTCGCGTCGGCGGCAGGCGTGAAGAGGCTGGCGTTGCGAATGAAGCGGCGGAAGATGGTGTCCGTCACGCCGGCCATGGGGGCGAGCACAGTCGCAGGCCGCACCTCTACCGGGCCAATGGCGAATCGGGCAGGCACGCCAGCGTGCTCGGCCTCACGGCGGGCGACAAGTGACTCCTGCGGATTGTCCGACCAATGCTTCTTCATCGAGGTGGTGCTCAGAGATAAGTCTATGCAAGCGAAGAGGCCTCCCACAGGAGGCCTCTTCGAAGCTACTAAGCAGCCCGGCTTACTTCGCGGCTGCGGCCTCGGGCTTGGTTTCGGCTTTGGCGTACTTGCGGCGGAAGCGTTCCACGCGTCCCGCGGTGTCGATCAGCTTCTGCTTGCCGGTAAAGAATGGGTGGCAAGCCGAGCAGATTTCCACGTGGATGTCGCCCTTGTGAGTCGAGCGTGTCTCAAAGCCCGTGCCGCAGGCGCACTGCACGCGGATCTTCTCATAGCTGGGGTGAATCTTTTCCTTTGGCATGTCTCGCAAAGTCCCTTTCCTGCAACCCTCCAATTTTAGGCGGATTTGCCCGGTTTCGCAAGCCAGCAGTACCCGCAGAGCGGGCCATTCAACGCCCCGAATCGAATGCTTTTCGAATGCTTTTCGATGGAGATGGCCTCCAACAGCTGGCTTTCCACCCGAAACGATGCACGTATATGATCCACCGTGGGAGCCGAGCCTGGTGCTCCATCGTTTCCGACTGGGCGAGGTGGGCGGATGGGCTTGGTTGGCTTGGCTCCGATGGTTCTGATCTGCGCGGTGCTAACCGCGGCGGCACAGCAGGGCACAGGATCGGCCGCCCAAAACCAGGCACAACCGGATCGAGATCACCCCACTCTCTCCCACCGTCCGCCGCCTGCGGCAGGCAGCAGCCCCGAAGGCAAGATCAAGCTGGATGTGGTGGTGACCGATGACGCGGGCAAAGCCGTTGCGGGCCTCGAGCGGAAAAGCTTCACGCTGATTGACAACAAGAAACCTCGGCCGATTCTTTCCTTCCAGGCGGTGGATGGAAGCTTGGGAGCGGGAGGGGGCGAGCCACCGGTTGAGGTGATTCTGTTGGTGGATGTCACCAACACCCCATTGGAAGTTGTCGGCTATGAACGGAATCAGATCGAGAACTTCCTGCGACGGAACGGGGGAAAGCTTGTCCAGCCAATGTCGCTGATGATCTTCAACGATCACGGTGTGGAGGGCCGGATACATCCGACCATGGATGGGAATCTGCTGGCGGACGATCTGAACAAAGCCGAGTCGACCATCCATTCCGTGCCGCTAACGACGCAAACCGACTCGGATCGCCTGACACTGTCGCTGAACGCTTTGCAGCGCATCATTCAAGTGGAGGGGAAAAAGGCAGGCCGAGCGCTCTTGATCTGGATCGGCGAGGGCTGGCCGATGCTGGAGAGTTCGCGTTATCAGTTCACATGGCGGGATTACCAGGTGCAGTTCGACAAGCTCGTTACGACGTCCAATGAGCTTCGCGAGGCACGCATCACGCTGTACAGCATTTATCCCACCGACCCGGGAACGACAGACGACTCTCGTATTCAGCACTACCGCGGCTTTCTGAAAGGAGTGCGTTCCATGAATCAGGCGCGACCTGGTGATCTTGCATTACCCGTGTTCGCAATTCACAGTGGAGGCCGTGCGTTGGATACACCCGGCGACCTGGGCGACCAGATTGCCGGTTGTGTCGCGGAGGCAAAGTCGTATTACACGCTGAGCTTCGATTCCGCGGCCGCGAAGCATGTCGATGAGTATCACGAACTCAAGCTCGAAGTCGACAAGCCGCAATTCAAAGCACGGACGAGTGCCGGATACTATGCCGAGCCGACCTTCCAGTTCCAGCCTCCAGCCCTGGATGCCCAGCATTGAATGGGGAGCTAGGCATGCGCAGTCGATCCGCTGTTCAGGCGTACGGCTAGCCCGCTATGATGCCTTCTGTTTCAGAAGACGGGCTTTCCGCTTGTTTTGCTGACGAGGGCTCACAGGTGATCCATGGATAGGTTGCGTTGGGTCTTATTTCTGGTGTTCTGTTTTGCCTCTGTTGCCCGCGCGCAGCAGAGTTCGGTGCCAGCAGCCGACAGTCACGCTCAGAGTCAGCAGGCTCCGGATCAGAACCATCCGGAGCTCTCACATCGTCCTCCCCCGAATCCAGGCGTTTCGGAGGGCAAGATCAAGCTGGATGTTCTGGTGACGGATGGCTCAGGCAATGCCATCGCCGGGTTGCAGCAAGGGGATTTCACGCTGCTCGATAACAAGAAACCGCAGCCGATACTTTCTTTCCGCGCGGTGGATGGGATTACGGGGAACGGAACCGCGGCCGATCCGCCGGTGGAGATCATCCTGCTGATCGACATGGCGAACAACCTGCTGCACAACGTGGCGTACGAGCGCTATCAGATCGACAAGTTTCTGAAGCAGAACGGCGGGAAACTGGCGCAACCGGTGAGCCTGATGGTTCTCTCTGATCTGGGAGTGAAGGCGCAGCCACAGCCCTCGGTGGATGGGAACTGGCTGGCCGCGGGGCTGGATCGGCTTGAGACCTCGATCCACACCATCCCGGTAGCCGGCGGTTACGATGCGATCGAGCGCATGGACCTCTCGCTGCGGGCGCTGCGGCGGATCGCCGCGACTGAGGGGCAGAAGCCCGGCAGGAAGATGCTGATCTGGATTGGGCCGGGATGGCCCATGCTGGAGAACCCGAGCTATATCGACTCGGAGAAGGTCCGGCGGAACCGGTTCAGTGCCATCGTTGAGCTGACCCGGCAATTGCGAGAGGCGCGCATGACGCTGTACAGCATCGACGCGATCGATCCCGGCTCGCCGGCACAATTGCGTTCGGACTACTATAAAAACTTTTTGAAGGGCGTGAAGTCCGCCAGCCAGGCAGAGTCCGGCGCTCTCTCTGTGCCGGTATTCGCCGTGCACACGGGCGGGCGCGTCTATCATTCAAGCGGCGATCTGACTACCTTGCTGAACGGTTGTGTGGCAGAGGCGAAGGCCTACTACATTGTGGGCTTCGATCCGCCAGCCGCCGAGCATGTGGACGAATACCACGAGCTGGCAGTAAGGCTCGACAAGCCCGGCATGACGGCGCATACGAATACCGGCTACTATGCCGAGCCGGCGTTTAAGCCGTAAGCGCGGTACCCGGATGGAGCCAGCCAGCTTCGCCCCCCCGGGCTTACGGCGAACTTCCGGAGTTGGCGTACATTTCCACTTTCCCGCATGGATTCGCTTGCTCTCGCGGCTGGCTATGCCGCTGGCAGCGAGTGCGATACTAGCCCCATGGAGCGGGAGTCGATGACCGGGCCGGCGGCGGACTGCTCGCTATGCGGCGGGACGGGCATGCGGATCACCCGCGACGCGCAAGGGGATCGCGTGGCGGCGGTGTGCAGTTGCCGGCTGGCGCGCCAGGCGCTGCGGCGGCTGGAGCGTGCGAACATTCCCCGGCGCCACGAGCACGCGACGCTCCAGAGCTACGAGTCGGTCGAGACGACTGGTTCACATGAAACGATGTTGAATGCGCATTTCAAGGCGCACCAGTTCGTTCTGGACTATCCGCACAATACAGATGGCCGGGGGCTGATGCTGGTTGGCGATGCCGGGCGCGGTAAGACGCATTTGGCTGTCGGGGTGCTGCGTGCTCTGATCGAAGAAAAAGGCTGTCAGGGACTCTTCTGCGACTATGCTGATCTGCTGAAGCAGATCCAAAACTCCTATAACTCACGATCGGAGACCACCGAATATGAACTGCTGCGTCCGGTAATGGAAGCAGAGGTACTGGTGCTGGACGATCTAGGATCGACCAAACCGACTACGTGGGTATTGGATACTGTCGCTCAAATATTGAATTCGCGTTACAACCAAAAGCGTACAACCATCGTTACGACAAACTTTGCTAACTTGCCGCCTGCGACCAGCCCGACAAAGGAAGACACGCTAGGAGATCGCATAGGGGAACGTATGCGGTCCAGGTTGGCGGAAATGTGTGTCTGTCTAGTGGTATGGGGGAAAGACTTCCGTCTGGGTACGGGCTCTGCGCGGTTTCCGTGGTCAGACGCTTCCTTCTCAGGAAATCCAACCAGTTAAGCGATGGTCCAGATCAGCAGCACGACGGCCATCAGGATAGCGGCGCGGTAGACGTACTCGGGCAGCTTGCTTGCCTTTGGATCGAGGTACGGTGACGGCCGGGCGTTCTGTGTGACGTCTCGTGTCGCCTGCATGGGACTCGCTCCTTTACAAGATCAAATGCTTGCCTCTGCTGCTTCGTAGACGTCTTATTGTGGCAAGAGGTCGCAGAAATTTCGAAGAAGAATCGATGAAGAGTGCCGCAGCCGTAATCAACCGCCGGATTCTTTCGATTGCGCGCAGCGTAGAATCGCTGCCATGTCCAGTGCAGGCACCGGTGGCCCGGGTGGTTTCCTTTCCGAGAAGAAGACGCAGCCGGAAGACCACTCCTGGCTTCCCTGGGTAGTGGCCGGGGCGGTTGTCGTGGTGGTGTTGGGCTTCATCCTGATCTCAAGCCACCGTGAGCGGGCCGTCCGGCAGGCGGAAAACGCCTCGCAGACGCCTGATCCTTACGCCAGTGAGCTAAGCATCGGCAACCTGCAGATGAGCGAAGCGACAAACTTTACCGGCAGCAAGGTCACCTATGTCGATGGGACGATCACGAACAAGGGCAGCAAGACGGTGACCGGGGTGAACGTTGTGGTCACCTTCAGCAACGATATCGGTGAGCCGCCGCAGAAGGTGCCAATGCCTCTGAGTTTGATCCGGACGCGAGAGCCCTACGTGGACATTGAGCCAGTTTCGGCCGAGCCGTTGAAGCCAAGCGACACGCATGAGTTTCGCCTCATCTTCGACCACATTTCGCCTACCTGGAATCAGCAACATCCGACGATTCTGCCGATCCGCGTGCTGACCCGCTAAGAAGCCAGGCGGATGCACTTTTTTCGCGGTGGCTGTCATATCCTCATGGCGGCTGGCACGTAGTGCATCGTTTGCCTATTACTTTAGTACGCTTCCGATTCTGTGGATAACTAAGCAAGTGGCTTAATATCAACCTTTTGCAATTATGTACCAGAGTGGAACTGACTTTGGCACGCTTCTTGCAGAGAGTATTGGCAGCATGGCTACCAGAAACGCGACAGTACTTGCTTCCAGCACAGTGGCCGCCCTTATGTTCGCGGCGACCTTGAGCCTGTCCGCGCAGACCTCCTCCCCCCAGGCGACAGACACGCAACAGCAGCCATCCCCCACGGCACAGAATCCGCAAGACAACAGCACATACGCCACCGGCAAGCCTCTTCCGACGAAGACGAACGAGGGCTTCTGGGGCCATCTGAACCCGCTGGCCCGTAAGAAGTGGGTCAACCGGCAGGTCGGGCCGGTGAAGGACCGGCTGAACGAGTTGGACCAGCTCTCTGCGAAGAACTCGAATGACATCAAGGATCTGGACGCACGCAGCTCGGCTGGCATCCAGAAGGCGCAGACTACGGCTGATGGCGCGAACCAGCTTGCGACCACGGCAAACACACAGGCCGGGCAGGCTTCGCAACTGGCGCAGCAGGCTTCGACCCGCACCGACAATCTGAATACAACGGTCTCGAATCTCGATCAGTATGCGCCGATCGCGGACACCGAGATCCGCTTCCATAGTGGCCAGACAGTGCTGAACGCCAAGGCCAAGGAAGCGCTGGACGACGTTGCGACCAAGCTGCAAGGGCAGAAGGGTTACATCGTCGAGGTGCAGGGCTACTCGCGGGCACGCGGGCAGGCCGGCATTGCCAACTCGCAGCATATGGCGGACGCGGTAGTACGTTATCTCGTCGTCGAACACAATATTCCGGTTTACCGCATCTATCGTGTCGCCCTCGGCAACGCTCCAGTCGAGTCGGGCAGCGGCAACGGTGCAGCGACACGTGGCAGCCTTGTCCACGTGACGTTGATGCATAACAGTTTAGCGGGTATGAGTGGTTCATCTTCGGATGCGACCTCACCCATTGGCGCGACGCAGCAGTCGCCTTCGCAGCCCTCCCCCCAGGGTGCTGCGTCGCAGCCAATGGCCCAGCCTCAGCAGTAAGAGGCGACCCGCAACCAAGCTCTCACACAACGAGAGAACCAAGGCAGATTGGCCCCTCCCCAAAAGAGGGGCCCTTTTTTTGCTCCGAGGAAGGCCGTTCGGGTGCGCTTTGGGGCGCGATTGGATACAAACATCTACTTACTGTTTGGTTAACGCAGCGGTTACGAGGCGCGAGAGTGGTTGATGTCTGCCGGACTGACCGCCAGATGATGGACGTTTATCGTTTGCATGATTGGAATACCTGCGTAACTGGATTAGGGACGGCGCTTGGTTTTGTGGCGTGATGGCTCTGTTTCCGGGGTGCGGGCCAGGGTTCGCGACTGGCACAATCACAATGGTGTGGTTGACGCGTTGAGAGCCTGAAGGAGCTTGTGTTGAATTCGGAGCGTGGTATTTCTCGGACGGAAGATTCTCTGCTGCGGCCGTCGGCTGACCCTGGTGTGCGGCGTGGGGTGGATGGGGCCACGATGTCCGCGGACCCGCAGAATCCGTATCTGCGCATCTTCAAGTCCAATGTCTTTGTTCGAGATCATGATCGCGCGCTGAAGTTCTATGTGGAACTGCTTGGATTCAGCGTGCTGGCGGAGGCGCGTTTCGAGTTTGGGCGGTGGGTGGAGATTGCTCCGCCGGACGGCAGCGCGATTCTGGCGGTCGTGGCTCCGAAGCGTGGCTCGGAGAATTACAAGCTCATTGGCCGGCCAACGCAGATCGCGTTCATCGCCGAAGACATCTCTGCGACCTACGATCTGTGGCATAGCCGCGGGGTGCGTTTTCTTCATCCTCCGCAGCCGCAGTTGTGGGGTGGCACGACGGCCGTTTTTTGCGATGTGGATGGGAACTCCTTTGACCTGCTGGGCTCCGATGAGATCAGCCGCGAGATCGAGGCGCAGCGGCGCGCGAGCGCCGAGAGGCTGGAGGCGGAGCGGCGCGTGGCGCAGGAATTGGAGATTGCGAAGCAGGT
>DASYBK010000087.1:0-59014 GCA_036500805.1 Acidobacteriaceae bacterium | reverse complement strand
AGATCAAGGACTACGCGCCAGAGGAGGTTTGCGTGCTCATCAGCGGCACGCAGGGCGAGCCCATGTCCGCCCTCTCCCGCGCCGCAGTGGACAACCACAAGCACGCGAAGATCGAGCGCGGCGACACGGTGCTGCTCAGCTCGCGCGTCATTCCCGGGAACGAGAAGAGCATCTACCGCGTCATCGACCACCTCTGCCGACGCGAGGCCAATGTCATCTTCGACGATGGCCAGTCCGGCCTGATCCATGTGAGCGGCCACGGCAGCCAGGAAGAGCTGCGGCTGATGATCAATCTCGTGCGGCCGAAGTTCTTCGTGCCCGTGCATGGCGACTTCCGCCACCTGCAGCGTCACGCGCGCCTCGCCATGGACATCGGCATATCCGAGAACGCATACCTGCTCGAAGACGGCGATGTGCTTGAGCTCGACCAGAACACTGCTGTGAAGAACGGCAAAGTCGCCGCGGGCCGCGTGCTGCTCGATTCCGGCGCTTCCGGCAACGTGGTCGAGGACATGATCATCCGCGACCGCCGCCACCTCAGCGAAGACGGTCTGGTGATCGCGATCATCACCATCAACAAGCTCACCGGCCGCGTCGAAGGCGTGCCGGAGTTCGTGACGCGCGGCTTCGTTGCCGGCGATCTGGAATTAGGCGAGCAGGCGAAGGCCATCGTCGGCAAGACGCTTGAGGAGTCGAGCGCGGAAGAACGCGCCGATCAGGTCCTGATCAAAGAAAAAATTCGCGTCGACCTGAAGCGCTATATCCAGAAGCAAACGGCGAGCCGACCCTTCATCATGCCGATTATCCTGGAGATCTGATCGTGACCGCTGCAAATGCAGAGGCCCTGATTGACCTTGTGACCGCCGCGCAATTTGCCGAGGCGCGCGAACGCCTTCGCGGCGCGGTTCTGCATACGCCGCTCGTGCGCCTGGCTTCTGTCACCGATGCAGTAGCATATCTGAAGCCTGAAAGCCTGCAGCCGATCGGCAGCTTCAAGCTGCGCGGTGCCTCGAATGCCGTTGCGCAGTTGAGCGAGGCCGAGCGCCGGCGGGGCGTCATAACCTACTCCAGCGGCAACCACGGACAGGGCGTCGCCTACGCGGCACGCGCCTTCGGCATTCCTGCGGTGATCGTGATGCCGAGGAACGCGCCGGAGACCAAGCGCCAGGCGGTAAAGGTGCTGGGCGCGGAGATCGTCGATGTCGGGCCTGCCAGCTCCGAGCGCCGCGAACGCGCCGAAGCGCTCGCCGCCGAGCATGGCTACACCATCATTCCCCCCTATGACGATCCGGCGATCATCGCCGGACAGGGCACTTGCGGACTCGAGATTCTCGCCGACTGCCCCGAAGTCGATCTCGTGCTCGCGCCCGTCGGCGGCGGCGGACTGCTGAGCGGAGTGGCTGCGGCGATCCGTCAGCAGCGGCCGGAGTGCCACGTCCTCGGAGTCGAACCCGAGCTGGCCGGCGATGCAGCAGCGAGCATGCGCGAAGGCAAGATCGTCCAGTACACCGCGGACCAGACCACCCGCACGCTGGCCGATGGCTTACGCACTCAGAGCCTGGGAACTCTGAACTTCGCCCACCTCCAGCGCTACGTCGAGGCCATTGTCACCGTGACCGAACAGGAGATCGAGCAGGCGATGCGCCGCATCGCATACGACGCACGCCTCATCGCCGAGCCCAGCGGCGCGGTCGCCACTGCCGCATTGCTCTTCCACCGGCAGGAGCTGCCATCGCATCGCACGGTAGTCGCGATCATCAGCGGCGGCAACGCCGAACCTGCTACGTTGCTGCGCGTGCTCGCCCCCAACGCGAGTGCCTGACTGCTCCGGTAGTAAGCAACTGTCGCGGAACTCGGTGCATCTCCAGCAGGATTCATCTGGCTGTAATAAAAGCTGCCCGGTTACCTCGCATCTCTTCGAGAGAGACAACTCAAGAAGAGCGAGGGAGCCATGGAAAACATTGCTGCTCACGACTTCAGCGAGATGGATAACGCGAAGATCTCCGCGCACCATTGGAAGATCATGTTCATCTCCGGCATGGGCTTCTTTACCGACGCATACGATCTCTTCATCATCGGCGTCGTCATGTCGCTGCTGAAACCGCTCTGGCATGTCGGGAAGCTCGAAGAAAGTCTGGTGGAATCCACGGCTCTGCTGGCCTCCGCCTTCGGCGCCCTTTTATTCGGCCGTGTGGCTGACATGCTGGGACGGAAGCGTATTTACGGCGTCGAGGTGCTGGTGCTGGCGGCAGGCGCCATCGGATGCGCATTTTCGCCGAATATCTGGTGGCTGATCGGCCTTCGTTTCATTCTCGGCATTGGTATTGGTGGAGACTATCCGGTCTCGGCAACAATCATGAGTGAGTACGCCGGGAAGGCATCGCGCGGCATGATGGTCACCCTTGTCTTCGCCATGCAGGCCGCCGGTCTCATACTTGGACCTCTGTTTGCCTCGGCACTTCTCGCCACATCGATGTCCCATGACCTCATCTGGCGCATTCTCGTTTCTTTCGGCGCAGTGCCCGCTCTGGCTGTCTACATTCAGCGGCGACAACTGAGAGAGACGCCACGCTATCTAGCTGCCGCAGGTCAGGAGGAGGACCCCAGTGGCAAGCTGTCGAAGACGAAGCATTACGACAAGTCGCGACACTCTGTCTCCTTCTGGGACGGCTTCCATCGCCTGGTGAACGACAGAACGCTGTTGAGCCGGCTCATCGGCGCCAGCGCGGCATGGTTTCTCATGGATGCTGCGTATTATGGCAACACAGTTTCCAGCCCTCTGGTGCTCTCGGCTCTCAACAGCGATCACACGCTGTTACAAAAAACACTGACGCAGCTCGGAATTTTCGTGGTCTTCGCGGCACCGGGCTACGCCGTGGCAGCTCTCACTATGGACCGGCTGGGACGCAAGACCATCCAGGTACTCGGATTTGGCATGATGGCCGTCACCTTCGCCCTGCTCGCTCTGGTTCCGAATCTGCAGAAGATGGCAGTCCCGTTTCTCATCATCTACGGATTCAGCTTCTTCTTCACCGAGTTCGGTCCCAACGCAACCACCTTCGTGTACCCGTCTGAGATTTTTCCTGTCCGCGTCCGTACGACCGGGCACGGAATTGCCGCAGCCATGGGCAAGCTCGGCGGTTTTCTTGGTGTCTTCGTCTTTCCGTACCTGCTGCATTGGAAGGGACTGCTCGGGGCGGAATCGGCTGCTGCCATCGCCAGTGTGGCGGGCCTGCTGGTGACCCTTGCATTTCTGCCGGAGACAAAGGGAAAGAGCCTCGAAGCGATTGAAATGGAGAAACGGGTAAGCGAGCGGCGAGCGGCAGCCTGATCCCACTCAAAGAGCGAATGGCCATAGAGCGCCCGGCGTTATCCTGAGCACGTGAAACCCTTACGCCGCGCTGCCCTTCTCTCTGCCAGCTTCGTCCTCGCCGCAACTTGTTTCGCCGCAGACAAGCCGCCCTCCGGCCGGATAGCCACCGTGCTGCGGAATACGCCGGTATTTGTCGAGGCCGACACCGGCTCACAACGGCTGGATACGATTACGGCAGGGCGCGAGATGGTGATTGTCCAACAGAATGGCCCATGGCTCCGCGTCTTTGCGAACACCGACGTTGAGCAGAACCGTTCCGAGGACGCGCCGGTCTTCGGCGGCGATGCGGCGACACCGCCGATCTCCGGGTGGGTGCAGGCCAAGGGTATCGTCTCCGCATCCACGCCGAATGCCGACAATATCCTCTACGGCGCGGGCGCAGGCGAGGAGGCGAGGGCCAGCGATGTTCACGGCTCCCGCGGCGCGGCGCAGGCTGCGCGGCTGCTCTATGCGCGTGACGCACAGCTCTTCCCCCAGGGGCCGCACGCCGGCGAGGCCGCGTGGCGTGCCGCCGATATCCGCTGGCAGCTCGAAAAGGCAGATGTCTACTCGCGCCCCTCTGCACACGAGAAGGAGGCCTATCTGCGCCAGCAGATCGACGAGAGCGAGATGAAGAAGATCATCAAGCGCTTTCCCGGATCGAAGTTCGCCGACCTCGCTGCGTATGACATGCTCGACAACAAGGTCTGCGGGGACTGGCAGGGCTCGACAAAATGTCCGGAGAAGGAGGCGGAGATGTATCAGAAATATGCCGACGAGCATCCCAACTCACCAAAAGCTCCAGAAGCGCTCTTCGAGTCCGTCTACCGGCTGGCGGCGGCGGGCGACATCTACCAGGCGGACAATGACGACAAAAAGGCTGGCGAGGATCGCGATCACGCCAAGGCTGTAGCCACGCACCTGCAGCAAAAGTACCCTGACAGTGACTTTTCGGCGCGTGCGGCCACTCTGATATACCAGATGGAGCAGTCCATTCCCATCTATGGCGCAGAGCGCGATTGATTCACCGCGCTCACAAGGAAGCGCGTGAGCGATTACATTATCTCTGTCCTGCTCGGCATCGTCGAGGGACTTACCGAATTTCTGCCTGTCAGCTCGACCGCGCACCTGCGCATCGCGGAGGCGGTGCTGCACATCAACCTTGCCGATCCGTACTGGAAGATGTACACCATCGTCATTCAGCTCGGCGCCATCCTCGCACTTATCCTTCTCTTCCTCGGCCGCATCCTCGAATTCATCCGCACCTTTCCCAAAGGCGAGTCGGGCGACCGCACCGCGTTGAACCACCCGCTCTCGCTCACACTCATTGCCTTCGTCTGCACTGCGATTCCCGCGTTCCTGCTCACCAAGGTGATCGGCAAGCACCTGGAGAGCCTGCGGCTGATGGCGACCTCGCTGCTGGTCGGCGGCATCATCATGTGGGTAGTGGATGCCTGGAGCGTGCGTCGCAAACTGACCACCGAGGACGTCGAACATATGACGCTCGGTCAGTCGATCTGGATCGGTCTGTGCCAGGTCACTTCGGCCGTTTTTCCCGGCACCTCGCGATCGATGTCCACCATCGCCGCCGGCCAGCTCGTCGGCATGACACGCTCCGCCGCGCTTGAGTTCAGCTTCCTCGTCTCCATTCCGACGATGGTCGCCGCCACCTGCTACGACCTGTTGCGCACACTGCATCCCAGCCACGCCGACGCTGCCGAGGCCATCGCGCCATTGGTCATGACCGGCCATGGCTGGGTCGTGCTTTTTATCGGCTTCGCCGTTTCATTCTTCATCGCCTTGCTGGTGGTGGAGTGGTTCCTGATGTGGGTGCGCCGCCACGGTTTCGTCATCTTCGCCGTCTACCGCATACTGCTCGCCCTCTTCCTCTTTGGACTGGGCAGAAAGCTGATGATGGGGGCGTAAGCGGCGAAACTAATTGACAGAGTCAATAGATTTAGTTGACGATGGCAACCATGAATCGTTCTCAGGTTCCCGTTGCCGACGAAGCAGTATCGCGATTCCGCCGCTTTACGCGCTTCTATACCCGCTTCATAGGTACGCTGCAGGAGGGAATCCTGGGCTCTGCACTTTCGCTTGCGGAAGCGCGTGTGCTCTATGAGCTCGCCACGCAGGACGCTCCTACAGCCAAGGAGATCGCCTCCACCCTGGGGCTCGATGCTGGTTACCTGAGCCGTATTCTGGGCCGCTTCGAGAAGGAGGCCCTGCTCAAGCGGGCAGCCTCCCGCGAGGATGCGCGACGTCAAACTCTTCAACTCACGCGAAAGGGCATGACCCTGTTTCGCGATCTCAACCACCGTTCCGATCAGCAGGCGCAGGCCGTGCTCAGCCCTCTCCATCCCGAACAGCGCAATTCACTGGTCGCATCGATGAGCAGGATTGAGGCGCTGCTGTGTAACTCGAAAGCCGATGCCAAGGCATTCACGCTTCGCCAGCATCGCCCCGGCGATATGGGTATGGTGGTCTATCGCGAGGGAGCGCTCTACGCGCAGGAGTACGGATGGGACGAGCGATTCGAGGCGCTTGCCGCGCGCGTCGTCGCCGACTTCATCGATCACTTCGACCCCGCACGGGAGCGCTGCTGGATCGCCGAGCGCGATGGCGAGCATCTCGGTCACATCTTCCTGGTGAAGCATCAGGAGCGGCCGGGCGTCGCCAAACTGCGCCTCCTGCTCGTGGAACCGGGCGCCCGCGGCATGGGTCTGGGCCGCGCGCTGGTCGCCGAGTGCATCCGCTTTGCCCGTGAAGCCGGCTACGAACGCATCGTCCTGTGGACGCAGAGCATTCTGACTGCCGCGCATCGCATTTACGCCGCTGCCGGCTTCCGGCTCGTCGGCGAGGAGCCGCACCACAGCTTCGGCAAGAATCTCGTCGCTCAAACCTGGGAGCTCGACCTGCATTGAGCACGCTGGTCTAAGCGGGGTCACTCTGAGCGAAAAGAAGAACCTGCGGTCTGCCAGCGTTCGCCATTCATTCCCAATGTGAGCGACCAAAGGGAGCGAACCCCACAAAACGCGCCGCAGGGGCAATCGCCTGTGCGGCAAGCACCGCCGCAGGGGCAATCGCCAGAGGGCCAGTCCCGGCAAGCACGTGGCAAGCTCGATTCCTATCATCCGTTTCCCTCGATCCCACCCTCGCGCTTTGCGACAATAAAAGCTGCTCTGGCGTGTCGGCGCGCGGCCCATTGGCATCATGGGCGATCGCTGCTTTGCGTCCCCTTCGTTGAAAGCCATGAAGCCACTCAAAATCGCGCTGACGCCCACCGGCAATCGCAGGCTCAACGAGCTGGTCGGCGTCTCGCTCATCGCCATGGCCGGCCTCCTGCTTCTCTCGCTCGTCTCCTACCGGCCCACCGATCCATCCTTCAACACCGTCGGCAGCAGCATAGCCCACAACTGGGCCGGCATCTTCGGCGCCACGTTGAGCGATCTGCTCTTTCAGTTCGAGGGCTTCGCCGCATTCTGTCTACCACTGATGCTGGGTCTGCTCGGCATCAGCTGGATCCGCTCCCGCGCCATCGGCGCGCCGAAGTCGAAGCTCGCCGGCTTCGCGCTCTTCCTGTTCATCACGCCCGCCGTCTTCGGATTGCTGCCCGGCCACCTGCACTGGCTCGGCGCGATTCCGGTGGAAGGCGTGCTCGGCCGCCTGTTGGTCGACGGCATGACCGCCGTGCTCAATTACCCCGGCACCTGCGTGCTGGTCGCAACCCTTCTGCTGATTGCTGTGCTGCTCTCGACCGCCTTTTCTTTCGGGAACCTGCGGCAATGGCTCGCGATCCGTTTCGCCTTTGTGTACGCGTGGCGCGATCGCTGGCAGAACTGGAAGCTGCGCCGTGCCAAGAAACGTGCTGCCCGCGTGGCCGACCGGACGATCCGCGCGCAACGAAAAGCGGCCGCCATGCGAAGTGCCGCGGCCCGAGCGGTCCGGCAGGACGCCGCGCCATCCCAGCCGCAGGTCGGTTGGCTGAGCCGCATCCTGCATCGTCCGCAGCCGCAGGAAGACGACTCTATGCCGGCGGCGCGTCGTTCGGCCTTTGCCGAAACCGCCACGCCCGGCTCGCCCGAGGATGCCGCCTATCTTGAAGAGCCGGCGCCGCCGTCTAACTTGTGGACGCAGATTCCGCGCGCCACCGTGCGTGATCCCGAGCCCGAACCGGAAACCCCGGCGCCCGCTGCGGCACGGACCAGCGCGATCGAGCGGCATCGCTGGGAAGAGCCCGAATCCGACGTAGGGCAGGACGGTGGCAGCATCTCGATCGGCGAGCGCGCCGACGCCGATGCGCATCCGGTCACGCTCACGCCGCGCGCGGTCTCCGGCTATCGCCTCCCGCCCAGCACACTGCTGCATCGCTCCGAGGATCAGCAGATCATCCGTGAAGACGAACTGCGCGAAGAGGCGAAGGTACTGGTCGAAAAGTGCGCCGAATTCGATGTGACCGGCCAGGTTACGCAGATCAATCCAGGCCCGGTCGTCACTACCTTCGAGTTCCGTCCCGAGGCGGGCGTCAAATACTCGCGGGTCACCGGCCTCGCCGACGATCTCTGCCTGGCTATGGCCGCCGAGAGCATCCTGATCGAGCGCATGGCCGGCAAGAGCACGGTTGGGATCCAGGTGCCCAACCACAACCGCGAGACCATCTGGCTGCGCGACGTGGTCGAAGACGGCACCTTCGCGCAAACCAAGTTCAAGCTGCCGCTCGCCATGGGCAAGGACATCAACGGCCGCATCGTCACCGCCGATCTCGCCACCATGCCGCATGTGCTCATTGCGGGCTCGACGGGCAGCGGCAAATCCGTCGCTATCAACGCCATGATCATGTCGGTGCTCTTCAAAACGACACCGGAGCAGGTACGAATGATCCTGGTGGACCCGAAGCGCGTCGAGCTGGGCATGTATGAAGGCATCCCGCACCTCTTCACGCCGATCATCACCGAGCCCAAACTCGCTGCGAACGCGCTGCGCAACGCGGTGCGCGAGATGGAGCGCCGGCTCAAGCTGCTGGCTTCGCGCTCGGTGCGCAACATCGACCAGTACAACAGGCTCTTCGAAGCCAACACGCCCAGCATGTTCGAGGATGCGGAGGAGCAGACGCCGCTGCCCTACATCCTCATCATCATCGACGAGCTTGCCGACCTGATGATGCTCGACCGGGCGAACGTGGAAGAGGCGATCACGCGCCTGGCGCAGATGGCACGCGCCGTCGGCATCCACCTGGTGCTCGCCACGCAGCGGCCATCGGTCGACGTCATCACCGGCCTCATCAAGGCCAATGTGCCGACGCGTATCTCCTTCCGTCTGGCGACAAAAGTCGACTCGCGCACCATCCTCGACAACAACGGCGCCGAAGCGCTGCTCGGCCGCGGCGACATGCTCTTCCTACCGCCCGGCACCTCGCGGTTGCAGCGCGTGCACGCGCCCTTCGTCACCGAAGCGGAGATCTCTGCTGTCGTCGACTTCTGGAAGTCGCAGGGCGGAGCGGAGTACGTCGAAGGCTTCCTCGAATCGCCCAAGGATGAGAAGGGCCGCGAGCTAAGCAGTGAGGAAGGCGACGAAGACGACAACGATCCGCTCTTCAACGATGCTGTGCGTCTGGTCTTTGAATTCGGCAAGGCGTCGACATCGCTGATCCAGCGGCGGCTGCGCGTCGGCTATGGCCGCGCAGCGCACCTGATCGACATGATGGAGCGCGACGGACTGGTTGGTCCGGCCGACGGCTCGAAGCCACGCGAGATCCTGAAGAGCCCAGATTGGCTCACCGAGATCGAATCGTCGATGCGCTAAAGAATGGGGGCCGGAGGCTAGAAAAAGCATTCGTCATCCCGACCGGAGCCATGGCGCGCAGCGCCACCGCGAAGTGGAGGGATCTGCTGTTTGACGGATTCCGACCTAATCTCTGATCCCTGATCCTTTTCCTGCGCTCCGCAGCGCCACCACACCGAGTGTTCCCACCACCAAAATCAGCGCAACCCACAGCAGCACCGGGTGCCGCTCCGTGAATGGCCGCTCGGCCGCCGCCCCCGGCGCAAGCGCACGCTCCTCACCGAGTGTGCTGACAGACGCATTCGCCGTAGCAGCCTCGATGGGCGACAGATCATACTGCGGCGCACCGAGCGCAGGATCGCCGTACCGCAACACATACGATGCATTCGCCTTGCGCAAAAAGCAGGCCTGCCGCTCCCGCATCTCGAGCGTGATGCCATGCAGCACAAGCGGCGCATCGTCGCCATTCTGGATCGTCAGCCGTACCGTGGACGCATAGGGCACGGCACCTAGATCAAGATCGATCGTATGGCTGCTTGAGGCTGCTTCGCCTTTGGCGGGGGGCGCATGGGCCAGTGTGATCCCTTCACTCTGCACCGCCGTCTCCGGTCCTCGCGTTCCCTCACCACTGGCGGCTCCCGGCTTCCACCGCTCCAGACTAGCCGCACGCGAAAACACCGCATTTGGATCGTCGCTTGCAAACGTCAGTCGCTCCACCGGCGCGTTCGCGGGCACGGCAAACTCGTACACCGTCACACGCGGCTTCTGCTGCGGCGCATTCGCCTGCACCACCTGCATATACCGCGGCGGCTCTGTGCTCTCGGTCAGCACATCCACGCCGGCAATGTCCTGCGGCGTCAGCGGCGCGAGCGCAAGCGTTTGTATCTCGAAGTGCAGGTAGCGAAACGTGCTCTCGGGCAGCGTGATCCGCTTCACCTGCGGCTCGTCCTCCGGCGTATCGGAGCTGTAGGGAATCTCCGGAAAAGTCAGCCCCGCTTCGCCTGGACGATCAACACCGGTGACGTGGATGAGCACAGAAAAATGCGAGCGCGCCATCTTCAGCAGCACGCGACTGTAGCGCGGCTCGGACATTTCCGCATCGAAGCTGATGGCGCCGTTTCGTTCGCCCAGGTTCAGGATCTGTTCCGGGCGTCCCACGTCCTCGGCAACATCGTTCGATGTACGCACCTGGTAGGCGACCTCCCGGCCGCCCGCCATCACCCGCAGGTCCTCGAGCATCGGCGCCGCATGCGCCAGCAGATCCGGTGACAGCACTACGCACGTCTCGGGAACATTTGCCGTCGCAAGCTGCACCGGACGCTCATAGTGGAATGCCGGGCGAATTACCGGGGCCGCAGCCGCAAGCGCCAGCACCGCCACGCCGATGCGCAGCATCACTTCGTCTCACCGCCATTCGTCGCGCCGGCTGCGCGCAGATGCAGCCAGTCGCGCTGGTACGCGAAGCTCACCGCCAGCAAAAGCGCGCCCAACGCAAGAAAGCTGATGATGCGATAGCCCTGGCTCAGCGTGCTGGTGTCCAGCAGAAAGACTTTGCATATCGTAACCGCGAGCAGCACGAGTCCTTGCCAGCGCAGCCAGGCGGACTGACGCCGGAACCCCGTCGCCAGCAACGCCGCTCCGGCCAGCAGGAACCAGGCCGAGTAGCTGAAGCGCTCCGCCATATTGCGGTCTGCCAGCGCCGAGTAGTAGAGCTGCGAGCCAGGCGCGGCCGCCTGCGCGCGCGTCGCCCAGAAGGTGGATATCTCAAAGCACACCGCCACCAGCGCGAGCACATTCGCAGCCAGAACGGACCCTGGACTCACCACCCGCCAATACGCGCCGCCGTGTTCCGCGCCGGCTCTCCCGCTCAGCAACGCAGTCCACGCCAGCGCGCCAATCACGATCAGGAACGTCACAAAGCGCAGGTTCAGAAAGACTGTTTGCCGGCCGGCATCCAGACCGCCGAATAGCACCAGCACGCCGCAGGCGAGCAGACCGATCGCCTCCCAGCGCAGCCCATCCCGCAACGCCGCAGCAAGCGGGCGGCGTATGGCGATCCAGTGGGCAAGCGCGCTGATCAACACGAGCCATATCGCGCTGGTAAGCAGGGTGTTCGACACCAGCAGCGAGTTGGCGCCGTAGTGGCCAGCGGGTACGGCACTCCACCAGAACGTATGGATCTCGAGCAAGCCCGCGATCACCACCAGCAGTTGCGCGGTCACGGCGCAGGCCGCTGCCAGCGTCTCCCATATCTGCGGCTTCTCCCGGGCTGCTGCGCCGTGCGCCAGCAGCGCGCTTACCGTCAACGCGGCAATCGACACCGCAAAGCTGAGAAAGCGCGTGTTCCACAGCACGTGGGTCTGTCCGATGGTCGCGTCCATGGCAAGCGAGATGAGGCCGAGCGTCAGCGCTCCAGCAGCCAGCACCTCCATCAGCCGGGTGCGCATGCGCGTCGCCACCCAGACCAGCACGGCGCCTTCCGCCATCCAGCCTACCGTCACCCAATGTCCGTGCACCGCCAGCGGCACAGCCAGCGTCAGAAATACGATCGCAATCGAGAGCTGAATATCGGAGAGCGACGCCAGCCGCGACCCCTCGATCGGCGTGCGCTCCATCAGTTTGCGCACACCCAGATAGAACGCGCCGAAGCCCACCGAACACCACGCCAGCGCGGTGTTCCGGCTGCCCCCGTTCTGCGACAGCATGGCGTAGAAGCCGAGAAAGCCAAACGCCGCATTGGCGAGGCTCACCAGCACGCGCGCCGCATCGTCCTGCACCGGATGCCCGCGCCTCTGCCGCGCAACAATGGTCGCCGCGGCAAAAAGCAGCACAAAGAGTGAGAGAAAAACCGCCGTGGTGACGAATTCCGCCGGCGCGTAGAACTGCCAATACCAGCCCCAGAAGAACGCCACCGTACCCACAAACGAGAGCACCAGCAGCCGGTTCCAGCCCTTCAGCACCAGCAACGCCATAGTGGCGGCATTCATCATCAGCAGATAACTGAAGAGGAAGACCTCCTCATTGTGCCCGGTCGAGAGAAGCAGGGGCGTTGAAAACGCGCCAACAATAGCGTAGACCGCCAGCAGCTCCGCGCTCTGCCGCCACGCGATGAATGCGTTGAACGCGGTCACCAGGATCATCCCGGTAAAGGCGACGCCCGCCGGAACCAGGTGATACATCGAAAATGCCGCCCACAATGACAGGTACAGCACGCCGCTGCCGGCAGCCTTCAGCGAATAAGAGAAGGCTGTGTAGCCCTTGGTGCGAAAGCGCTCCGACCACGCGATCAGCGCCGCCCCGCTCAATAGTCCAATCAGTACGCGCCCCGCCGGGCCGACCCAGTGATTGTCGAAGGCGAATTTGAGGAACCACGCAACCCCGATGAGCAGCGCGATAATGCCGATGCGGTTGAACCATTGCGAGCCCACGCGGCTTTCGAGTGACTGCTCCTCGCGCGGCTTCGGCGGTACGACGGGCGTGGCCGTGTGGACAGCCTGGTAGCCGGCCTGCATCGTTGGCGGCTCTGCTGCCGGCGCTGTCGCGGCAGCGGTCGGAATTTGCGGAGATGTCTGTGGTTGCGCGGCCGGTTGCGCATACGCAGCAGACGGTGCTTCGGCAGACGATGATGGCGGCGAACCGCCGCGCAAGACCGCCACCTCGCGCTCCAGCAGCCACACGCGTGCTGTCACAGCCGCCAGCTGGGCCTCCAGGCGCAGCGCGCGCTCCTCAGCCGATGGGTTTTCTGGACCGTCGCTCATGTCGCTCTCACTCTACGCAAGCCCCGCCGCGGGAACAACAGAATCGCCGAGGTCCGCTTTCCCCGCCCGATATGGAACTCACGAAGCGCAGCCGCCCGCGCTCATTCGCCTACGAATTCTCCACACCCAAAGTAAAATGACGAGGAACCGGTTTCCTTGTCCGGTACCATTGCACCGGAATAGATGCAAGGGTAAAGTCCATCGCGTACTATGCCACTGGGGGCGCGGACCCCCGGCCGGCTCCGCCAGGTCCGAAACTGACCATGCAAACACATCCCGACTCGAAGGCGCTGCGCGTCCTGCTCGTCGATGACGACAGCATCGTGCTGGAGCTGGTGTCCCTGCTGCTTGCGGCAAAGGGCATCGAGGTCTTGCGCGCGCTTGGCGGTGAGGAGGCGCTCGCTACTCTCAAGTCGCTGTCGCCGTTGCCGGATGTTGTGCTCGTGGACCACCAGATGCCCGACGTCAGCGGCTCGGACGTCGGCCGCTACGTGAAGTCGCTGCCCGAGCCGCGCCCGCGTGTCATCGCGATGAGCGCGTCTCCGCTGGCAGAAGATGAGCTGGCAATCTTCGATGATTTCCTGGCAAAGCCGGTCGATCACGACCTGCTGCGCACTGCCATCGGCGGCCGGTCCCGCAGGCCAGCCGCGCTTCCCGCAGCCAGCCTGCCGCCGTCTCTCGATTCCTCCACCGTCGCCAAGCTTCGCGCCATCATGCCGCCGAGCGCCATCCGCGAGCTCTACACCGTCTATGTTGCGGACACCCGGCTGCGCATTCGCGAGTTGGAGCGCTACTCCGCTGAGGGCGACGAGGACTCGTTACGCCGCTGCGCGCATGCGCTGAAGGGCGCCGCAGCCATGGCCGGGGTCTCGGGCATCGCCTCCATCGCCGCCGGCCTCGAAGCAGGACGCCTTCCCCGCCAAGACCACGGAAGACTCTTTCACCAATTACGCAGCGCCTGCGATGATGTGGAGCGAAGCATGACGAACAGCGCAACAATCAATGCAGTTCCGGGGGAGGCCAGATGAGCCCAAACATACCTACAACAACCGAGCATCGCAACAGCAGCATCCGCATCCTGCTCGCCGACGACCATCCGGTAGTGCGCATCGGCGTCCGCAACATGCTGCGCGCCGAGGGCCACTTCGACGTAGTCGGCGAGGCCTCCGACGGTGACGAAGCTATCACGCAGACGCTCGAGCTGCTCCCCGACATCCTGCTGCTCGATCTCTCCATGCCGCGCATGCCCGGCCTGGAGGCGATGCGCGCCATCATGAGCGGCTCGCCGCGCGTCAAAATCCTTCTGCTGACTGCGACAATTTCCACCCAGCAGATCATCGAAGCGCTGCAGATCGGCGCGCGCGGCATCGTCACCAAAGATGCGCTTATCGATCAGCTCACCAATGCCATCGACGCCGTAATGCAGGGCGACTATTGGATCAACGGACAGCGCGTCGTCAACCTGGTGGGCGCGCTGCACGAGCTCATGCAGAAGGCCGCCGTGCCGGAGCGCAAGACTTATGGACTGACGCCGCGCGAGCTCGAAGTGGTCGGCTGCATCGTCGAAGGCTGCTCCAACCGCGATATCGCGAAGCAATTCTCCATCAGCGAGGAGACGGTGAAGCGGCATCTGTCGAACATCTTCGACAAGACGGGCGTCTCGACACGCCTTGAGCTTGCGCTGTTCGCCATCGCTCACCAGTTGGTGATGCCGCAGGGCTGAGAGCTGCATGCGATGTACGGTTGACCAGTGGCGGCCCTCCAGCCGCCACAGCCATTTTTCCCCCTGCGGCATCCATTCTTTACATGCAACCTTTCCATGCGCAGCAGCACCGTAACCCCGGTGCTGCAGCTTCCCGGTCCGGCGGACCGCAACGCGGACGCGTCGAATTTCCCGGCCGGTTCTCTCAAGGAGTGAAATTGATGAAAGCAATTGTCGCTGCCATAGCTCTCTTTTGTGTCTCCGCATTTCCCTCGTTCGCGCAGGACACCAGCCCGGTGATGCAGAAGACGCCTCCGCCCACGCAGGAGATGCGCAATGGCGAGCCGCTCTACCGCGTCCAGGTCATCGGCCGCAATATTCCCGCGATCAACTACTTCAATCGCACCGGCAGCACCCGGATCGGCTTTGAAGGCACCAGCCTGCTGCCTGGCGCAAAGGGCAGAGCGAGGGTTGACAACGGCAAGGGCAACGCCACCATCGACGCGCACTTCGAAGGACTTCCGCCCGCGAATACTTTCGGACCGGAGTACCTGACCTACGTCCTGTGGGCGATCACGCCCGATGGCCGCCCCAGCAGCCTCGGTGAAGTTCTGCCCGATGGCAAAAAAGCCTACGTCCGGCTCACCACCAACATGCAGGCCTTTGGCCTGATCGTTACAGCCGAGCCCTACTTCACCGTCACCATGCCTTCCGATGTGGTCGTGATGCAGAATGTCGTGCTGCACGACAAGACGGCCGGCGTCGTTACTCCGATCGACGCGCATTACACTCTACTGCCACGCGGCATCTACACCAGGGCTGCAGGCGGCAAAGTGCTCCACCCGATCACGCGCAACGATAGATCTCCGCTCGATCTCTATGAGGCGATCAATGCCGTGCAGATCGCCGAGGCAGCAGGCGCCAACCAGTACGCCCCCGATATCCTCGCCCGTGCGAAGGAGCAGCTCTCGAACGCGCAGGACCTGGATCAGCGCAAGCGTGACCGCAAGCAGGAGGTGACCTTCGCCCGCGCCGCCGTGCAGACCGCCGAAGACGCGCGACTGGTCACCTTGCGGAAGATTCAGGCAGAGCAGCGCGCCGCTGAGCAGGCCGACCAGAAGGCCCGCCAGGATGCTGCAAATGCAGCCGCGGAAAAGTCGCGCCTCGAGGCGCAGCAATCTCAGCTTGCCGAGCAGCAGGCACAGCTCCAGGCACAGCGGGAGGCACAGCAGCGTGCGGATGCCGAAGCCGCGGCGCAGCGCGCACAGGCTGCACAGCAGTCTGCCGAGCAGCAGGCAGCCGCGGCGCGTGCTCGCGAAGCGCAGTTGCGCGAGCAGCTTCGCCAGCAGCTCAACTCCATCCTGCAGACGCAGGAGACGCCGCGCGGCCTGGTCGTCAACCTCTCCGATGTGCTCTTCGCCACCGGCCGCTACGATCTCAAGCAGGATACGCAGCTCAAGCTGGCGCGCATCTCCGGCATCTTCCTGGCACATCCCGACCTCAAGGTGCAGGTCGAGGGCTATACGGACAATGTCGGCAGCCAGGCATATAACCAGAAGCTCTCCGAACAGCGTGCGAGCACGGTCCAGAGCTTCCTCATCTCGCAGGGCATCTCACCGCAGAACGTGAGCGCGATTGGCTACGGCATGAACAATCCGGTAGCCGACAACAGCACCGCCGCGGGCCGCAAGCAGAATCGCCGTGTCGAAATGGTTGTCTCCGGCCCGTCGATCGGCATACCAAACCAGGCTGCCCCGGGGCAGACACCCGCACCGGCCCCCGCAGCCGCGGCGCCTGCTCCTCAACCGGCGCCTGCGCAACCAGCACCGCCGCCGGCACCGGCGAATCCCAGCGGTGTCAGCAACCCGCCCGGCCCGCAAGGCTGATGGGAACAAAAGTCAAAACAGGCTGTCGACATTGGCAGCCTGTTCCCTTTTAGCAGCAGCGCTCATCGAAGCTAAAGAAAGATCGTCTCAGGAGCCTGCGTGACCGCTCAAAAAACTCTCGCCTTCCTCGGTCTCGGCCAAATGGGCGCGCCTATCTCGCGTCTGCTTCTCCAGCACGGCCATGACGTCACCCTCTGGAACCGCAGCCGTGACAAGGCCGAAGCCGTTGCCACCGGCAACGCCCACATCGCTCGATCCCCGCAGGAGGCCGTCGCGAACGCCGCAGTGGTCTTCACTATGCTCGCCGACGATGCCGCCATCGAGTTAGTCGTCTTCGGCCACGACGTTGGACACGGCCGCGTCTCGGGCTTCCTCGACGCGCTTCCGCGCGGAGCCATTCACGTCACGCTCTCCACCATCAGCGTTGCACTCGCGCGCCGCATCACCGCCGCGCACCAGGAGCGCGGCCAGCATCACATCGGGGCGCCGGTCTTCGGCCGCCCGCCCATCGCCGAGCAGGGAAAGCTCTGGATCGTCGCATCCGGCGCGGATGAAGCGCTCGCGCAGGTGCGGCCGCTGCTTGAATCCGTCAGCCGCGGCCTCACCATCGTCTCCAGCGAGCCCTGGCAGGCGCATGCGCTCAAGCTCGGCGGCAACTTCATGATCACCTCGATGAACCAGACGCTCGCGGAGGCCTTCGTCTTCGCAGAATCGCAGGGCATCGCGCCCGCGCTCTTTCATCAAGCCGTCAACAGCGCGCTCTTCCAGTCGCAGCTCTACGAGAACTACGGCAAGACCATTCTCAACCCGCCGATGCATCCCGGCGCGACGGTGTCGCTCGGCATCAAGGACACGCACCTCGCACGCGAAGCCGCCGCCGAAGCCGGCATCCACATGCGGCTCGCCGACTACTTCGCCGATGTGCTCGACCGCGCGAAAGAGGCCGGATTCGCCGGTGAAGACTGGGCCGTAGGACAATACCGCATCGCCCAATCAGACGCCCCGCTGCACGCAGAAAAGGATTGAAGCCTCATATGTCACCAGAAACTGCAAACCAGACGCTCGCACAGAAGACCGCCTTCATCACCGGCGCCAGCTCCGGCATTGGCCTTGCCACCGCGCGCGCCTTCGCCGCACAGGGTGCGCGCCTGATTCTCGCCGCCCGCCGCCAGGATCGCCTGGATGCCGAACGCTCCACGCTCACCGGCGCAGCCGATATCCACACTCTGCAACTCGACGTGACCGACCACGCCATGGTCGAGCGCGCCATCGCTGCGTTGCCGAAGGAGTGGCAGGCGATCGACGTCCTCGTCAACAACGCCGGCCTCAGCCGCGGCTTGGACAAGGTCTACGAAGGCAAGCGCCAGGACTGGGAGGAGATGATCGATACCAACGTCAAGGGTCTCCTCTACGTCACGCGCGCCGTCGTGCCCGGTATGGTGAAGCGCGGCCGCGGTCACGTCGTCAACATCGGCTCGACAGCCGGACGCATGACCTACCCCAATGGCGCCGTCTACTGCGCCACCAAAGCCGCCGAACGATCTATCACCGAGGGCCTGCGCGAAGACCTGCTCGGCACGCCGCTGCGCGTCACCACCATCGATCCCGGCATGGTCGAAACCGAATTCAGCGAGGTCCGCTTCCGCGGCGACAAGCAGCGCGCCGCCCAGGTCTACGAGAACATCACGCCGCTCACGCCGGACGATGTAGCCGACGCGATCCTCTACGCGGTCACCCGGCCCGCTCACGTCAACATTTCGGAGGTCCTGCTCACGCCGGTCGGGCAGGCAAACTCGCTGCTCTTCCATCGCGTGCCAAAGTAGCCATGTTTGACCAGCAACAGCCAGACGCCGGAGGATGATGGCGATGACCCTGGGCGATCATCCGCCGGTTTCACACGCATGGGCAGCGCTGCTCCTGCGCATCCTCGTCGGCTGGGTCTTCCTGACCGAGGGCATTCAGAAATTCCTCTTCCCTGAGACGCTCGGAGTCGGCCGTTTCGTGAAGATCGGCATCCCGTATCCGCAAATGAGCGCACCGTTCGTGGGTGCCGTCGAGGTGGTCTGCGGCATGCTGCTCATCATCGGCCTGGTGACTCGCTTCGCTGCGGTGCCGCTCCTCATCGACATCTGCGTCGCCATTGCCACTACCAAGATTCCCCTGCTGCTGAAGCAGGGATTCTGGCCAGCCATGCACGAAGGCCGCGTCGACTTCTGCATGCTGCTCGGCCTGATCGCCATTCTCTCGATCGGCCCCGGCAGACTCTCCTGCGACGCTCGCCGCTTCATGGGTGGCGAGTGATGCCGCCGGCAAAGAGGTTCCACGGAAGAGAAATGACCCACATGTTTCGCCCGGTCGCGCGCCGCATCGCCATTCTCGCAACTGTTATCGTTACAAATTGTCTCGGTGCCTCCATCACCTCCGCACAGGCCACAGCATGTCACAGCGGCATGCAGATGAAGGCGCTGCCCGCTCCTGAATCGCTGCCCGTGCCCATAAAGATGACCGGCATCGGCAACGGCCACCTCATCATCACGGCAACGCCCGAAGCGCAGGCCTGGTTCAACCAAGGCCTGAACCTGCTGCACGATTTCTGGGATTACGAATCCGAACGCGCCTTCGAGCAGGGCGTCCGCGTCGATCCCAATTGCGCCATGTGCTACTGGGGCCTCTATCAAGCGCTCATGTTCCGCAGCGGCGAGCCCAGCAGCTATACCGCGCAGGCGCTCGCCAACGCGGTGCGGCTTAAGCCGCGCGTCAGCAAGCATGAGCAGCTTTACATTGAAGCTAGCTCGGCAGGCAATGACGCCGTGCTCGCCGCCGGTCCGGAGGATGACCCCGACAGTGCAAAAGTAACAGCCATCTGGCGGCAGATCGTGAAGGACTATCCCGACGATCTGCAGGCAAAACTCTTTCTTGCCGGCACGCTGAGCGACGGGTACGACGAAGACGGCGAGCCCAAGAAAGGCCAAAAAGAAGACCTCGCGCTGATTCAGCAGGTGCTCAATGCCGGCCCCAACGACTCTGCCGCGAACCACTATTGGATTCACGCCGTCGAGGCCAGCCCGCACCCCGAACAAGCGCTGAAGAGCGCCGCGCGTCTCGCGAGCCTCGCGCCCGCATCCGGCCACATGGTCCACATGCCCGGCCACATCTACTACCGCACCGGCGATTACGCCCAGGCCGAGCACTGGTTCGCGGCATCCACCGCAGTTGAGGAGAAATACCAGCGCGAGCAGCATGTCTCGGTCGATAACGACTGGAATTACGTTCACAACCTGATGTACTCGATTGCGAACCTCATGGAAGAGGGCAAGATGCAGCAGGCTGCGGCGCTCTCCGCGAAACTGTCAGGCGCACGCGGTGAGTTCGGCCCCACGCTCTACACGCAGTCGCCGCGCGACGGCATGACGCGTCTCGATCCTCTCCTTCCCATCGCGCTGCGCACCGGCGACTGGGATGCTGTGCTCCGCATGCTTCAGGACAGCAGGCCCGACGCCAAGCTTGAGAACCTCACCTTCCTCGCCGGTCAGTTGCGGGAGTTCGCCGCCGGCATGCAGGCTGCCCAGAACGGAATCCAGAATGGAATCCAGACCGGCGACGTGGCGGCAGCCAAAGCTGCATCGCAAACTCTCGATGCCGAGCTGTGGCGAATCTCCCAGCGTGTCCACGACGAGCCCGCGCCAAAGAAGCCATCCCTCACCGCACCGGCAATGGCGGTCGTCATGCCTGATGCGAAGCCCGGGCCGTTGCTCAGCAATCTCTCTGTCATGTCGCTGGAACTGCGTGCAACCATCCTCGTTGCGGAGAAGCGTCTTCCCGAAGCGAAGTCACTCTTTGCAGAGGCGGCGCGTGAAGAAAAGAAGCTCGGCTATGCCGAGCCGCCTCGATACGTGCGTCCGGTAGGCGAGACCGAAGGTGCAGCGTTGCTGCGCGCAGCCGATGCGGCAGGCGCTCACGCCGCCTATGCAGGCGCTCTGAAAGAACGCCCAAACTCCGGCTTCAGCCTCTATGGAATGGCCGAGGCGAGCGAAGCCGCCGGCAATACAGCAGCTGCCCGCGAGGAGTATGCGAAGTTCCTCACCGCATGGAAGAACAGCGACCAGAATCGTCCCGAGCTAACCCACGCCCGCGCCTGGCTCTCAACACAGAAAACGGTCCTCGCAGCGGCACCGTCGCACTAACTACCCGACCTACGAGGCCGGCTCCCCCGTCCTATGCAAAGCGGAGGCGGGGGTGTTCCTGATAATTTCAGCCGGAGCCAAGCGAGCTTCTTAGGCGCCGTCAAGCGCGGCGAGCCGCTCCTCGATCTCCGCCAGCGCTGCTTCGAGCGCAACCCGCCGATGCGGATTCGACGTGCGCGTGGAAAGAATCTGCTCCCGCTGCAACTCCAGCGCCTGCCGCGCCCGAGCCTTCTGCCCGTCGACGTTCTGCCCGCGGCCCTTCGTCGCGGTCTCGGCCATCGCAGCGCGTTCCGCCTGCTGCTCTTCGACCGATTTCGACTCCCAGCCTTTTGACATATCTCTATGTTAGAGGGGCTTGCGTGCGCGTGCCGATTTACCTGCACGGGAAACTACTTCTGACTCGGCACAAAGTCTTCCATCACCGCCTGCCGCAACAGGTCGGGGGGCAGCAATCCCTGCGCCAACAGAAAGTCGTGAAACTTCAGCGCATCGAACTTCGGCCCCAGCGCTGCCTGCGTGTCCTTCCGCAATTGCAGAAGCTTTGTGTAACCGTAGAAGTAGCTATTCGCCTGCCCCGGGCTGCGATACGTGAATCGCTCCACCTCTTCCTTGGCAAATGCGTGGCTCAGCACCACGTCCTGCTCCAGCACCCGGTATGCATCCGCCTCGGTCATCTTGCCGCTCTGCAGCTCGGGGTCGGTAAAGGCGCGCGCCGCCCGCAGCAACCGCAGGTCCAGCGTCATCAATTGGCCCTCCGCCGGTTCGTACGGCTGCATGATCCATTCGGAATACAACCCCCATCCCTCGACGTTGGTGGAATTGAATGCATACAAGGCACGCGCCAAGCTCACCCCGTGCTCCACCATCGAATCGAACTGCAGCTCGTGTCCCGGACGCGCCTCATGCGCGGTAAGCGTCCACGCCACCGCATCGAAGGTGAAGTCGTCGTACTTATCCGCCGTCGCACCATTCGCCCCCGGGATATTCAGCGGCAGCACAAACTCGCCTCTTTGACCGGTATTGTGCAAAAAGGGCGGAGGCTTCATGTGCGGTGCAGGCTGTTGCGCGGTCTCAGCCGGGGTAGCCAGCCGGATGATCGCCGGACGCGACGGCAAGGTCACCAGCTTCTGCTGCACGATGATCTCTTCAATCGCCTTCAGCCTCTGTTGATAGAACGGCAGAATCGCATCGCCGGTGATCTGCTGCTTCTTCAGTTGCCGGATCACGTCGCGGTAGTCGCTCGAAGGCCAGCCATGCTCTTTCGCGATCCCGGCTGCAATCACTGCCATTTGCGCCTGGTACTCCGCAAACGCGGCGTGCGCCTGGGTCGCAATCTGTGCCGGCGGAATATCCACGCCAAAGCCTTCAAGCGCCAGCGCATACTCGGCCGGCGGCAGACGGAAGTCCGTCCGCGCCTTGGGCAGGATCGTCGCTCGCACCCATGCGTCGTAGTCAGCCAGCTCCGTCTTCAGCTTCGCGTAGGGCTCTTCCCATCCGGTCAGTTTGTACTTGGTGAACAGTGCCGCCATCCCCTCGATGTAGCTCTGGTTGCGGCCCAGCTCGGTCTCAATTTCGCCCCGCGAGGGATACGTCATCCCCGGCTTTGCCATCTTCTCCAGGTCGCGCTGCTTCAACACATCGGTAAAAGGCACATAGCCCGGCTCCAGGCCTGCATATTTCCGCAAACGCACTACTGCCGCGGGCCGCCGCTCCGCTGCCACCTGCTCATCGAGCAGCGTCTTCAAGCCGCCGAAGACCATCTCGCTCGCATTCAGAAAATCCACGTCGTGGTCTTCGTCGTAATCCTCCGTGCGGAATTGCAGATCGAGTGCCTTCGTCAGAATGGCCAGGTCTTCGCGAACATTCCTGTCCTGCTCTGTTCTCTCCGCCGTTTTCAGCTTCGCAACCACGGCCTCCAACTCCTGCCGTTCCGCCTTATGATCAGCAAGCGTAGGATGGCTAATCTGCTCATCGAACTTCGCCACTCCCTCGGCGGATCCCATTTCCGGTGAATGCTTCAGTTGCACCGCAAGAATCTGCTGCGTGTAGCCGTCACTTGTGGCAATCCACGCCTTTGAGGAAGCCGCTGCCGCAGCGACTGGCGTCTGCTGCGCCATCGCGCTTGCCATTCCCAACACCACGCACACACCAAGGCCTCGAACGCTGCGCATCCTGAAGTTCTCCTCTGTTTCGTCAGAAAGACACACTATAACCCGCTCACCGGCATCGTGGTGCGCGCATCGCAGCGTAGCTCAGCCCCATGCACATTCGCCCCTGTCTGCCGTCATCCTGAACGAAGCGAAGGATCTGGAGTTCGCTGCTCCCTATCTCTTGTTCCCTGCTCTAATAAAGGCATGAAGGCCTGGCGCATCCCCGCATTCGGCATCGACAAACTTTCTCTCGACGAGGTTCCCGCACCGAAGCCCGGACCGGGCCAGGTCGTGCTCGACGTGCACGCCGTCTCGCTGAACTATCGCGACCTGATGACGGTCAAAGGCGCCTACAATCCGAAGCTCCAGCCCCACCGCATTCCCTGTTCGGACGGCGCCGGAATCATCGCCGCTATTGGCGAAGGAGTAACGCAAGTCGCGGTCGGCGATCGGGTCGCCGGATGCTTTTTCCAGCGTTGGCTCGAGGGCGATCCCGCGGCTGAAAAGTTCAAGGGCGCGCTCGGCGGCGACATCGACGGCACCCTCGCTCAGCAGATCCTGCTGCACGAGGATGGCGTGGTCAAACTCCCCGGGTACCTCAGCTTCGAAGAAGCCGCCACCCTGCCCTGCGCCGGCGTCACCGCCTGGAATGCCGTGGTGACCGCTGGCCGCATCAACTCCGCCGAGACTGTCCTCATCCAAGGCACCGGCGGCGTCTCCTGCTTCGCTTTGCAGTTCGCGCGGGGCTTGGGTGCCCGGGTTATCGGCATCTCGTCGAGCACCGAAAAGCTGCGCCGGGCGGCTGCGCTGGGCCTGGATGCCGGCCACAACTACCGAGACGATCCGGAATGGGCGCGCTGGGTGGTCAGCCAGACCGGGGGCCGGGGTGTGGACCTCACCGTGGAGGTAGGCGGCGCAGGCACCTTCCAGCAATCGATGGCCGCTACCCGGACGGGCGGGGTCATCGCCCAGATCGGCATCCTCGGAGGCCGCGAGCAGGCGCTTACGATCACTCCTATCCTTCACAAAATGCTGAAAATCCATGGCATCTACGTTGGCTCGCGCCAGGATTTCGTGGAGATGAACCGGGCGCTCGCTCAGACGGGTCTGCGGCCGGTCATCGATCGCGTCTTTTCCTTCGGCGAGGCCCGCGAAGCCTTTGCCACGATGGAAGGCGCTTCCCATTTTGGAAAAATCGTGATCTCTGTGAGAGCTTCGTGATCATTCGTCCCGCGCAGAGTGCCAAACCCCTGCTTTGCTTTGACTTGCGTCCCGGCCAGCGTGTCAAGAAAACATCGATTTCAGCCATGCTTTGGTAACCATTTTTGAGACTCCAGAACGCCAGTGACCGGTGTCACCCGTAAGGCAAGAAACCAACGAATCCTCTTCGCCTTTCGGCACGTCCTTGCTAACGTACAGCTCAGCAGAACTTTGGGGAGTCTGGTACGGGAATTGAGGGCCATGGAAGGAAAAAATTCACCCTTCCGCAAGCGACTGTTTCGGGCTGCCAGCATCTCAAGATTGCACTTGGGTCCGGAGCAGTGGACCCGGTCACCAGAGCCGCTCTCAACGATGAGGAGCTACACAATGCGCTGGATTATGGAATTCTTTCAATCTGTCTTCGAGGCTATTTTTGGTTTCTGCCGCCACAACAATCTCTCGCGCCCGTTCACCATTGACGGTCAGACCTACAAGGTCTGCATGGATTGCAGCCAGCAGGTCTTCTACTCGCGCGATACGATGAAGCCGCTGAGCCGCCGTGAGCTGCGTCACCTGCGTGCCGAGCAGGCGAGCGCCGCCGTCGCCATGATGCCGGCCACAGCCGAGGCCCGCGAGGCCGTTGCCCGCCGCTCCCGCAAGACGGCGGCTGCCTGATCGGACGCGTTCCGGAGCCGGCTCCTCGCTGAGAAGCCGGCCCTGCCCCACTCCCCTGCACTGCTTCGATTTACGTCTCTACGCTCGCCGCCGCTCACCCCGGAGGCTTCGGCGATCGCGTCCATGCTGGTGACATCGATGCCGCGCTCGGAGAACAGCTCCACGGCCGCATTCAGAACCTTTTCTGTGTGCCAGCGCGCTGCGCGGTCTAGCCATTCCTTAGGCTTCAATCCTCGAAAACAGATACGCCCCCGCGCTCAGGAAGACGGCGGCGATGGCGGCGAGCAGCGCCACGTCGAAGGCCAGGCTGAACTGCCAGTTGTTGATCAGCGCGCCGCGCAGGCCGTCCACTCCATAGGCCAGCGGATCGAGCCGGGTGATGATCGTCATTGCGAGCGGCAGATTCGCCAGCGGAAAGAGCGCGCCGGAGAGAAAGAAGATCGGCAGCACCAGGAAGTTCATGACCAGCTGAAAGCCCTGCATATCCTGGATGATGGAGCCGATCGCGGTCCCAAGCGCCGCGAAGACGACTGCGATCATGATGACGAAGAAAAAAGCGAGAGGGATGGCGGCCCAGCTATGCGGTCGAAAGCCGGCGATGAGACAGATGATCAGGATCAAGGCTCCCTGAATGACGGCCACCGTTGCACCGCCAAGGGTGCGCCCGACCATGATCTGCATGCGCGAGACCGGAGCGACCAGCGTCTCCTTGAGGAAGCCGAACTGGCGATCCCACAGCATGGCGATGCCGGAAAAGACAGAGCTGAAGAGCACCGTCATGCCGACCACCCCAGGCGCCATGAACTGCAGGTAGCTGCCGTGGCCCGCCTGCTTGAAGACCGGGCCAAGCCCGAAGCCGAGCGCCAGCAGGTACAGGCACGGCTGCCCCAGCGACACCACGATCTGCACCCGCGAGCGCACATAGCGCTTCAGCTCGCGGAGCCACAGGATGTAAATCGCGCCCATTCCATTCCTCCCCGAAAATCTGTCATTCTGAGCCTGAGCGCAGCGAACGCGGAAGAACCGGCATCTCCGCTCGCCCGCAAATCCAATCGTGAGCGACCATCGGGAGCAAAAACCCGCGGCTCGCGCCAAAGGCGCCTGTGTCCGGACGGCCAGTCCTCACCGCCGCCACATCTTGGCGACCTGCCGCATCGCGGCCTTGGCATCGGCGCCCTCATCGCGCAGCGAGGAGCCGGTGAGTGCCAGGAATGCGCCTTCGAGCGATTCCGTCTTCGTCTGCTCCTTCAGTTCTGAAGACGTGCCCTGGGCCACGATGCTTCCATGGTCCATGATGGCGATGCGATGCGCGACGCGGTCTGCCTCGTCCATGTAATGCGTGGTCAGGAAGACCGTCGTCTTCTCGGTCTCGTTGAGGCGCCTCACATGAGTCCAGAGCTGGTTGCGGCTCTGCGGATCGAGGCCCAGCGTCGGCTCGTCGAGAAAGAGAATCTTCGGCGTGTGCAGGAATCCGCGCGCGATTTCCAGGCGCCGCTTCATGCCGCCGGAGAAGGTCTTGACGTAATCGTCCTTCCGCTCCCAGAGCTCGAAGGTCTTCAGCAGTTCTTCGGTGCGCTCGGCGCGCAGCTTGCGCGGGACATGGTAGAGCACGCCGTGCAGGTCCATGTTCTCCCACGCGGTCTGCTCGCTGTCCAGGCTGGGATCCTGGAAGACGATGCCGAAGCGCTGCCGGGCCTGCTTCTGCTTTACCGTCGGATCCAGGCCATCCAGCTCGATCCGTCCGCTGGTGGGACGCAGCAGCGTGGTCAGCATCTTGATGGTGGTGGTTTTGCCGGCGCCATTGGGGCCGAGGAAGGCGAATATCTCCCCCTGCGCCACATCGAAGGTGATGTCTTTCACGGCAGTGAAATCGCCGAAGCTCTTGACCAGATTCTGAACGGAGATCATTCCAGCAAAATCCCTCTCTAGGAATGGCCACAGAAAATCCAACACTGAACGGTTTAGTTTAGATGGTCAAGACCAGAGCGTCTGGGCGGGCCAACCGCGCTCCTTGTCGGTCCTTACTACGTTCAGGATGACAATCGTGTAAAAATCTCGCTCTGCATCCGTGCGCGCAACTTCCTCGTCTATTCCGGGTCTCACCCCGGTACGCCGTTCTTGCCGTACGACTTTCGTGACACACCGCGAGGCGTCTCACTGAGGCTGGCAGACACGCCGGGCACGTACAATTGACTGCAACCCTGGATGGTATTGATATGACCCGGCTACTTCGCTCGCTCTGTGCCTGCGCCGCTCCCGTTGTGTTCGTGATTGCCGGTTGCGGCGGCGGCAGTCCCAGTTCCAATCCGTCGAACCCCACCTTCTCCATCTCACCCGCGACGGCAACCATCGATACCAACGGCCAGGTCCAATTCACCGCCACGCTGACCAACGGCCAGCCGGCGACCAACATCAATTGGGTCGTCAGCTCGGGCAACAACGACAACACCACCTTCGGCCAAGGCGCCTTCACCTCGTCGACTTCGGGCCTTTACTATCCGCCCGGGGCGCTCTCGAAAGACTCTGTCCAGATCCAGGTCCAGGCTAACCTGACGTCCAACGCCTATCAGACCGCAACCGCCGTCGTTACCGTCACTCCCGGCTTCATCACGGGCGTGACACCGGAGAACGCGACGGTCGCCACCGGCGGTACCGTTCCCCTGAACGCAACCATCGCCGAGGTGGGCGGAGGGTCGTTGACCTGGAGTCTCTCCAATGCGGCCTCCGGGGGCTCCAGTCCCGGCGCCGCGGGCGGTTCCATTAGCAGTACAAATTGTCAGGTGAGCGGCAGCATCACTTCGTCAAACCCCTATTACACCTATTGCTCCGCCACTTACACGGCCCCTGCGTCTGTGCCGTCGCAGGCCATCTATGCCTTCGCTGCGGTGCCTGCCAACTCGGCCACTACCAGCTACTCCAAGCTTCTGCTGAACGGCTCCGGCATCAACACCTCGCCGCTCGACAACCAGGCCGCCCAGACCGCGGCCGTGCAGATGGGTTCCTCCGGCGGGAATAACAACGACGTGGACGTCGACAGCACTACTGGACAGATCACTGACTGCGCCAGCGGCACGCTCGGTGCACTGGTGAAGGACCAGGCCAGCAATCTGTACATCCTCAGCAACAACCACGTGCTGGCTGACTCGGACCAGGGTACGACCACCGACCCCATCATTCAGCCCGGCCTGGTAGACACTGGCTGTTCTCAATACCCCGGCAATGTTCCGACGCCCACAAACGGCACCGGTGCTGCCATCCGCTCCATCGGGACCCTGCAATACTGGGTTCCTCTCAACACCACCTCGACCAATGTGGACGCGGCCTTGGCGAATACGAGTTCCGCTAACGTCGATGCGTCCGGCAATATCATCGCGCTGGGCGCAGCCGGCGGGGGCTCCAACCAGATCGCCGCTGCCGCTCCAGTAGCAGGGACAGGCGAGGTGCTCACCGCCGCCAATGTGAATAACATTCACGTGGCCAAGAGCGGTCGCACCACCGGGCTGACCTGCAGCACAGTGGATGCGATCAACGACACGATCAAGGTCACGTACTACTATGACGCGGCGGAGACGCAGCCTTACTATTCGAAGACCTATACCAACCAGATCGGCATGCCCGGCAACTACTTCTCCGACGCCGGCGACTCCGGCTCGCTGGTTGTCGACACGGCAAATGCCCAGCCGGTCGCTCTGTTCTTTGCCGGCTCGACGGGGACCGCGACCCAGCCGGGTGAAAGCTTCGCGCAGCCCATCGGCGATGTACTTACCGAGCTCGCTCAGTACAGTGCCTCACCCCAGGGCACAACCTTTACCATGGTGGGTGGATCGCCCCACACCGTGAACTGCCTCAACTACGATGCCAACACCGCCACGGCGAGCGCCGCTGTCTCGACCGCTGCCATGAGCGCGGCGCAGACGGCTGCTGCACAGCAGGGAGCAGCGATCGTTGATGCCTCGAAAGGCATTCTTGGCGTCGCCGCCGGCAAGAGCCTCGACCAGCCGGGACAGGCGGCCGTCCTCGTCTACACCGACCAGAACCACACCGGTTCGATCACCGTGCCGCAGACCATCGGCGGCCTGCCGACACGGGTGATTCCAACCACGGCAAGCGCGGTGGCCAGCGGCACGGCTCCCACTTCTGTGTCCATTACGCCGGGCATTCACTTGTCGGAGGCGACGCTCGAAGCGGCGGCAACCGTCCAGAAGCAGCAGGCCGCCCAGCTCATGAGCGATCCTGCATTCTTCGGCGTCGGCGTGACCCAGAGCCAGGACAATCCTGCGGAGGCCGCGCTGATGGTGTTCATCGACCGCACCCGCACTCCGCGGTCGCAACCCACAACCGTCGGCGGCCTGCGCGTGCGCTATCGCACCATAAACCCGATCAAGGTCAACTACAGCGCGGCGGCGCACAAGTAGGCAGCCACGCAGTCAACAAAATGGGCGGCCCATGGCCGCCCGTTTTTCTCGGTGCTGGTGAGAGGAATCGTCCCGCTTTCCTCCGCCCGATCACGCGAGTTGTGCGGAGACAACTGTGGCCGCGTTCTGTTCACCCGGCTCAGCGGCCTCCGCTGCCGGCTGCGCCACGCCACGGTCCGGGAAGAACAGCATGAATACGGTGCCCGAGCCGTTCTTCTCCCGCGTTTCGTCTGGTTTCTCGCAACGGCTGCGCACGGTAATGATGCCCTGGTGCTTGTCCATGATGTCCTGGGTAACCCAGAGCCCGAGCCCGGTTCCGGTGGCTAGCTTGGTGGTGAAGAACGGCTCGAAGATTCGCCGGCGCACCTCGGCGGCCATGCCTATGCCCGAATCCGCCACCACCACGCGCACTCCCCACCGGCCATCCTTCCAGCAATAGGAGCGCCGGGCGCGGATCAACAGCCGCCCACCGCCGTTCAGCGCATCGAGCGCGTTCGTGATCAGATTCGCGAAGACCTGCCGCAGCGCGCCGGAGAGGCAGTACAGATCGATGCCGTTCGCGTAACGCCGTATCACCTCCACCCGCAGCGTATGGATCCTGCCGCTGTGCAGGGTCAGGATGGAGTCGAGGATCTCACCCACATTCGCCAGCGCCGGCGACGTGGAGGGCCGGTAGAAGCGCAGGGTTTGCTGCGCAATCTCGGAAACGCGAGCCAGCTCGTGCTGCGCCATCTCGGTAAAGCGCAAGGCATCGCCCTCGAGGGCGGACTGGGTTCGCAGCAGAAAGAGCAGGTTGGTCACCGCCTCGAGGGGGTTATTGATCTCGTGCGCAATGGAGGCTGCGAGTTGTCCCGCGGCGGCCAGCTTCTCGGTACGGCGCAGCGTGTCCTCGGAGCGGCGCCGCTCCGTGGTGTCGATCATCACCGCGCCTACCCACCGCACCTCCTGCTGTCCACTCTTCACCGGGTACAGATTCACCAGCCAGCTTCGCGCATCTCCTTGGGCATCGATCACCTGCAGCTCGAATGTGTCCACCGGCTGGGCTCCCTCAAAGATGGCTGACAGCCGCGTTTCGAGCGTCTCCGCGTCCAGTGTGCCGAAGAGCTCACCCGCGGTGTGACCGAGAAACTGTGTCAGCTCGATGCCCATGCCGGCAGCGAGAAAGTTGTTTACGCGGATAAATCGTCCCTGCCGGTCGAGAAAGGCAAAGCCGATCGGCGCGTGCGCCAGCATGGAATCCAAAAGGGCCAGCGTGTCGTTCAGACCGGAGCGCTGCTCTTCCATCGAGAGCACCAGGAGATTGAAGGCCTGGGCCAGCTCTGCGGCTTCGTTCGTCTGCTTCACCTCGAGCGGGAATCCTTCCTTCGTCTCCGGATCGCGGATGAGCCGCCGTGTTGCATCCATCACGATGCGCAGCGGTCGCGTAATCGACCGCGCCAGCAGTGCAGACGCCAGCAGGCAGCCGAGAGCGCCCAGCACCCCGGCGATCATCGTGATGCGCACCAGCACACCGACTTCTTCGTGCTCTGCCGTGGGATTCTCCGCCACCCAGGCATAGCCCAGCAGCTCATCGGCGTTCAGAATGGGGTGGACGGCCTCGCGATTGCCCTCATCATTCTGAAAAATAACCGTGCGGTCGAGAGCCTGACCGGGGGGCGGAAGTTGTTTGCGCTCGGCTGCGCTCAGCGGACTTGTTTCGATATGGCCGTTATTGGGCAGCAGCGGCGCGCCGTGCGGATCCGTAAGACGGACGAAATGTACGGCGCTGCTCGCTTCGAGTGCCTGTGCCATGGGCACGAGGCGGTGGTTTTCCTTATCGACCACCGCATCGGATGCCATGGTCGCGAGCAGATTTACCTGCTGCTCGATGCGCCGCTGCGCCCTCCCGTGAATCTCATGGAGTTCCGTCCGCAGGATCAGCAGCGAGAAGCAGAACGTGAACAGCAGCTCCAACAGGACGAAGCCGACCGTCAGTTGGCTTCGGATCGTGCGGTAACGGAACCAGGGCATCCGTATCCCTTCCTTCAGGAGCGGGGGAGATAGACCACACCTGTCTCTCGAAAAGAGGGCAAACTCCACACTCTAAGACGCGCAAACAACTTCCCGAGGGCCAAGCTAAAAATACAGACGGTGTAAGACAGGAAACGACTCCTCACGCGATGCGAATCAAATCCGGATCGAACTGCCGGGAGCGGCTGCACAAAACGCTCTCACCAATCACACCATCTGCACTTTGGTTTCAGTCTACAGATGCCGTGGCCGGTTGCTCTTTAGGGTACCAAGTCGGCGATTCGGGTGGAAACCATCGAGAGTAGGACCCTGCGGAGCGGCCTCACTCCTCCCGCATCGCCGGAGTAACTGCGTCCTCCAGCCTGGCCGCGATGTCGGCTGCGATCTGCCGTCCGTGGAAGCGACCGTTCTCGATGAAGATCTCATTTGTCCGCGAGCCGGCGACGATGACGCCTGCCAGGTACACGCCCGGCACATTGCTCTCAAGTGTGCGTGGATCGCACTCCGGGCAACGATCCTTATTGTCCATTCGAATACCAAAGGATGTGAGCAAATCAAAATCCGGATGGTAGCCGGTAAGCGCGAAGACGAAATCGTTGCGCAGCGTCTTTGGTCCCTTCGGTGTCTCCAGCTCTACCGTGTCCTCGCGGATTGCCATCACGCGTGTGTCGAAGTACGCTTCGACCTCGCCCGCCTTGATACGGTTCTCGATGTCCGGCAGAACCCAGTACTTCACATGATGGTGGATCTTTGGGCCGCGGTGCACCAGCGTTACGCGCGCCCCATGCCGCCACAGGTCCAGCGCAGCAATCGCAGCGGAATTCTTGCCGCCGATCACCACCACATCCATGTCGTAGTAAGGATGCGGAGCATCATAGTAATGCATCACCTTGGGCAACGCCTCGCCGGGAATCTTCAGATAGTTCGGCAGATCGTAGTAGCCGGTCGCGACGACGATCTTGCGCGTCACATAATTCTGCTCGCGGCCGAAGCGATCCTGCACCCGCACGCGAAACTCACCATCGCTTCCCTCGACGCGCAGCACCGTCTCGTACTGGCGCACATCGAGCTGATAATGATCGGCCACCTTGCGGTAGTACTCGAGCGCCTCATCGCGTGTAGGCTTCTGATTGGGACTGGGAAATGGGATATCGCCGATCTCCAGCAACTCCGGCGTGGTGAAGAAGGTCATGTTCGACGGATAGTGAAAGAGCGAGTTGCAGAGGCAGCCCTTGTCCACCAGCACTGTCCGCATACCGCGCCGTCCACTCTCGATGGCGCAGGCCAGCCCCGTCGGTCCCGCCCCGATCACCAGCACATCGAAGCGCACAGCGCTGTGGCGCCGCGCCGCAGCCTGCTCCTCCATCTCGATCCTTTTCGCGCACATAGCTCTAGCTTACGAGATGCACGGAATGGGCTCGCGGCAGCGAAATCCAGCGCCTTACAATAGATGGAGAGCATCGAATTAGAAAGTGTCCACCCAAGCCATACCGACCGCGCCAACCCCGGCCCTATACCATGCCGCCGGCCGCCTGACCGACAGCCATGGCCGCGCCATCACCGACCTGCGCGTCTCCGTCACCGACCGCTGCAACTACCGCTGCATCTACTGCCGCACCGGCAACGACGGCGCACAGTACAGCGAGCTTCCGCTGACCGACTACCTGCGCATCATCCGGGTCTTCGTCTCGCTCGGCATCGAGAAGGTCCGGCTCACCGGCGGCGAACCGTTACTCCGGCGCGACCTCACCACGCTGGTCCGCGAGATTGCCCAACTGCGCACTGCCCCTGGCGGCCATTTAGACATCGCGGTCACCACCAATGGCCACCTGCTGGCTGCGCAGGCTCCGTCGCTGCGCGAGGCCGGCCTCACCCGTGTGACCGTATCCATGGACGCTGTCGATCCGGAGGTCTTCGCGCGTATCACCCGCGTCCCCGGCGGCTATGACCGCGTGCTCGCCGGAGTCCGCGCCGCGAAGGCCGCTGGGCTCGGCCCGGTCAAAGTCAACTGCGTGCTGCTGCGCGGCTTCAACGACGATCAGATTGTCCCCTTCGTCCACTTCGCGCGCAGCGAGGGTGTCATCCTGCGCTTCATTGAGTTCATGCCGCTCGAAGAGGACCGCATCTGGTCACGCGACACTGTCGTCGGCTACGACGAGCTGAAGGCGCGCATCAGCGCCGTGTGCCCGCTGGTGCCGCTGCCGGGCAACGCGCCCGGCGAAACGGCGCAGCGCTTCACCTTCGACGACGGTGTCGGTGAAATTGGCATCATTGCGCCCGTCTCGCGCGCCTTTTGCGGTGCATGCAGCCGCGTGCGCCTCACCTCGGACGGCAAAATTCGCACCTGCCTCTTCTCCCAGACGGACCACGACCTCTACGGTGTGATGCGGCGCGGCGGCTCCGATGACGACCTGGCCGGCTACATCCGCGGCGTGATCGCGCAAAAGGAGGCCCGCCATCACATCGGCGAGCCCGGCTTTCTCAAGCCCAGCCGCAGCATGGTGCACATCGGCGGTTGAAGTAAAGCAGGTCAGCGAGCCAGCAAGTCAGCCAAAGACGTTCCGCCCCATCGAGTGTCATCCTGAACGAAGCGAAAGGACCTGCAGTTCCATGCCGGCAGCGCACCACGCCCATGGGCGCCTGCGCTGCTGTGTCGGGACGTGGGAATCAGCCGGCTTAGCCGGAGTCCACACGTGAGCGACCAAAGGAAGCGAATCCAACAACACGCGCCGCAGGCGCTTCTGCCTGGACGGCCAGTCCCGTGGCACAATCGACTGCAGCCGATGGCCGACTCCACACAAAGCGCCGCATCCCCGTTCGAGCACCTCCGGCTCTTCCACGATGCCGCGCGCGCCCTCACTTCTTCGCTAGATCTGCCCACCATCCTGCGCAGCATCCTCGAGCAGATGGAGCGATTTTTCCATCCCGAGAGCTGGTCTCTGCTGATGGTCGACGACGAAAAGCGCGATCTCTATTACGCGCTCGCCCGTGGCGTCTCCGACGAGGCTCTGCAGAACATCCGCATTCCGCTCGGCACGGGGATGGCGGGATGGGTCGCGCTGCACGGCGAGCCGCTCATCGCGACCAACGACGGCAGCGCTGCCCGGCTGTCCAGCGGCGATCAGCCGCACTCGGCCATCTGCCTGCCTCTGCGCTCACGCGAACGCACGCTCGGCGTTCTCCAGGTCACACACGTCGAGCCGCAGACGCTTAGCAATGACGCGATCACCTTCCTCTACATCGTATGCGACTACGCCGCCATTGCCATCGAAAATGCGCGCGCGGTGGAGCGCATCCAGGAACTCACCATCACTGACGACTGCACGCATCTGTTCAACGCGCGCCATCTGGCCGCCGTGCTGCCCACCGAGATCGAGCGTGCCCGCCGTTTCGATCAGCCGCTCGGCCTCATCTTTCTCGACCTTGACCACTTCAAGCAGGTAAACGACGTGCACGGCCATCCCGCCGGAAGCCGCGTGTTGGCCGAGGCCGCGGAGGTGATCACGCGCACCATGCGCTCCGTAGACCTTGCCTTCCGCTACGGGGGGGATGAGTTCGTCGTGCTATTGCCGCAGACGGGCGGCTCTGCCGCAGCCGCCGCAGCCAATCGCCTGCTTGTCGCCATGCGTGCACACCGCTTTCTCAGCCTGGAGGGGCTCGCGCTGCGGCTCACCGCCAGCCTCGGCGTCGCCAGCTATCCTCAGGACGCGAAGGATGCAGCAGCGCTGCTCGAGCGCGCCGACCAACGCATGTATTCCGTGAAGAACACGACTCGGGACGGCATGGCCACCGAAGGCTGAGTCTTACTGATTGATAGGCAGAATCGTGTTGAGGTTATCTCCCGATTGCGGCTCGATTGCGAAATCCCACACTGCGATATTGGCCTCGCGCGGTCCCAGCAACTCCATCAGCGCATACTGACCCACGGTCAGCTTCTGCTTCGGCGCAACCTTCATCCAGTGGCCGCCGGGCAGGACCGTCGTCGTCGTCTCCGTCACGTTCTCGCTCTGGCTTCCCAATTGGCTCAGGGTCACATTCGTGATCACGCGGTAGTCGCGCCGCTGATCCACTTCCACAATGGCGTACTGGCTCTTCGGCGAGCTCACTGCCGCAGGCGTCTTTGCAGTTTGCGTGCTTACCGTCATCGCGTCCGGGCCAGCCGTGTCGTCGCCACCCGTCAGGCTTACGTAGAACACTGGCTGGTTTCCGTGCAGGTGGATCTTCGAGCCCTCGCCATCCAGCCGCACCTCTACCTTCCGGTTGGGCAGCGGATTGATCTGCGCCGGCTGCACGTTGTGGCCGGTCGGCTGGTTCACGTCGCCGCTGTCCTGCTGGAGCGTCACCAGCTCGGGCCGGTTCTGGAAGTAGTCCACAACCCACACGCCATCGCGGTCCGGCAGAAAGAGATGGGGCGCGACCGGGGGCGTGCGCGAGCTCATCTCCGCCTTCTCGGCCGCGGCTTCCGCATCGACAGCGCGTGCATCAGCCGAGGCAGCCGACGCCTCGCGCCCCTCTTCTGTATGCGCATTCGCAAACTTTTCGGTAGCCGCCCAGTCCACCAGGCTGACCGGCAGCTCTTCCCATATGCCATTGCGCTCAGCCGAGATAAAGCGCACCCGGTCGCCCTTGATCTCCCAGCGCCGCACCTGCTGGTAGCTGCCATCGGTCAGGATGAGCCGATGAATATTCGCGATCGTGGCTGGATCCGTGGGCGGCTTCGTCTGTGCAAACGACACGGCTGTCAGAACTATCGCCGTCATCAGTCCGATTGCTCGCCTGCGTCCCATCGTCTTTCCCCAAGTCTAGACGTTCCACAGGCCGGAAGGTCTGCTCCGCAAAGGTACTTCCCAACCTGCCGCCGCTCTGCGATACTTGATCGTGCCCACCCGGTACGCCATCCAAAGCCAAAATTCAGAGGTGATGCAGTGTCAGCAAAGTACATCTTTGTGACGGGCGGTGTCGTGTCCAGCCTCGGCAAGGGCCTTGCCGCTGCCTCCATTGGTTGCCTGCTTGAAGCGCGCGGCCTGCGCATCAATCTGATGAAGTTCGACCCCTATCTCAACGTCGATCCGGGCACCATGTCGCCCTTCCAGCATGGCGAGGTCTTCGTCACCGACGATGGCGCCGAAACCGACCTCGATCTCGGCCATTACGAGCGCTTCACCCACGCCAGGCTCACCCGCGACAACAACTTGACCACCGGCCGCATCTACGAGCAGATCATCACCAAGGAGCGCCGCGGGGACTACCTCGGCAAGACCGTCCAGGTCATCCCCCACGTCACCAACGAGATCAAGAACGCCATGCGCAAGGTGGCAGCGGACTGCGACATCGTTATCGTCGAGATCGGCGGCACCGTCGGCGACATCGAATCGCTGCCCTTCCTCGAAGCCATCCGCCAGATGCGCCAGGAGCTTGGCCGCGAAAACACCGTCTTCGTCCACGTCACGCTGGTCCCCTGGATCGCCGCCGCGCAGGAGCTGAAGACCAAGCCGACGCAGCATTCGGTAAAAGAGATGCTCTCCATCGGCATCCAACCGGATATCCTGCTCTGCCGCTCCGACCGATCACTCTCCCGCGAGCTCAAGAGCAAGATCGCCCTCTTCTGCAACCTCGAAGACCAGGCCGTCATCGCCGCCCGCGACGTCGCCAGTATCTACGAAGTCCCGCTCAATTTTGCGCACGAAGGCGTCGATGCGCTGGCACTCAAGTACCTGCACATGGAGACGCGCACGCCCGATCTCTCGCGCTGGCAGCAGGTGGTGGATCACGCCTACCACCCCAAGGACGAGGTCCACATCGGCATCGTCGGCAAGTACGTTGAGTACGAAGACAGTTACAAATCGGTGAAGGAAGCGTTGGTCCACGGCGCGCTCTCGCAGAACCTGAAGCTGCGCGTGACGTGGCTCGAAGCGGAGGGGCTGGAAGCTGACGACTACGTTTCGCAGCTCCGGGACTTCGATGGCATCCTGGTTCCCGGCGGCTTTGGCAAACGCGGCATCGAAGGCATGCTCAACGCCATCCGCTACGCGCGCGAATCCGGCACCCCCTACTTCGGCATCTGCCTCGGCATGCAGACCGCGACCATCGAGTTCGCGCGCAACGTCTGCAAGCTGCACGGCGCCAACTCCAGCGAGTTTGACCCCGCGACCCCGCATCGCGTCATCTACAAGCTGCGCGAGCTGACCGGCGTCGAAGAGATGGGCGGGACAATGCGTTTAGGCGCATGGACCTGCCTGCTCGAGCCCGGCTCGAAGGCTGCCCAAGCCTATGGGCGCACGGAAATCTCAGAACGCCACCGGCATCGTTACGAGTTCAATCGTGAGTATGAGCCGCTGCTCACCGGCGCGGGCCTGCGCATCACTGGCTCTACGCCGGATGGAACCTACGTTGAGATCGTCGAGCTGCCCAACCATCCCTTCTTCCTCGGCTGCCAATTCCATCCCGAATTCAAATCCAAGCCACTCGAGCCGCACCCGATCTTCCGCGACTTCATCATTGCCAGCTATGCCAACCGACAATCGCACGCAACACAGTCGACGGCAATCCAGGAACTTGTCGCGAGAGACTGAATCATCTCGGCGGCCGTAAACGAACAGTGCGCAGCGCGGCAAACACGATGTCCTCCTGAGTAAGGCGACGAGCCCTTGCGCTGCCCCCACAAAGGTGCAGGCGCTATTTGCTCACCCACTGACAGCGCTCCGCATCTATCCTTGTAGAAGACTCTTGAGCAGATGCCCATGCCCACTACTACCCCATTCGACACAAGGCCCGTCGTCCAGCGCCGTTCCGCCTTTCCGGCACTTATTCTCGGCATCATCCTCGGACTGCTTGTCGCGCTCTTCGCCGTTCCCGCTGTTGTGCGCCATGTGGGCGCGTCCATGCGCAACCGCATCAGCATGGCCTTCCTCGGACGCCACGACACCATCGATGTCTCGCAGCCTACCGTCATCGCCAGCATCCAGCGACTCGCGCGGCTCGAGTCCGTTGTCTACACCATGGATAAGGTGGTCGAAGGCGACCGCTCCAATCAGTACCTGCCCGACATCCTCACCGGGGACAAGCTGCTGCTCATCGTTCACGGCCAGGCGGTAGCCGGCGTCGACCTCAGCAACCTGCAGGCGGGCAACGTGCAGATCAACGATCGCAGCATCGCCATCACCATGCCCGCGGCCGAGTTGCTCTCCGTGTCGCTCGACAACAGCAAGACCCGCGTCTATTCGCGCAGCACCGGCCTGCTCGTGCCCGCCGATCCCAATCTCGAATCCGAAGTCCGCGAGAAGGCCGAGGCGGACCTGCGCCAATCCGCGCTCGACAGCGGCATCCTCACTACCGCTGAAGGCAATGCCCGCGCTACCCTCAGCACCATGCTGCACTCGCTCGGGTTTCAGCAGATCACGTTCCGCTAGAACAGCGAATCCGATAGCTTTCCGCTGCTTTCCTCCCGCTTGACAGCGAACTCGCGGCCACGTTATCGTTCCCATAAACGACTTATGGGTAAGGGCGACAACAACGGAGAACTCATCCAGGGCACGCTGGACATGCTGGTTCTGAAGGCCCTCGCTCGCGGACCGCTGCACGGCTATGCCATCGCCGAGTGGATTCACCAGTCCTCGCAGCAGGTGCTGCGGGTTGAAGAGGGCGCCCTCTATCCCGCGCTCCATCGCATGGAACTGCGCGGACTGCTCAACGCAAAGTGGGGCGCATCGGAGAGCAATCGCCGCGCCCGCTTCTATCAGCTCACGGCGGAAGGACGCAAGCGCCTGCAATCTGAATCCACGCGCTGGGCGCGCCTCTCCGCCGCGGTCGCCTTCGTCATGCAGGCCACGTAGCACGCAGGAGGAGAGCCCATGGGGCATCAGCTTCGCGCATTCCGGCTCCGGCTTTGGGCGTTGCTCCATCCTCGTCGTCAGCAGCGGGAGTACGCGGAAGAGCTTGCCTTTCATCAGCACATGCTGCGACAACGCCTGGAGCGCGAGGGCACACCACCGCCCGAGCTCAATACCGAGACTCGTCGCGCTTTCGGCAATCCATCGCGCCTGCGGGAGCAACTCGCCGAGCTGCGCCAGTTCACGCACCTCGAAAACGTCCTCCGCGATCTTGGCTTCGCCGCTCGCGTCCTGCGCAAGAGCCCTGGCTTCACCCTTACCGCCGTCCTCACCATCGCCTTAGGCATCGGCGCTAGCACCGCCGTCTTTTCCCTCATCAACGCACTCCTGCTACGCCCGCTTCCCGTGCCGGACACACATCAACTCGTTGTCTTCGATTATCACGAAGACAATGATGCGCACGGTGGTTTCTCTGCTCCGCTCTTCCGCCACCTCGAGCGTGACCACCCCGCTTTCAGCGATGTCTTCGCCAGCTCTGAAATCCAACTCCAGATTGGCGCCGGCGGCGGTAGCGCTTTGATTAGCAGCCTCATGGTCAGCGGCCAATATTTCCGCGCCCTCCAGACGCCTCCGCTGCTTGGCCGCTATCTCAGTCCGGCCGACGACCAGCCCGGAGTTCCCTCCGGACTTCCCGCCGTCATCAGCGAACGCTACTGGCGCAACATCCTCCACAGCGATCCGCACGTACTGGGCCGCAAGCTGCTCGCCAACAAGGTGCCTTTCACCGTCGTCGGCGTGATGCCTAAGCGCTTTACGGGTACGGACCCGACGCAGCATCCGCAGATATTCATCGCACTCGCCAGCGAACCGCTCATCGACGCCCCTTACAACAACACTGCTGGCGGCTATCACAGTTGGTGGCTCACTACCATGGGGCGCATGAAGCCGGGCGTCACGCTGGAGCAGGCGAATGCATCGCTCGCTTCGGTCACCCGCAGCGTACTCAGCGGGAAGGACGATGACGCCGAAGGAGCCGTTGACTGGCTCAAGGACGCGCGCGCGCAACACTTCCGTTACACCACAGAGTCCGGCTCCGGCGGCTTCACCTATCTACGCCAGCTCTACCGTCAGCCGCTCCAGGCGATTCTCGTCTTGTGTTGCGGCATGCTCTTCCTCGCCTGCCTCAATCTCGCCAGCCTGCTCTTCGCGCGCGCCGCAACGCGCCAGCACGAGCTCGCGACACGCCTCGCCGTCGGCGCATCGCGGCGCCGCCTGCTGCAGCAGTTGCTGCTGGAAAGCCTGCTGCTCGCCTTCACCGGATCCATCGCCGGACTCGCAGCCGCTCCCTTCGTCGCGCGCTCGCTCGCTGTCCTGCTGCTCGGCGGAAAAGACCCATCCGTCTATCTCGACACCTCGCTCGACTGGCGCGTGCTCGCCGCGGCTGCCTGCGCATGCGTCTTCGCTACGCTCGTCATTGGCATGGCTCCGGCGCTGCACGCCACCGGCCGCAGCCTCAACGCGCGGCTCAAAGCTTCTTCCCTTTCACACGCGGACCTGCGCACCGGCGTTCTGCCGCGCCTGCTGCTCGCCTCGCAGATCGCGCTCGCGCTGGTACTCGTCATCGGCGCCGGCCTCATCTCCGCCAGCCTCGTCCGCATGTATCGGACCGGGCCCGGCTTCGATCCGCACAACGTCAGCCTCGTCAGCGTGCGTATGACCAAGCAGCCGCTCGAAGGCGAACCGCTCATCCATCTCTATCGCTCGCTGCAGGACAAGATCGCCGCGCTGCCCGGCGTCCGCTCCGCCAGCATCTTCTCGACCATCCCTTATTCCGGCTCATCCATGACGACTACCTACTCCATGCCGGGCGGACGGAATACCCCGGAACTCTTCTCTAATTGGATTTCTCCGCAACACTTCCAAACCATGCGCATTCCTCTGCTCGCCGGACGCGACTTCGCGTGGAGCGACACGCTTTTGACCGCCAAAAAAATCATCCTCAGCCGCTCCGCAGCCGACGCCATCTTCCCGCACCAGAATGCTCTGGGGCAGCACGTGGACACCGGCAAAGATGCCATGGAGGTCATCGGCATCGTGGGTGACGTCAAGTACTCCGATATTCGCAAGCCGGCGCCGTTCGAAGCCTACTACCCCATCACACAGAACAGCAGGGATAAGAAACCCTCCTATGTCTTCGTCGCTCGCGTCGAAGGCCCCGTCGCGCCCTTCGCCGCTGCTGTTCGCGCCACCCTTGCCCGCGACGTCCCGGAGATCCCCGCGCCCGTCTTCAGCACCCTCAGCTGGTTCCTCGATCACTCCCTCTCCGCCCAGCGCATGATGGCCCTGCTCGCCGTCTTCTTCGCCGCCTGCGCGCTGCTGGTCACCGCCATCGGCCTTTACGGCACGCTCGCCTACCGCACCGCGCGCCGCACCAGCGAGATCGGCGTCCGGATGGCGCTGGGCGCGCAGCGTTCACAAGTTGTCTCGCTTGTCTTCCGTCAGAACGTCGCAGTCACAGTGACAGGAGCGCTCGCCGGTCTCGCCGCCGCCCTGCTCGCTGCGCGCGCGCTCTCGAGCTTCCTCTACGGCACTTCGACCCACGACCCGCTGGTGCTCGCGGTCTCCACGCTGCTGCTCGCGCTCGTCGCCAGCGCCGCGTCGCTCGCACCCGCCATCCGCGCAGCGCGCATCAACCCGCTCACCGCCATCCGCACGGAATAGGTAACAGCAAAGTGTACTATAGCGGATAGCCGTGCGCGTGCATCCAGACCAGGTCGATCGCGATGCCAACCATCCCCGCCAGCGCCACACCGCCGAGAGCGACAATCGTCTTGCGCCGGTATCCGCCCTCCGCCGGTATCCGCTGCAGCAGTGGGATGTTGATCAGCACGCTGGTCAGGCTGGAGAGCACCACGCCGATCACGCCGGTCAACACCGGCACTTCGCCGTGGTTGATGAGCGTCGATGCCGATGCAATCGACGACCCGCTCGAAAGCAGCCCGCCCGCCATGCTCACGAACAGGAAGCTTCCCGAGCCAAAGTGCCGCTGTGCCAGCGTTCCCACCACGTTCAGCAGCAGGAAGACGGCGCCGAACTTCAATGCCGCCGACAGGCTGAAGGGCGAATCGAGAGTAAGCGCCGGAACCGCTCCATCGTCGCGCCGTATGGGATGCCTCGCCCACAGCACAGCGCTCAGCAGAAACATCAGTCCCAGTGGCGCAAAGCTATAGAGCAGTGCCGCCTTCGATTTCGCCAGCACGGCAACGATGATCGCGTTGCGCAGCGCCATCGCGGCGGTTGCGAGCATCGCGCCCCGATAAACCACCGGCAGCAGCGCCTTTGCGTTCGCCGACGCGCGCAGAATGAATTCGACAATCACCTTGCGGCTGTTCACCAGGCCACCGAAGAAGGCGGTCACCTCCATGCCGCCGGGTCCGATCACCCGCAGCAGGATGTAATTGACGAACCCGATGCCCGCGATCAGCACCACGCTCCACCAGTTGTCGCGTGGCTGCACCAGTCGCCACGGATCTATCGGATGCGAGGGCAGCGCCGGCAGGATGATGCCGGAGAGCACAGCCAGCAACACCGCGGAGCGTATCTCCGCCTGGGTGAGCCCGGCCGTGAAGGCATGAATGGGCTGCTTCCAGGCGAGCAGCGCGGTGCACAGGATGGCCGCCAGCACCGGCGTATACATATGCCCCACGCCGCACAGCACGCCGCACAACGCAACAATCGCAAGGCTCAGCGAAGTCGTCGTCGCCAGTTGATCGTGCGCGCTCAGCCGGCGCCAGTTGATTAGCCAGGTCAGCAGCAGCACGAACGCCATTGCGATCCAGATGAACCGCGGCCCTTGAATTCCGGCGAGGCAGCCCAGCAGGGCGATCAGTCCGAAGGTGCGTGTTCCCGCCTTGCCGCTGTGCTCGCGCTCCAGGCCCACGAAGACGCCGATGGCGACAGCCATCCCGAAGCGCTCCATCACCGGCAGGAACGGCCACTGCTCTGGCCAGGGAAGCGAGCCTCCGGTATAGAGAATCATCTGGAAAGTGGATGCAGGAACCGGCACCCCGGGGGCGCACGCATTTCCGCATCCCCGTAGCCTACCACCGCGCGAAACACCTGCATGTGAAGAGCGATCTACTTACTTCCCGGCGAATCCATTGCAACACTACCGCGCATGCCGCAGCAGGAGCTCAGTGCAGCGCCATCGCACTGATCGTGCAGTCCGGGCAGTTCTGGTTCTGGAACGCCGTCAGCTTCGTTCGCGCATCCTGTTCCAACAGCGCTGCCTCAGTCGTGTTCCCGGTCCGTTCCAGCAGGCGCGCGTACGCCAGCTCCGCGACGGCATAGTGCTGGTTATTCGTTCCCGTCGTGGCCGCCGCCGGTCCAGCCCTTCGCGCATGTTGCGCAAACCTGCGTCTCTGTCCCCGGCCATCGCCTCCGCCTTGCCGACCAACAACCGGCCCCACGCTGTTGAAGGATGCTGCTCGCCGTGCTTCCTTCTCCATAACTCCAGCGCGTGTCGATATTGTTCCAGCGCGGCGCGCGCATGGCCTTCGTTCAGCGCCAGCCATCCGTGCATGGAAGCCATTCCGCCACGGTCATCGTCATCCAGATCCGTCGCCTGCTTTGCTTCGCTGTCGCAGCGCCGGAGATAATTTCGCGCCGCCCGGTTCTCTTTTTCGCTCAGCGCCAGCCCCGCCAGGTTGCTGCTCACCCGCGCCATGTCGCCATGCCGGGCAGCCGCCTCGGCCTGCTGAAAGGCCCGCTCATAGAGATACTCCGCTATGCTGGAATGCCCCCATTCCCGATAGATACCGGCCATGTTGTTGAGCACCGCGGCCATTTCCTGATGATCCTGCGGTCCCAGCAGATGCGCTGCTTCTTCAAGAGCGTGCACCGCCTTCTCTGGTTCGTCGAGATCCCCGTAGCTGATGCCCTCCAGGTCCAGCGCCTGTACCTGATCGAACCGCGCGAGCGCGCGACTGCCGATCAGCGCTTCAGCCGCGGCGATCGCCTGCTGCGGCTTTCCGGCGTTCTCCATGTCAAATGCCGCAACCAGCCGCTGGTGAGTTGGGTTTATCTCCTGACCATGCAACGCGCTCGCTGCCATCGCGCCGCCCAGAATCAGTGCGCACAGGAACTTCAGTGAGTAGCTCATGCGTCCACCATCCGCCGCGTGCGGATCGCGTGCCACTACTATGCAGAGAACCATTGGAACGATGCAGGGAAGACTAGAGTGCTCCGGATGGGCTTCGCCGACTCTGCAAAAAGAGGGAACCACATTCCCCCGTCTGCTTAGATACACCTGTGGCGTCCCCACAGAGGATGTGGCAACACATGTGGCCGTTAAACAGGAGAGATCACCGCATGTCCGATCCCAAACTCGATCTGCTTCAGGGAACACTCGATCTCATGGTCCTCAAAACGCTCGCGGCGATGGGTGAGCTGCACGGCTACGGTATCGCTCGTCGGCGCAGGCTACATCCCGGCGCGCCGCGTCTCACGCGTGAACCCGACGGTCGCCCTCCGCGGTAACTGATGCAGCCGTTCACTGCAAGGAGGGGCAGCCATATTCCGTGCCTCCTGATCCCGTGGGCCTATATTCTGTCCTCAATGCCTCAACACGATTTCGAAATCGGCGATGTCCCAGTCGGCCGCGGCGAGCTCTTCCTCATCGCGGGTCCTTGCGTCATCGAAAGTGAGCAGCATGCTCGCTTCATGGCGGAGGCCATCCAGCGCATCGCCGCTGACCTCAGCATCCCCTACATCTTCAAGGCCTCTTACGACAAGGCCAACCGCACCTCGGTCTCTAGCTTTCGCGGCCCCGGGCTCGCCGAAGGCACCCGCATCCTCAAGCGCATCGCGGAAGACACGCATCTTCCCGTGCTGACCGACGTGCACGAGCCCGCACACTGTGCGCTGCTCGCCGAAGCCTGCGACGTTCTCCAGATCCCCGCGTTCCTCTGCCGCCAGACCGACCTGCTGGTCGCTGCCGGAAAAACCGGCCGCGCCGTCAATGTGAAGAAGGGTCAGTTTGTCGCGCCAGACGACATGCGCCACGCTGTCGAAAAAATCCGCTCCACCGGCAACGCCCGCATCTCCCTCACCGAGCGCGGCGCGAGTTTCGGATATCACAATCTCGTCGTCGACATGCGCTCGCTTCCCATCATGCGCGCGCTCGCGCCCGTCGTCTTCGACGGCACGCACTCCGTCCAGACGCCCTCGGCGGCCAACGGAGTCTCAGGCGGCCAACCCGAATTCATCCCCGTGCTCGCCCGCGCCGCGGTTGCTGCGGGCATCGACGGCATCTTCCTTGAAGTTCACAACGATCCCGCCAGCGCCAAATCCGACGGCGCCAATGCCCTGCACCTCGACCGCCTCAAGCCGCTGCTTGAGCAGCTATTGGCCATCCACGCGTCCGTCCGAAGTTGAAAAACGAGGAACGGCTACCGGCTGCCTCCTTCCGGCACCTCCGCATGACAATACGAGCAGCCGCGATTGGGAACGCCAAGCGGCGGATCGTTATTCGGATCATCGTCCGCATAGAGTTCGGCGCGAGCATCCAGATCCGAAGACGCAATAGACTCCAGGACATACCGGTACGGCCAGGTTGAATAATTCGTCGCATACCGGGCATTGTTATAGACCACCCGGGCAGCGTCCACCTGCCCTGCCTTCACCAGTCCGTTGCCCAGGTTCAGCATGTACCCCTCGTAGCTGTAAGGAGCAAGCTCGCTCTGCCACCAGCATGCCTTCTTGCGGCCGACAGAAGTGACCAAGTCAAGATACGGCTTCACATCCGGATTGCTGCGATCGATCTTTGTGCCGATGCAGCTGTCAATCCCCTCCCACAGCGAATCAAGCCCCTTCTGATACATCGCGGTGTCTTTCTGATAGGTATTGTATGCAGCCCAACGATTGAAGTTGTTGAACTCGGGAAATTCGTATGCCGCAAAGTCGAGTGTCTGGTCGCCCTTCGCAATCACCTCCGGATCGTTCGTGATCTGCCCCAGATGCACGGTCGTGATTCCCAGATATCCGGGCAGATGATCATCATTGATATAGCCGATGAGGTGTTTGCTGTAGTAGTCGAGATCGAGCGCCTTGCCGAAAAAACTGACCGCATCGGGCATATCCTGACCCAGCGCCGGATCGTGCGGGTTCGGATCGCGCGCCGCTTCGCCAATATGCCAGAAGTGTGCGGCGCCCAGTAGTGCATAAAGGGTCGGGTTGTCCTGGTCGTTCTGAATCGCCTGTTGCAATTCCGCCTGCACCCCTGGAATCGCGTTGTAGTCATTGCCGTGATAAACGGCCCAGAAATGTTCGATCGCTACCCGGCTGGTCTCCTGAGACTGATCGTTGTCGCCCGCCGGGTTCCATGTAAATCCGGCAATCAGCACCATCGCAGCGCTCACTAGGAGCGCCGAGGCAAATGGGTGTTCCTTCAGCCGCGCGACGGTATAGCGAAATGTGCCGGCAACCATCCTTCTATTCATGGCAGGTCTCCTCTACGGTTGATGTGGACAACGCCAACATCTAACTGCCGCCATAATGATCGCTTTATGTTGTCGATGTCAACATCGCTGAGAGAAAAGATTCGTATAGGATGGCTGAGTGTTGTCGCTGTCAACACTCAAGCCGCAATCGATACATTCACATGACACCGCCCAAGCCCTACCACCACGGCAATTTACGCGAGGCTCTGCTCCAATCCGCCATCCGCCTGATCCGGGAAGTTGGACCGACGGCCTTCACCCTTCGCGAAGTCGCCCGTCGCGCAGGGGTCTCGCACAATGCCCCTTATCGACACTTCCGCAACAAAGAGGATCTGATCGCGGCGGTCGCGGCGGAGGGATACCAGGAATTGACCGGCGCCATGGTAACTGCGGCCGCCGGGCAGCCCGATGTCCTCGATCGGTTGAAGAACGCCGGACTCGCCTACGTTCGGTTTGCCGTGCGCAAACCCGAACACTTCACTGTCATGTTCGACGCTCCCGCCTCCGGCCACCGGCATCCTGACGCTGCACAAGCCGCAAAGCAGGCATTTTCGACGCTGGTTGGTCTCGTCAAGGTCTGTCAGGAGGAGGGGCGGCTCGTCTCCGGCGATCCAGGCCGCTATGCGCTTCTTGCATGGTCCATGGTCCACGGCGTTGCAAAACTGGCAATCACCGGTCGTCTTCCCTACCGCACCACAGCCGGAGTTTTGAAATTCGCGGCATTTGTGATCGACCAATCACTTCCACGTCGATGAATCCTGTATAGAGAACCGCTTACGCATCCCCGCGGCATTTTGCAACGATCAGCGTGATGTCATCGTGCTGTTCGGCAGGACTGAAGCGCTGCACGTCCGCAATGATGGACGCAACCATCGATCGCGCAGTGTCTCCGCGATGCTGCTTCAAGGCCTCCAGCAGACGCTGTTCGCCGAATTCTTCCCCCGCATCGTTGAACGACTCCGTGACTCCATCGGTATAGAGCGCGAGCGTATCGCCAGGAAAAAGATCGCACTCTACCGCCGGACTCTCCCATTCCTTGAAGAGCCCCAGAACCGTTCCGGTGGAATGGAGCCATTCCGCTGCGCCGCTCTGACGAAGCAGAAGCGCGGAGAGATGTCCACAGTTCGTGTATCGCAGGCGCTGTGCGGCGTCATCGTACTCGGCAAAGAAAACAGTCGCGTAGGCGCTGTCCACCGTATTTTCAAAAAAGAGTCTGTTCACCGACTGCAGGAAGAGCTGCGGCTGTTCGCGGGCCAGAGCAAACTGACTGCGAAGGTTGGCCTGTAAATTCGCCATCAGGAGTGCGGCAGCAATTCCCTTGCCGGAAATGTCTCCCACGAATAGTCCAACTCTTCGCTCACCTAGAGCGAAAAAATCATAATAGTCGCCTCCCACGTGGCGCGCCTGAATACACGCGCCCGCGTAATCGAGCGTCCTCAGCACCGGAAGCGTCTGGGGAAAGAGCCGCGCCTGCACCTGTTTCGCAATTTCCAGCTCCTGCGCTACGCGGCGCTCGGCTTCCAGCCGCTCGGCACTCTCGCGACGTTGCGCCTCGATCTCCCGGCTCATCTCGTCAGAGCCCAAGAGGTCGAAGGTGTTTCCATCTACATCGCAGAACACGGCAAACGTGCCGCCCCAGAACTGAGGCTGCGGAGGATGAAGAAAACGCACACCGCGGCTCCGCCATAGATCGTAGATGGCGTGAATGTCTTCCGCGATAAAGGCAATCTGTGTCGCCCGCCCGATCAGCTTGTAGTTTTCCGAACCGCGCTTTGGACTGACCACCGCAAGAATCGCGCTGCCATCCGGCGGCGCAAGAGCCACCCAGCGGCCAAACTCGAAGCGCGCATCCGCAAGCACCTTGAACCCCAGCTGATCGACATAGAATTGGAGCGCCCGGTCATGGTCCCGTACGAAGACATTCGACTTGAAGATACGCAGGTAGGAACTCTCCCGGCCCGGGTGAACCGCCACATCGTCAGCCACCTGGCGAACGTGAATGCTCTGTGATTGACGGACGGCTGGCTCGCGGCTCAAGGCAAGTTCCTCTCCGCGGACATGAAACATGGAGCGCGGTAGTGATATTGTGCCAGCACTTGCGATGGCGCATCGAACCGGTGTTGTCCGTCTCCGCGCGGCGGGATGGGACCAAATTGGGACCAAATATAGAGAACAGGCCATCCGGGCTCTTAATCCGTTGATGCCGTAAATAGCTGAAAATATTCACTCAGCGGCAAGTTTCCGTGCGGGTCTATCCGGGTCTATCCCAGGACCGACCGGCTGACTGGAGACAAGAAAATCCCGTAACGGCAGAGAAGTGCCGCCGCGCCGCCTAGCCTCAACCCGGGTCGTGGTTACCTCGTACCAAACTGAACTACAGCTAGTCGAAAACTGTTGTATCCCGGTCACATTTCTCCTGACAGCCATGAACCCGGCGGAGTATCCTGCATGCGTCCGCGCAAAGTAGCGCCGGATGGGGAGGCGACCATGGCGTCGATTCCGTCCACTCTTATCGCTTGCCTGGCATTTTCCGTTGCCAGCGCTCCTTTGGCAGCTGCGCCGCAGCCCGCCGCCTTTACGCCGATAGCCGTCCAGGCACCGCAAAACGGTCATGTCCAGTCGACTAGCGCGCCCGCGTCGCCTGCGGCCTCACAAGTCTCGTACATGTACGAGCTCTCCCCGGAGATGCAGGGCGATCTCTACATGGCCCGCCGCCAATACGTCGCAGCCATCGGTGCCTACCAGCACGCCGAATTGCAGAAATCCCTCACCTGGACCAAAATCGGCGTCGCTTACCATCACCTCTTCGCGATGGATGAGGCTATGAAGGCCTATCAGATGGCCCTGCACCTCGACCCGCACAACGCCGACGCGCTGAACAATGTCGGCGCCGTCTACCACGCCAAGCGCGATTACCACACCGCCGCCAAGTACTATAAGAAGGCGCTGAAGTATAACCCGCGGTCGGCCGCCATCTATTGCAACCTCGGCACCACCTACTTCGCCGATCACAAGTACAAAGACGCAGAAAAAGCCTACGGCCGCGCCTTTGCCATCGATCCCAACGCCTTCAACCACGATACGAACGCCGCTGTCGACGAAGGCAGCACGAAAGAAGAGCGCATCGCGCAGAACTACTATCTTGCGCGAGCCTTCGCACGGGCCGGACAGCGCGATCAGGCGCTCTATTATCTCCGCAAGGCTTTCGATGAAGGCTTTCACGATCGCCGGAAGCTGAAGGACGAACAGGACTTCGCCATGCTGCGCACGACACTCGAGTTCAAGCAGCTTATGGCCGAGCAGAAGCTGAATTAACTTAGCTCGCGCAAAGCTCTGGCTATCATTACCGCTATCTCAGCGACCTCGCGACGGGTCTCTATAATCGAGCCCGTGCCTCTCTTCCGCCGCAAGCCAAAACTGAAGCAGGAACATAAGATCATGCAGCAAGCCGAGCAAGCTGCCGGCGCACTGCTGCCGGAGTACCATCGCGCCACTCCGGAGTGCCCCCACCCGGAACGCTGGCGCATGTACGATTCTATGACGGCGGAGTACGAGGTTCTCGAATTCCTGCGCACGCTCGTCACCACACTCAAGCCCGACCTTGTCGTTGAGACCGGTTCCTTCCTCGGCGTCAGCACGCAATGGATTGCCGAGGGGCTGGAGCGCAACGGATTCGGCCGCGTTGTGAGCTGCGAGTACGATCCTGTGGTCTTCGCCAAGGCGCAGGAGAAGCTCGCTCTATCTCCGTTGCGCAGCCGCATCGAGCTGCGCAATGAGTCGTCACTGGAGATGGATGTCCAGGGCACTATCGACCTGCTCTTCTCCGACAGCGATATGCCTGTCCGTGAGCAGGAAGTGATGCGCTTTCTGCCGCAGATGAACCCCAACGGACTTATCCTGATGCACGATGCAAGCTCGCACCTGAAGATCGTGCGCGAGGCGGCGCTGAGCCTGGAACGCAAGGCGTTGCTCTCCGTGTTGCTGCTGCCCACCCCGCGCGGTCTGGTAGTGGCGCAGCCGAAGCGGCGTTAGCTCTAGAGCATTTTCGGTAATACCGTGTCCGGCGGAGATGCACTCGGCGTGGCTTTTCCTTCAAGAAAAGCCACAAGAGCGGCCGCTGAACCTTCTACACCTATACCGAAAAAGCTCTAAAGCCAGCGCGCTTTGCGCATCACCAGCAGCATCACCACGGTCCAGAACAAGATCGCTCCAATGACGTAATACGCGCCATACTCCGCGTCGATGAACGGCAGTCCTTTTACGTTCATGCCGTAGAAGCTGGTAATTATCAGGCCGGGCAGCGCAATCGTGCTCAGCACCGTCAGCACCTTCATCACCTGGTTGGTACGGTTGGCCACTGAAGAGAGATAGACATCCAGCGTGTTGTTCAGTAGGTCGCGCAGCGTTTCGACCGAGTCCAGCAGCCGCAGCACGTGGTCGTAGACATCGCGAAAGAAGGGATACAACTCGTCGGGGATGAGATCGGTTGGATCGCGCAGGATGGAGTTGCAGGCATCGCGCGTATTTACCAGCACACGCCGCAGCTCGATCAGCTTGCGCTTCTGGTCGAAGATCGCCTCCACCGTCTGCGGGGAAGGCTCATCGAGCACACGGTCTTCCAGTTCGTCGATAAGATCGTCGCTCTTGTCGATCGAAGGAAAGAACGAGTCGACGATGGTGTCCAGGATGAGATAAAGGAGCTTGCCCGCTGGCGGCTCGTTCGGCGCTCGCTGCGCGCGATCCAGCACACAATCGTTGGAGTGGTGTGCATCGCGCACGCTGATGAAGTAGTCGCGGCCCACGAATAGGCAGACCGTTCCCAGCGTAAGCTCTCCGTGATCCACCGAGAGGATGTACTTGAGGATGTAGAAGAGATACTCGCCCGTCTGTTCGCTCTTCACGCGTTCGTTGTGGCTGCGGCAGTCCTCGATGTGCAGGGGATGCAACTGATACTGTTTCGCCAGCTCATCCAGTTGCGGGTCGTTGGGATCGTCGAGCGCGTACCACGTCAAGTGCAGTCTCCCGCTTCCTGCGGCTATCGATGCAGACGGCGCAGCGCTATCCGCGCCGCATTGTGACCGCACATGCCATGCACGCCGCCGCCGGGCGGCGTCGAAGACGAGCATAGAAACAGGGATGGGTCGCTGGTGGCATAAAAGCGCCAGCCGGGCCGCAGAAACATCTGCAACCCATCGACCGCGCCGCCCGAGATATCGCCGCCTTCGAGGTTTCTGTCCATATATTCGAGATCGGCTGGCGGAAAGACGCGCCGCGCCAGCACGCATTCACGAAATCCGGGAGCGAACCGCTCCATCTGCGCTTCCATGCGGGGAAGCATATCTTCCGTCGATGCGTTCGGCACGTGGCAGTAGGCCCAGGCCGTGTGTCTGCCGAGGGGAGCGCGGCTCCGATCGAACAAGGACGGCTGTACCACGATCATGAATGGGTGACCGGTGGTCCTGCCGCGGGCCACCGCATCTTCCGAGGCCGCAATCTCCGCGGCGTCGCCGCCGACGTGCACCGTCGCCGCAAGCGCACAATCCTTCGCGCGCCATGGAATCGGCTCGCTCAGCGCGTAATCCACCTTGAAGATGCCGGGGCCCGGCCGAAATCTGGCAAAGCGGCGTCGATCCACTGAATGAAGCCGATGGCCCGCCAGCCGCAGCAATTGCTTCGGGGTGGTATCGAACAGGGCGACTGAGACCGGACCAATATCCTCCAGCCGTTCGACAGGCGCCGAGGTTCGCACCACACCGCCGAGCGATCCCAGATGCGCGATCAGTGCGTCGGTGATGGCCTGCGACCCGCCGCGTGGAATGGGCCACCCCACCGCATGCGCCGCCGCAGCCATCACGATACCGAAGGAAGCACTGAAGGGCTGTTCGGGACTGAGGAACGAATGCGCTGCCAGACCAGCAAAAAGTGCGCGAGCGCGCAGGCCTTGAAAGGCGAGTGACTCCAGAGTAGCCGCCGGCAATGCGCCCCAGGCGCCCATCCGCGCCAGCAGCAACGGATGATGCGGCGGCAGCGGCGGGAGTGGCTGCAGAATGTCCTGAGCCAGCGCCCACCATCGTCGCGACAGCGGCTCCAGAATGCGCCGCCATCCAGCTCCATCGTCTCCGAGCAGGCGGCACTGTTCGTCCAGATCGCGCACCATCAGCACGGCAGTGCCATCGTCGAGAGGATGCGCCATGGCAACGGGAGAGTGAATCCACTCCAACCCGTGTTCGGCAAGCGGCAGCTTGCGAAAGAACGGCGACCCCGCCGCCATAGGATGCACCGACGATCCGAAGTCATGCCGGAAGCCCGGCAGGGTCAGCTCGAGGGTGCGCGCGCCTCCGCCAGCGACCGTTTCGGCCTCATAGACCACAACGGGCACGCCCGCCTGCGCCACCGTGATGGCGGCGGCCAGCCCATTCGGGCCTGCCCCGACTACCGCGGCATGAATTCCGTCGCTCATCGCTGCATTCAGATTAGCCCCGCCGGGAGCAAAGCGCAGATAATGGCTGCCAGTAGTGGGAGCCGGGTACAACCTGGAACACCCCGTTCTCTCTCCAACCCCCGACGCCGACTGCACATGTATCTGCACTCCGGCGTTGCTTTAGCCACTGCACTTGCATCTCCCTGCGTACCCGCGCGTCTAAAGTTATGAGACCTCAGAGTGAGGCGTACGCGGAGAGGGGTGCGCTATGGGCCAGAGCAATAGCAGCGCGAAATGGTTTCGACCGGCGGTGTTTATGGCCGCGGCTTGCCTGACGGTATTTGCCTCTCCAGCGTTAGCTCAGCATGGGTCTGGTCACGGCTCCGGCGGAGGCATGGTGGGAGCCCGTCCTATGTCCTCGGGCCGCTCCATCGGCTCGCCAATGCATGGCAGTCCGCGCATCGGAGTGGTTCGTCCCAATTCGTTCGGAACCCGCTCCGTCCGGACGCCCAGTTGGGAGCTGCCGAACTATGTCACTCCGCACTGGGAGGTCCCATCCTCCCTTCATACGAGGCCAAATTATGGCCGCGGCGATCGGTTCTCCCGTCGCAGAGGCGCTTATGGCGTGGGTTATGTCGGATTCCCTTACTACGTCGATCCCCTGGCCTTTGCGGATGCAGATACCGAGGACGATACCGGTGACGACACCGCCCAGCAGCAACAGCAGGCCGAGCCCGCTCCCTCTAGTCCCGACTATGCTCCGCAAGGGGCGTATCCGGAAGGCGCTTATGATCAGGGCTACCCTCCCCCACCCCCCCCCGGGTATAGTCCCGAAGGCTTTCCGCTCACGGCCCAGAAGAGCGCCGCACAAAGTGCCGCTGCGCAGAGCGATGGCCTCGATCACCCCGAAGTGACGCTGGTCTTCAACAACGGCCGGCCACCGGAGAAGGTGCACAGCTATGCGCTCACCGGCTCCTCGGTTTTTGTGGCAGACAGCGGCCATCAGCGGGTGATTCCAGTGGCTGACCTGGACCTGCCGGCAACGATCGAGCAGAACCGCGAAGCGGGTGTGGACTTCCAGCTGCCCGGCGGAAGCCGATAACCGTGCCCGGCGCATCGGTCCTGCAGATCTGCTTAAGTCCGGTAAACTTCCAGCCGCACCGTGGGAAAGTCTGTGGCCGCGCCCGTCTCGGCACGATGGCGATCCAGCTTTTGCCTCAGACGCGAGAGTGTCTCACCCTCGGTCAGCCCCTCGCATAAGAAGCCGTGAATCTCCGGCACGCGAGCTTCGTATCCATGGTCAAGTCGTTCTAATTCAACACGATACACTGTCATTTGTCCGTCTACCCCATGCCGCCGTTAGCGGCAAACCCACCCAGCATGCCTGTCCGCGCCGGCATCTGGGAATAACACGGTTGAGTCACTCCACGAGGAAACGAGCGCCAGCCCCACTTCCTGTTGTCAAAAGGAAACAGATGCCTCGTGTCGGTTACCCAGCGAGTGTAGGTTTCACGACGGACTTTTTGCTCACGGCATGAACGGGACGCCGGCCGCTCAACTGCCATCGGTGCAGCAGCTCATACCGAGTCTGGCCAAGCAGGCTGCGCACCAGTACGAAGTCGCGGATCGTCCAACGAATCGGCTCGATAACCTCCGCAATTTCGTGCTGGCGGTCATACAGCAGGGTGATATGCGGCGTGAAGCTCGTGTTTCCCCGTGGCTTGATGCCAGCCTTCACCATCGCCGCTATAAGAGACCGCCGCAATGCCGTCAGTTCGGCAACACCGTCTCGCGCAAGAAGGACAAGTGGATAGCTGTCCGGCCTCTCCGGATCAGTATGGCCGCCGGAAAAGCTCACGGCGCGATCGAAGACAACCTCGAACGGCGGTAGTGCGATAGCGGATATCGCCTCGATCGCTCGATTCACAAGATCCTCGCGCAGACCAACGGTGTCGGGCCGGAGACGACACAACGATATGTGAAATCGTTTTTTGCGAAGCGGCTCGCCTGGTAAGCGATGTTTGTTTTTCAGATTGTGCGCAAGCTGGGCGATACATTCTGCAGCAGCACGTTCCGGGAAGCCCCCAAAGAACAACCGCTCTGCTGGCTCTGAGGCAGTTTTGATTCCCGGAAGACAAAGCTGCTCTGAGATCGGATCCACTGCCATTTCTACTCCCATTCAATCGTGCCGGGCGGTTTTGACGTGATGTCGTAAACCACCCGGTTGATGCCGCGAATCTCGTTCACAATGCGGCTGGAAATCCGCTTCAGCACCTCGTACGGCAGCGGCACCCAGTCCGCCGTCATGCCGTCTTCCGAATGCACTGCTCGGATCGCGCAGGTGTACGCATAGGTGCGTTGGTCGCCCATCACGCCGACGCTCTTCACCGGCAGCAGCACAGCGAATGACTGCCATATCTGCCGATAGAGGCCAGCAGCCTTGATCTCGTTTACGACGATCTCGTCCGCTTCCTGCAGCAGCGCCACTCGCTCCGCCGTCACTTCGCCGAGGATGCGCACCGCGAGCCCCGGCCCGGGGAACGGCTGCCGCTCCAGGATCTCCTCCGGCATGGCGAGATCGCGGCCGATGCGCCGGACCTCGTCTTTGAAAAGATCACGTAATGGCTCGATCAGCTTTAGCTTCATCGTCTCCGGCAAGCCGCCGACATTGTGATGGCTCTTGATGGTCTGCGAGGGTCCTTTCACGGATGAGCTCTCGATCACATCGGGGTAAAGCGTGCCCTGCACTAGAAAATCCACGCCGCCGGTTGTCGCGGAGATGCGATGCGCCTCGTCGTCGAAGACCGCGATGAACTCATTGCCGATCGCCTTGCGCTTGGTCTCCGGATCGGTCACACCGGCGAGCTTTGCAAGAAAACGTGTGCTCGCATCGACCGCGACGAGGTTCAGCCCCAGCTTGTCGCGCATCGTCTGCTGCACTTTGAAGAACTCATTACGCCGCAGCACGCCATTATTCACAAAGACGCAGGTGAGCTGATCGCCGATCGCGCGATGCACGAGCACCGCTGCTACCGAAGAGTCGACGCCTCCAGAGAGCGCGCATATGGCGTGCGCATCCCCGACCTTCTCCGTGATTGCCGCAATGGTGCTTTGCACGAAGTGCGCCGGCGTCCAGTCCGCTTTCGCGTTGCAGATACGGAAGAGAAAATTGCGCAGCAGTGCAGTTCCCTGCCGCGTGTGGTGCACCTCGGGATGAAACTGCACCGCCCAGATGCGCTTCTCCGGGTTGGCAATCCCTGCCACCGCATTCGCCGTCTTCGCCGTCAGATGAAAGCCGGCGGGCAGCTCCAGGGCTTCATCGCCATGCGACATCCACACCGTCAGGTCGGCCGGCAATCCTTCAAAAAGCGCGTTCTTGTCATCGATAATGCGGACATCCGCATGGCCGTATTCGCGCTTGTCGGCCGCGCGGACCTTGCCACCCAGGTGATGCGTAATGAACTGCAATCCATAGCAGATGCCCAGAATCGGCACACCTAGGCCAAGCACCTTCGGATCGGCAGGCGGCGCATCGGCGTCATACACCGAGCACGGACCGCCAGAAAGCACGATCCCGATCGGTTTATATGCCTGAATTTCGTCGAGGGAAGCCGTGCACGGCAGTACAGCGGAAAAGACGTTCTGTTCGCGGATGCGGCGCGCGATCAATTGTGTGTACTGCGCGCCAAAGTCCAGAATGACGATCGACTGGGTGTCCACGCTACATGTTACTCCGAATTATTCTGAAGTCCTCCGCTGCTCTGCCAGAACTCGACGAACGCCGCGAGCCGCGCGACCTGGAAGAAATCGGAAGCCGCCAGATACCACACCCCGACGGCCGCCCACCAGAGGTGTAGCGCATTTCCGGTCATCTGTGTCTCAAAGGGCAGCGGGATCGCTGAGAAGACCATGGCCAGCACAATGATCGCCAGCTTCACGATGCCAAGCACCAGGTTGATCTCCACAAGTTTCATGGTCAGCGGTCCGAGCCGCACGCTGCCCGCAAGGGCCGCGGGCAGTGTGCGGCCATCAACCACGATGAGGACGCTGGCAATGGACAACACCCAGCTCCACAGCGCCCACACAATGAAGCTGCCGATAGAGAGACAGATGAGCCACGCGGCGAACGCGACCATGCTGGGCTCCGTGCCCGGAGCCACATGAGTGATGTCGCGTTGCGCCGCCCAGCGCACCATCGCGAACCAGACAAGTACCGTGAGCACCAGCGCCACTATGCGCAGCAGTTGCAGCAGCGCAAGCGGCACTGGCCGCAATCGGCTCCCCGGCGTGAGCGCGCGCAGAACAAACGCCCGTCCCGCGCCCGATGCGACGGCCCACCCGATCATCAGCAGCGGAGCGACCCAGCGCGCGAGTTCCCGAGCCGCAGGCAGTATCGCATCATTAGAAGCGCGAACAATCTGCGCCGCCATTACCGGCTGCTGCAACGAAAAGTTTTCCAGGCCGGTGTGGGCTGCAAAAAGGATTGCGAGCAGCCGCCATCCACACACAAAGAGCAACAGCAGCGCAGGGACGCCAAAGAGCCAGCGCCAGGCAAGCTCGCGCGCAATCAGTCCGGGCCGCCGCCAGCACTGTGCCTGGATTTGGACCAGCGACTGGGTGCCGCGCACATGCTCTACCTGCGTCACAGGTCGCGGGCGGCTGGTCGGCTCTATATTCACTACCGGACCATTCACTACCGAACCACGAAATTGATCAGCTTGCCCGGCACCACGATCACCTTTACGACAGTTTTCCCAGCAAGCGCAGTCTGCACCTTCTCGTCCACGCGCGCCGCGGCTTCGAGCGCCTCTCGCGATGCATCCACCGGCACTCGGATCAGCGCGCGCAGCTTGCCATTGATCTGCACCGGTACCTCAATCTCATCCTCGCGCGCCAATGCCTCGTCGAACTTCGGCCACGGCTGACGCAGGATGCCGTCCTTGCATCCGATCTGCTCCCACAACTCAGCCGCAAGGTGGGGCGCAAACGGTGCCAGCATCAGGATCAGCGATTCGAGAATGCTCGCAACCGTTGCCGGCGGAATCTTTCCGTCTGCGATCGCTGCATCTGCCGCCGTCAGTTCGTTCACAAGCTCCATGATCGCGGCGATCGATGTATTGAAATGCCAGCGGCCGCCGAAGTCCTGCGTGATCTTACGGATCGTCTGGTGCAGTTTACGCAACAACGCCGTCGCGACCGGCGATGCCGCGCCTCCTGAAACCGAGGAGGCGCGCGCCAGCGCCGCATGTCGCATGACGAAGCGATAGACGCGCGAGAGAAAGCGGCTGACGCCCGCGACGCCATCCTCCTGCCAATCCAGATCGCGATCCGGCGGCGCGGCAAACAGTGCATACATGCGCGCGGCATCGGCGCCGTAGTGCGCAATCATCTCGTCCGGCGAAACCACGTTGCCCTTCGACTTCGACATCTTGGCGCCGCTCTTGATCACCATGCCCTGCGTAAACAGCCGCGCGACAGGCTCGTCGTTTTTGATCAAGCCCAGATCGCGCATCACCTTGGTCCAGAAACGGGAGTAGATCAGGTGCAGGATGGCGTGCTCCACACCGCCGATGTACTGGTCGATGGGGAACCAATACGCCACCGCTGCAGTGTCGAATGGCGCCGTCGCGTCCTTCGCGCTGGTATAGCGATAGAAGTACCAGGACGAATCGACGAATGTGTCCATCGTGTCCGTCTCGCGCCGCGCCGGCCCGCCGCACTTGGGACAGGTAGCATTCACGAACTCGGGCAGTTTTGCCAACGGCGAGCCACCCTCTTGCGTGATGGCGACGTTCTCCGGCAGCAGCACCGGCAACTGATCGTCCGGCACCGGCACGATGCCGTCCTTCTCGCAGTACAGCATTGGAATCGGCGTGCCCCAGTAACGCTGGCGGCTCACGCCCCAGTCCTTCAGACGGAACGTGATCGTCGCTTCGCCGAAACCCTTCGCCTTTGCGTAGGCGGTCATCTTCTGCTGCGCTTCAGCGCAGCTCAGGCCGGTCCACTCGCCTGAATCGACCAGCACGCCGTCTTCCGAGACAAACGGCAACGCCGCCGGCGTCTCTGCTGGCGCCTTCTCCTGAATCACCGCCTTGATCGCCAATCCATACTTGATCGCAAAATCAAAATCGCGCTCATCATGCGCAGGCACG
>DASYBK010000086.1:0-18437 GCA_036500805.1 Acidobacteriaceae bacterium | reverse complement strand
GCCGCGGGTGAAGCGCCAGCTCCAGTTGTCGCCGGTCCCGGCGGGGGTGTTCATGCGCGCTTCGGAGCCGAGCGAGAGAACGTCCTGCAGCGGGAAGACGCAGGTATCGGCGACGGATTCGGCGGCAGCGCGGATGAGCGGCCAGACGATGGGCTCGTTGCCGCTGGTGCCGGTGTAGATGCGGACCGCATCGCGCTCGCGCTCGTTCGCGCCGCTGGCCCACCAGCCGGCCGTGGTGTCATTGTCATGGGTGCCGGTATAGACGACGGTGTTCGGTTCATAGCGATGCGGGAGGTAATTGTGCGCGCCGCGATCGCCGAAGCCGAACTGCAGGATGCGCATGCCGGGCATGTCGAACTGCTGGCGAAGCTGCTCGACTTCAGGGGTGATGAGGCCGAGGTCTTCCGCGATGAAGGGGATGGGGCCGAGAGCTTCGATGAGCCGCGCGAAGAGCTGCGCGCCGGGACACTTGACCCACTCCCCATGGATGGCGGTCTCCTCTTCCGCGGGGATGGCCCAGTAGGCTTCGAAGCCGCGGAAGTGGTCGAGCCGGAGGATGTCGTACAGGGCGTGGGCGCGGCGGATGCGATCGACCCACCAGTCGCAGTTGCGTGCCAGCAGCACGTCCCAGCGGTAGAGCGGGTTGCCCCAGCGCTGGCCGGTCTCGCTGAAGTAATCGGGCGGGACGCCGGAGACGCGGATGGGTGAAAGGTCCTCGTGCAGCTCGAAGAGGTCGGGGTGGGTCCAGACATCGGCGCTGTCGAAGGAGACGAAGATGGCGACGTCGCCGATGAAGCGGATACCGCGGTCGAGCGAGTAGCGGCGCAGGGCCTGCCATTGCTGGTCGAAGGCGAACTGGATGACGCGGTCGATTTCAAGTTGCGCGGCGAGTTCGGCGCGAAGCTTTGCGATGACTTCGGGGCGGCGGTGCGCGATCTCCTGAGGCCAGGTGCTCCAGGCGGCGGAGGCGTATTGGCGGCGGAGCACGTTGAAGAGGACGAAGTCTTCGAGCCAGCCGCTGTTCTCCTCGCGGTATGTCTCGAAGGCGTGCCACTGCTCGCGTGTGTGGCTGGCGAGGAAGCGCGCGGCAGCCTGCCAGAGCAGCGGCATCTTGGCGGTGCGGACTTCTTCGAAGTCGACGCGGCCGGGATGTGTGCCGGTCGCGGTGACGTATTGAGCGAGCTCGGCTGAGGTGAGCCAGCCCCACTCGACCAGCACTTCCGGCGAGATGAGCAGCGGGTTGCCGGCGAAGGCCGAGATCGAAGAGTAGGGCGAGGAGCCGTAGCCGACGGGGTTGAGCGGGAGCACCTGCCAGAGGCGCTGCTTGGAAGCGGCAAGGAAGTCGGCGAAGGCGAAGGCAGCGGGGCCGAGGTCGCCAATGCCGCCCGCGGAGTCGAGCGACGAGATGTGGAGGAGAAGGCCGGAGGAGCGATCGAGAGGCATGGGGACTGGAGCATCTCTCCTGTTGCGATGTCACACCCGAGATCAGTTATGTACAGCTTTTCTTAACGGAAAAGCTGTGTGAAGATCCGTTCCGTCGCCTACACCTACAGGAGAAATGCTCTTGCCGTCCTGGCGGTCGCGCCTGCTGTGCGTTTCGTTGGGGCGGCTCCCTTTGGTCGCCGCCTCGTTGTTGTGGTGCTCGACTCGGGCAGACTACAGGTCCTTCGCTTCGCTCAGGATGACAACCGATCCTGAGCGAGTTACTCAGACTAGGATGCGGCAGCGACCGTGAACGCTTAACCGGGGATGAGCGGCTGTTGCTGGGCCTTCTTGTTCATGAGGATGCGGCCAGCTTTTTGGTATTGCTGGCTGATGTTGGTGACGTAGACGGCGAAGATCTCCTCGCGGCGCTCGTTGGCCATCTGCTCGCGCGCCTGCGGGAGGTTCTTGGCGATCTCCGCAGCGTCGGGCTCCTGCTTGCCGGTCAGCTTGATGACGAGGCCGTTGCGGCCGGTGTTGATGGCGTTGGAGACCTGACCGTCTTTGAGGTCGAAGACCTGCGGGGCCATCTGGCCGATCTGGCCGAGGTCGGGAACCTGGCCGTCACGGCCGATGAAGTCCTGGGATTTGACGGTAGCGCCGACGGCCTTTGCGGCGGCATTGAGGTCACCGCTTTGCTTGGCCTGGGCGGCGAGCGCGTTGGTCTTCGCGGCGAGCAATTGCGGCAACTGCTGATCGCGGAAGTCTTCGACGAGGTGGGACTTGTATTCGTCGAAGGTCGGCGCGTGGGCAGGACGGATGTCCGCGACCTGGAAGACGGCGAAGCCTTCCCCGGTGGAGGCGGTCTGAGGCGGACCATCCTTCTTTGCGCTGAAGGCGTCGCTCATCAGCTTCGAGCTGTCGGCGAGGCCGGGAGCGATGGCGCCCTGCGCGAGGTAGTCGGTGGTGACGACCTGCAGGTGATGCGCTGCGGCGGTCTTGGCGAGTCCGGTCTTCTGGGCTTCGCTGGCGAGTGATGCAGCGAACGACTGCGCCGCCTGCGCCTCCTTGTCGCGCACCATAGTGGCGAGGATGGTGCCGCGCACCTCTTCGAAGGGCTTGGTGTGCGCGGTCTGCTTCTCTTCGGTCTGGATGATGTGATAGCCGAACTGCGTCTTGATGGGCTCGGAGATCTGGCCGGGGTTGAGCGAGAAGGCCGCCTTGTCGAACTCGGGCACGGTGACGCCGTGCTGCAGGAAGCCGAGCTCGCCGCCGGAGTTTTTGGAACCGGGATCGTCGGAGTACTTCTTGGCGAGGGCACCCCAGTCGCCGCCAGCGCGAAGCTGCTTCAGGACGTCCTCTGCCTTGGCCTTGGCCGCTGCGTCGGTTTTGGCGTCGGCGCCTTTGGGCACCGAGATGAGGATGTGGCGCACCTTGACCTGGTCGGGCACCTGGTAGTCCTTGAGGTGGGCTTGGTAGTACTGCTGGGCCTGCTGATCGGTGATCTGCGGCGTGCCTCCCGGGACCTGGTCAGGCGTGAAGGCGATATAGCTGATCTTGCGCGCTTCAGGAACGGCGTCCTTGTAGCGGGCAGCGTTTTGCTTGAAGAACTTCTGGAGATCGGCGTCCGTGGGGTTGATCTGCTTGCGCAGGTCTTCGCCGTTCAGCACCGCGTAATCGAATTTGATCTTGGTGTTGTCGCGGCGATAGCTGTCGGCTGCGTCTTTGTCGGAGACGGAGATGCCGCCGGTGATGAGCGCTTCGAGGCGGTTGATCTCGAGCTCGGTGCCAATCTGCTTTTCAAAGGACGCAGTGGAGAGATGAAACTGCTGGTCCACGAAGTCAGCGTAGCGGTCCTGGCCGATGAACTGGCCTTTGGGGAAGAAGTAGATCGACCAGGGGCCTTCGCGGAGCTCGCGGCGGATATCGTCGGCGGTGACCTTCAGCCCCAGCTTGTCGGCCTGCTGGAGAAGGATCTCGCGCTGAATGAGCGCCTGGCCGGCCTGCGGCATCAGGAATGGGATGGCCTGCTGTGGATAGTGGTGCTGCTCGGCGAGGCGGCCGGCGACCTGCGTGACCTCCTGCGTGGTGATGTTGCGCGAGCTGCCGAAGGCGAGATAACGGCCGAAGAGGCCGGCGGGCCGGATAGATGCATAGGTGCTCGAACCGGTGGTGCCGTCTTCGGAAAGGAGGCCGGGGACGAGGAAGACGACCATGCTGACGCAGGCAGTGAGGATGATGACCCAGAAGACGACCTTGATGGCCTTGGAGTCTTTTTGCAGGAAGCGAATCATGGAGCGATGAGGACCTTTGAAGAGCAGCGGTCTCAGACGCGGCGGGAGAGATCACGAAATGCGGCGAGGTACGTGAGCTGAGGGCGGCGCGCCTGGTCAGGATTTGCTTTGATTATAAAGCCGCACGCGCGGCGAAGGCTCGCCGCGCGTGGAGAAAAGCGGTCCGCTTAGTAGCGGTAAGGGTAGTAGTAGCCCGGTGGCGGCGGTGGGGGCGGCGGCGGATAGTAGCCGTAGGGATACGGCGGCCGCGGCGGACGTGCCGGGCGATGCTGCCTGACCGAGGCCTGCAACTGCTGCACTTCGGCGAGGCTGATCGGGTTGACGGTGAGCGGCGCCTTCAGGTGGAAGGTGAGCAAGGTCTCCGGCGGCATGATGGACCGTGGACCGGCCGAGGCCGCCGATGCACCAAGGCCGGCGGCTCCGCCAGCCGCAGCCCCGATCGCTGCGCCAGGTCCGCGGCCGGCGACAGCGCCGATAAGTGCGCCGATGGCCGCGCCGCCGATGGTATTCGCCGCCGTATAGCCGCCCTTGCCGCGGGTATCGGTGGCAAAAGTGTCGGTCGAGACCGGGTAGGTCTGACCGCCCAGGGTGAGCGAGGTGATCCGGAGCCCGAAGCCGGCATCGCCGCGCAGCGCGCCGGGCTTCTTGACGCCGACAACCTCACCCTGGAGAACCGCGCCGCGCGGAATCGCAAGATACTGTCCCTGATACATATCCTGCGCCAGCGTCGCCTGGAAGCTCTCGCCGCCTTTCAGCTTGCGGCTATCCAGCGGCTCCGAGGTGCGGATGCTGAACAGAGTGCCGGGCTGGATGGTGAGCGGCGTGGACGCGAGGCGCGGCGTCACGTAGGGATGATTCTGTGCGCCGTAAGGCTGCTGTCCATACCCTTGCTGCCCATAACCCTGCGGCGGCGGCGGATAGCCCTGCTGTTGTGGTGGATAGCCCTGCTGCTGTGGTGGATAGCCCTGCTGCTGCGGATACTGGCCATTCGGGGGTCCATAGCCGGGTTGCTGCGGAGGCGGCGCGCCTTGATTCTGGCCGGGCTCCTGACCGGGGTCCTGCATGGGGTACTGGTCGGATTGCTGACCGGATTGCTGGTTTTGCTGAGGCGGCGTCGGGATGTGGCCATTCTGGGCATCCGGAGGCGGACCGGCCTGACCCCACTGGCCCTGCGTGCCGGGAGCCGGCTGGGCCTGCGGCGAGTAAGGAGCCTGCTGCTGGTTCGGATCGGTGGACTGCGCCTGCTGCGGCTCCTGCGATTGCGCCTGCTGCGGCTCTTGCTCATCCTGATCCTGGGCATCGGCCTGGGCGTCATTCGGTGAGCCGCCGGTCACGCTGATGTTATTTACGATTGATTGCACACCATCTACTGTTGCGGCAACGACTTGCGCCTGGCTCTTTGCAGTGCTGGATGAGGCTGTGCCGGCGAGGGTGACGACGCCGTTCTTCGCGGTCGCGGTGATGTGCTCGCCGCTGAGATCGGGATAGGTGGAAAGCGTCTTGAGCACATCGGATTGAATGGCGAGATCAGTGCGCGCGCCGTCCTGCTGTGCGTAGAGAGCCGGCGCCGCGGCCAGGGTCGCAGCGCCGGTGAGACCAAGGCATAGCGCAAAAGAAAGACGGGCCATCGCCGGGCCGGATAGCCGGAAAGCTCGTTTGGAGGAATTCATAGGGTCAATGCTCCCCTTCTTCACTACTTATATTGGACGCCCCTATTGGACCAGGGATGCGCCCCGTTTCGATTGTGTGAACCCGAGACTGGCAGGATAGTTGCGGCTGCGGAGCCAGCCCCGGAGACAACTCTGCCGGCGATTAGAGCCGCAGGGAGCCTGGCTTCGCAATAGCGCATGTGGGTGATTGGAAAGGGCTCGGGGATGGTCTGGAAAGGAACTGTGATTCGGCGGAACAGCGGGTCTCCCGCTGCGCCGATCGCCCGCTTTGCGAGCGACCGGCTTCGGTCGAGATGACGCATCCTCCCGGCGAGCTGTCAGAGGATTTTCAGATTAGAGCGCGCCTTTGCGGTATTTGCGGATGAGGTTCGTGGTGGAGGTGTCGTGGTTCATCTGCGGCTCGGTTTTGCTCGTGAGCTCGCCGATGATCTTCTGGGCCAGGACCTTGCCCAGCTCGACGCCCCACTGGTCGAAGGAGTCGATGTTCCAGATGGTGCCCTGGGTGAAGACTGAGTGCTCGTAGAGGGCGACCAGCTTGCCGAGGGTCTCGGGTGTGAGGCGATCGGCGAGGATGACGTTGGAGGGGCGGTTGCCTTCGAAGACGCGGTGCGGGACGAGCCAGTCGGGTGTGCCCTCAGCTTTGACCTGCTCGGCGGTCTTGCCGAAGGCGAGCGCTTCGGCCTGCGCGAAGACATTGGCGAGGAGCATCGCGTGCTGCTCGCCGAGCGGGTTCAGCGTCTTCAGGAAGCCGATGAAGTCGCAGGGGATGAGGCGGGTTCCCTGGTGGATGAGCTGGTAGAAGGAGTGCTGGCCGTTGGTGCCGGGCTCGCCCCAATAGACAGGGCCGGTTTCGGTTTCGACGCGCTTGCCGTCGAGCGTGACGTGCTTGCCATTGCTCTCCATGGTGAGCTGTTGCAGGTAGGCGGGAAAGCGCTTGAGGTACTGCTCGTAGGGCAGGACGGCCTGCGTCTGGGCGTCGAAGAAGTCGGTGTACCAGACGGTGAGCAGGCCCATGAGCACAGGCAGATTCTTTTCGAAGGGCGTGGAGCGGAAGTGCTCGTCCATCTGGTGAAAGCCGCTGAGCATGGCGCGGAAGTTGTCGGGGCCGATGGCGAGCATGGTGGAGAGACCGATGGCGGAATCCATGGAGTAGCGTCCGCCGACCCAGTCCCAGAAGCCGAACATATTCGCGGTGTCGATGCCGAACTTCTTCACCTCTTTTTCGTTGGTGGAGATGGCGACGAAGTGCTTCGCGACGGCAGATTCGTCTCCGCCGAGGCCCTTTAATGCCCACTCGCGCGCGGCGTGGGCGTTGGTCATGGTCTCGAGGGTGGTGAAGGTTTTGGAGGCGACGAGGAAGAGCGTCTCGTCGGCGCTGAGGTCGCGCACGGCTTCGACGAGGTCTGTGCCATCGACGTTCGAGACAAAACGGAAGGTGAGATCGCGCTGCGAGTAGAACTTCAGCGCTTCATAGGCCATGACCGGGCCGAGGTCGGAGCCGCCGATACCGATGTTGATGATGTTGCGGATGCGCTTGCCGGTGTGGCCCTTCCATGCGCCGCTGCGGACCTTGTCGGAGAAGGCGGACATCTTGTCCAGCACGGCATGTACGCCGGGAACGACGTCTTCGCCGTCGACCTTGATGACCTCGCCTTTGGGCGCGCGCAGCGCGACGTGCAGGACGGCGCGCTTTTCCGTGACGTTGATCTTGTCGCCGCGGAACATCGCCTCGATGTGGTCTTTCAGGCCGCGCTGCTCCGCGAGCTGAACCAGCAGTTTGAGCGTGTCATCGCTGATGCGGTTCTTGGAGTAGTCAAGAAACAGGCCCGTGCCCTCTGTCGTGTAGCGCGTGCCGCGCTCGGGGTCTTTGTCGAAGAGCTGACGAAGAGTGGTCTTTGAGATCTCTTGGGAATGCTGCTTCAGCGCCTTCCACGCGGGCAGGTCGAGAAGAGAGAGTTCAAGGAGGGAGGTGGCTGTCGTGGTCATGATGGAAAGCTCCTTGCGTTGGTGAATCGGGTTGGAAGCAAGTGGTTCGTGCGGACGACTTGAATGATAGTGCAGTTTGCGGTGCAGAGATTTGGAACGCACAGCCGGGAGTTTGGCCCTTCAGCGCAAAGCGATGACCAGCAGGGCGAAGGCGACGATCAGGCCGCAGGTGCGGATCCAGTGATAGCGGTCCCAGCGGCGCTCCTGCGCCTTCCAGTTGCCAGGAAGATTGGCAGGCGCCCAAAGTTTGATGCGGTTGTTGATGGGAACGAGACCGACGAGCGAGAAGAGGATGGCGATGACCTGGATGGCGAAGGCAATGGCGGCGAGATACCGGGCCGGGACGCCGAGGTGTTCGGAGGGTAGCAGCAGAAGCAGATTCAGCAGGGTGGAGGCTGCCATCCAGAAGGGCATGACGCGGCCGAAGAGCGCGGCGAAGGACGCACGGACAGGAATGTGCACGTCCCGGGTCTGCCGATTGAACGTGGGATGAGCGAAGGCGGCGACGTTCAGCTCACTGCCACACATCAGGCCGAGGACCACGATCGCTAATACCTGGAGCGTCATGATTTTTCGATGTGGGTGGACGGCGTCCTGTTTCTAAAATTCCCAACAGAATGCAGAACTGCCCGAGCGGCATTGATCTAATGACCTTTGCAACAGCCATCTCTCCACGGCGCAGATCGCTCGGCTGACGATCGACCAACTCCGGTCGAGATGACAAGCTGGGTTGCGGCCTCGCCTGGGCGAGACGAGCTCCGCAGCAAATATGTAACTTGTCTGAAACACTAAAATTGCGGTAGTTGCCTAAGTTGCCGACAGGGCGTGGTGCGGCATGCACCAGAAGTGGCACGTCCTTCACAGAAAAATCATATTTAATTTGCACAATTTTCGATGAAGCCCGCAAGCATGGCAGTGTGAACCCTGCACACGCTCCCGACCTGCGGCACGGTCTGCTCCAGCATGGTGTTGGCGGAGCGGTTCTCGATCCCGGCCTCGCTGCGAGGCGCGCGCAGCCGGACTGGATCGGCTGCGACCTGCGCTGTTACCGGCTGCGGCTGGCCGAGACCGAGGCGGAGCGCGCGGCGGCGTGCCGTCTACGCTTTCGCGTTTTCAATTTGGAACTGGGCGAAGGGTTGCCTGAATCCTATGCGAACGGCATGGACCAGGACGCATACGATTCGGTCTGCGAGCATCTTTTAGTGGAAGAGAAGGGCACGGGACGCATCATAGGTACGTATCGGATGCAGAGCGGCATGACGGCCTGGGACCATTTGGGTTATTACAGCGCGCAGGAGTTCGATTTCGCGGTCTACGAAGGATTGCGCCCGCAACTTCTGGAACTGGGCCGTGCTTGTATTGACCGCGAGCATCGCGGCAGCGAGGTGCTGACCTTGCTGTGGCGCGGCATTGCGCAGTATGCGCATCATCACAAATTGCGTTACTTGATCGGATGTTCTTCCGTGCCGTCGCAGGATGCAGCGACAGGATGGGCGATGTACCACCGGCTTGCTCCGTTTCTGGCGGCGCCGGATTTGCGAACCCAGCCGGCCGCGGGATATCGATTGCCAGCGCCGGCGAGCGATACTGCCGTACCGGAGACGCATGTGCCGAAATTGTTGAAGACGTACCTCGCTGTGGGAGCGCGCATTTGCAGCGAGCCGGCCTGGGACCGCGCGTTCGGGACCATCGATTTTCTGACGTTGCAGGACATGGACGAGCTTGCTCCCGCAGCGCGCAGCCGTTTTCTGTGCCGGCCATGAGCACGCTTGCCTATCGCAATCCACTCCGTTCGGGCCTGAGGACGGCCCTGATGGGCGTGTCGCTGGCCGAAGTGGCGGCGAGCTTCGCTTCGCGGCGTTTGCGGCCGGGCGGGGTGAAGTCGCTGACCGCCCGGGAGCGGGCCAACTGGCTGCAGGATGCCGCCTGCACGGTGCTGAAGCGGATCGGGATGACGGTGACGGCCGAGGGCGATCCGCCGCTGCATGGGCTGGTGGTCTCGAATCACCTGAGCTACCTGGATGTGCTGGCCTACGCGTCGATTGCCCCCTGCCTGTTTGTCGCCAAGCAGGACGTGCGGGCGTGGCCGGTGTTCGGCGCATTTGCCACCATGGCAGGCACGATTTACGTGAATCGAGAGCGGGCATCGGCGAATGGCGACGCGGTTGCGTTGATGGAGGAGGCGCTGGCGGCGTGTGTGCCGGTGGTGCTCTTTCCCGAGGGCACATCGAGCGACGGCGGATCGGTACTGCGCTTCCACTCCCGTTATTTCGAGCCTGCGGTGCGCATGCATGCGCCGGTGACGGCCGCGGCCATCGGCTATGCGAGCAGCACGGCAGAGGAGGCGACGCTCGCCTATCATGGCGACGATGTCTTCGGGACGCACCTGGTGCGGACGCTGGGGCAGCGCAACCTGGAGGCGAGAGTGATCTTTGCGCCGACAGGAAAGCACTATGCGGATCGCAAGCAGGCGGCGCGCGCGACGCAGACCGAGGTGGAGATGCTGCGCGGCATGTTTGCCGGATATTCCGCGGTCAGACCGCCGGCGGATGTCTTTCGGCTGACGCGCGCGGGATAGAAGCAGAGAGCTGCCGAATCCGCAGATAGGGGATGACAGGACTCACTGAAAAAGCTCTAATGAGCTCATGCCTCAAGCCGCCGTCAGCCGCCTGCATTTGAGCGAGATCGCTCCGCACCTGGTTCAGTCCGAGATCCGTTCGATGACGGTGGAATGCGACCGGGTGGGCGGCGTGAACCTGGCGCAGGGGGTGTGCGATACGGAGTTGCCGGCGCCGGTACGCGATGCGGCGATCGCCGCCATCCATCAGGGTCACAACATCTACACACGGCTGGACGGCATCGCGCCGCTGCGCACGGCGATCAGCAAAAAGCTGGCGAGCTATAACCACATTCAGGCGGACCCGGAAACGCAGGTGCTGGTGACGGCCGGCGCGACCGGTGCGATGTACGCGGCGTGTCTGGCGCTCTTCAATCCGGGCGACGAGATCATTCTCTTTGAGCCGTTCTACGGCTACCACCTGAACACGATGCTGACCTTGCGCATCAAGCCGGTAACGCAGCCGCTGGCGATGGGGACGTGGGAGCTGGATATCGATGCACTGCGCGCCGCGATTACGCCGAAGACGCGGGCGATTTTGATCAACACGCCGTCGAATCCGTGCGGGAAGGTGTTTACCCGCGCGGAGATTGAAGCGATCGGCGAGATTGCGCTGGAGCACGATCTCTTTCTGCTGACGGATGAGATTTACGAGTACTTTCTGTTTGGCGGCGCGAAGCATGTGAGCGCGGCTTCCTTGCCCGGCCTGGCGGAGCGGACGATCACCATCTCGGGGTTCTCGAAGACCTTCGCGATCACCGGATGGCGCATCGGGTATCTGGCGGCGGACGCGCGATGGATTCCTTCGATTGGCTACTTCCACGACCTGACGTATGTGTGTGCGCCGTCGCCGGCGCAGTATGGCGGGGCTGCAGGGCTGGCACAGCTTCATGCAGATTTTTACCGGCACATGTCGACGGACTATCAGAAGAAGCGCGACATGTTGTGCTCGGCGCTGAACGAGGCGGGGCTGACGCCTTCGGTGCCCGATGGGGCGTATTACGTGCTGGCGGATGTGACGATTCTTCCCGGGGCGACAGCGCGGGAGAAGGCGCGCGCGCTCTTGGCGAAGACGGGCGTGGCGGCGGTGGCGGGCTCGGCTTTTTATAGCAAGGGACGTGGGGAGAATCTGCTGCGATTCTGCTTTGCGAAGCAGGATGAGGCGTTGCTGGATGCCTGTGCGCGGCTGAGTTCGCTCTGAAGGTTTGCGCTGCGCACGTCAGAACTCGCCCACCCTACGTGTTACGTAGGATGGGGCACCCGGCAAGATTCATCCACGCGGCTTACCTGCCATTCTGAAACTGTTCCAGTAGAGCCTGCCTGCAATCATTAACGCCACGCCAAAAGCGAGAGCCGTCAGTATGTAATGTCCCCGTCCAGAAAATAGAGCAATTCCAAAGTACAGGGGTATCAGGATGAAAATCGCCACAAGGATGATGCCCGCGGCGACATTTATCGCCATGGATCTGCCAAGTTGCCGCAAGCGCGCCTTATAGATGCGCGGAATATCGCTCCATTCTAAAGAGCTTTCATATGTCATTGGGTCTGCAATCTCCTCTCAAAATGCAGCGAAAATCACCCCAAAGCCAGCCAAAAACATGGTTGATAAGACAGAGATCGAAAAGTACTTCAACTATGCCCAGTGTTACCTGGGTCGGCAGTCCACCTAGGCCCATTTTCCTGAGAAGCCAGCTCTTCGCGATATCTACACCAATCAGGACCAAAAAGAGGACAAGTAGAACCGCACTGTCCATAACGGTCACGCATATAAGGACAATTCGTCTGCTGGCAGCGGTCTTGATCTTATTCCAGAGATCTCCCATGAGCGGTCTCATGGTCAGGGAAGCACAAGTCCCGGTATCTAACAAGACTTTATAAGTAACTCTACGCGGTAACAATAAGTGTTTTGCTAGAGTTCGGGTATAAAGGAGGCCGCCCGGCGTCACGAAGACGCGCTTGTCCTCAGCCGCCGATGGCTTCTTTAGTCATGGCCACATCCACATCGTCGTGGCATAGCTCTTCTTTATTTCTGTTGCGCCATGAGCCGTAGGCGTGGCGCGCGGCGGCTAGCGCGAGCAGCAGCAGCGCGAGGCTGCAGACTCCGGACCAGTGCCAGTGCTCCCAGGCATGGGCGCCGAGATAGGAGCCGAGCGCGCCGAAGATGAAGTAAGTCGTCATGTAGACGGTGTTGATGCGGCTGCGCGCGCCGTATGCCGTTCCCGGGCAGTGGGCGAGCGAGAAGATGCGGGTCTGGTTGCCGACCTGGCTAGCCTGCGCGCCGGCATCCATGAGCAGCACGCCGATAACGAGACCGGCGATGTGATAGCCGAAGATCCAGGTGACGCCCCAGGAGAGGATGAGCACGACGAGCGCGACGGAGATGACCCAGCGTGAGCCGTGGCGGTCGGCGAGGCGACCGGCGATGGGGGCTACCGACGCGCCGATTGCGCCGAGAACACCGAAGCTGCCGGCGATGCCTGCGCCGAGGCGGTAGTGCGGCGAGCCGAGGAGGAAGACGAGCGTGGTCCAGAAGGCGCTGAAGGCGGCGAAGACCAGGCCGCCGACGATGGCGGATTCGACCAGCAACGGCTGGGTGCGGGCGAGGGTCCAGAGCGAGCGGAGGGCGTGGCGGTAGGGCATGGGAGCGCGCGGCGGCAAGAGCGGCAGGGCGCGGCGAAGAAAGAATGCCAGCGCGATAGCAATGGCCGCGGCGATGAGGAAGACGGCGCGCCAGTTGAGCCATTCGCCGATCCAGCCGGAGAAGGTGCGGCTGAGCAGGATGCCGAGCAGCAGGCCGGTCATGACGGAGCCGACAGCACGGCCGGCGTTAGCGGGCGTAGCGATTTCAGGCGCGATGGGCAGGATGACGTGGGTGACCGCGGCCAGGGTGCCGGTGACGAGGGTGATGAGCACCATGGGCAGCAGCGCCGGCACGACGGCGGTGATGAGCATGGCGAGGACCAGTCCGCCGATCATCTTGAGGATGAGGCTGCGGCGCTCGAGAACATCGCCGAGCGGAACGAAGAAGAGCAGCCCGATGGCGTAGCCGGCCTGGGCGGCGACGGCGACGTGGCTCATCCGGGCTTCGGTGACGTGCAGGCTGCGCGCCATCTCGATGAGCAGGGGCTGGTTGAAGTAGAGCGCGGAGACGGTGATGCCGCAGGCGAGGCCGAGCAGGGGGATGAGACGCTGGCTGGGGGCGGCGGAGGGCGAGGGCGGCTGCGCCTCTACCTGAGGGAGAGTGCCTTGCATATGGTTTCGATGTTAGCGGGGAGGATGCGGGTTCAACGGGGTGGTCAAGCCAACACGGTAACTCTATGATGCATCACAGGCTACAGCGTACAAAAGACAATTTGCAGCAAGTTATTGCCTTGATCTGCGTTCCATGACGGAAGGCCAGCCACACTCCACTTCGAGCGCTTGGCGCGAGCGGCTTGTCGCTCTGCGCAATGTGCCGCCTGTGCTCGGAATTCTCTGGAAATCAGGCCGCGCGGTGGTGACATGGGGCCTTATTCTCCGCGTTTTGGTGGCTGCTCTGCCCGCCGGCATTGGCATCATCGCGGCCTGGATCCTCAATGGCGTCGAAAACGCGATCCTGCACAAGGGACTGCCGCAATATTTCTGGTGGGCGGTCGCGAGCGAGGTGGTGCTGAACGTGATCGTCGGCCTGCTGAGCCGGGGGATCGATTACTCCGACAGCCTGCTGGCCGATCGCTATACGCACTTCGTGAGCATGCAGGTAATGCAGCAGGCGGCGCAGCTGGACCTGACTACCTACGAAGATCCTGTCTTCTACGACCGGCTGGAACGGGCGCGCGTCCAGGCGACCGACCGGCTGGCGATGATCCAGCAGATGGGCCGATTGCTGCAACAGACCATGACCACGGTGATCTGGACCAGCATCCTGTTTTACTTCTCGCCCTGGCTGCTGCTGCTGCTGGCACTCGGCGTGCTGCCGACCTTCCTGGGCGAGACCCATTTCGCCTTCCTGCGCTATGCGTTGAACTTCCGCCAGACGCCGGCCAAGCGGCAGATGGACTACCTGCGGCAGACCGCGGGCAGCCGCGAGGGGGCGAAAGAGCTGAAGCTCTTTAACCTGAGCGGCTTCTTCACCGATCGTTTCAATGCTCTCTCGCAGCAGATCTACGAAGACAATGTCGCGCTCTCGCGCAAGAAGCTGATTGCCGGGGGATTGCTGGGCATCATCGCGACGCTCGGCTACTACGGGGCGTATGTCTTCGTGATCTGGCGCGCGATTGGCGGCCACTATGGGAGCATCGGCGTATACGCCCTGTTGACCAACGCCATCATTCAAGCGAGCTCGAATCTGCAGCAGGTCTTCTCGCTGGCCTCGGGCGTGGCGGATCAGGCGCTCTTCCTCACCGATCTGCTGGCGTTCTTCGAGATGAAGCCCACAGTGGAGTCGAAGGCGGACGGCCTGAAGGTGCCGCGGCCGATCCAGCAGGGCTTCGAGTTCCGCAACGTATCGTTCGCCTATCCGGGAACGGAGCGGCGGGTGCTGCGCGACTTCAATTTCCGGCTGCGGCCGGGGGAGCGCATCGCGCTGATCGGCGAGAACGGCCAGGGCAAGACGACGGTAGTGAAGCTGATCACGCGGCTCTACGACCCGACCGAAGGACAGATTCTGCTGGACGGCGTGGACCTGCGCGAGTACGACCTGGACGACCTGCACCACGAGATGGGCGTGATCTTTCAGGACTTTATGCGCTACGAGATGACGGCGCGGGACAACATCGGGGTGGGACGGGTAGAGCGCGAGCACACCGAGAACGAGATTGAGCTGGCTGCGGAGCAGAGTTTGGCGGCGAGCGTGATCGCGAAGCTCCCCGGGCGCTACGATCAGATGCTGGGGCGGCGCTTCGAAGGCGGGGTCGAGCTTTCGGGCGGCGAATGGCAGCGGGTAGCGCTGGCGCGCGCTTATCTGCGCGACGCGCAACTCCTGATTCTGGATGAGCCTACGGCAGCGCTCGATGCCAGGAGCGAGTTGGAGGTCTTTGAGCGCTTTGCCGAGCTGACTGCGGGCAAGATGGCGCTCCTGATCTCGCACCGTTTCTCGACGGTGCGGATGGCAGACCGCATCGTAGTTCTGGAGGGCGGCAAGCTGGTGGAGGAAGGCACGCATGCGGCGCTGATGGCGCTGGGAGGACGATACGCAGGGATGTTCGAGATGCAAGCAGCGAGCTATCGATGACAGAGAAGGTGACCCATATAGACGAGCGGAGAGAGCAGACGCTGCCGGCGGCAGAGAATGCCGCGGCGGTTCCTCCGGAGAAGATTGCACAGACCGCGCCGCCTGCGGCCGAGACGGTGGATGCGAAGCTTCCCGCGGACTCGATGGTGGAAGCGGAGCTGCCGGTGGTGGCCAAGGTGCCGGCGCCGAAGATCGAGCGAACGGAAGAGCAGATGCGGCGCGCCGCGCTGACGGCCTCGCAGGAGTGGCACGTGGCGCGCGCGCCGCAGGGCGACATCTTCAGCCGGCGCATCGTAGCGGCGCAGTCCACCTACCGGCAGGTCTTCAACGAGCTGGACCGGCGGCCGATGCCGACCTACAAGCCGGGCGAGCCGCTGGACCCCTTGCTCGAACTGCGCGAGAACCCGCGCCTCTTGCAATCGGCGCTGGACGAGATGTACTCGATCCGGCGGCGGCTGGCTCATCTGCCGGTGGTGGTGCGCCCGCGTGAGGGCGACGAGCCCCGTATTATCACCGTAGCGGATACGTATCTGAAGGCCGCCGAGTCGCGCTGGGAGGGCGACTGGGTGGTCTGGTTCCTGGAAGAGGTACAGAAGGCTGATCCCTTGACCTTGCGCGAGCTGTGGGCCTTCCCTACCGCGGTGAAGTTCCTGCTGGTGGAGGAAGTGCTGACCCAGGCGCGATCGCAGATCGACGACCCCGATTCCTTCGATCTGGCGGCGCAAGGGCTGCTCGCTGCGCGCTTCGACGGCATCCGCAACACGATTTATGCCAACTGGGCCCATATGATCGAGGGCCTGGTGGTCTTCAACGCCGTGCTGCGGCGAGACCCGGTCGGTGCTTACCCGCAGATGGACTTTGACAGCCGCGAGCGCTACCGGGAGCGGGTGTCGAACATTGCTCGATATTCCGACCAGACGGAGCTTGAGGTGGCGCAGGCCGCATTGCGGCTGGCCGAACAGCCCGTGCCGCCGAATACGGCACCACGCATGGCGGAGCGGCGGGCGCACGTGGGCTACTACCTGATCGACAAGGGATTTCCTTTGTTGGCCGCCGAGATCGCCTACCGGCCGCCGTGGATCGAACGCGCGCGCATCTTCGCCAAGCGGCATGCCGATGACGTTTACATCCTGGGGATTCTGCTGCTGACGGTGCTGTTGATCGGCGCGATCATGGTGCCGCTGGTTCCGAACTACTCGATCCTCGGCGGCCTGACGGCGGCGTTCCTCTTCCTGCTGATCCCGACGGCACAGGGCGCGGTGGACCTGATGAACAACATGGTGGCCGCGCTCTTCAAGGCGACCGGCCTGGCGAAGCTCGAGTTTCCGAAAGGGCTGCCCCGGGAGTTCACCACGCTGGTGGCGATCCCGACGCTGCTGCTGAATGAGCAGCAGGTGCGTGAGCTGATCGAAGACCTGGAGGTGCGCTACCTGGCCAACCAGGACCGGAACATCCACTTTGCGCTGTTGAGCGATCTGCCGGATTCCGTCTCGCGGCCGCGGCCGAACGATACCGACCCGCTGGTGGAGCTGGCGGTGGGGCTGATCAACAACCTGAATGCGCGCTACGGCAATAAGAACGGCGGCGGCTTCTATCTGCTGCATCGGCACCGCATCTTCAACGCACGGCAGGGCGTGTGGATGGGGTGGGAGCGCAAGCGCGGCAAGCTGCTGGACCTGAACAAGTTCATCCGGGCGGAGTTCGACAGCTTCCCGGTGAAAGTGGGCAACCTGGACGTGCTGCGCACGGTGCGCTACGTCATTACGCTGGACTCGGATACGCAACTGCCGCGCGGCACTGCACATGCGTTGGTGGGTGCGATGACGCACCCGCTGAACCGTGCGGTCATCGATCCGGAATCGCGCATCGTGACCGAGGGCTACGGCATTCTGCAGCCGCGCGTGGGGGTCAGCGTGCACTCGGCGTCGCGCTCGCGGCTGGCGGCGATCTACTCCGGGCAGACGGGCTTCGATATCTACACGCGGGCTGTCTCCGATGCCTACCAGGACCTGTACGGCGAGGGCATCTTCACCGGCAAGGGCATCTATGAAGTCGATACGCTGCACGCGGTGCTCGACCGGCGCTTCCCGCGCAATTCCCTGCTGAGCCACGACCTGATCGAAGGGGCGTATGCACGCGCCGGCTTGGCGACGGACATCGAGGTGATCGACGACTATCCATCGCATTACAGCGCCTATCGCCGGCGGCAGCATCGCTGGGTGCGCGGCGACTGGCAGATTGCGCAGTGGCTCTTCGGCAAGGTGCCGGACGAGAGCGGGCGGATGGTGAAGAATCCGATCTCGAATATCTCGCGCTGGAAGATCTTCGACAACCTGCGGCGCTCGCTGGTGGAGACGATGACGCTGATCCTGCTGGTGGCGGGCTGGCTGGGGCTGCCGGGGGGACCGCTCTACTGGACTGTGGTGACGCTGGTGCTGCTGTTCGCGCCGAGCCTGGTGTCGCTGGTGTTCAGTGTGGGACGGGCATGGGCCAGCCCGCAGAAGGGTGAGGTGCAGGAGGCGTTCGTCGGCTTTGGGCAGAACCTGACTATTACGCTGATCAACCTGGCATTCCTGCCACACCAGATGCTGATGGCGCTGGACGCGATCATCCGCTCGCTGGTGCGCCGCTTCATCACCGGGCAGAGACTGCTGGAATGGGAGACGGCGGCCCAGGCCGAGTCTACCGGCGGCAAGACGACGCCGGTCGATCGCTATCTGCAGGCGACGCCGCTGTTCACCATCGGGCTTGCTCTGCTGATTGCCGTGGTGCACAAGCAGTCGCTGCTGGTGGCTACGCCGCTGCTGGTGCTGTGGCTCTTCGAGAGCGCGATAACGGCGTGGCTGAACGCGCCACCGCAGGATGACCGGCAGCGCCTGACCCTGAAGCAGCACGAGTTCCTGCGCGAGATGGCGCTGCGCACCTGGCGCTTCTTCTACGAGTACGGCGGGCCGGCGCACAACTACCTGGTACCGGACAACGTGGAGGAGGATGAGCTGTTCGAGGCAGCGCGCGTTTCGCCTACCAATTTCGGATTGCTGCTGAACGGACGGCAGGCGGCGCACACCTTCGGCTACCTGACGGTGCCGGAGTTTGTGGGGCTGAGCCACTGCAGCCTGGACACCTTCGATCGCATGGAGAAGCGCAACGGCCACATCTACAACTGGTACGACACGCGCACGCTCGAGCCGATTCCGCCGCGCGTGGTTTCGTCGGTAGACAGCGGGAACCTGGCG
>DASYBK010000085.1:0-24597 GCA_036500805.1 Acidobacteriaceae bacterium | reverse complement strand
CTGAGCATTGGCGTCTCCAACCTGGAGATGCTCTATAACGAATACAGAGATACCGCTGCAAAAGTAGGACCCCTAGAAATGAAAGCTTGGGGCCGTCGTGAGTTCCACATGATCGTGCCCTCCGGCGTTTGTCTTCAGTTCTACGAGCAGAAGAGCTAGCCGTTTGAATCAAGCGAGCCTCCGGCCGGAGTTCTGCCGGTAACAATCACGCTTTCGAAAAAGTATAGGAGAAGAGAGAGATGATGCCAACGTGCCGACGCGTGCTTTGCGTGTTGATTGCAACCCTTACCGCCGCCGCGGCCACGCCGGCACAGACGCGCGTCGCGATCGTTGGGCTGGTGCACGGCCATGTCGCGGGGTTTCTGCCACAACTGCCGACGCATCCGGAGGTACAGTTGGTAGGCGTCTCCGATCCCGATCCTGCGCTGCGACAGAAGTATGCAGCGAAATATCATCTGGACCCGAAGATCTTCTTCCCCACCGAAGAAGCGATGATCGACGCGACGCATCCGCAGGCGGTGCTGGTCTACACGTCGATTGCAGGACACCGTCCGGCGATTGAGATAGCGGCGCGGCACCACGTCGCCGTCATGGTGGAGAAGCCGCTGACGATTTCCCTCGACGACGCGCTGGCGATCCGCAAGATCTCGCGCGAGGACCATATTCCCGTGCTGGTGAACTACGAGACCACGTGGTATGCCTCCAACAAAGCTGCGTACGATGAACTCCAAGCGGGCAAGCTGGGGCCGCTGCGCAAGCTGGTGGTGCACGACGGGCACAGGGGGCCGGCGGAGATCGGCGTACAGCCGGAGTTTCTGAAATGGCTGACCGACCCGCAGCAGAACGGTGCCGGCGCGCTCTACGATTTCGGCTGCTACGGCGTCGATCTGGCGACCTGGTTGATGCATGGCGAGACGCCGCTGACGGTGACGGCGGTGACGCAGCAGATCAAGCCCGAGGAGTATCCCCATGTCGATGACGAGGGCACGATCATCCTGACCTATCCGCATGCGCAGGCTATCATTCAGGGCTCGTGGAACTGGCCCTTCGACCGCAAGGACATGGAGGTCTATGGCACCACCGGGTACATAAAGACGATCAAGAGCGACAAGGTCATGGAACGCACCAAGGGCGAGGCTGATGCGACAGAGCGTGAAGCGACGCCGCTGGCTCCGCCGGAAGATGGCTCGCTCGACTACCTGGAAGCCGTGCTGGATGGCAAGCTGAAGCCGCAGGGAGACCTGACGGCGCTGGACACGAACGTGATCGTGATGCAGATTCTGGACGCGGCGCGGACCTCCGCAAAGACCGGCCGGACGGTGAAGCTGACACCCATAGGATGACGGTGGCGCATCGCCAGCGGAAGCCGGAAGTACCGCTCCGCAATAGCAGCAAATGGAAATGGTGAAAGCAACCGCGCGGCAGAGCGGAATTCCACTCTGCCGCGCAGGCGTCACTGGCGTTTACTGCACATCGCTCACCTTGTCTCGCACAAACACGATCTTCATATCCGAGTAGACGTAGATCAGCTTCGTTCCAAGGTTCACTTTGTTCAGCGGCTGGCCCTTCATCGCAACCACCTGCTCCGGCGTCTGCCCAAGCGCAATCGTCACCGGTCCGCGTCGCGCCGGCGCCGGCGCCGCCGCCGCAGGAGCCGCTGCCGCACTGCCTCCCTGATCGACCGCTCCGATCGGCGAAGCAGCAGCACTGCTGTCTCCGCCCTCCTCCGAAGCGCTCGCCTCCGCTATGGCCTGCTGCTCCGTCTGCTCGCCCTGCTGCGCCTGCTGGTCCAGCTCGCTTGCGCCATTCGGGTCCGGAGGCGGCGCGGCAGCCGCATACGGAGCCGTCGTCGTTCCCTGGATCGCCTCAGCCGGCGGCGCGGGCAAGCCACCCTGTCCCGGATGGTCCTTCATCTCGGACATGCCTTTATCGATGTTCTGGAGTAGATGGTTATGCATCTCCTGCAGATCGGTCAGCTCGACGCTGACGACACTACCTTTCGTACATTCCGCCTGCTTGCTCGCCAGCACCCGCAGATCGGCCTCCGCAGCATCCGCCGCCGGCGGAGCATTCAGAGCCAGCACATCGCCTTCGGTAATCCCGCAGTCCTGACCATTCGACGTCACCGTCAGTCCCGCCGATACGACGAACACATGCGGCTGACCATCCGCCAGCATCGTGCTCAGGTTCGAGGTGCTGCCATCCGAGGGATCGGCCGTATTCTGTGAAGCCGCCAGCTCCCGCTTGATCTCCTCGGAGACTGCGTCCTTCACCTCTTTCGTCATCACCGGCGACGTCGTCCCCGTTTCCGGATCATAGGATGCGAAGACCAGCCGAGGCTTCGTATCATGCAGCGCGGCCGAGCTCTGGCCAGCAGCTACGCCCGCCGCATACGCCTCCTGCAGACTCGCTGCCACCATGTAGTCCGTCAGCCAGTAAGCGGCGCTCGGATACACGGGATACGGCGCAAAGTATGCTCCGTAGTATCCATACCAGGGAGCCGCGCCCCATCCCCACGCATACGGCGCCGGCGCCGGCCACGGACGATAGGCCCAGCCGTAATACGCCGCTGGATAGTAGTACGACGGCATGTATCCGTGCAGATACACGCCATGGTAGTAGTAAGGATGGTAGTACGCGCGGGAGTAGCCGCCGTGGTAGTAGTACGCGCGGCTGTAATACGTATGTCCACGGTACGCATAGGGCCGCTGAATGTAACCGCGGCCGTGACCATAAGCCACCAGCCGGGAGTGATCCGGACGATCCACCATCGTGCGCCGCATGCCTCCTGGACCGCGCCGGATGGCCATACCGTTGCTATGGATCTCTCTGACATGGCCATTTGCGCCGTAGCGCACCTCATGGCCGCTCGCCGTCCTCACACTGGTCACGCGGCCGTTGGGAGCTCTGGTGACCTCCCTGCCGGATGGCGTCCGTGTCGTTGTCGATCCGTTCGGATGACGAACCGTGCTAACGTTCCGGCTCCCGCCGGCGGCTGCTCCAGGCCGGCCTGCTGCGCTGCCATGCGATCCGCCTGCCGTGGTGTGCGACGCGGTCGTGGTATGCGACGTGGTCGCGGTGTGAGATGGTGTCGCGCTATGCGAGGCGCTCGTCGCCGGTTTTGCCGCTGGTTTTGCCGGGGCGGAATGCTTTGCCTGTCCACTGGCCGGCATAAGAAACGCAGCACCCGCCAGCATTGTGGCAGCAGTTCGCAGGAGAAATGGAAGAATCGTACCCGTTCTATCGCACCGCATCTTGCTCTCCTTTACATCTGATCGGGAATCCTTCGCGGCCCTACTGCACGTCGCTCACCTTATCGTTGATAAACACAACCTTCATGTTCTTGTAGACATAGGTCTTCTTCTTCCCCAGATCGATCATCTGCAACGGCAGGCCCATCGCCTGCAGAACCTCGGTCGAAGACTCGCCAATCGTGATCGTCGGCGGCGGTGCTGCCGGCGCAGCAGGTGCCGGGGGTGGGGGCGGGGGCGCTGCCGCGCGTACCGGCGCTGGTCGCTGCGGCGGACCCTGTTGTTGCGGTCCCTGCTGCGCGTCGGCACCGTTGCCGCCACCCTGATCGCCGCCTTCATCCGGCGCCATCACCGATTCGATTGCCTGCTCCACCTCTTCTGGAGGCGCCTCATCCAGATACCCTTTTTTGAAGTGGAAGGTCACGTTCGCATCGAATTTCTTCTTATCGTCCTTTCCCGGAACGTCCAATTGGTCCACCGTCACGATCGTGAGCTGCAGCACATCCGGGCTCTTGCTGTCCATCTTGGTGATGTACACCTTGTCCCCGGTCTGCAGCACGTGCGCGCCTGCCTTGGTCAACGTCACACGCAGAAACATATTGGGCGCCTGAACCTTCCCATCCACCACCTTGTTGTCCGGCACCATCATCATCGTCGTCGTCGGCACGCTGTAGACCCCTGCGGCTTTCATCACCATCGTGGTGCCGTCTTTTGTGATCTGCTCATGGTCCGGGGTCATCTCTGTCACCAGATATTTCTTCTGCAGCACCCCCACTACGCCGCCGCCGGATGGCATCGTTCCTGCGGCGCTGGCCGCAAAGCACCATGCGCCGAAAACGGTTACCGCCGATAATTGGACAATCTTGCGCATGACAGCATCCTCCTCGGGGCGCACAATGGCCCGAAGCGCTGAGTGAACAAATAGATAGATATGGCTAGAAGACCCTGGGAAATCGCCTATGTATGGGAGCCGTTGCAACCTGACCCACGCAGTCGAGACAGTGTCTCGTCCTTATGCGAGCCCGAACCACATAGAGATAGCGACAACCAACGGGGAGGATTGTGAACGGTGCATTAAGTCGTGCCGGGAGAAAGCACTTACAATGCGCCATGGAGTATAAGTCATCTTTGGCGAAATAGCCGCAAAAAAAAAGCCATACTTCGGCATATATCGGGACATAAACTTTCCAAGCTCAACAACAGCCGTGCATATGTATGGATAGTTCCGTTGGCTGATCTAGATTGCATGCGACGCCGGAAATTGCTCGCTCACCACTCGAGCATCTTGCCGCGACCCGCCATGAGGGGCCCGTGCAAAGATCGTCCTCTGGCTGTCAACTTCGTTCTGCTAGCCTAACCCTGCCAGGTCTTAACCCCTATGCGCTTTCCCATTGTCGCCGCCCTATTCCTTCTGCTCTCGCCCGGCATCCGCGCGCAAGACCGCACGCTGCCGCCCGACCCATCCGTTACGCCGCTGCCACCCGTTACCGGTAAGGGCGTGCAGATCTATCATTGTCAGCAGCAGCAGGGCGCGCCCGCGTGGGTCTTCGTTGCGCCCGAGGCTACGCTCTACGCGGGCGGCGAAGCGGTCGGCAGCCATAGCGCCGGGCCGACCTGGCGATGGAAGGATGGCAGCGCGATCACCGGCAAGCTGCTCATCAGCCAGCCCGCGCCTGATCGCACATCGATCCCGTGGCTGCTTCTCGCTGCGTCGCCGGCAATCGACGGCACACCGAACGGCGTGCTCGCTCACGTCAGCTACGTCCGCCGCTCCGACACGCACGGCGGCGGCATGCCACCGGTCGGCTGCGATGCACGGCATCTCGGTGCGATCGCGCGCGTGCCCTATGCCGCGATCTATACCTTTTACAAGGCAGCCGAACGCCCCAGGACGCGCCACTAAGCTGCGACACTAGGCTGCCGCAGGCAAGTCCACGGCCGCGGCTCAGCCGGAGGCGTGATGCGAAGCGTACAACCGCCAAGCCGCGAAGCAGCCCGCAGCGATTTCATGGATTTTCTTGTTTTGAAGCGGCGCGTCGCCGGTTTGCCCAGCGACCACTAAGAATGCAGGCTACACATTCATAAAAATCGGCAACGCATACGAAATAATCAGTTTATGGATGCACGACAAATCCGAAAGGTGTGCCGCTACCAGTAAGCCAGCACTGTCTTCTTCCAGGCCCGCAGGAAGTACACGAACGATGCCAGGATCGTCAGCCGCGCCAGCAGCCCTGCGATCTCCAGCAGCACCGACTGATCCAGGTGGAACGCGGCTTCCACGAATACCGCGCATACCAGAATGATCGCGGTGGGGATGCCAAGAACTTTTAAGCGATAGTTAGCCATACACGCAGTGTAGGCAGGAGCGGGCTCGCAGCCCATCGCACAGAAGCGTCAGTTACCTTTCCCACCGACGGGTCTTGCTCCAGGAATGCAGCAGAGACAGGGCCGGCAGCGGAGATCTTTGCGGCCCTGTCGGTTCGCGAAGTGCAATTACTGCTGCGGCGCGGCAGCCTTCTTTTTCCCGATCGGCGAAGACTTCGCCAGCCGGTAACCGGCCGCTTGGGCATCCGACTCGGTCATGAACTTCCCATGCTTGGTCTTACCGTACTGCGCGTCATCCTTGTGATAGACCTTCGTGTTCGTATTCGCCCACACCATGCCCTTGGCCTTTGCATCGGCGATCTCCGCATCCGTCGGCATCACCGCGGGTGACTTAGCGGCCTTGGCAGGCTTGGTTGCCGGAGCAGTTGCTGCCGCCTGTCCCAGCACCATGCCGGGCGCCGCTCCGCCCACCATCGCTGCCACTAATACCAAAGAGAGTCCACGCATCGTTCTTCCCTTCCGTTCGTAAAAGAATTGCCCGCTGAGGGGCGAAGATGACTACACACGATCCGGGGCACGCCTGGCAAATCGCCCGCATCATGCCTGGCCGCGCGCTACGGCCGCGTCATACACCTCTTCGAGCCCCGCCGTACACCGCCGGATGTCGAACTGTTCGCGCACCCACAGCTTCGCGCGCTCACTGCACGCATTCCAGAAAGTCCGGTCCATCAGCATCCGCTCCAGATGGCTCGCCAACTCCTCGACTGAGCGCTCGCTCGCCAGCAATCCCGTCTCGCCATCGCGCACTACCTCGGGAATCCCCCCATGCCGCGTGCTCACCACCGGCAATCCGGTAGCCTGCGCCTCGGCAAAGACCATCCCCAATCCCTCCGTGTCGCCATTCGCCGCCGTCACGCTGGGATTCGACAACACCCACGCCCGCTGCATCCAGTCGCGCACCGCATCGGGCCCCTGCACGCCCAGGAACTTCGCCGGCACCCGCAGGCTTCCGGCAAGCTGCTCCAGTTCCCCCCGCAGCGGTCCATCGCCGATGACCACCAGCCGCGTATCCCGGCGCCGCTCCCGCAACTGCGCAATCGCGCGAATCAGATATTCGCAGCCCTTCTTCTCCACCAGCCGCGCGACAAAAAGGATCAGGTTCTCCTCGCGGCTTCGGGCCGGCGCCGCAGCAAACTTCTGGCAGTCGATGCCGATGTAACGCACGATGAGCTTCTCGTCCGGATAGCCGGCACGCAGCGCGATCTCGCGGATCGCCTTCGATACGCAAACGAACTTCGAAGCTGCCTTCCACAACTGCGGCCGCCGCTTCAGAAACCGCCGCCCGCTCCGATTCCTGGCGAGATTCTCGTCCGATGTGGACACATCGAAGCCGTGCAGCGTCACTACCATCGGTATCTGCAAACTGCTCTGCATACCCAGAGCGTCCGCTCCATCGATCGCAAAATGGCTATGAATCAATGTGGGATGCGCACGCCGCATGCGCTGGTGAAAAAACGGCCCCCACTGCAGCCGTCTATAGAACTCGATCCGATAGCGCGCGAGTGGCGCATCCATGCTGGTGAATCGGATCGGCCTGGGAACCGGAAGGCTCTGCGGAACATCCGTGAGGCCGCAGAAGACGGGCCGATAGCGATTGAGCGCCGCGGCCTGGGCCAGCACGAAGGTCTCACTGGGAGGCAGAAGCAGCTCCCGGAAGATGAGCACGTTGGGCATAGGGGGCTAGCTGGAACCGAGATTCACTTCAGGAGAAGCTTCCGGCGATGGCACGCCTCGGCTGCGCTCGCGAGCGCGCAGTCCAAAGAGCAGCAGCCAGCACATCACGGCCAGGCCGCCATCCGTCATCAGGCTCGCCGCCGCCGCGCCGCGCCAGGAGTAGTGCGGAATCAGGTAGAGGTTCAGACCGAAGTTCCCCAGTGCTGCAACCGTCTGCGCGGCCAGCCGGTAGGGCTGCAACCCAACGCCGGCAAGCGCATCGCCTGCGCACATGTGAAAGGAGCGGAAGAGCGGAATCAGGCACAGCCAGCGCAATGCAACGACGCTCTTATCGAAACCGTGGCCGGCGAGAAATGGTATCAGCGGCGCGCACACAAACATGCCCACCGCCGCCAGAATGCAAAGCAAGGTCGTCTTGCGGATCAACCGCGACGCCAGCTTCGAGGTTGCCGTCAGTCCGCCGGCGCCAAGCTGGAAGAAGCGCGGGAAAGCGGCGTTGTAAATGGATCGCACCGGCATGAAGCTGATATCCACCACGCGATACGCCATGGTGTAGATACCATTCGCGGCGTTCATGCCGTAGTGGCCCAGCATCGCCTTGTCCAGGTCGTTGTAGGCCGATGTGGTGGTGCCGGATATTGCGAAGATGAAGCCTTCCCCGGCGCGCCGGAGCGCCAGCCGCGGATCGAAGACCGGCTTGCCGAATTTCTTCAACACTGTGATGACGCTGATCATCGCCGCGCACAGCGCAACTGCCATCGAGGCATAGGCCCATTGCCACGCGGCAATCCGATGAAACTTCAGAAACAGGATCACCGCAACCACAAGCCGCGACAGATTGGTGAGCAGGCTCAACGTTGCCGTGATGCGCATCTGCTCGAACGCCTGGAAGATCTGGCTGACGGCCACAGTCAGTTGCGCACCCAGAAATTCGCCAATCGCCAGCGTGGTCAGAATGCCGCGGTTTCCCGCCCCCATCAGCCACGGCGCGCCCAGGTGAACCCCCGCAACAAGAATGCAGCCGAAGATAGATGTGGTCAACAGGATGTTTCCCCAATAGAGCGGAAACGTCTTGCGGTCCAGCGAGACATACCGCATGAAGATCAGCCCGGAGCCGAAGTTGCTGTACTGCGAGAACATCATCACCAGCGCGACGGAGCCGACCAGCACGCCATACTGCAGGCTCCCCAGCAACCGGGCCAGGACGAAGAAGTATCCTCCCTGCACGACGACGGAGAGCCCCTGCCCCATGAACATCCACGCCGAATTCTTCGCCAGTGTGCTGCCGCGCAGCCTTTGGATCTGCTCGCGCAGCGGCATCACACATCCTCCGTCAGCAGCTTGTTGTATGTCTTCCGCACTGCGCTCCAGGAAAACTGCGAGCGGAATGACCTGAGTCCCGCCTCGCCAATCTTCCTGCGCTCCTCCGGATGCTCGATCAGCCGCTCGATCGCCTGCGCAATCGCCGCGGCGTCATTCGCTGGCACAAGCAGCGCGCCGCCATTTTCGAATATCTCGGGAATTCCTCCCATCCGCGTGGCCACCACGGGTAAACCGGTAGCCATCGCCTCCACATTCACCATGCCGAATGGCTCCTCCCAGATGGAGGGGCAGCAGAAGATATCCGCGGCGCGGAATTCGTCCGCAAGCGCGCTGCCAAAGGTGTACGGGAGAAATTCCACATTCGCCGGTGCGTCGCTCTTCAGCTTCCGCACATATTTGGTCTCAGCGCTGGTGTCATTGCCGAAGTTCGCGGTTCCCAGCACCACGCCCCGCGCATCCGCGCCGCGCTCGGCTAGCAGGCGCATGGCCTCGACGAAGACGTGAATGCCTTTGTTGTGGACCAGCCTTCCCACGCAAAGAATCCGTATCGGGCCCGCTTTGCGACTGGCCGCCGGATGGAAGAGGCAGCCATCGGCACCGTTATAGAGCACAGCACTTCTTCCCATCGCCGGACGCGCCCGGCGCGCCTCCGCTTCGAGGAACCTGCTGACAAAGACATGCTGGTCCGCATCGATCGCAGCGGCGATCTCTGCCGCACAATCGCAGAAATGCGAATTGTGCATGTGGAGAAAGAGCCGCGCGCCGACGCGCCGGATGATGGGCTGCAAGGCTGCCGCAAACTCCGGCCGGTTGTGCACCCAAACGTTATCTCCTTGTTGCAACAAAGGCCGAAGGGCGCTGAGCGCCCAGCGCAGAAAGTGCCGGTGGAGCGGCCATGGCAGGTGCCTAGTCAGCCCTCCCGGTTTGCGCGAATAGCTCAGCAGGCGCTCGCTTGTCTTGACGCGATATGCAGGAAAGGCCCAGCTATCATCTGCGCTGGGTGCAAGGATCACACTCGTGTCGTCGTCGCGCAGCACGTTGCCCGCCCAGCGCGCAATCGCGCCGCCATTGGGTTCGGAAAAGGGCTCAGTTTCACTCAATACGTGGTAAGTGATCATCTGCGAAGAACCAGCATCGCGGCATTCCGCCGAAGTTGCCGCCGCTTCCGGTCGAGGCCAATGATCGCAGCGATCACCGCAATCCACATCAACTGGTAGCGATAGAGGAAGGTCGCCTCATCAATGTTATAGAGTATGGCGAAGACCACGATGGTGGTATACCAGAGAACCTGAGGGCTCGGGTCGCGCAAAAAGCAATACAGCGAGTCGCGGAGACCTTTCAGCAGACAGAATCCCAGCAGCAGGAGCGCGAACGCACCCACCTCCACCCATACGCTGAGATAGCCGTCGTGCGCGTAACTCATCATCCAGCCAATGGCGATCATGACGTTTGCCGACTCGCCGGTCATGCCCCGCCAGAAGGTGCGATAGCCATAGCCGGTCCATGGCCGTGCGGCAATGGAGTGGAGGATCGCAGTCCAGATCTGAATACGTCCGCTGAAGGTAACATCCCTTCCGATGAGATGAAAGAGCGAATCCAGATTCAAGAGAATCAGCGCGCCGACAGCGAGCGTGGCACAGCTCAGGAAAACAAAAAGGACGAGACGATCGAAGGCCTTGAAGCGCGCGAGAAGCTTCAGCCCGTAGGAGAAGAAGATGAGCAACGCCGCCATCACCCATCCGGTACGTGAGCGCGTCATGCCGATGACCACCAGCATGGCGAAGATATACAGGTTTTGCAGGACGCGCCCTTGCAGCGTTGCCGGCTTGCGGTAGAGTGCCGGCATCAGCAGGAAGATGATCGCCATTGCACAGACGTTCTTACCCGCGTAGATTCCCTCCCATTCGCCGGTCACGCCCTGGCGTCCGTTGAGCCCAACGCTCGGGAACAGCACAACCGTCAACACACTGAAAATCATCGCCGCGGTGCCCGCCAGTTGCATGTACTTCATCTGCAGATCAGCGGGTTTGGAGACAAAGGCCACCGCGAACGTGTATGTCACGATCAAGTAGATTCCCTGCTTGAACGCGAAGCTCGGTTCCGGAGACCAGAGAGCGGAGATCACTCCCATGCAATTCAACAGGGCGAGCGCGGGCACGCAAAACACTGCTTTGCGCACCTGAACAGCAAAGCGCCAGGCGACGATGCAGAGGGCGAGCAATACGAATCTGACAATCATCGTGCTGAGGAAAGTCGCTCCGCCCCCGCCGGTCACCGCCCCCATCTGCGTATTGCCTTCGGGGTTGTAGAAGGAGAAAGTCCCGCCGGCAGAGAAATACAACAGAGCCACGGCCATCATCCATGTGCTGAGCGAGCTCAGCCAGTGAGGAGGCCGTGTCATCGTCATGGGCACCGCATCGAGACGTCGCGCTCCCTGGCTGGGGCGTCTAACGCGCACCTTCACTGTTACATTTGTAGTTTGCAGCGGGCTCATCTTTTGTCGACCTCGATCCTGTCTCTCATTTGAGCCCTCGTCAACTGCGCTGCGGAAGTGCGGCGATCGCCGCGCATACGCTGGCCCAGGCCGGGTTGGGAGCGTCCGATGTGCTCAACAGACCCGGATAATGCTGCGCTCCGTCTTTCCGCCGTAAATGCACATTGGTCACCGCCCCGTCGTCCAATCCGTTGTGCTCATCCGAAATGGTCCAGAAGCTCAACCGGGTCAACGGAACGCTGCTGCCGATCCAGGTGATGAACGTTGCGTAGACATTCCCGTTCCTCGCCTTTCGCGCTGCATCGTTTCCCGTCTCGGAGGTATCGTCGATGTCCAGTTCCGACAAGGCAACGCTCAATCCGAGCGAATGCACCGCTTGGTAAAACTGGAGCGCCCCCTGGCTCTTGACATTTGAATTGCCGTCCAGGTGAGCCTCGCTGCCGATGCCATCGATGGGCGTCTTGCGCTGCTGCATCTGTTTGATCAGCGTCAGGGCGTGCTGGCGGTTGTCCGGTTCGCGGCCAACATCCTGCTCGATCGCATCCAGATTCATAATCAGCTTTGCCGACGGATCGGCCGCGCGCGCCGCGGCAAAGGCAATGTCGATGTAGCGCGGCCCCAGAGTATCCATCCACAATCCAGTCGATAGACCATCCGGCCTTCCCTGCTGGCTGCGCACCGGCTCATTCACCACATCCCAGGACGCGATCCTTCCCCGATAGTGGCCCACTACCTTCGTGATGTGATCGGTCAGAAACCGCTCGGCATTGTCCTTGGTGATCGTCTTCGCCATCCATGCCGGATTGTAGTTGTTCCAGCAGAGGTTGTGACCGTGCACCTGCATGCCATGACTATGGGCGAAGTTCACCATCCAGTCGCCATCGTTGAAAAAGAAGGTGTTGGGCGCGGGACGGATGCGCTCCCACTTCAACTCTATCCCGGGGGTCAGGACATTAAAATTCTGCGCGATAAAACCAGCGATGCTTTGGTCTCTCAGCAGTTCCGTGCGCGTCGCCTGCGCTCCCACGGCAATGCCGGTATGCGCTGCGAGCTGCTTCAAGGGAAGATTCGTGTTAGCGGCAAATAGCTTTGCGGGAATTGCAGACGCGATCGCCAATCCAAAACCGGATTGCAGAATGTCTCTGCGAGTTGGCATTCTCACTCCTCAAGCATCTCCTTCCGTAGACAGGATGCTTTTCGTTACAGGTGCCGCGTCTAGAAGCAAGATGCGGCACGTTTCTGGTTTGCTGCTCCGGTGCTGCTTGCCATACCGGGCGCTGTTTGCTCTTCCGGGTACTCAGAGATCCGGCGCAGCAGAATGCGAGTTCCGATCCATACTCCAGCTCGTCTCCCGCATCTCGTTTGGTCCGGGCAACGCCAGCACCGTCGATGACGACGGCGCCGGACGCAGCCGGTCGAACGCCACTGTCAGCCGCGGACACGCAGGGATGCATGCGCCGGCGGAAACAACAGCGGCAGGCGCGCACCCCCCTTGCGAAGCTCTACCTGGCGCTGCACGAAATCGAGCATCTTGCCGCAAAAAACCGTGGTATCGAATGTCTTCGCGTGCTCGCGGATAAACGACGGAACGAAAGACTGCTCCAGCGCTTCAAAGTGCACGATCGCCTTCAGCACGCTGTCGACGCTCTGATCGTCGAAGAACACCCCAGTCGCCCGGCCGTCCTTCTGCAGTTCCGGCGAAAATCCTCCCAGCACCGATTCCATCACGCCGCCTCTGCCATAGGCGATCACCGGCCGGCCATAGGATTGCGCCTCCACCGGCACCAGCCCGAAGTCCTCTTCCGCGGCAAACAGCAGCGCCTTCGATCGCACATAGAGCTCCCGCAGCTCGGCATCAGAGGTATGTCCGCGAAAAGAGATGGTCGGCCCCGCGATAGCGCGCAGCGCGCTTTCGCACGCGCCCTGTCCCACAATCACCAGGTGGCGGCCAAGCCGGTTACAGGCTTCGATCAGCAGATCCATCCGCTTGACGTCTACCAGCCTGCCCACTGTCAGGTAATAATCGCCGTGCGACTCGGTGACATATCCTTCGCTGGTGTCTACCGGCGGATAAATGATGGTGCTGTCGCGGCGATAGTACTTACGAATCCGATCCTGGATATACCGCGAATTCGCAACGAAGGCATCGACCCGCTGCGCGGCAAGATAGTCCCACTGCCGCACATAGTGCGCGGAAAGCATGAATATCTTCCGTCGCGTGCCGGATAACTCATCCAGATACGACGCGTACTGATCCCACAGCGAACGGTGAGGGCTATGGCAGTAACAGACCTGCACTGCCGACTGATCGGTGATCACTCCCTTGGTGGCGGTGCCGTCTGCGGTGATCACCAGTTCATATCCGCGAAGATTGAGGCTCTCGACCGCCATGGGATACAGCGGAAGAAAATTGCGATGTGAGCGTTTCACCCATCCGAAGCGGTTGAGAAACGAAGTGGTGATCGCGCGCTCCTTCAATGCCGCCGGGATGAAGCGGTCCTCCGTCATCAGGCTGAAGAAGTGGGCTTCCGGAAACATCCTGGCCAGCACCTCCAGCACACGCTCGGCACCTCCTAGGGCGAGTGAGTTCGCATATGTAATCGCTACGCGCATATATCCGGCGTTCACTCCTCCAAGTTTGTACTGCATCTTCCGTCGTTGCCGCGTCGCATCGCCTGCTGCTGGACCTGTGAAGCGGGGCCCGTTCCGTCTCCCGTCCCAGGTAACCCGTGGAAGCTTGTTCCTGATGGCCCTACGACATCGCGATCTCGCCTATGCGGGAGACAGCACTCGCCCGTGCCCGCCGCGTGACACGCATCCGTTCCGGATAGAACGCGTAGTAAGCGAAGAAGAAGCCGGAGCGCAATGTTGGCCGGCCGCGAAGCAGAAACGCCCGCAGCAGCGCGGTATACGCGCGCATGCCTGCCCGTGCGCGGACAGCATCTTCGATGCAGACTGTCGCCACAAAGAAGGAATACGCGTTGCCGGTAAAGAGCTCCCGGTTGCGCTCGAGCCAGTCGAACTGAAATCGCCAGTCGGCCTTCTTGCTCACCCGGCCCGTCTTCCCTGACTCATGAAAGATAACCAGCGGCTCCGGCACGATCGCAAGCGTGGCGTCCTTCACTGCCATCGCGCGCAGCATCCAGTCCACATCCTGATTGCGCTTCAGCTTGCTGGTAAAGCGCACCGCCTCGATCAGCGGCCGCGATACCAGCCAGGTCGAGGTCTGCACATAACCGGTCCCTGCCGAAAGATTCGGACGGCAGAAAAGGAACTCGCTGAACGGCTCCCGGCATGCGAGTGATCGCCGGGGAAGAATCCGGTCCCCCAGTTCTGAGCGCTCGATGAACCGCGACGCCAGAAAGACCGGCCGCTCCGGACGCGCCGCGCTGTGCGCCAGTTGCCGCGCAAGCTTCTCCGGAAGCCACTCGTCATCGTCGTCGAGAAAAGCCACCCACTCGCCCTTCGCCGCAGCAATCCCGGCATTGCGCGCATCGGATCCGCCCTGTGATTCAGCCAGCGCAAGCAGACGCAGACGCGGATCCGTGAACTCGCCGAGCGCCGCTTCCGTCATTGCATCCGGCCCGTCGATCACCACGATGATTTCGAAGTCGCGATAGGTCTGCGCAAGGACACTCTCCACCGCCCGCCGGACGAGCTCAGGACGGTTCCGCGTCGGAATCACCACGCTGACTCGAGCCGAAGCCGCGCTCGCCACGCCGGAGTTTGCGGTTGATTCCATCGTGGAGTCCATGGTCACGCGCATAGCTCAGCCCACCTCCCGCTCGCGCGGTGTCCTCTGCTCCATCTCTTCGCTTTCCGGCGCTTGCAGCACTGCATGGAAGGCATCGCGCGCCTCCAGCGCCTGCTCGGAGAAGAGATAGCGCAGCGCATAGTAGGAGAAAACGGAGTTGCCCACCAGATAGCGCTTCGCCAGCCGTCGCGGTTCCTGAGCCAGCCGGAAAGCCCACTCCATGCCCGCCGCCTGGGCCCAGCCCGGCGCCCTCCGCCGCACGCCTGCGAGCAATTCAAAGCTGCCGCCTATGCCGATGGCCACCGGAATCCCCAGCGGCTTGATGTGCTGTTGAATGAAGTACTCCTGCTTCGGCGCGCCAAACGCGACAAAGATGATCGCAGGCTTCGCGGTCGCGATGCTGCGCACTACCTCGGCGAGCACCTCCGGAGAATTTTCAAATCCCTTGGGCGGGCAACCCACACCGCAGACCCGCAGCGTGGGATAGCGGTCCATCAACAGAGAGGCCGAAGCGGCTGCCGACCCCGGATATCCTCCCAACAGATACACTGGAAGCTCCGCTTCCGCGGCTTGCTCGCAGAGCAGCGGAATCAGGTCGACGCCCGTGATACGCTCGACGTCGATCGCGCCCATCCAGTTGCACATGCGCACGATGGGCAGACCATCCGCGCAAATATAGTCTGCATCGGCCAGGCACTGGCGAAAACGCGCATCTCTCTCCGCCATCACGTAGAACTGGGCATTCGCGGTCACCACATGCTGGGTCGGCGAGCCCTCGAAGATGTGCCGGACAAGCTGATCCACCAGCGCCCGCCGTGAAAGTGTGGTCACGCGCATGGGCCCAATCGTCACTGTTCGCTCATTCGTCACAGCAACTGGCGGAGCAACCGCCTCCTGTATGACCCTACTCAATCGGACAGCGGACAATCTGGCCCCCTTTGTGTGAATCCTCGTCCCTTTTGACATGGCGCTCTGCTGCCGCCAAGTATCCCTCAGCATTGTTAAGGAGCCGCATATACCGCCGCCGACGCCGCCGCCGACGCGACCCCCGGCGCGCCCAGGTTTGCCAGGTTCCTGGCCCAACTGAACGGCACGAAGAGAATGTCTCCCGCATACAAAGTCGGGTTAGGGCGCTTCCCTTTCTGAATTTCGTCCAGGTTCAACTGCTGCTCTTTCTGACCTCCCTCGGCCACCCGAATCAGCCGGGCGTGTCCCTGCTTGGCCGAGTGCTGCAGCCCGCCGGCCAGTGCCAGGGCTTGCAGCAGCGTCATGTGATCTTCGTTGTTCGACATCGCGAAGCCGCCAGGACGGTTCACATCACCCAATATGTAGACGATGCCGGCCTTCGGAACGATCACCGTATCTCCGGGGTCCACCATGACCTGCGTCGCCACCGCCTGCTTGGGATCATTCGACACGTAATACGGCACCGTGTCGTCCTTGCTGCCGTGGCGCTGGATCATGATGTTGCGATCCGCCACATTCGTAATGCCACCCGCGAACGACAGTACATCGAGCACCGTGCGCGGTGTCGTGATCGGAAAGACGCCCGGCCTGGCGACTTCGCCAACAACGGAAACCGTCTCGGTGGCATACTCTTCCACCGTCACCAGCACCTGCGGATGGTTCATGTAGTGGGTCGCGATCAGATGATCGTGAATTGCCGTCTCCGCTGCCGCAACCGTCATCCCGCCGACCTTCACATCTCCGGCGCCGACCAGCGGAATCATCCCGTTGTCGGTCACGCGGACATGCTGTTCCATCTCCGGCGCATCCACCACCTGCACGTGCAGCACATCGCCGGGGCCGATCAGCAGGCTCTCCTGCGACCCGTTCGGAGTGCCGGTTGCCGGCGGCAGCAGTCTTCCCGGTGCCTGCGGCACAGCGACCTGGGCAGAGCCCACAGCCGGCATCGCGCACACCCACAACGCGATCATCATGCGCAGAAAGGTATTCATCTCTTTACGCCTCCCTGTAGTACTTCGTTCCGGCATAGCCGTGGTATTCACCATAGGTTGGCGAGGTGCGGCTCACCCCGTTCACCACCACGCTGACGCTGGCGTCGGCGCGATCGGCAAGACTCCTGTGCGCCCGCCGCAGGCTGCGCCGTGTGCTCACGCCGTGCCGCGCGATCAGCAGCGTCACATCCGCCAGCCGCGAAAGAATCGTTGCATCCGTCACCGCCAGCATCGGCGGCGTATCGATCACCACGTAGTCATACGACTCTTTCCACTCTTCCAGAAGCTGCCGCATCCGTACCGAGCCCAGCAGGTCTGAAGGTGAGGCATGCGTCGGGCCCGCGGGCAGGATCGACAGCCGCGGAATCTCGGTCGATTGCACCACCTCAGCGGTGGAGTCGTTTTCAGAAAGCACCGTGCTCAGCCCGCGATAGCCGCTGCCAAAAAACCCGAAGCGCCGCGACACGCCGGGGTGGCGCATATCGGCATCCACCAGCAACACGCGGCCCGTGCCCTGCGCCAGCACCGCGGCGAGATTCGCGCTCACCGTGCTCTTGCCTTCTTTTTCGAGTGCGCTGGTCACCAGGATGGTGCGCGGCGGATTGCTGCCGGAAAAGAGTTGCAGCTCGGTGCGCAGTCCGCGCATGGCTTCGACGAAGGCCGAGTTCGGACCATCGATGGCCGCGATCGGCACTTCGGCGCCTCCGCCGGAGTGCGCAAGCCGCCGGGCGCCCGGCACGTTCTGCAGGTAGGAGGCAAAGCCATGGCCGTCGCCACCCGGCGCCAGCGGCAGCACCGCTGCGATCGGGGCCTGCAGACTGTCTTCCACCAGCTCCAGGCTCTGGATGCGTTCATCGGTCGCTTCCTGGAAGAGCGCGAAGCATGCGCCCAGGAAGACTCCGCCGAAAATGGAAGCCGCGAGATACAAAGGAACATTCGGCTTCACCGGTTTCGATGGCACACGCCCGGGGTCCACCACGCTGATGTTCGTCGTGCGCAGCCCCTCGATCACGCCGGCGGCCTTCAGCTTCTGGAAGAGGGTGTCGTAGAGATCACGGCTGTCGGTCGCTTCCTGACGCGCGATAGTGTAGTCGATCGCCTTGTTGTTCAGGTTGTTGGCATCGGCGCGGGCGCGGTCGAACTCAGCGCGTAGCTGGTTCTCCACCGTCTGCGAGGATACGTAATCGCTCTGCGCTCGCTCTCCAATGCGCTTCACCTCGGCACTGATCGCATTGTTGATGCTCGCCATTGTGGCCTGGTCATCCAGCAGCTTCGGGTTTGCGGAGCCGTAGCGGCTACGATCGGTCGCGATCTGCGACGCCATCGCCGCCTGCTGCTGACGAAGGCTCTGCAGCAGGTTGAAGGCGTTGTTGGTGGTGTTGGTTGCGCCATTCAGGGACGAGCTGCCGGCCAGACCCGAGATCAGGTCCGGATCACCGGTCTTCACCGCCTGCAGAATACCGCCGCGCAGGATGCGATTGGAGGTCGCCGTGGCAAGCGCGGTGGTTGCCTGCTGCAGCCGGTCAAGGGTCGCGCTGTAGGTCTGGTCATGGCCGGCGGCATCGGTCGTTCCCAGGCTGTACACGCCGGTATCGCGCTGCAATGCGGCAACCCGCGCCTGCTTCTCCTGCGCCTCGCGGCGCACATCGTCCAGTTGCACGCTCAGCCAGTTGGAAGCGCGCTTCGTCGCCTCGTTGCGCGTCTGATAGGTGTAGTCGAGCAGAGACTGCGTCAGTTCGTTGACGACCGCGGCCGCCACCTTCGGATCGGAGTTGGTGAAGGCGACGTTGATCAATCGCGTGCCCGCCACCTGCTTTACCTTGAGGTGCTTCGCGAAGGTCTTGATCAGCCGCGTACGGCGCGCCGGACTGTTGTCGAGCGAGGCATTCACCGGGTCCTTCACACCGCTCGGGGAAATCAGTCCCATTACCCAGCCAATCGGGTTGAAGTGCGGCTTGAAATCCGGATTCTGCTCCAGGTTGAGCTTCTTGATCACGCTGAGTGCCAGGCTGTCGGACTGGAGAATGTTGGCCTGGGTCTCCATCGTGATGCTCTCTTCGACTGCATCGGTCGGGGCGGTCGGGCCTTCATTATTCAAGTTGCCGAGGCCGAGGCTGTCCGAACTGCTCTTCTGTACCTGAATCGTGGTGGCGGCGCTGTACTGGCGCGTCATGAAGATACACAACAGAATCGCGGCCAGCAGGCACGCCAGCGCGATCGAGAGAATCGCAGCACGCCGGCGCCGGAGAATCACCAGCAGTCCATGAATCGTGAGTTCCTCCGGGTTCATGGCCAGCCGGCCTCCCCCACCCGGTCCCACTTCGTAGCCTCCACCCGTTTCCGCTGCAAGACGCAAATTACGATCCATAGTCACCACCGCGCAATCTCTTCCCTGCGCGCCTGTTCAGATTTCTTAAAATTCAGACGTGCACCCCGGCCGGCATCGGGAACCCCGTGCCGAACCGCACTCCAGCCGTATTCCCGCATCCGCCGGTAAGCGGTGGAAATGTCTCGTCGTGGAGCAATCGCCTCGCACTCCTCGCACTCTCGGTGCAAAGCAGACCCTGCTCTTTGAAACGCCGAATCAATCGGCAAGTTGTCGAGTGTAGCCACAGTGATGAAATTCCCCCCGCCAGGGGTTGCCTACTTGCCCCGAATTCGTTGAACCCCCCGAAGCAACAGGGGAGGGATGCAGTCCCGCACGATGTGCTTGATCTCCGGCCGCTTCCGGTAAAACGTCGGCGCATAGATCGAATCATGCGGATTATGCGGAGAAGTCGCTTTGCCGTCCCCCGACCCGACCGTATGGAAGTAGATAGCGAAGGATTTTCGCTCCATCCCTTTCCTTTCTACCGGTCGCACCCCATGAAAATTTGCATCGGCTACTTCAAAAAAAATGGTGCGGTTGAAAAGTGGCTCTACTACCACCTCGCATTTGCTCGCATCCGTGGCCCACAATTCCAACTGGCCGCCATACTCCGGCTTCCAGTCACGGTTCAGATAGGTAATCATCACCAGCCGTCGCGTCAGGCCGGTATTGTGGTCCACGTTTCTGTCCGCATGCACATCGAACCGTCCGCCGGTCGGCACTACGTGGTACCCGCCGCCCGACAGATACGGATCAGGCACCAGGTGCCAGATGCCGGTCAGCTCCGCCAGCAGATACAAAAAGGCTGCGGAATGCAGAAAGGAAAGATGTTGATAGCCGATCTCTCCCAGATCCACCGCGGAGCGAAGGTTCGATTTCGCCAGCCGCTTCTCGTCGTGATGGACCCAGCGGTCATCCCGGAGAGAAGGAATCTCATGTACCAGCTCATCCATCGCGTCGTCGCTGAACAGCCCGTCCAGAACCAGATGTGGGAAGGGCTTCGCTGCCAGATATTTCGCGTGCAGATTCTCCGCGGTGTCCGGTAGATGAACCGGGCGCTTCAGAAACGCCGCGATCTCCGATGTGGATGCTGTCGGCAATAGACCCTCCGAAATTCCCTCAAGCTCCAGACACTTATAACTCTACGCTTCACTCATTGAGAACCGATCAGCGATAAGAAGATGCGCTGGCGGTAACTCGCCCTTAACACCACGCGCGTGGCGTGTTCGATTGTCCGAGTTCAATTGTGGGAAGATGTGCGAAACGTCAGAAAGGGTTTCTTCCCGCGCGCTCATCTTCTATCTGCGGCCTCTGTGGCAAGTCCTTGCACATCATTGACTTACTGCCGCACACCAGAGGAACTATTACGGAAACGCACATGAGTAACATGGCTGAGACAATAGTACCAGAACCCCTCTCGGTTCCTTCCCCTGCAATTCGCGCCGCTGCCGCCGTTTTACCTCCATCTTTCTAAGAACGCATTGCACCACCAGTTCGCTCGGAGTTCGCTCGCACAATTTCCGAAGCGAATTTTTCCGCATGCGATCATGCGAAGAGATGCCTCGGTTCCATTCACACTCTCGTCAAACACTTCTTGTCGATGCCGACGACACGCTGTGGGAGAACAACGTCTACTTCGAGCGCGCGATCGCCGCCTTCATCAGCTATCTCGATCATCACCAGCACGCACCGGCCGAGGTGCGCCAGGTATTAAATCGCTGTGAACACACGACGATCAAAGCGCACGGCTATGGCATGGCCAGCTTCGAGCGTTCCCTGCTCGATTGTTACGAACAGCTCACCGATGCGCCACCCTCGGATGAGCAGCGCACGCGTATCGCGAGCTTCGCAAGCTCCATCGCAAACCAGGCAATCGAGCTTCTCCCCGGCGTCGCCGAGACGCTTCCCCGGCTCGCCGAGCGTCACCTTCTCATCCTCGTCACCAAGGGAAACGCGCGCGAGCAACAACAAAAGCTCGACCGCTCCGGCATCCACATGCACTTCGCCGCGGTCGAGATTCCGCCCGAAAAGCACCCCGACGCCTATCGGGAGATCATGACGCGGCACGCACTCACGCCCGCGACCACGTGGATGATCGGCAACAGTCCTCGTTCCGACATCAACCCTGCCCTGGCCGCGGGACTGCATGCCGTCTACCTGCATCACCCCAACACCTGGGTGCTCGAACACGACTCTCTGGCGCGGCCCGTGCCGCCGCAGCAGCTCCTCCGGCTCGATCGTTTCGCCGCCCTCACCGACTACTTCTAGCAGCGGTGCACCCCTCCGGAAATACCGAAGGCTCGGACGTTTGCAGGTGAGCCGGTGATCTCGCAACCATTACCGACTCTGATGGGCATCTTCCGCGAACGATCACGCTGGAAGCACGCGAAATGCCTCACCTCACAGCAAACACCAGGAAATAATCCTGCCCGTCGGGCTTGGTGAAATCGTATGACGACAACAGTTGGAAACCTGCTTCAGCCATCTCCCGCTTGACCACATCGCTGTTCAACCCGTGATCTGTGCCGTTGCCGTTCCTATCGATTATGCCGACCTTCGCGCCTGACCGCAGGGATGGCTTCAGGTTCGTCATCAACACCAGCGGATGCGCAATTTCGTGGTAGACCTTCAGCAGTAAAACTGCATCGATCGAGTCTGGCGGCAGCTTCGGATCATCCGGACTCCCGAGCACGGTCTTGACATTGCTCACCTTCTCTTTGTGAATTCGATCCTCGATGTATTTCACCGCAGCCGGATTGATGTCCTCGGCATACACCACTCCGCGTGTTCCAACCCGCGCCGCGGCCCTCATCGAAAACCATCCAGAGCCAGCACCAATGTCCGCGACCGATGACCCGGCTTTGATGCCCAGCAGATCCATTACCCGCTGAATCTGCAGGCGCTGGTCGCGTCCCGGTTTCTCGAAGATCGACAGGTCACCCGTGTAAGGAGTGCTGGTGGGCCGTTGCGTCTGCGCAGCCTGGGAGATCGCACTCTGCGGTGCGGCGACAAAAAACAACCCATATAGCGTGGTGACAACAAGCGACTTGGCGAAACATACCCTCAGTTTCATACTTCCAGCATCGCGCAAAACGGTTCCTTTGCGGTCAGTAATCGCAACGGCTCTCTGGCCCACCTTCGAAACATCGGAGGCCAGCTAGTACATCGAAGGCACCGGCCTACAGATCGGACTTGGTCTGGAACCGGCTAAATAGCCGGATTTGAGAGTCAGACAGGGCGCTTGTCGAAGGGTGTGCCGGAAGTCCGTCGCATGTGAAATAATCGGGCCTTGCCAGCTGCTTCCATAGAAATCGGGCGGCGGCAATCGTTTGACTAAGGATTCTTCGCTGCATTCTGCAGGGCGCAAAACAGCCGGGGATAGGCAGCAGACTTCTGAGAAGCGCCGGTGAGTTGAACATGCTGTTGTCGCCGCAATCCGAGAAACTCAACGGCTCAGGCTATGCGCCCAATCCTGTTGCCATCCGCGAGCAACTGAAGCGGCTGCTCGCGCACTCTTTATTCACGAACAGTAAGCGCTACCCGGTGCTGCTTGCCTACACCGTTGAGCAAACTTTGCTTGGCAATGCAGGTGACTTGAAGGAGCGCACGATTGGCATTGAGGCCTTTGGACGCGAGCCCAGCTACGATGTAAACCTCGATCCGGTGGTTCGGACGACCGCTGCGGAAGTACGCAAGAGGCTGATCCAGTACTACTACAGTCCCCAGCATGCGGGAGAACTGATTATCGAAATGCCGGTAGGCTCCTATGTGCCTACGTTTCGGGAGCCGGTTTTTCCGGTGAATTCCGCGATTACGGATGCAGCCGTCGCCGAATCGGCGCTGGCGCCACCGCAGCCTGTGGCGGTCCTGTCGGAGGCTGCGGGTCAGACGGTTGTAGGGACGAATCATCGCCGCTGGGTTTCGATTAGTGTTGCATTGGCGTTGGCTTTGTTGGCCGGGTTCGGAGTGGGGCGGGTGAGGTTTTCCAAAGCGCCGTCCGACCTTGAACGTTTCTGGGAACCCATCACCTCTGCGTCCAACAGGATCACGTACTGTCTGGGCGAGCCGGTGGATGCGATTGACCGGGGTCAGTCGCAGGGCATGCCGGTCAACGGCGGACTGGACGTCTCGGACGTGATTACCCTTGCCCGTTCCATCGTTCCCCTCGTACCGAAACATGACGCATTTCGTGTCGTATCCGCGTCGCAGACTCCCTTCGCCGAGTTGCGGGAAAGTCCGTTCGTGTTGATCGGCGCCTTCGACAACATCTGGACCATGCGCATCACCCAGGATTTGCCGTTCGGGTTCGAATCCGACAATCAGGGTCGGAAGCTGGTCGATCGCAAGAGCGCACAGTCGCGATACTGGACCCTTCAGTGGCAGGTTCCGTATACGAAGCTGGCGAAGGATTACGCCATCGTCGCCAGAATTCAGGACAACGTCACTGGGCAACCGGTGATTATCCTGGCCGGGATTCTCGGAGAGGGGACGGAAGCCGCCAGCGAAGTCGTGTCTAACCCCGTTTACCTGGACACCATGCTGCGAAAAGCGCCCAAAAACTGGGAGCATCTCAATCTGGAAGCGGTGGTCGAGACGAATATCATCGAAGGCCATCCTGGCCCCCCGAATGTTCTCGCTGTCGAGACCTGGTAGCAGCACGGCTCTCCCCGGAACGCTGTATCATACATCCCGCCATTCAGCCCTCTTTCTCCGGACTTATCCCCCTCACTCATCAGGCTTTCGTGTAATCCTCGTTCGATTTGTTGCACGATGCAGCTTCCGACGGAGTGACGAGCCGGCCTAGTCTTCCTTTGGGCTGGAACTCCAATGGGACCCCTTGGGCTTCTGCTCTCAACCCAGGAGGAGACTCGTGAAACGTATTCGGGGAATTGCACTTCTATTACTGCTGACCTCATGCTCACTGCCGCTCGCTGCCGCGAAAAATTCACAGGGGTTTGCATTGCCCGTTGATGTTCGGGTCGGTGATCTTCGAATCCCACAAGGGCAATACAGCTTGACCTGGACGGAACCCTCCGGATCCCAGGTGCAGTTGACCCTCAAAGGCGACGGGCAGAAGTCGATCACCCTCCCCGCGCGTGTGATCACAGAAACATACACGGACCCGGGCGTTACTACATTCAGTGAGAACGGGGTCACGTACTTGCAGAATCTTCACACAACAAACCAGACGTTCGTCCTTTCGGAGCCGCCGAGCGCACCGAAATAGCGGTCAGTCCGGCTGCGCGTCCGCGCAATTTCGAGCCGCGGACGCGTATCGTACATGCCGAATTCGAGCCTTTGGGCTCTTCTTTTGACCTGCGAAACTTCAGAACAGTTACCATTGCGATCGGCCGTCCCGAAGACTTAACGCAGGACTAGACCGCGCAGCG
>DASYBK010000084.1:0-11832 GCA_036500805.1 Acidobacteriaceae bacterium | reverse complement strand
ACCCGCGCGCATGGTAGAGCACGGCACGCGCATCGTTGACCAGGACCGGCTTTATCCTGCAACGCTGCGCTGCAAGGATCGCCGGCACCGTCTCGGGCGGAAGCGTCGGCGCCACCGGCACCAGGTATTGATACATGTCGCCGAACATCTCCGCGGCCTCGAGCATGGTGGGCAGGTTCAGGTGGACCTCGCGTTGCCGGCTTCCCGGCAGCAGGGCCAGCCACGGTTTGGACGCATCTAGCCCATGTTGGCGAGCGAAGCTCTCCCGCGTCACCTCCGGCGCTGCCAGATCGGCCAGCGGATGACCCACAAACTCCGCTGCCACGCCGCGCTCGCGATAAAACGGCTCCTCAAATGGAAAGATCACCAGCATGCGGTCCACGAACCGCCGCACCCTTCGGATACGCCGCTTCTTCCACGCCCAAAGCTGCGGCGAAACGAAGTACACCACCGGAACACCGTGCCGGTGCAAATGCTGCGCAAGCCGCAGGTTCACATCCGGAAAGTCGATCAGCACCGCCAGCGCCGGTCGCTCTGCCGCGATCGCGCGCTTCAACCGTTGGAATTGCCCATAGATATAAGGAGCGTGCCGCACTACCTCGGTGATGCCCATGTGGGCTACGTCTTCCGCGCGCACGACCGGCCGAAACCCCTGCGCCGCCATTCGCGCCCCGCCCAGGCCAAAGAACCGTGCCCCCGGCAGTAGTCGACGAACCACTTCCATCAGGGCTACGCCATACTGCTCGCCCGATGCCTCGCCGGCAGAGAGGAAGATCAGCGGATTGGCAACGGCGTCCATCGTTACCGATAAGGGTAGCAGCGCCACGAATCAATGGCCGCCGATACGCCATTCAGGCGCCGAAGCTCCTCCCGCCAGGTTCCTACCTCAATCCGAAATGCTCCGAATGGAAAGGCGGCGTGAAACGATTCGGCCGCCTGCGTCCCTATTTTGCAAAGCTGGCGGATCCGCGCATCGTCAATCGTGGCGATCGAGGATCTGTCCGGCTCCCGATTGCCCATCAGGATGCATGCCGCTCCCATTAGGTACCAGGGTCGGCTGATCCAATGCGATGAGTGTATTGCCTTCCTCGCAGCAGACATCCTGAATAAAATTGTGCGACTGCTCGAAAGAGGCCAATTGCGGCAGATGAAACCGTACCGGGTGCCCATCCTTCATAACGAGAGCACAAATAGCCCCGGGAGCCTTCGGGTTGTCCCTCCACGCAGAATCAAACCCGATATATGTGTCCATAACGATTACTTAAACACCGGCCGAGCATAGTAGAGTCTGCCCTCGCCCATTCTGGAACCGGCATCTTGTGGCCGCCCCAATTTTTGGCATGATCTATCCCGCGATTTGTCATACTTAAATAAGAGGACATAATAACCAGCCGCAGCCGAAGCTTGCACCAGGAGACGAACAGAAACTGTCCCGTAAGTCCTTTGTTTAGAAATTTTTACTGCTAAGTCTTTTGTTTGGACATTTTTAGCTATCGGAAGAGCATGTAAACCGAACAAAACAGGAGCCTTGCAATCCGGCCTCCCGTGCGGAAGGGGGGAGGGGTCACTCGTAACGCAACGCCTCGATCGGGTCCAGATTGGCAGCACGCAGCGCCGGCACCATCCCGCTCACTAGTCCCACCACGATGAGGATCCCGGTGGAGACGGCCACGATCAGCGGTGAGATCAGCAGCCGGATGTCGGCATCGGTGGCGTTCTGGGCAATCGCACTGTAGAAGGTGATGCGCCCCACCGCCAGCGACACCCCATAGGCCAGCAGCATGCCCAGCACGCCGCCGGTTGCGGAGATCACCAGCGCCTCCGCCAGGAACTGAATGAGGATGTGCCCCTTCCGAGCGCCCAGCGCTTTTTCCACGCCGATCTCGCGCGTTCGCTGCTGCACGCTCACCAGCATGATATTCATCAGCCCGATGCCCGCGATGCCCAGTGTCAGCGAGCCGATAAATGCCATCAGCACCTCGAGCGCGGCAGTGATGATGCGGAATTGTGAGAGCTGCTCCATCAGGTTCGCGACAAAGATCGCGTTGTGATCCGTCGGCCGGAAGCCATGCGCCGCGCCCAACGTCTGCCGCACCTCCTGTTCCACCTTCATGTGGTCGCCGCGGTAGGTCATCCAGATCCCGTCCAGGTACTTGAGATCCTTGATGTCCCCCATCGTCTTGAACGGAATGTGAACAATGCGGTTGACGTTGTCCTCGTCCTCGGTCATCTTCGGCTTCAGCACACCGATCACCGTGAAGCTGATGCCGCCGATCCGGATACGCTGCCCGATGGGATAGATCCCGGAGAACAGTTTGGTCGCCGCCTGGGAGCCGATCACCGCCACATGGTTGCGTTCCTGGTTGTCCTGCTCGGTATAGAAGCGCCCCTTCACCACGTCGTAGTTCAGGATGTCAGCAATCGCCGGATGACTGCCTTCGACGTGCCAGCTGTAGCTGTGCAGGTCGTTCTGCACCGCTACATTGTCCTTGTCCAGCGTCGCGGTCAGCAGCTCCAGGCCAGGGATGCTCGCCGACAGCCGGTCAAGATCGTCCTGCGTGAAGCGCACCACCACGCCGGCCTTCTTGCCGCCCGCCTGCTCGCTCGTCGTCCCGGGAAAGATACCAATGGAGTTGATGCCCCACTGGGAGAAGATGGCCACGATCGCCCGGCTGAACCCCGCGCCATAGGCCAGCAGCAGCACCACCGTCGCGATCCCCCATGCCATCCCCGCCACGGTGATGATGGTGCGCCGCCGGTTGTACCGCATCGCCTCCCAGGCCTGCTTCAGCAAATCAATCAGCATCGCGCTACCCCCGCCCTCTACTCTCGACGCAAGGCTTCGACCGGCTCCAGCCTCGCCGCCTTGCTCGCCGGCACCAGCCCGGCAATGATGCCGCTGGCCGCGAGCGCGCCTACAGCCAGCGCCGCCGACCACGGCACCAGCCGCGGCGGGTCGAAGCCCTCCATGTTGGTCCCGATCGCCGATTGCAGAACGTACATCAGCAGCGCGGCGCCGCCGATCCCGATCAGCCCGCTGATTCCGGTGAGAAACAGGCCCTCCAGCAGAAACTGCAGCTCGACGTTCCGGTTGGTTGCGCCCAGAGCCTTGCGCAACCCGATCTCGCGCGTGCGCTCCGACACGGCGACCAGCATGATATTCACGATGCCCACCGCGCCCAGCGCCAACGTGACCACCCCAACGCTGCCCAGGAAGACGTCCATGGCGTCGAAGATCTTATCCACCATCTGCTGGCTCTTGATTGAGTCCCACTCGTCGAAGGCGTCTTTATTGCGCCAGTCGAAGCCGTGGCGCTCAGCGATCAGGCGATGGACATCGGCAACCGCGATCTCGTTGTCGCCATGAACGCGTGGCTGGTACTGGATACCGCTCAACGCATCCTGCGGCAGGTTCTCGCCCTTGATGGGAAACATCTCCATCATCACTGAGAGCGGAATATAGGCGGTTTGGTTTACGCCACTGTTGTTGCCGCGTCCTGTCTTCGCCGCGACGCCCACCACCTGGAAGCGCGAGCCGTTCAGCAGGATCCACTCGCCCACTGCCGGACGGCCGGAGAAGAGCAGTTGCGCCGTCTTCTGCCCCAGCACTACCACGTGTCGTCGGTCGTGCACGTCATCCGTGTCGAGCAGACGCCCCTCAGCCAGCGGTACCGTCCGGATCTTCGGATAGTAGGTGTCGACACCCTTCACCGCGCCGCCGGTGGTTGCATACTGGCTGACCTGTTGAATGGTGTCGTCCTCGACCACCGCGGTGACGGCTCGCACCGAGGGCAGCCGGCGCATCGCCTCGGCATCGGAGAGCGTAACGTGATACGGCCGCATGCCGGTATGCTGGCTGGGCACGGCAGGAATGTTGCCGCCGGAGAGGAAGATGACGTCGTTGCCCAGGGTGGCCATCTCGCGCCGCTGGCCGGATCGGAAGCCCTCACCCAGGCCGATCAGCAGCAGCAGCGACCCCACGCCCCAGGCGATGCCGAACATGGTAAGAAACGACCGCAGCTTGTGCGCCCAGATGGCATCCAGCACCTGCCCGATGATGTCCCTGAGCGCGCGCATGCTACCTCATGGACGGATACGCAGGACATTGGACAGCAGTTCCGCAGCCGCCATAGAGATCGCTCCGACCGAATTGCCCCTACTTCTTCATTGCGCTACTTCTTCTCCAGCGCCGCCAGGACTTCCGCTGCATTCGGTGAGCTGACCCGCAGGTACTCGCTGACCCGCTTCCGCTCCTCGGCGGTCAGGGTGGGGGCTACGGCAAGCAGGCGTCGCATGGTGGTCGCAATATCGTCAACATAATTCATCATGCGAATGGCTTCGCCGGACAGGGGCATCTTTCGTTTCTCCACTTCTTTCAATCGTTCCACACATTCTCCCGTGCGAGGGTAGCATTCGTAAAGTCGCGGGCAACCATTCCGCCCAGACGAGCGCTCGGCGCAATCCGCCTCGCAGCTCTTTCCACCTTCAGGTAACGTGCTGCTATGGGGTTCGCTGGATTTCCCCGGAGAATCATCACAAACAGGACAAGGCTTCTGGACAGTAGGACGCCAGATCGCTTCAGCCAGATTGCTTGAACCTGGGGTTTACCGCAAGCTATGGACCAAGACTGCATCCATTCTCTGCTCCAGACCGATGTTCGCGTGCCCATCGCGACGTACCGCGCGCAGATGCACCGGGGGTTTCCGTTTGACCAGGCGGCCGCGATCGTTCCTTACCTGCAACGGCTCGGAATGGGCGACTTTTACGCGTCTCCTATCTCTGAGGCGCGTCCGGGAAGCATGCACGGCTACGACATCATCCGGCACGATCGCCTGAACCCGGAACTGGGCGGCGCGGAGCGATTTGGCCCGTTTGCCGAGACATTGCGCGAGCACGGCATGGGTCTGCTGCTGGACATCGTGCCCAACCACATGGGCATCGGCCGGGACTCCGTCTGGTGGCAGGACGTGCTCGAGAATGGCCACGCCTCACGCTACGCCAACTTCTTCGACATCGACTGGAATCCGCTGAAGCAGGAGATGCGCAACAAGCTCCTGCTGCCAATCCTGGGCAACCAGTATGGGGAAGAGCTGGAGGCGGGACACATCCAGGTTGCACTCGAAGACGGCCGCTTCTACGTGAAGTATTACGACCAGCGCATGCCGGCTTCACCCCGCTCGATTCCGCTGATCTTCTTCCGCCGGCCCATCGGCACACTGCCCGGCGAACAGGAGACCGAGGATATGCCGCCCGGGCTGGCCGAGGTACTGCGCGAGCTGACGCAATTGCCGCCCCACGAAACGACTGACCCGCAACTGCAGGCTGACCGGCAGCAGCGATTGGCGGCTCTGCTTCCCCGGCTGCGCGCCGTGCTGACAAGCGAGGAGGCGCAGCCGGCGATCGCCCGTGCGCTCCGGGCGATCAACGGCACGGAAGGAGATGCACACAGCTTCGACGCGCTCGACGAGTTCCTCAACGTGCAGCCGTACCGGCTGGCCTACTGGCGTACTTCGGCCGAGGAGATCAACTACCGGCGCTTCTTCGACATCAACGATCTGGTCGGGCTGCGTATGGAGACGCCGGAGGTCTTCGCCGAGACACACTGCCTGATCCGAGAGCTGCTGGCGAAGAAGCAGGTGACCGGCTTGCGCATCGATCACTGCGACGGCATGTTCAACCCACGCCAGTACCTGATCCGGCTACAACTGCTCTATCTGGCAAGCCAATGCGCCGGGCCACGGCCGGAGAGCGAAACGGCAGCGAACGGGATCGAGCGCGCGGTGCTCGATCAGGTGCGCGGCTACGACTGGAGCGCCTCGCATGGCCCGCTGTATGTCGTGGTCGAGAAGATCCTGGAGCCGCGGGAGCACATGCCGCAGGAATGGCCGGTACATGGGACATCGGGCTACGACTTCGTCTACTTCGCCAACAACATCTTTATCCAGCGCGAGAACCTGAAGGCCTTCAACACACTCTACGAGCGCGTGCTGGGGCACTCCATGAACCCTGACCTGATCATCTACCGCTCCAAGCTGCAGGTGATGCAGAGCTCGCTGGCCAGCGAGGTGCACGTGCTGACCAACATGCTCAGCAAGATTGCTGCGGCGGACCGGCATGCGCGCGACTTCACCGACAACATCCTCGAAGGCGTGATCCGCGAGACGATTGCATGCTTCCCGGTCTATCGCACGTATACCGATGAGCGTGGGATGTATCCCGAGCGGGATATCGGGTTCATCCAGAGCGCGATTCGGCAGGCCAAGCGGCGCAATCCGGACATCGATGCCTCAGCCTTCGATTTCCTGTGCGACATGTTGCTGTTGCGGCCGCGGCAGAAGGCCGCGAAGCGCGAGCCCGACCCGCAGCAGCTACGGTTCGCCCTCAAGTTCCAGCAGCTTACCGGGCCGGTGATGGCGAAGGGCGTGGAGGACACGACCTTCTACGTGTATAACCGCTTCCTCTCGTCGAACGAGGTGGGTGGGGACACGCGGTCGTTCGGCATCACGCTCGAGCAATGGCATGCCAGTAACCAGGAGCGGCTCGAAGTGGTGCCCGACTCGATGCTGACCACCTCCACCCACGACACCAAGCGCAGCGAGGACATGCGCAACCGGTTGAACGTGTTGTCGGAGATCCCGAATGCATGGGCAGGCGCAGTGCGGCGCTGGCAACGGGCGAACGCGAAGGCGAAGCGCACGCTTGCAGACGGCCGCGTGGCGCCCGATGCGAACGAGGAGTATCTGCTCTACCAGACGATCGCGGGCGTCTGGCCGTGGCGCGAGGATGAACCGGGCTGCCGCGAATCCGTGCTGAAGCGGCTGCAGGAGTATGCCGCGAAGGCGCTGAGCGAGGCCAAGGTCAACCTGAGCTGGATCAATCCTGATCCTGAGTATGTTGCGGCGGTGCAGGGCTTCCTCGCGCAGATCATTCTGCCGGATAAGCGCGGGCGCGAGACGGCGTTCATGCAGACGCTCCAGAAGCTGCTGCCGCAGATCAAAGTTTTTGGCGCCGTGAATTCGCTGGCGCAGTTGGTTCTGAAGGCTACCTGCCCGGGGGTTCCGGACTTCTACCAGGGGATGGAGTTGTGGGACCTGAGCCTGGTCGATCCGGACAACCGGCGCCCGGTGGACTACGCGCTGCGCGAGCGCATGCTCGCGCACCTGGACGAGCTGGCGGCCGAGCAGGGGCCGGCCGCGGTGGCGGCCGAGGTGACGCACGAGATCAGCGATGGTGCCATCAAGCTGTGGACCACGGCGCAGGTGCTGCGGCTGCGGCGCGAGGAGCATGCGCTCTTCCGTCACGGCAGCTATCTGCCACTGTATGCCGCGGGCGCGGCGGAGCCGCACCTGATCGCGCATGCGCGGCAGTACGAAGAAAAGACGGTGATCGTGGCCGTACCGCGCTTTGCCTGCTCGCTCATGCGCGGGGAGATTGCGCTTACGCTCGGGAAGGCATGGAAAGACTGGTCACTTTCCTTGCTTTCGGAGCTGCATGGCGGCTACCGCAATATCTTTACCGGCGAGACAATCTCTGCTGAAACAACGCTGCCGCTGGCTGAGGTCTTTGACAGCTATCCGGTCGCGGTGCTGGTGAAGGCTTGATAGAAGCAGGTAACGGTACCCTACCCCCTACCCCCCTCCGGTACGGGAGGGCGGCTTGTAAGTTCTTTCAATGCTGCAGCTTGGGGCCTCTTCCGTGGGCTAAAAATGTCCAAATAAAGGAGTTGGCCGTAAATTCGTCCAGCCATTGAAGTTAGAGGCATAAGAAAAGCCACCGTAGTGGTGGCTTTTCCAGTGCGCTCTGTAACTGCAACGGTTATATTTCCAGACTAACAAATGCGAGGGGATGAAATGGCACAAGTTTGCGGTTATTCCCAAAGTGGGAGTTACCCCACCCTCTTCGTTGGTCCGGGGAAGCTGGGGCAGTTGTGCGTGCAAAAAATAACGTTGATGGTGGTCTCGACCGCGATTGGTTCTCCGTTGAGGAGATAGGGGCGATAGCGCCAGGTGCGCACGGCTTTGATTGCACTGCCGCTGAGCAGCTTGTCCGGACTCTTCAGGAGGTTGACCTTCTCGATTGTTCCGTCCTTGCCGATGGTCACATCCAACACAACTTTGCCTTCTATCTTCTTCGCCCGGGCTTCGTCGGGATACGTGGGGTTTTCCCCCGAGATTCTGTTTCCCGTCATGACCTCTGGGCTAACGGAGATCTTTTTCGGTCGGTGACTCGCTGAGGCGGCCTGCGCAGGCGCAGATATAGCCGTGTGCAGTGCGAGCGCCGAGGTACAGGTGGCGAGGGCGAGCACAGAACACGCGGCGGCAATGAGAATGCGGCGGCCGGTGCTCAGAGGAATGCGTTTGTGGGTGAGTGACATAACTCTCCTTTCAAGTGCGTTGGCATCCTGGTTGAAGCTGAGAATGCCGAGGGCGTGAAGCGTGGCGATCTTCGATTGGCCGGCGGATTGGCTCGCAGGCTGACCGGCGAGCATGGCGGCGAGACGCAGGAGGGACTGCGCGTAGTGCCTGCGTCCTGCAACGGCACCCCCGGCGATGGCATCGGCGGCGATGGCATCACAGACGAGCTCGCGGCTCTCCGCGATGCGGGCGCGGCTGCGCCAGACGAGCGGATGCCAAGCGACGGGGAGCGAGACCAGGCCGTAGAGCAGGTTCTTGGCGAAGTCGTGGCGGGCGATGTGGGCTAACTCGTGGGCGAGGACGGCGTCGCGGTCGGCGGGGGCGAGGCTTTCGAGAAATGCCGGCGGAACCAGCAGAAGGCCGCGGCGGAGGCCGACGGTGACTGGCCCAATTCCCTCGGGCGAGGCGGCAATCTCGGGTGGCGGAGGGGTGATTCCCAGCCGACGGCAGTGATGAAGCCACGCTTGTGCGGCCTCGCCGGCGAGCGTGATGGGGTTGGCGGCGCGGGCGAGGGTGCGGGTCTGAATGAGGCCCCAGGCGAGACGGGCGGCGAAGTAATGGACCAAGCAGGCATAGGCGAGGACGACGCCCAGCTCGAGCGGGAATGGAAGGTGCAGCGTGCCGGCGGTGGCGCTGGCCGGACCGAAGACGACGTGGACGCTGCCAGCGTTAGCGGCGCTGGCCGGCAGGAAAAGGCCGAGCAGCGCCCGCCATAGTTCTGGAATGCGCACGGCGGCGATACGAAGATTGCCGGCGGGCAGCGCGATCTGGAGCAGCAATGCGCCGACCCAGACACGATGCTCGACCCGCGGACCGGCGCGGCGCACCAAGCGGGCGGCGAGCCACGCAGCGGCGAAGATCAGCGGAGTCTGCCACAGTGCATTGAACAAATAGGAGAGCAGCCAGGGAACCATGGAAGACGACTGGAGTGTGTTCACGCGTCACCTTCCTCCTGGTCTTCCGTTTCGAGGCGCCGGCTGAGCTCGGCGATACGTTTGGGATCGATCTGGCGGGACTTGATGAGGCTCATCACCAGCTCGTCAGCCGATCCGCCGAAGACGCGGTCGACGAGATCGCGCACCGCGTGGCGCGATGCCTTCGCTTCGGTCACGGTGGCGCTGTAGAGATAGGCGCGGCCGCGCAGCTTGCGCCGGAGTTTGCCCTTGCGCTCCAGGATGTTGAGCATGGTCTGGACGGTGGTATAGGCAAGAGGCTGGCGCAGTCCCTTCTGCACCTCGCTGACACTCGAGGCGCCGAGCTTCCAGATGACCTGCATGATCTGGAGCTCGAGCTTGGTGAGGGCGGGGGTTTCGCGATCTCCCATGGAGGCGTCTCCTAACTGGTTAGGAGATTAGGCCGATGATGCGGGTTCTGTCAACTAAAGAGTTAGGAGGACTAGCCGTCCCGGCAACGGCGCCTTCGGCGCGGTTTGCGAGGCTTGCTTCCTTTGGTCGCGCACGCCAATTGCTGTGGGTGTGCTGGCCTTTTCCACATCTCTTCGGGATTTGGGCACCCGGTAATGTGGGCGGATTCACGCGTGGCTCGTAACCTGAATTTCTCGTAACCAGAATTTAACGTGGTGTCCTGCTGAGTGGGCGCTACCATAATTCGCCCCCAGAGAGCGCAGGAGACCCATGGCTATCGCACCTGAAACCACCTTTCACTATGAAGTCGAAAGCTCAGAAGACGAAAATCAGTGGAAGATTACGACGATCACCTGTCATGGCAGGCTGGTCAGCGATAACGCAGATCAGATCAAAGAACTGGTCAGGCCTCTGATCCATGAGGGCGGCCGCATCGTGATCGATTTTGCCGATTTGAAGTATCTGGACAGTCTCGGCTTGGGAGCGCTGGTTGGCCTGAAGGTGTCTGCGCTCCATAAAGGCTTGTGCAAGCTGGAGTTCGTCAACTTGTCGCCCCGTGTGCGTGAGCTGCTGAAGCTCACGAACTTGACGGAGCTGTTCTCCCGGTAAGGGAGCCCTTCGTGGACTGGCCCTTCACGGTCAGGCGCGGGCGGCCAGCTTGAGTGCTGCTTCGAGTGAAGGATCGCGTGAGACAGACGCGCCGTGCTTCTTTTCGAAGGAGAGGCACTCCTGCTCCAGCTCGCTGGCGACCTCGCGCGAGTAGAGGAGGAAGTGGTGCGCCGACAGGATGACCATGAAGCCGAGCCAGAGCTTTGCCGGGTGGCGGGCATATCGGCGCAATAACTGGTAGAGGAACTTCCAGTACTCCTGCTTGTATGGGGAACGTATTCCCTGCCGCCAGATGGACGCGGCGAAGACGCGCAGGTTGTAGAGCATGGGAAGTTCAGGCGGGACCTGCGAGGCGCGGGGCTGCCAGACTTCGAGCGAGCGGAGAGCGCGGGAGAAGAATGGCTGTGCCTCGTAGAGGCCGGCGAGCAAGGTGCTGAGGCCGCGCAGTAAGACAGGCACCGGCAGCACGGTGTCGAAATTGGGCGGGCTGAAGTTGGTGAGGGCTTCGCTGTCTTCGTGCAAGCGGCCTTCGCGCTTCATGCGGTCGTAGAGCGCGGTGGTGGGCGGCGCCTGCAGCACGCCGGCCATGGCCCAGGTGATGTTGGTGAGCTCGATGAATTCGCGCTGGCGCTCGAAAATAGTGGCATCGTCGGAATCGAAGCCAACGATGAAGCCGGCGAGCACCCAGAGGCCCGCCTCCTGAATGATGCGAACCTGCTTGACGTTGTCGCCGCTACGCAGGTTCTGGAACTTGCGCGATTCCTTCAGCGCTTCCGAGGATGGCGTCTCGATGCCGATGAAGACGTACATGAAGTTGGCTTCGACCATGGCGTTGAGCAGCTCGGTCTGGTCGGCTAGGTTGAGCGAGGCTTCGGTGTAGAAGGAGAACGGATGGTGGTGCTCGACCTGCCAGTTGGCCAGCTCGCGGCACAGGGCGAGCGCCTTGTGCATGTTGCCGATGAAGTTGTCATCAACGATGAAAACTTCATTGCGCCAGCCGAGTCCGCGAAGGGTATCCAGCTCGCCCATGATCTGCGCGGGCGTCTTGGCGCGCGGCTTGCGGCCGTAGATGGTGATGATGTCGCAGAACTCGCATTGGAAGGGGCAGCCGCGCGAGAACTGCACCGGCATGGAGGTGTACTTGTCGAGGTGGAGCAGATCGTAGCGCGGGACCGGGCTCGCGGTCATGTCCGGCTTGTCGACGATGCGATAGAGGCGCTGCGCGGTTCCCTGCTCGAGTGCGGTGGCGATGGCGGCGAAGGCCTCTTCTGCCTCACCCACCATAACGTGGTCGGCATACTGGAGGGCGCCTTCGGGGTCGCTGCTGGCCCAGGGGCCGCCGACGAAGGTGCGGCGTCCGAGCGCCTTGGCGCGGGCCAGGATGTCGCGGGCGTGGAAGCGCTGCGCGTGCATGGCGCTGATCATGACCAGGTCGGCGGCGAGGA
>DASYBK010000083.1:0-27937 GCA_036500805.1 Acidobacteriaceae bacterium | reverse complement strand
CCGCCTGCGACCTCAAAGATCATCTTTTTGAGGTTGTAGCCCATGGGCAGCTCGTAAACGCCGGGTCGATTGACATGGCCACTAATGCCGAAGAGGCGCGTGCCGCCGTTGCGCTCGGTGCCGATCTTTGCGTAGGCCGCGCCGCCCATCTCGAGGATGAAGGGCACGCTGGCGATGGTCTCGGCATTGTTGATGACCGTGGGGCCGCCGTAGAGGCCGACAACGGCAGGGAAGGGCGGCTTGATGCGCGGGATGCCGCGTTTGCCTTCGAGCGACTCCATCAGGGCAGATTCTTCGCCGACTTCGTAGGCTCCCGCTCCGGTGTGGGAGAGGGCATCGAAGTCGAAGCCCATGCCGAAGATGTTTTTGCCCAGGATGCCGCGCTCGTATGCCTGCGCAAGAGCGCGCTCCATGATCTCGATCAGGTAGCGATATTCGCCGCGCAGGTAGATGAAGCCCACCTTGGCGCCGATGGCGAGGCCGGCGATGATGGTGCCCTCGATGACCGAATGCGGATCGTGGAGGAAGATCAGATGGTCCTTGCAGGTGCCGGGCTCGCTCTCGTCACCGTTGACCAGGACATACTTCGGCTTCTCACTCTGCTTAGGCACGAAAGACCACTTCATGCCGGTAGGGAAGCCCGCGCCGCCGCGCCCGCGCAGCCCGGAGGCCTTCATCTCGTTGATGACCCACTCGGGACCCTGCTCGATGCATTTGCGCAGAGCCGCGTAGCCGCCGAGCTCGATGTATTTGTCGATGTCCGCGGCGCCCTGTCCCCAGCGGCGCGAGATGACCTTGACTTCTTCGGGATGCGAGACGAGCTCTGGCATATTAGCGGTCGCTTGCTTTCTGCCGATAGCTTTCGAGCACGGCGTCCATCTTCTCGTTGGTCAGATTGTCGTGGAAGTCGTAGTTGACCTGCACGGCGGGTGCCCAGCAGCAGGCTCCGATGCACTCGACCTCTTCGAGTGAGAAGACGCCGTCGGGCGTCGTCTCCTTGTTGCCGACGCCGAGCTTCTTCTTGCAGTGTGCGAGCATCTCGTTGCCGCCGCGCAGCATGCAGGAGATGTTGGTGCAGACCTGCACATGGAATTTGCCGTGCGGTTTGGTGTGCAGCAGGGAGTAGTAGCTGATGACATTGCGGACGTCGAGCTCGGTGATTTCGATGCGCTGCGCTATCTCGGAGACGACGGCGTCCGTGACCGCGCCCACCTCATCTTGCGCGTAGAGCAGCATGGGAACCAGCGCCGAACGGCGCGCGGGGTAGAGGGTGACAAGCTTGTCGAAGCGTGCCGCCAGCTCCGGGGAAAAGATTGTGTTCGGTGCTGCACTCATCGCATGATCTCCCGCGCCAGCCGCTCAGCCACCATGTCCATCTCTTCCGCCTTATCGTCGATGACGAGGCGGCCATGCTCGTCTAGCGTGAACTCTGTCGCCGGTCCGGATTCGCGCTGCCAGTCGCCATGATCGCCATCGCAGCGGATGGTCAACAGGCGTTCGCCGGCGCGGACGAGCAGAGAATTGTCGCTGACTTCGAGCACCGCCTGCCGGGTTCCGTTTAATCCATGTGCCGCGGTGTAGCTGCGGATTAGCGAGATGAAGGAAGCCCACAACTCGCGCGCGACCGCCGGATCGAGCCGCTCCGTCATGGCTGCTGCGCTCACCGGTCGATCTCTCCCAGCACGATATCGATCGAGCCGATCACCGCGACCACATCGGCGAGCAGACGCCCGGCACACATCTTGTCCACGGCCTGCAACGTAGCGAAGGAAGGATTGCGCATGTGGACGCGGTAGGGCTTGGCTGTACCGTCCGAAACGACGTAGTAGCCCATCTCGCCACGCGGCGATTCGATGGCCTGGTAGACCTCGCCTGCCGGAACCGCGAAGCCTTCGGTCACGATCTTGAAGTGATAGATGAGCGATTCCATCTGCGTCTTCATCACCTCGCGGTCGGGTAGGACAACCTTCGGAGCATCCGCCTTGATCGGACCTTCAGGCATGCCATCGAGCGCCTGCTGGCAGATCTTTACCGATTCGCGCATCTCGTCCATGCGGATGACGTAACGCGCCCAGACGTCGCAGTCGTTCGAGATCGGCACGTTGAACTGGAACTTCTCATAGCCCGAGTAGGGCATATCGCGGCGCAGATCCCAATCGACGCCGGAGGCACGTAGCGGCGGTCCAGTGACGCCAAGCGCGATCGCATCCTCGGCCGACAGATGGCCGACGCCCTTGGTGCGATTGATCCAGATGGGATTGCCGGTGAGCAGGTTCTGATACTCGTCGATCTTCGACGGCATGATGTCGAGCAGCTTCTGCACCCGCTCATAGAAATCGACCGGCGGCTCCATCGAAACGCCGCCCACGCGGAAGTAGGAGCCCATCATGCGCTGGCCGGAGACGTGCTCGAAGATTTTGAGCAGCTCTTCGCGCTCGCGGAAGCAGTAGAGGAAAACGGTCAGCGCGCCGATGTCCATGGCGTGCGTGCCCAGCCATACCAGATGAGATTGGAGGCGGGTCAGTTCGTTGAGCAGTACCCGCAGATACACTGCGCGCGGCGGCATCTCGAGCTGCAAAAGCTTCTCGACCGCGAGACAGTAGCAGAGATTGTTCGTCATCGGGCAGAGATAGTCGATGCGGTCAGTCATGGGCACGACCTGCTGGTAGAACTTGGCCTCGCAGGTCTTCTCGATCCCGGTATGCAGGAAGCCGATGTCGGGTACGACACGCAGAACGGTTTCACCGTCGATCTCGAGCACCAGGCGCAACACGCCATGCGTCGAGGGGTGCTGCGGGCCCATGTTCAGAATCATCGTGCGGTCGTGCGCACCTTCTTCGGGACGTGGCTCGAGCAGCGGTGCGATCGTGAAGTCGGCCGCGTAGGGCATCACCGGAGTGGGCGTGTCCGGACCCGCGAAGGTCGGGCTTTCGGTCGTGGCGGCGGCTGGAGTCTCGTGTGTCGTTGCCATTAGCGGTAGCCCTCCACCGGGTAGTCCTTGCGCAGCGGATAGCCTTCCCACTCATCCGGCATCATGATGCGCCGCAGATTGGGATGGCCGGCGAAGCGGATGCCGAAGAGGTCGAAGACCTCGCGCTCGTAGAAGTCGGCTGAAGGCCAGACCGGCACGATGCTGTCGATCTCGAGGTCAATGCTGTCCACAGGAACGGCGAGCCGCACCCGCGCCTTCAGGCTGAGCGACAGGATGTGGTAGATGACCTGAAAGCGTGGCTCGATCGGATAGTAGTCCACACAGGTGACATCTTCGAGGAAGTTGTAGCCGGACTTTTGTAGCAGCGCGGCGGCCGTGCGGATGTACTCTCGCGCAATCTTCAGCGTCAGCTCGCCATGATCGAATTTGGCGTCGAGCAGCGCCGCCGGCAACGCGGACTGGAGCGCCTCTATCGCGGGACTGGCGCCATGTTCGGCAAGGACTGCGGCTTTGTCATATCCGTCCTGCATACGCTAGAGGTCCCCCCGGTCGGCGGCCCAATCGAGAATGCCTTTCTTGACGATGTAGAAGAAGCCGACCACGACGAAGCCGAGGTAGACGAGCATCTCCCAGAAGCCGAAGTAGCGCGAGCCAGTGATGGCCGGCAGATGGCGATAGATAACTGCCCAGGGCAGCAGAAAGACGGCTTCGACGTCGAACAGGATGAAGAGCATGGCGACCATGTAAAAGCGGACGGAGAAGCGGCCGCGGGCGTCGCCTTCGGCTACGATGCCGCACTCATAGGTTTCCAGCTTCGAGATTGTCCGGCGATGCTTGCCGATAAAGAAGGAGCCGGTCACCATCCCCGCTCCGAGCCCCACAGCGGCCAGAATCTGCAGGAGCAGGGGAAGGTAATTCCAGAAGTAATGCGTTGTCTGCATGCGGTCCTTACTCGGAGAGGCCGTATCCTGCACCGCACGGCGTCTCTTCCGAGATTAGGGTGACGATGCAACTCAGTCAAGCAAGCGTGGTTAAGTCACCTGTTTCCAGTCGAAGCCATCCTTGCGGGAAAGGTCGCGTAGCGAGCATACGGGAGCGGAGCCGATCTCTCTATTTCGTTCCCATTTCGGCGTGCGATTCCCATAGAGGAACGGGCGAAGAAAAAAAGAAGACAATTTCTTATCGCGCGCCGCGAACTGCCGATATGGTGCATGACATGAACCATTCGCGGAGGCTCTCGATGGCTGCATCTCCCGCTCTTCCGGATCTGAAGGTGTTGCCTGCCGGGAATCGTCCCGCGGACACCTGGCACCCCCTCCCACCGGCGCCAGTAGTGCGTACAGCGATCCACACTGTGGCCACCGGCGTGGGGTCGCGCTCCGTCCGGCGGCGTATCACGCCCACAGCAGGTCACGCGCTGGAGATCCTCGGGCACGCCATCGAATATCTGGCCGATGAATACGCGCATGAGGCAGGCTCGCTGCCGTCCATCCATAGCTCGGATCCGCGAGTCGAGGCGATGCAGGTGCTCATGGCTGCCAACCGGCAGGTCTATTACGCCTGCCCGGTTATGCCTTCGCTCTACCAGCGCGTTGTTGGCCGGCTCTTCGGTCAGTAACCGGGGGAGATCTGGTCGGCTTCCGAGGCACATTCGGCTGATACTCTCGGGACATGGAGATCGTTCTCAACGGCCAGCCGCGTACGGTCAGCATCGACTCTCAAGCGACAACCCTGGAAGCACTCATTACGGTACTCGGAATGAAGTCGGACCGCATTGCAGTGGAGCGCAATGGAGAGATCGTGCGCCGGACGGAGTGGGCGGCGACGTCCGTCCGAAGCGGGGACCGACTGGAGATCGTCCACTTCGTGGGCGGGGGAGCGTGAGCGGGATGCTCGCGCGGCTGCGATGGCTTCCTGTAGTGCTCGCTTCTCTGATCTTGTCAGGCGCGGCTGGCCGGGCGCAGACGGCGCTTGATCATCCGGACCAGCCGACGTTCGTCGTGCCGGGGGTGACCCCGCAGCAGGAGTTGCGAATCCTGGTGTATGGGGATACGCGCTTTACGGATCCGGCAAATACCAGCGTCACAAGTCCACGCCCGCGGAAGTGGCTGGCGGAGAAGGTCGGGACCGAGCAGGTGGACGCAATGGTGATCACGGGCGATATTCCGTTTCAGGGGAGCGACCCTCGGGACTGGCAGGTGTTTGAACAGGAAGCGGCATCGTGGGCGAAGAGGACGAACGTCTATCCGGCGATTGGCAACCATGAGCTGCGGCTCAGGCCGCGGCCCGGTCTGGTGAACTTCTTTGCCGCGTTTCCCCAGCTCCAGGGGAATGGCTTCTATTCGGTCTTGCTGGGGAACGTGTTCCTCATCACGCTGAACTCAAGCGAGCCGATGTGGCCATATGGCGGGCAAGCCGACTGGCTGCGGGAACAGCTCGACCATATTCCGGCGCAGGCGGATTTTGTCATCATCTCGATGCATATTCCGCTGATCGCGGATACGCAGAGCGAGTTCATCGCGAACATCCCGGCTCCGGAGTCGATCTCGTTGCGTAAGTATTTGGAGGCGCGCGCGGTGACCACTCGGCAGAAATTCATCGTGGTGTACGGCCACATTCACAACTACGAACGTTTCGAATTCAACGGCATCACGCACATCATCAGCGGCGGTGGGGGAGCGGAGCCGTATCCGGTGTTCGTGCGCGGGCCGCAGGACCTCTATCGCGATCCCGGCTTTCCTGTCTTCAACTACGTCGTGCTGACGATACATGGAAAGACGGCCGACGGGACGATGTACAAGATCGCCGACCCGAACGCGGCCGAGTACAGCGTGGTCGCGAAGGACCACTTCGTCGAGACGGCGCGGTAGGGACGGACCTAAATTCGCTATCCGGATTTCACTGTCCGCGACGATCGAGCACAGATAAGATTGCGGGAACCCTGCTGAGGAGTGGAAGATGCCTCCCGAACTCTTGCCGCTGAGTGTGGCCGAAGCTGATGGGCCGGCTTATTGGTTTTTGAATGGCCTCAATGTCGTCCTGGCGACCAGCGAATCCACTGGCGGCGCTTACTCGATGGTCCGCCACACAGGGGCACCGGGTCACGCGACGCCCTATCACCTCCACCATGCGGAAGATGAAGCGTTTTATGTTCTGGACGGAGAGTTCACATTTTTTTGTGACGGCGAGAAGAGGGTCGTTCGTCCCGGCGGATACCTTTTCCTGCCGCGCGGTATTCCGCACGGCATTCGATGCGCCGCTTCTGCTCCCTCCACGATGCTGATCCTGGCCATGCCGGGCACCGGATTTTTGCGCATGATGCTGGAGATGGCGGAGCCTGCCGAGGAGCGGGTGTTGCCACCAGTCACGGCGCCGGATATCGAAAAGCTGACGAGGCTTTGCGCTCAGTACAAGATTGACATTCTTGGGCCTCTGCCGGAGTGAAGGGGCTGTTTCGGATCATCGCGCGAAAATGAGCAGCCATTCCTTGAGAGAGAACGGAGCTGTGCCCTAGCTTGTGCGCCAGGTAAACGGCTTTCGATTACCTCAGACGTAATTGCGAGCGAACTCGGGATGGGTGATCTTGAGATAGCGACATATCTCAACCAATCCGAGGGGGAATGATGACGACACTGACCTTTACGAAAACCACGCCGCCTGACTGGCTACTGAGCTTCTGGAAAGAGATCGATGACAAGACCTTCGGCGAAGGCTTCGACTGCTTTGTGGAGAACGCTACCTGTCGCCTCGGCGTGGCTGAATGGAATGGACGCGAGGAAATCCGCGAGAGCCTGCGTGCCTTCATCGATACGGGATTCACCGCACATCACGATGTCACAGAATACTGGGATAGCGGATCGTTGAAGATCTTTCGCGGCATTGTCTCCATGAAACCGGATGACAGCAGCAAACCGACAGTCAAGCCCGTGATGACACACTTCTTTTACATGGACCAGAATGATCCTTCCAAGGTTCGCAGTTGGATTGGATCGGTAGGACCTGTGCAGTTTTGATTCGCGGCGCGGAGCTGAACGGATGAACGCGGTCTTGATTCTTGTTGAGGCCGCAATTCCGCTGAGAGCCATCCTACCGGCAAGCTATCAAAAACCACGCAGCGAACACGGTGCTCAGTGACTCCATCAAGCCAGACAGTACAGCAATCAGAGCATGAGCTAGGCGGTCTTCTCCGCTACTGGAGACGGCAGCGGGGAAGAAGCCAGCTCGACTTATCGTTGGATACCGGCATTTCTCAACGACACATCAGTTTTGTAGAGAGCGGCCGCAGTGTCCCCAGCAGGGAATTACTGCTGAATCTGGCAGAGACACTGGATGTTCCTCTTCGTGAACAGAATGTGCTTTTGCTGGCGTCCGGGTATGCGCCGGTCTATCTCGAAAGTGCGTGGGATGCCGCGGAGATGACAGTCGTCGCAAAGGTGATCGACCGCATGTTGAAGCAGCATGAACCATACCCAGCGATCATGATGGATCGCTATTGGAATGTCCTGAAGACAAACCAAGCCGCGCCACGTTTTTTCGGTTCTTTTGTGGATTTGTCACTCAGGAAGAAGCCTCGAAATCTCCTCCATCTCATGTTCGATCCCGATGGAATGCGGCCATTCATCGAAGGCTGGGAGGAGGTCGCGTCGGGACTTTTGCAACGGGTGTATCGGGAGGCTGTAGGACATGTCACTGACAAGAAGACGACCGAACTGCTGGAGGACTTGACGAAATATCCGGGAGTGAAGGGCCTCAGGACGGCGAGAAAGAATCAAGCCCCGGTCTTATTCATCACCTTCGTGAAAGGCAGCGAGAGATATTCATATTTTTCGATGATCACGACGATTGGATTACCGCAAGATGTTACGGCGCAGGAGTTTCGGATTGAGTGCATGTTTCCTGCATAGCATAGCGACGGTGTAAGTCGGATCGCCCGTTCAACGAAACCACCCACCCGGGCTTTGCCAGAATAGGGCATTCCGTTTGAGCGCTCCGGTCGAGAGACGATTCTTGTTCCCTCGCGATGACGAACATAGCGTGACGCGCTCAAGGGTGGCCGCGGATCAGGATTTGTCTGTTGGAGGCGTTGGGGATATATGCGGCCGCGAGTGGCGGGATTCGGAGGCTAGATTGCGAAGACTATGGAGGGGCCGGTTCGCGCGGTCGTGAACTCTTTTCTGCATTGCGGACAGCGCATTTTTGAGAAGCCGGTAAGCTCGAGATCCTCGGCGGGGATGGAGTAGCCGCACTCGGGGCACGGGTGGAGAAGTCGAAATCGTATCCGCGGCGGGGCATGCTTTTTACGGTACTCCAGCTTTTACGGTATTCCACTAACGAGGACAATGTCTGCGGATGCGGGTCGCTAGAGCATTTTTCCTAATGCTGTGAACTGCGGAGTGACACGCGGCGTGGCTTTTCTTTACCGAAAAGCCACAAGAACTGCTGCCGGTCGGTCTACACCGATAGGAAAAATGCTCTATTGTGACGGATCGCCGCGACGATGTGGTGCGTCGATTGCCCGCTCTGGAGTTGGTTCTAGGTTGGCATCGGTGCGGCCCGCAACGACGAAGAAGCCGACGAAGAGCGCGATGGCGGGAATGGCGAGGACGGGGATCGCTCGGCGCAGACCGGCTCGTATCTGCGGGGCGGAGCCAGCGGTGGTGTCGCGGCACATACTGCAGCCTTGCGCGTGAGCGGCGAGTGTGCAGGCGAAGAGCAGGGTTGCGAGACAAAGACGGATCAGGTGGAGGCGAGTGACGGGAAAGCGGACGCGGCGCATGCGTCTACTGGAAGAAGACGAGCAGGCTGAAGAGGAAGACCCAGAAGATGCCCATGGAGTGCCAGTACCAGGCGGTGCAGTCGACGAAGATCTGGCGCAGTTCCATGCGGTGGAGGAGCGAAAGCGCGGCGAGTGCGGCGACCAGCGCAAGGACGCCGAGAATGAGGTGTGCGCCGTGGGCTCCGGTGATGAGGTAGAAGAAGTGGCTGCTCGGGTTGGAGGCGAAGAAGAAGCCCTGGGAGGCGAGGTCTTTCCAGGCCATCCACTGACCGACGAGGAACGCGATGCCGAGCGCGACGGTGGCAGCGAGCCAGGGCGCGGCGCGGCGGGCTGCGGGGCGGCCCATGCCGAGCCACTCCTCCATCACGTCGACTTCGTGAAAGAGCTGGCGGCGGGCCATCTCCATGGTCACGCTGGAGAGGATGAGGATGGCAGTGTTGAGGTAGAGGATGGGCGGAATGTCGAGGCGATGCCAGTCGAGGATGTAGGCGCCGTGTCCGTCGAAGTGGCCGGAGGACTGGCGAAAGAAGAAGGCCGTGACCAGGGCCATGAAGAACATGAGGTCGCCGGCTAGGGCGGAGAATATGCCCATGCGGTAGCGGGTAAGCAGGGCGCGCGGACCGCGGCCGTGACGATGATGGTCCCAGTTTTCGTCTCCGCCACCACCGCCGGTGGGACGGCGATCGACTGGTGGTCGGCCGCCAAATCCCGGATCTTTTCTTTCACGATCGACGTCGACAACCGACCGGGGAGTAAAGGTGGCGGGCATGGGAGGACTCCGTTGCGTTCAGCTTACTCCTGTTGGGATGCTGTCTCCCACTGTGGAGTGAAGTCTGCATCGCTCGTGCCGGAATGGTACTCGTAAGGGCCGCGCTCAACGCGGATGGGGGCATGGGTGGGCTGCCATTCAAGCGTAGTGGCCAGCCAGGGATTGTCGCCGGCGAGCGCGCCCCGGCGAGCGCTCCACAACAAATTCACAAGGAAAAGAAGCTGTGCCGCGCCGAGGACAAAGGCTGCCCACGTGACGCCGCGTTCCATGGGCAGGAGCGAGGCGAGCGACGAGGTACTGCCGGTGACCTGGGCGTAGTGGCGCGGGCGGCCGGCGAGGCCCTCCAGGTGCATGGGAAAGAAAGTGCCGTAGGCGGCGATGAGCGAGAGCCAGAAGTGCCAGCGGCCAAGGCGCTCGCTCATGAGACGGCCAGTCATGAGCGGGAACCAGTAGTAAACGCCGGCGAAGATGGAGAAGGCACCGGCCATGGCCATGATGAGGTGGAAGTGCGCGACGACGAAGAAGGTGTTGTGGAGGTACTGGTCGAGCGCAGGCAGGGCGAGGATGGGGCCGGTGACGCCGCCGGCGATAAAGAGCGAGAGAAAGCCGAGGGCGAAGAGCATGGGAGTGGTGCGGCGCAGTCCACCGCCCCATAACGTGCCGAGCCAACTGAAGACTTCGGCGGTGGAGGGGACGGCGATGGCCATGGTGGTGAGCGCGAAGGCGGTGCCGGCATAGGGGTTCATGCCGCTGACGAACATGTGGTGGCCCCAGACCACGAAGCCGAGCAGCCCGATGAGCACGGTGGCGCCAGCCATCATGCGGTAGCCGACGATGGGCCGGCGGCTGAAGTTGGCAAAGAGGCTGCTGGCGAGGCCCATACCGGGCAGGATGGCGATGTAGACCTCCGGATGGCCGAAGAACCAGAAGAGATGCAGCCAGAGCAGCGGTGAGCCGTCACCGTGGCCGACGACCTGGCCGCTGATCCAGTCGCCCTGCGGGATGAAGAAGGCGGTGCCGAAGTGGCGGTCACAGAAGAGCAGCAGGAGCGCGGCGAAGAGCACAGTGAAGGCGAGCAGGATGAGGAGGGAGGAGACGAACCACGACCAGACGGTGAGCGGCATACGGCCGAGTGTCATGCCGCGGGCGCGCTCGCTGAGGACGGTGACGAGGACGTTGATGGCGCTAAACCACGAGCCGATGCAGAAGAGGCCAATGCTGACAAGCCAGCAATCCATGCCGCCGCCCTGGCCGGGACCGGCGCTGGCGATGGCACTGAGCGGCGGGTAGTTGGTCCAGCCGGCGATGGGGCCGCCGGCGGGCAACAGGAATGCGGAGAGTAGAACAATGAGGGCGAGCGCCACGATCCAGAAGCCGAGCGCATTGAGCCAGGGCAGCGCCATACGCCGCGCGCCGATCTGCTGCGGAAGCACCAGATTGGCGAAGCCACTCTGCGGCGCGGTGGTCAGCACAAAGAAGACCATGAGGGTGCCGTGCATGGTGACGAGCGAGAGGTATTCCTCCGGCAGCATGGGGCCGTGCAGCGGCCAGCGGATACCGGGCCATGCGAGCTGGGTGCGCATGGCGAGCGAGAGCAGGGTGCCGGCGGCGACGGCGATGAGCGAGAGCAGGAGGTAGTGGATGCCGATGGCGCGGTCGTCTGTCGTGAAGATGCTGCGGAGGAGAGATGGGCGAGTGCGGCCGACCGCGCTAAGGTCCTTCATTGCGCAACCCGCTTCGCACGCGAGGCGAGCCACGCGTCATAGGCGGATGGCGAGACGACGCGCATGCGAGCCTGCATGCGCGCGTGACCCGAGCCGCAGACCTGCGAGCAGAGGATGGGGTAGCTGCCTTCGCGGATGGGCGTGAAGTGGACGTGCAGGGTCGCGCCAGGTACGGCGTTCTGCTTGAGACGCATCTCGGGTACGAAGAAGCCGTGAATGACGTCGAGTGAGCGGAGCTGGAGATCGACTTCACGGTTGACGGGCAGAACGAGCTCGCTCGCGACGATGTCGTCTTTGCCGTGTTGGTCGGCGGGATCGAGGCCGATGGGATTGCCGAGTGCTGCGTTGACGAGCTGCGGGCGGCTCGCCCCGTAAGTTGCGTCGGTGCCGGGATAATGAAAGTACCACTGGAACTGTTGCGCGACGACTTCGACGTGCAGAGCGGCGGGAGCTGCGCCTTCGAAGCGCCCTCGCGCCCACAGATGCTCCGCGGTCACGGCCATGACGATGTAGAGGACGACGAGAAGGCCGAGGGGAACGAGCTCGACGCGCCAGGTTGAGGGCGCAGAGGGGGCCCGGCGCGGGCGCAGGAAAAGCCAGACGAGAAGAACGTTGGCGAGCAGGAAGCATGCTGCCATCGCGGCCATGTCCCAGCGCATCAGGCGATCGACGGCGACGCCGTGGGCAGCGGCATTGGGCGGCATCCACCACGAGCTTTGCAACGAAAACTCGCAGAGTGTGGAGACGTGCGGCATGGCGGGTCAACTCTTCTGGTGTGCTACGTGTGCCGTTTTGTTGGCCTCGCGCACCATGTCGACGAAGTAGCGGTGGATGCGGCGATCGGTCGAGAGTTCGGGATGGAAGGTGGCGGCGAGCAGATGGCCCTGACGGACGAGGACAGGGAAGCCGTCGCGCTCGGCAAGGATGAGGACATCCTTGCCGACCTGCTGGATACGCGGGGCGCGGATGTAGACCATCTCCAGCGGGCCGGTGTCGTATTTCGCGCCGAGTGTTGTGGACGCTTCCTGGATGGAGCTGTCGATCTGGCGGCCGTAGGCGTTGCGCTCAACAGTGGCGTCTAGGACGCCGAGGCTGGGCTGCGGCGGATGGAGGACCTTGGTCGCGAGCAATATGCAACCGGCACACGTACCGAAAGTGGGGGTTGCGGCGGTGAACTCGCGCAGCAAGTCGAGGAAGCCGTCGCGCTCGAGGAACTTGAGGAAGGTAGTGGATTCGCCGCCGGGGATGATGAGGCCGTCGAGCCCCGTGAGTTCATCGGGCTTGCGGACGAGCACCGGCTCCGCGCCGACTTCTTCAAGCGCGCTGGCGTGCGCATCGTAGTCGCCCTGGACCGCGAGGACACCGATGCGTGGTTCTGCGGTTGACTGAGACGGTTTCTCTTGTGGCACGATTGCGGTCTTTGAACTTTTCAAGAAGCGCCGATTCGAAGGCCACGCCGGGAGAGAAGAGCGGATCTCTCCACTTCGAGGTGGCGCTGCGCGCGACGGCTCCGGTCGAGATGACAGCAGTGTATTCAGGGACTCCCGATAACGAAAAATTCCCTGAGGCAGCGTCACACTGACACGCACTACCAGCCGCGTGTCTGCAGGAGCTGGCTCTCCTCAAGTGCAGCCACGGCGAGACCCTTCATCGCGCCGGTGACCTGTTCGCTGGCTTCGGCGAGAGTCTTCGGGTCGTTGTAGTGCGTGGTGGCGATGACGATGGCCTTGGCGCGGGACTCGGCTTCGGCGTGCTCGTCGGGATTCTTGAGTTCGCCATTTGCGCCGTACTCGACCTCGAGCGGCGTGGCGCGCTCCTTCATGAAGATGCCCGAGCCGACGAAGACTGATTCTGCGCCAAGCTGCATCATGAGCGCGGCGTCGGCGGGAGTGGCTATGCCGCCGGCAGAGAAGTTGGGAACGGGCAGCTTGCCGGTTTTGGCAACCATGCGGACCAGCTCGTAGGGAGCGCGATGCTCCTTGGCGGCGACGTAAAGCTCCTGCTCGCTGAGCACAGTGAGTGCCTTCATCTCCTGCACGATCTGCCGCATGTGCTTGACCGCGTGCACCACGTCACCGGTGCCGGCTTCGCCCTTGGTGCGGATCATGGCGGCGCCTTCGGCGATGCGACGGAGGGCTTCGCCGAGGTCGCGGGCGCCGCAGACGAAGGGCGTCTTGAAAGCATGCTTGTCGATGTGGTGGGCTTCGTCGGCGGGAGTGAGGACTTCAGATTCGTCGATGAAGTCGACGCCCAGCTCCTGGAGGATCTGCGCTTCGGCGAAGTGGCCGATGCGGGCTTTGGCCATCACGGGAATAGAGACGGCGGCGATGATCTCGCGGATGAGCTTGGGATTGGCCATGCGGGCGACGCCGCCCTCGGCACGAATCATGGCGGGAACGCGTTCGAGGGCCATGACAGCCACGGCGCCGGCCTGCTCGGCGATTTTGGCCTGCTCGACGTTCATCACGTCCATGATGACGCCGCCCTTCAGCATCTCGGCAAGGCCGACTTTCAGACGGAGGCCGTGCTCGGCGCTTTGTGGCTTGTGGCCGTTGTGCTCTTTCATTTTGCGTACCCCTCACTTGCGGGCAGGTCTCTACCGCTGCCAACACTCAGTTTAACAGTTAGGCTGAGGGACTTGGCGCAGGTTGGGGCGAACGTACAAAAGAGTGCTCAGGTAGTCTAGGAGCCAACTCAACGGCATGCTTTTTAACTCTTTCGGCTTCCTGTTTGTCTTTTTGCCCATCACGCTGGCCGGATATCAGCTTGCGGGACGGATCGGGCGGCGCGCGGTTGTCCTGTGGCTCGGGCTGATGTCGCTGGTGTTTTACGGGGTGTGGCGGCGGGAGTTCCTGTGGCTGCTGGGCGGCTCAATCGTTTTCAACTTTGTGTGCTCGCGGGCTATTGTGCGGTGGCGGGAGCAAGACCGGGCGGCTGCGGCGGCGATGTGGACGGGCGTGTGCGGGAACCTGCTGCTGCTGTTCTATTACAAGTACCTGTTCCCGACACTGACTGGGCTGGGTGAGCTGCTGCGGCTGCACCATACGTTTGCCGGAGTGCTGCTGCCGCTGGGAATTTCATTCTTCACGTTCACGCAGATTGCCTACCTGGTGGATCTGCGCCAGGGGGCGGCGGAGCCGCAGGACCTCCCGGAGTACCTGCTGTTTGTCACCTTCTTTCCGCACCTGATTGCGGGGCCGATCCTGCATCACAGCGAGATCATGCCGCAGTTCCGCGAGCAGCGGCGCTACCGACTGCGCGCCGACGACATATCGGTTGGGCTGAGCTGGTTCATCATGGGGCTGTTCAAGAAGGTGATGGTCGCGGACACGCTGGCGCCGTTTGCGGATGCCGCCTTTGCCCAGCCGCACCTGCTGGGCGCCTTGCCGGCCTGGATTGGTGTGCTGAGCTACACGATCCAGCTCTATTTCGACTTTTCCGGCTACTCGGACATGGCAATCGGGCTGGCGCGGATGGTATCGATCCGTTTCCCGATGAATTTTGCGTCGCCATACAAGGCTGCAAACATCATCGACTTCTGGTCGCGATGGCACATGACCCTGACACGCTACGTGACGGTATACCTGTATAACCCGATGTCGCTGTGGGTGAACCGCCGGCGGATCGCGAAGGGCAAGAAGGTCTCGCGCAAGGGGTCAGCGACGCTCGGGGGGTTCACCAGCATGGTGGCGTTCCCGACGATGGTGGCGATGATCCTGATCGGCGTGTGGCACGGAGCAGGCACGCAGTTTTTGCTGTTCGGGCTCTTTCACGGTGTGTACTTGACGGTGAATCATGCCTGGCGGATCTTCAGCAAGAAGCCGGCTATAGGCCCGAGCATGTTGCGCGCACGAATAAACCATGCGGCCAGTGTGCTGCTCACCCTGTTCTGCGTGATCGTGGGGCAGGTGCTGTTCCGGGCGGATTCGACCTCCGGCGCGTTCGCGATGCTGGCTTCGATGGCAGGCCGTGGCGGCCTCGGCCTTCATGCGCTTGCGCCGCTCGCGAAGCCTGTGCTTTTGCTGCCGCCGTTATTTGCGGCAGTGTGGCTGCTGCCGAATACGCAACAGATTCTGTCACATTTTGGATCGGATGAGGGGACCGGCCCGCAGCCGGGCGTGCTGGGACGATGGCTGCTGTGGCGGCCCGACATGGCATGGGCGGTTGCGATGGCACTGGCTTTGATTGCATGCATGGCGTTTATGGAAGACACCAGCCGGTTTCTCTACTTCCAGTTCTAGTGCAGCTTGGCGTACCTGCAGACGTCCGGATGATCGCCTGCAAGCTAGAGGATTGCAAAGTGATGCTCTAGTGCTTTGCCTCGAGCGAGAGGAGATAGCTCGCGAGCGCGGTGGCGTTGCGCGCTGCGCCCTCTGTATTGAGGTGGAAGGCATCGAAGAAGAGCGCGCGGTTGTAGACTGCTACCTGCGGTAGATCGAGGGTCTGCGCATTCTTCCGATATTGCGCAATGCGGGCATCGCAATCGCGCACCGGACTGGGCCAGATGACGGCGCGCGTCCCGTCGCGGGTGTACTTCGCAGTCGTGGCGATGAGATACGCGGGCTCGATGTAGAGATCGGACGCTTGCCAGTTGCATACCACATCCGCGAAAGTGCCGCGCTCCGGCATCCAGCCGCGTTGGGCGGCCTGCTCCTGCATGTCGTAGCGATAGGTTCCGCCGGTCCAATCCGGGCGGAGTATGGGCTTGGTTGTCAGGAATTCTTTCCAGACGGCGGTGACGAAGCGCAGGGTGTTGAGCGGATGCGAGACGAAGATGCGGAGTTTCTCACCCGCGGGGAAGTTCTCATCCACCATGAGCCATCCGTCAATGACACCGTTGTCTTCATTCACGATGGGGCGATGCAGATGGTTGTCGCTGAGGTGAAAGACGATGAAGCGCGGCGGATGGTTGTTTGCAAGCCAGGCGTCGAGCACGCGCGTGCCGGCGAGCGCCGTGTTGTCGTAGGGAAGGGCGATGTTGCAGGTCTTCCAGCCGGTGCCGGCTTGGAGGACATTGGGATCGACGCCAATGAGACCGGAGGAGTCGCCGGCGATGATGACGTCGCAGTCCTGGTGCGGAGGCTGCTGGAAGCGGTACTCTGCCGCGTGCCACAGTCGGCGACGCGAGATGCGGAGAAAGGTGTGCGAGGCTGCCAGCGGAAAGGTGAGCAGAACAACAAGAACGGTGAGGAGCAGCACGATGAGGAGATAGCGACCGAAATGCCAGGCGGGACGTGCATCCGCGGGAGAGGAGGTTTCGGCAGGGCGCCCGTCGTGAACGGAGGAAGGCAAGGCGGGCTCAGCGTCCCTGCGCGGCGAGCTTCTTGGCGATCAGCTCTTCGAAGTGGCCAACATTCTTCAGGGACTCGATTTCGGCGGTCTGGAACTTGACGCCGAACTTTGCTTCGGTGGCGACGATGAGGTTGATGTGGTTGAAGGAGTCCCAATCGGGCACATCGGCAGCTGTCATCTCCGGCCGCAGGGTGAGGGCATCGTCGTCAAAGATGTCGCGGAAGATTTCGGTTAACCGCGCATCGATCTCTTGTTGACCCATTCTGGTTTCTATCTCCCGGTGGCCGTGCCGGCGGCGAGGCTCTCGTCCTGCAACTGCATGATGACGGGCACGGGCTGCCAGCGATCGAGCAGCAACTCCCAATGTGTTGTGCCGGCCTCGTCGCTCAACAGTGTAAAGCCCAGCCGGCGGTAGAGGTCGCGGACCATAGCGTTCTTTGCGGTAGGGCGGTACTGGCCGGTGAGGCGGGCGGCTCCGGCAGCATGAGCCGCCGCGGCCATGACATTGAGGCATGCCTGCTCCACTTCGCGACCCAGGACGCGGCAGCTCATCAGCCAGATATCGATATCGACGGCATCGCCGACTCGCCTGCCAATGAGGACGGCGATAGTGCCATTGTCACCGAAGCGGTCGAGGAGGCGAAATTGCAGCGGGATGAAACTGCCATCGGCGGCGATGGCGCGGACTTCTTCTTGGGTATAACGGCGCGTGGTGAGATTGAATTGATTGGTTTTGTTGATGAGTTGAGCGATGCGGGGAATGCCGAGTGCGTCAAAGCGGTGCACGATGAGCTGCATCTGTAGCCCGCGGAGATAGCCTTCGAGATCAGTGGCGCCGGCGCGGAGCTCTTCCCGCGCGAGGTTGGCCTGATACTGGGTGCCGCGCTCGCGATCTTCTTCGGTGACAGCGAGTGCTTCGAAGTAGCCGGCATCGGCGATGATTTGCGGGTAGAACGAAGGATCGTCGGGCAGCTCCGGCACGGCGACTTCGGGCAGTTCCTGACAGATCAGATTGCGCTCGAACGGGTTGTCATCGGCAAAGACGAGGGCATCGAGGCCGAGGTTGAGGCGCTTCGCGATGGTGCGGAGATTGCTGGCCTTGTCCTGCCAGTTGGCGACGAAGCATGCAATGTCCGCGGACTTGAGCACCATCTCCGGGTGCCGGTTGAACGGCTCGGTCGCATTGTTCTCGTCGTTTTTAGAGCAGACCGCGAGAATGACTCCGCGGCGCGCGAGGCGCTGCGCATATCGCTGGAAGGCGACGTAGGCTTCACCGATGGCGGTGCCCTGGCCGAGGTGAATGCCTTCGAGACCGTCGTCGCCGATGACGCCTCCCCAGAGCGTGTTGTCGAGATCGAGAACCAGACATTTGCGGGAGCGTCCGCGCAGTGCTCCGAAGAGGCGTCCGGCGAGCTCGCCATAGATGTGCGAGACGCGGGGATGAACCTCCTGCTTGGCGCGATGCCAGAGGACCGGATCGTGCCATTGCGCGATACCGTCGGAGGCAGCGGCAGCGTCGATGGCGAGGAGCGTGATATGGGGCTCGCGTCGCAGGGCGGCGTTGACGGATTCGACGACGGCAGCCGGTGAGTCGGCGAGGGCCTGTTCGTTGCTCCCCATGAGGCGCGGGTGAACGGGAAGAAGCGTTTGCTGGATGACGACAGCACCGAGACCGCGGATCTGCTGCCAGCACGCGCGGAGGATTTCGAGCGAGGAGTCCGCCGAGCCGCCCTCGGCCAAGTGGTGGCTGTCGAGCGCGAGCAGCACGGCTTCGGGGTGGAAGGCGTGCAGGGAGGAGCGGGTGTCCATGAGCTCCTGGCGGTATTGGCCGTAGTCACCTTCGTGGATCAGGAGTTCGATGCCGTGACGCAGCGCGCCGATGCGCAGGCCCGCGAGGAGGTGCTGGACGGTGGACGAGGCGAGGACCGCGAGACGTAGCGTGGGGCGGGAGTCTTCCGGTTGTAGCAGGCCGCGTTCGCGGAGGCGCTGCATCTCCCGATCGAGCTTGGCTGTTTCGAGAAAATCGATGCGATACCGGCTCAGCGCGAGGCACTCCGCCCACCGCGCGGAAGCGTCCGGCGCGGAGGCGATGCCGCGCAGGCGCTCGCTCCAGTGCTGCGGCTTTGCGGGCAGCCAGCTTAGCTGGATCACTCGGCTATTGGGCCACAAGTAGGCGCGGCTTTCAACCACCGAAGCGTCGCAGCAGCTCGGGCTTGACCTCAACGAAGATGCCAGTGGCAGAGGCGAGCACGGTGCCGCTGGCGTCGCGAATTTCGGCGGAGCATTGATGCTTGCGGCCGCTGGTGCTGGCCGTGTCGCTCTCCGACCAGCCTTCGAGGACGAGATCGCTTTCGAGCGGAACGGGCCGGCGATAGTCGATGGACATGTGACGGGTCATGGCGACGAGGTTGCGATGACGGTTGGCCTTGCTCATGGCTTCGTCGAGCAGCGTGGCGATGATGCCGCCGTGGGCATGGCCGGGCGGTCCCTGAAATTGCGCGGGGAGACGGAAACGGCAGAGGACACGGTCTTCTTCATCGATGAAGAACTTCAGGCGGAGGCCGGCAGGATTGTCGTCGCCGCAGCCGAAGCAGCCGTTGCGTGTACCGTGGGCCAGGGGAGTTTCCTTAGTCATGCTGCGCTATACTCGCATCCAGATATGGCGGTAGAAAAGACGTTCTTCCTTGAGACCTTCGGCTGCCAGATGAATGTCCATGACTCGGAGAAGGTCATCGGGACGTTGCAGCAGCAGGGCTACTCGCAGGTGGATACAGAAGAGGCCGCCGACCTCATCCTTTACAACACCTGCTCGATCCGGGACAAGGCGGAGCAGAAGGTCTTCCACCGGCTGAATGATACGAAGAAGCTGCTGAAGCAGGGCAAGCGCTTCGGCGTGCTGGGGTGCGTGGCGCAGCAGGAAGGCGAGGCGATCTTCGAGCGGGCACCGTATGTGTCGCTGGTATCGGGGTCGGCTTCGTATCGCAAGCTGCCGGAGATGCTGGCACGGCTAGAGGCGGGCGAGCGGCGCGTTGCCGGGCTGGACGACCGGCAGACCGATGAGACCTTCGAGACGGAGTTTACGGCGCGCTCGAATCCGTACCGCGGGTACATCACGATCATCGAGGGCTGCGACAAATTCTGCGCCTACTGCGTGGTGCCGTACACCCGCGGCAAGGAGCGCAGCCGGACGTCGACATCCGTGCTGGCCGAAGCGCGGCGGATGGCGGAGAGCGGCTATACGGAGATTCAACTGCTGGGCCAGAACGTCAACAGCTATCGTGACCCGGAAGGGAAGCGGAGCTTTGCGGAGCTGCTGGCAGCGGTGGGCGAGATTCCGGGCATCCGCCGCGTGCGCTTCACCACCTCGCATCCACGCGATTTCACGAAGGATATTGTGGCTGCCATCGAAGCGGTGCCTTCTCTGTGCAACCACGTCCATCTGCCGGTGCAGAGCGGCTCGACGACGACCTTGAAGCGGATGCAGCGCGAGTACACGCGGGAGCAGTACCTGGAGCGGATCGAGTGGATCAAGGGGTCCCGGCGGCCGATCAGCATGACGACGGACATTATTGTTGGCTTCCCGGGGGAGACGGTGGCGGAGTTCGAGGAGACGCTGAGCCTGCTGGAAACGGTGCAGTACGATGGGGTCTTTGCGTTCAAGTATTCGCCGCGGCCCAACACGCCGGCGCTGGTGATGATCGACGCGATTCCGGACGAAGAAAAAGGGAAGCGGCTGCAGGCACTGTTGGATCGGCAGCGCGAGTGGCAAAGGTCCAATTACAGCAAGCGGATTGGGGAAATTCTAGAAGTGGCGGTTGAAGGCCACAATGCGCAACGCGGGCAGGTGAATGGGCGCACCTCCGAGAACATCACGCTGAACTTTACGCCGCGCGGGCCGATCCTTCCAGCGCCGGGGAGCTACGCGATGGTCGAAGTCACACAGAGCTTCCCCAACAGCCTGGCAGGATGCGCCGTCTAATATCAGACAGGGAGGAAGAGCGATGGACATCGAGATGAAGATCCGCGGGCTGGTCATGGATCCGAGCACGCATGCACCCATCGTCATCCTGAAGGACCTGGAGAGCGACACGGTTCTGCCCATCTGGGTCGGGCTGTATGAGGCGAACGCGATCGCGCTCGAGATCGAGAAGGCGACGACACCGCGGCCGCAGACGCATGATCTGCTGCGCAGTCTGGTGACGGGGTTGAATGCCACGGTCGAGCGCGTGGTAGTGACTGAGTTGCGGAACGACACCTTCTACGCCGTGGTGTGGATGCGGCAGGATGGCGAGTGCGTGACGGTCGACGCGCGGCCTTCCGATGCGATTGCGCTGGCGCTGCGATGCGACTGCCCGATCTATGTGAGCGAAGAGGTGCTGCGCATTGCCAAGCTTGCACCGGGCGCGAGCGACACCTCGCCGGAGGAGCTGCGGCGCTGGCTTGAAGGGCTGAACGACGAAGACCTTGGCCGCTACAAAATGTAAGGGCGTTCCAGAAAATAGGCTGCGCCTGGCCTGCGCGTCACCAGATCGACACGCATGGATCGCGTTGATCGTCGTCCGGTTGGTTTAGGCTACAGAAACGCCATGAGCCTCGGCCGCGTCTCCAAGCTGTTTGCCGCGCAGAATGCGACGCAGGTGGTTTCACTGCTGACGCAACTGCTGCTGCCGCCGATTTTTCTGCATAACTATGGGGTAACGCTCTATGGCGAGTGGCTTGCGCTGAGCGCGGCTATCGGCTATCTGTCGACTGTCAATTACGGCATTCAGACCTATACCAACATGCAGATGACCATCCACTACAACCGTGGCGAGATGGATGAGTGTGTGCATTTGCAGTCAGGGGGGCTGTTCATTCTCCTGATTGTTTTTCTTTCGCTAGCGATTCTGTTGTCCGCGGTTTTCTTCATTCCGCTTGACGCATGGCTGCACCTCGAACTGCCGCTACGCGAGGCACAAGCCATTCTGTACCTGCTGAGCCTGCAGATCATTGTCGGGATGGTCTTCGGATTTTTCAGCGGCAACTACATGGTGATCGGGAGCGCGCATCGCGGGACGAATTTCAACAACCTCAATCTGTTGCTGACGACGCTGGTCACGGCATTGCTGGCAGCGATGCGTGCGAAGCTGATCTGGATAGCGGCTGCACAGTTTTTGGTTATAGTGCTGATGACCTGCTATTTGTTTGTGGACTTCTCGCGGCTGGCGCCAATGCTCCGGCCAACCTTGCGGCATTGGCGGAAGACGTCGCTGCGCAACATCCTGAAGCCGAGCGGCCACTATGCGCTGCTGTACTCCTCCAATATTTTGGGATATCAGTTGCCCGTGATTGTGATCCAGCGCGTCCTGGGACCTGCGGCGGTAGTGATCTTTTCGGTGACGCGGACGATTTATTCGATGGGCCGCCGCCTGCCGTCTCTGGTGACGAATTCGATTGGCCCAGAGGTGACGATTACTTACGGAGAGCGCAATTGGAAGAAGCTTCGGCAGCTTTATGAGCTGTCAGAGCGAGTCGTGCTGCTGCTGATTCCGCCACTTTCCTTTGGCCTCATGCTGTTCACGCCGCTGTTGCTGGTGGTGTGGCTGCGTAGGGGCTCGCTCTATGATCCCTGGGTCTGCCTGCTGTTCGGCATCACGATCGCGATACAGAGTGTGAAAGAGCATAAATATCAGTTTCAATTTTCGACAAACCAGGTTCGTGAGCTTTCTTATATGACTCCGATTGCGTATGGGGCGATGCTGCTGCTGTCCATACCGGCGATGATGTGGCTGGGACTGCCGGGGATGTTGGTTGTCTGGGCCATTGCCGAAGCCGCGCAACTAGTTTATCTGCTTCAACTCAATCGAAGACTCTTTGGAAACGAAGCCGTGCTGAGCTATCGCCTGGTGGGCGTGCTGATGCTGTTCCTGCTTGGCGGGGCAGTGGCTTGCGTCTGGCCGGTATTCCACATTGCTGCTATGAGTTTGCCAAGACAGGCACTCATCGCGGGCACGGTTACAGTGATTTCGCTTGCTGTCTCTTATTGGATCTTTGGCGTGGATGAGATACGCACGCTGTTATGGCAACGGATCCGCCCTTCGAAAGTTGCTATCGGGAATGCGCCGTAATGACGCAGGCCGAGAGATCGCACGATCGAAGCAGGCTATCGCCAGGAGGGCGGGTTACGTTTATCGTCGCGCTGCTGCTGGTGACGAGTCACTTTTCCCTGGCGTATATCTCGGAGACAACGCCATTTCTGCCGCTGGGTGCTTTTGCAGCCGGGCATGTATCGCGGACATTTCAGCAGCGCGCATTGATGGCGTGGGTGCTGCGGGGCGCCACACGATTCGACAGCCCGCACTTTGAAATTCTTCTGCACCGTCTGCTGCCTGCCATGGGGGCGGCGTTCAATGAGACGATGCTGGTGCTGCTGATTGCTACGTGGCTGTCGATGGCGGCATCGATTGTGATCACGCGAGCGTCGCTGATCAAGCTGACAGGGGATGCGCTGTTCAGCTCGTGGGCGGCTTTCCTGGTGCCGTACATGGCGTATTTCACCTATATTCTGAACTTCGGCCCGCACTTCCTGCTGCCCTACGATCTGCCATCGCTCTTTTTCTTCTGCGCAGGCCTTTATCTGCTCATGATGCGCCGCGCGCTCGCGCTGATCCCACTGGTCGCAGTTGCGACGCTCAACCGGGAGACGGCTCTTTTTCTGGTTGTCTTCTATGTGCTTTTTGAGTGGCCGCGACGAGCCGATCTGCAAACCCGCGGCGCTTTGATTGCGCGCACAGCTGGGATGGTGGCTGCCTGGGTCGCAATGCGCGCGATTGTGTCCCATCTGTACGGGCACAACCCGATGGAAAGCGGCTCCGGAATCCTGGGATTGAAGTTGCGGCAGAATCTGGGGTTCCTGATGAAGCCGCAGCACTGGCCGGCTTTTGCCAGCATCTTTGGCTTTACGCTGCCACTCGTCATTGCCGGGCGGCGCTATCTGGAGCCTGGGTTCCTGCGGCGTGGATTGATCGCTGTCGCACTGTGGTTTTTTCTGATGCTGCTTGTCGGCGTGCTGATCGAGATACGCATCTTTGGTGAATTGATCAGCTATATGAGCCTTGCGCTAGGCGTGATTCTGCACCGGTGGCTGAGTGGCAGAGAGACTGCTCCAACGATTGTTTAATGACGTGCGGAGAGAACAGCGGATCGCTCCACTTCACCGGTCGCTCTGCAGGTACTACGCTTCAGCGGAGCGTGTTGTGACGGCAGGTGGCGGGGCGGCGAGGGAGTCGAGGAGGAAGCCGATTGCCGCGTCGTAGAGCGGTGAGCTGTCGTTGCGGCTGAGTGCCGTGGCGGTCGCGCGGGCGGTACTGGCCAGAGTGCGGCGCAACTCTTCCTGCTGATAGAGCGAGAGCAACGCTTCTGCAAGGAGGTCGGCATTGCGGGGCGGGATGACGATGCCGTCACGGCCCGGCGTCAACAACTCCGATGAGCCGCAGTGCGTGGTGGCTATGCAGGGGACTTCATTGGCCATGGCCTCGAAGAGTGCCATGCCAAAGCCATCATCAACCGAGGGCAGCACGAAGACGTCGCAACGTTGATAGAAGTCATTGATGTCGGGTACGTAACGAACGATCTCAACATTCGAGAGGCGCGCGAGGCGCTGCTGGAGCGCAGGATAGTGAGCAAAATCGGCATCGGAGCGAATCAGCAGCCGCGCATTCGCGAGGGCGAGACGTTCCCACGCCTCCAGAAGATAGAGATAGCCTTTGCGCACCGGATCGCCGCCGACAACCCCGACGGTGAACTCCGGGTGACGCTGGGGATGTGTCTGAGCCGGGAAGGCGCAGCGGCCGAAGAGCGGAGCCGTGATGATCTTGCTGCGCATCGCTTCGGGAAATGTGACGCGCGTGTATTCGGATGGCGCGAGAATGCGCTCGGCTTCCGCATATTCGGCAAGCTGGCGATCGCGGAACCATGCAGGTTGTGGCTGGTAGCGAATACCGAGCGCGGCAGACTCCTGCTCGACGATCTGTTGCTGGAAATCGACGTGAGGGCAGGCACGATCGAGGACGAAGCGCGCACCGCGCCGCTTCGCTGCGCGTGCCGTTGCCAGCGAGGCAGACGCCCAGCCGATGAAGAGATCGTCCGGACCGAGGCTGGGGCGAATGACGGCGGCGACGGAGTGATCATAGAGCCACGAATCGGCGTGAAGCGCATTCTGCGAGGCAGGGATGCGTAGGAAGTGCATGCCGGTCTGCAACAAAGAGGGAACCAGCGTAATGCGGACGGATGGATCGAGACGGCGGAAGTAGCGGCGCGGGGCGGAGCTATAGATGCGAACGCGTGCATCGTGCGCGACCAACGCGTTCGCGAGGAGCGCGGAGTGAAACGGGCGCGTGACGGAGACAGCCACCTGCATAGAGCATTTTTCCTGTTCGCCGAGAGGCTGGTTGACCATTCTTCGTTACCGAAAGGCCGCGTCGAGCATCACTCCATTGCAGCGGCAGGAACAATGCTCTATCCGGCAGGGTAGCATGGCGGCAAGCCATCTGCTGATGTGTCTTGAGCGTTAGGATGGCACTGGAATCGAATGCACGTGGGAGGAGCACAAGAAGTGGAAAGAGTGATTGGGGCTGAAGGGGTAAGCGGTTTCATCGCGCGGGCGAAACGGGGACAGATGAGATTTATGGCGCGGCAGGCGGGGTGCCTCGCAGTGCTGTTGATTTCGCTCGGTGCGACGGCACAACAGCGACCGCCGGCTGTTCCACTGATCACGCACGATCCGTACTTCAGCATCTGGTCAATGAACGACAAGCTTACCGATGGACCGACGCGTCATTGGACGGGGAAGCCGCAGCCCTTGACCGGCCTGATCCGGGTTGACGGTAAGAGTTATCGATACATGGGTAATTTTCCGAAAGAGACGCCGGCGCTGGCGCAGAGCAACGTAACCGTCGCGGCGACTCACACGATTTACCAGTTCAGCGGCGCGGGCATCGCGCTTACCTTGACGTTCTTTACGCCGGCATTTCCGCAGGATATGGATCTGTTATCACGGCCGGTTACGTACCTGAGCTGGAAGGTGACGAGCAGCGATGGCAAGCCGCATGATGTTTCGCTGCTGCTGGATGCAAGTCCGCTGCTGGCGGTGAATGAAGATAATGAGGCGGCGACGTGGGGGAGGCTGCGCACGGCTTCGCTCGATGAGCTGCACCTTGGCTCGCGCGATCAGCGGGTGCTGAATCGCTCCGGGGACGATCTGCGTATTGACTGGGGCTATTTCCGGGTGTGCGTCCCGCGTGAAGCGAGCGTGGAGACAGCGCTGGTGCCGAATGCGGTGACAACCTTTCTTAAGACGGGAAGACTACCGGCGAATGACGACGCAGGGATGCCCGAGACGCCGCGCGATCACGCCGCGCATGCCTCGGTTATGTTTCCGCTGGGCAACGTGGGCGCCACCCCGGTAGAGCGGCATGTGCTGGTGAGTTACACGGAGGGATATGCGATTGAGCTGATGGAGCGCAAGCTGCGGCCTTACTGGCAGCGCAATCGAATGCCGGTGGCCGAGATGCTGGAAATGGCGGAGCACGAGTATGCGGAGCTCGACCGCCGCGGTGCCGCGTACGATGCGGAGCTTCGGCACGATTTGACGAAGGCTGGCGGTGAGGATTACGCGAGCCTGGCGATACTGGCGTATCGGCAGACGTTGGCGGCCCACAAGCTGGTGGCGGACTGGGATGGCACACCGTATCTGTTCGCGAAGGAAAACTTTTCGAACGGCGATATTGCTACCGTCGATGTGCTATACCCATCCGCGCCGTTCTTCCTTTTTTTTAATCCGCGATTGCTGGAAGCGCAGATGACTCCTGTGATGAATTATGCCGCGTCCTCACGCTGGCATTTTCCGTTTGCACCGCATGACCTGGGGCAGTATCCGCTGGCGGATGGGCAGGAGTACGGCGGCGGCGAGCGCACGGAAGAGGACCAGATGCCGGTGGAGGAGAGCGGGAATCTGCTGATCCTGGCGGCGGCGCTTGACCGTGCGGAGAATCCGGATCACCACTATGCCGAGAAGTACTGGCCGCAACTGACCATGTGGGCGAAGTATGTGCGGGAGAAGGGACTGGATCCTGCGAGCCAGTTGAGCACGGACGATTTTGCCGGGCATCTGGCGCACAACGCGAACTTGTCGATCAAAGCCATCGATGCGTTGGGGGCGTACGCGAGCCTGGCGGATGCGCTGGGCAAGCATGATCTCTCGCGCGATTACCAGCAGGCCGCGCGCGAGATGGCGGCCAAGTGGCAGACAATGGCAAAGGATGGCGATCATTACAAGCTGGCGTTTGATGTGCCTGGTTCGTGGAGCCAGAAGTACAACCTGGTGTGGGACAAGCTGCTGAAGCTGGATCTGTTTCCGGCGAGCATACGCGATACGGAAGTTTCGTTTTACCTGAAGCATCTGAACCGCTACGGGCTGCCGCTGGATAGCCGCAAGGATTACACGAAGCTGGACTGGGAACTGTGGACGGCGACGCTGGCCGACAAGCCGGAGCAATTTCAGCAATTCATGACGCCGCTGGTGCTGTGGGTGAATGAGACGCCAAGCCGGGTTCCGCTGACCGACTGGTACGACACCAAGACGGGTGAGCAGGAAGGCTTCCAGGCGCGGTCGGTTGTAGGCGGCCTGTATGTGAAGGCCTATGCGGATGCGGCGCTCACGCAAAAGTGGCGCGCGATGGTGGAGCCATCGAAATAAGCCGCCTGCACCCGCAATTTCTCTGAAACGCTGACCGTCTCATCCGCACCATGGCTACAGAACAGTTTTGGTGCGAATGATCAGTCGGCAGCCCGCTGATTCGCGCGCGAACGATAAAGGTCACTCACAGCGTCGGCAGCGAAGTGCCGCAAAGCGGTGCTGGCGCTTCGTGTCGCTTGCGCGGCCAAGTTTGAACGGCGCGGCTTCGGGGGAAATCTCTGGAGCCGCGATTTTTTTTAGAATCAGCGAAATGCCGGTTGGGCAGGGCGGCGCCGGAAAGCGCTCCATATTGGATGTTGGCCCCGATAGAAATGTCTCTACGAGCGCCGGATAGAAATGTCAGTGTAGAACAAGCTCGGCTGCTCGGCACTGAGTTGTTGGGTACTTCAGGAGAGAAGAGGCTCTGGAGCGTAGCGGAAGAGGCTCTTCTCTCCTGAGGCGTTCGTAGAGACCTAGCCGATGGGGCTGAGTGGTGCGGAAATCGCTGTCAACGAGTGACTTGTCCTGCTAGCAACAGCCTAAATCCATCCTTCTCGCAGGGGGCCAGCGAAACGCTGGCGGTGGATCGGAGGCGTCTACGGGTTCTTTTCCCTGTGCCAATGAACATAGGTGGTGATGAACTCCAGTCCGGTCACGCTTCCATCCGGGTTCACGTCGAAGATGACGCGCGTTGGGTCATCGCGAAGGAAGTATTGGGTCTCGGACTCTG
>DASYBK010000082.1:0-4572 GCA_036500805.1 Acidobacteriaceae bacterium | reverse complement strand
TTTTCCATGCGCCTCCCGCAGGTTCTGGCACGTTCCGGCGTCGGCTATCTGATCACCGGATCAAATATCGCTTTTGGCGGGGGAACCAGTCTTACGCCGGGCAGAATGCCCATCTACTGGCGTTCTCCCGACGGCAGCAGGGTTCTGATGTGGCAGACACAGGGCAAAAATGGCGGCTACACCGAGGCGATGGCCGACTATTACATCGATCCGGATGCTCGAGATCCGTACCAGCATACGAAGTTCTACCCGAAGGAGTGGGAGGGTCTTTCGAATCTCGAGATCATGCAGCGCGGTATTCAAAAGCTGCTCGCTGAATACGCCGCTGCCGGATACCAGCACTCCGCTGCGGCGCTTCTCTACATGCATGACGGCATCGGCCCCGAATATGAGTTGCATGGGCTTATCCCGAACGTCCGTGCATGGAATGCAGTAGGCCGTTCGCCGCGGCTCGTCATTGCCACACCGGCGGAATTCTTTGCGGCGATGGAGCATGAGAAAGGATTTCCAACCTATACAGGCGACTGGAGCGGTCTGTGGTCCGCGGTGAAGCTGAACTCACCCGCCATGAGCGCGGATGCGCGCTGGCTGCAAGAGGAGCTGCCGCACGCGGAGACGCTGTGGTCGATTGTCAGCTATCTGCGGCCCGATTCTCTCTATCCCGCTTCGGCAATTTCCGCAGATTACAGAAAACTCTTCTTCTATGACGAGCACAACGGCTCTGGTCAGGGAGGCTGGCCGAAGTTGCTCTCGCATGCGGAGGTACTGGAGCAGAACCAGCAATATGCAGGCTACCTCCAGTCCGCACGTACGTCGGTCACCGATCTGCTGGCCGCGGGCATGACGCAGCTCGCAAGCGAGCCTCGCGCTGCCGCAGGGAAACAGTTGGTGTTGGTCTACAACCCGATGAGCTGGTCCTTCTCGGGCCTGTCGCGTCTGACAGAAAAGGGCTCCTACACGATTCGCGATGCGAGCAGCGGGCAGGAGATGAAGACGCAGCGCGACGGGTCTGGTGTGACGTACTTTGAGGTCCATGACCTGCCGCCACTTGGGTATCGCACTTATATTGTGGAGCCCGGCCGCACGGCGAGCGCAGGCGAGACGGCCACGGTCTCCACGCTGCGCAGTCCTTTCTTCGAAGTAGAGCTCGATGGCCGCACCGGCGAGATCACAAAAATCACAGACAGGCGCACGCATCATATAGTCTGCGATGAGCAACAGGGCGATTTCGCCGGGCGGCTGATGCGCGATCCTGGCAATCACCTCGGAGGCGACTTCGCCGGCGCGGTCGTGCTGCACCATGAACGTGGGCCGCTCTTTGATCGGGTGCGCATCGAGAGGCCCGGCTCGTACTGGCCCCAGACGATCATCAGCTTGCCGCGCAACCAGCCGCGCATTGATTTGAGTGAGATGCTCGATCGAGCGAAAATGCCATTCGTTTCTTCGCGGGATCGTGGTGCGCGATATTCCTTCGGGTTCTCCTTCTTTGCGGCAAACGGCTCGCAGAGGCTGGTAAGCAATGGCGATGAGCTCTATCGCTTTCCAGAGGATCTGTTGCCGGGGGCAAAGAAAGATGCGGTTGTGCCACGCCATACGCTGGTGTGGAGTACCCAGCAGGGAAGTCACCCGTACCAGCTCTTGCTGGCGCAACAGCAGTCCTTCTATGACGAGCTTCCGCTGAAGCCATGCCGGACCAGTGTGCGCGATTGCCCGCCTGGCCTGCGCGTTGTCGTCATGCTCAAGTCAGATCAGGCGGAGACTCGCGACCAGGGCGTCGTGACTTTCCCATCTTACGAGCCGGGTTATTCGACCCGCTACACCTATAACTTCAGCCTCACCGCTTCACCCGGTGAGCCTGATCCCGTGGCGGCGCAGCACTTTCAAGCGCAGGACACGCTTGTATCCGTTGTGCTGCCGCCTGGGCTTCAGCCGAGGCAGTGGTCGCAATCGCTGCTCTCCGTGAACGCGCCCAATGTGATTGTTCAGGCTCTCAAGCCAAGCCTCGACGATAGGGCGGGGGACATGACGCTGCGTCTGCGCGAGATCGCGGGACGCGATACGACAGTCAGTCTCCATTCCGTCATTCCCATAAACCGCATCTCGGAGACAACGATGACCGAAGACAAGGAACTCAAAACCGGTCTGTCGCAGCAGGCCATCCGGCTGACCGCCTACCAGACGCTTACCTTGCGCCTCACCACCGGAGCATCAGCGAAGGGACCAGCGCAGTGACAGCAGTTATCGGAATAATCGCGGCGAAGCTCACCGGGATAGACGAAGGGCGCGGGAGACATACATGAGGCCATCGCCATCTTCAGATGCGGGCTCGGTTGCAGGCGAGAGCGAGGGTGTGGACGAGAGTCTGCTCAACGGAAATCTTGCAAGACTGTCGTCTGCAGATCTCCGCTACCTGAAAGAGCTTCGCACAGAGCCACCGATCGGAACCCAGCCCCTTGAGGAAGAGCGGGAGCGGATGCGAAGGGGGCAAACCGGGGATTTGGGCAGCTTCGCCGTTCAGATGGAAACGTACCAGACGGCTTTCTGCCCGGTTCATATCCTCCGTCCGCGCGAGGCATCGGGCCCCTTGCCTGTGACCTTCTACTTCCATGGCGGCGGATGGACCCTCGGCGATCTCAAGACACATGCAAAGCTGGTCTCTCAGCTCGCGATTCGTTCGCGAAGCGCACTGGCCTTCATGGAATACCCTCTCGCGCCCGAGCACGCCTATCCGGCGCCTCTGGAAGCCTGTATCTCTGCGGTCGCGGAAGTGCTGCGGCTTGGGCCGTCGTTCGGCCTGGACAGCAATCGCTGCGGATTCGTTGGGGACAGCTCGGGAGGAAACCTGTGCCTCGCCTATGCGATGCTTGCCAAAGATCGCAGACTCTTTGTGCCTCAGACGCAGGTCCTGCTGTATCCCGCAGTCGACGCATCGCTGTCGCTGCCGTCGCATCATCGCTTTGCGAACAATCCCAACCTCGGGCGGCAGACGATGGAGTGGTTCTGGAGTAACTACGTCGCCGACGTGTCGATGCGAGAGTCGCCGCTGGTATCGCCACTGCACGCCGGCGAGGATGCATTCGCTGCTTGTCCTCCAACCCTGATCGTCAGTTGCGAATACGACATTCTGCGCGACGAGGCAGAGCAAATGGCGGCGCGGCTCATCAGGGCCGGTGTCGAGGTCGTTGCCGTGCGCTGGCTGGGCGTGCTGCATGGCTTTGTGGTCAATGAGGCGCTCAGCGGCTCTGCGGCAGCACAAGCGTGCGTGAATTTCGTAGCGCAGCACCTCGTTGCTGCGTATGACATTGGCCATTGAAGGGCGTCGATTGACCGCAGGGAGTCTCTTATTGATTGACCGTCGTCTTGGTTCTCTTCGGGCCCACTGTCGTAAAGGGCGGCCGTGCAAAACACGTGCCTTCGCTTCCGTCCTCGCAGTTGCGTGGGCGATGCATCTCTCGTTGCTTGCCTGCCATGCACAAAACACTAGCGAGATGCCCGAGAAAATTCCCATTGCAGCGGGATGGGAGTTCCAGCAGAGCAATGCAGACGCCCGACAATGGCTCCCGGCAGCGGTGCCGGGCGATGTGCATCTCGATCTGCTGCGAAACCATCTGATCTCCGATCCGTACTACCGCGACAATGAGGCTAAGCTGGAGTGGATTGGAGACGCGAGTTGGACCTATCGCACCACCATCACGATTGCGGCAAAGCTTCTCGAGCGACGGCACATTGACCTCGTTTTTGATGGTCTGGATACTTCGGCGGAAGTCTTTCTGAATGGCACGCACGTATTGACGGCCGACAATATGTTTCGCCAATGGCGAGTGGATGCCAAGGCATATCTGCATGTAGGGACGAATGAACTGCGCGTCGAATTCCAGCCTGCTTCGAAGGTGATGGCGGCTCTAGCGGCAGAAGACAAGACCGGCGAGGTCGCACGTATTCCGCAAAAATCCTACCTGCGGAAGGCCGGCTATGAGTTCGGCTGGGACTGGGGACCGCAGTTCGTCACGAGCGGCATCTGGCGGCCCGTCTATCTCGAAACCTGGGACCGCATACGGATCGATGATCTTCACGTGAGCCAGCCAGATGTGTCCGCGGTTGTGGCACATCTGGTCGCGGGGATTACGGTACAAGCGGACAGCGATATGGCGGCGACCGTGCAGTTAAGTTTTGGCCTTGGCGCGGCGTCCGAAACTGTTTCGCAACAGGTACCGTTACATCCGGGCACGAATCTCTTGTCCATTCCAGTCAACGTGCCACACCCGTCGCTCTGGTATCCCGCGGGATACGGCGGCCAGGCGATGTATAACTTTCACGCCCGTATCGTCACACATGCTCATGACCAGGATGAGCGAACGGTCAGAACCGGCCTTCGCTCGGTACAGCTTGGCCGGGAGCGCGATCAGTGGGGGCGCTCCTTCGGTTTCGTTGTCAACGGGATCCCGATCTTTGCCAAGGGCGCGGATGTCATTCCATTCGACAGCTTTCCCAACCGCGTCACAGAGGCGAACTATCGCCGCATTCTTCAGAGCGCCAAAGACGCAAATATGAACATGATTCGCCTCTGGGGCG
>DASYBK010000081.1:0-18843 GCA_036500805.1 Acidobacteriaceae bacterium | reverse complement strand
CGGTGGTAACGACGTACGTACCTCCCGCTCCCCCTGCCCAGACGATGCGGGAGTTCACCGGACTCACGGCAATCAGCAGCTGCGTCGTGCCGCTATGCTGTGGAGTGACCGTCGGTGGATGACCTCTCCATGCGTCTTCTGCGTACCCGGCAGTAGAGGCGGTGGCAATCAAGAGAACGAGCCCCAGCGAACGCTTCAACATAGACTTCCTCCCTGAAGTGGTTTCCAGACCGGCATTTCAAGCGAGGTGAAGTATAGGAACGCCGCAGAAGCCGCGTCAAATAGGGACACCTGAGTCGTTGAAGTCCAGATGAAACGCCTTCCCTCGTCCATGAGAGTCGGCGAGCGAGCACCGATGGATCTTTTACCCCTGCCGAGCCATCGCAAGGTCCACGATCTCCCCGATCATCTGGGTATAGGAGAGGCCGGATTTCTTCGCGGCCATGGCAAACTCCTGTCCACTGGAAAGCCATGGATTCGGATTGGCTTCGATGACATACACCTCGCCCTTGCTCGATATCCGCATGTCAATGCGGCCATAATCGCGAAGCTTGACGGCGCGATAGGCCTTGATCGCGATCTCGGTGAGCTTGGTTTCGGTTTCTTCACCGAGATCTTCGGCAATCGCCGATTTCGTCAGCTTATAGGCCTCCGTGTCTTTCTCGAATTTCACATCCTGGCTGGCGATCCTGGGCATGCCCTTCGGAAGTTTCGAAAGGTCGAGTTCCACAAGCGGAAGTGCATGTGCGTTCTCGTAACTGCCGAGGATGGAGGCATAGATCTCACGTCCCTCGATGTACTCCTCGATCAACGCAGGAGAATCGAATTCCGTCTGTATATAGTGGACGCGCTCCATCAACTCCTTCACGCTGGTAACTACGGCAGCGGCATCGATGCCGATGGATCCATCTTCGGAGGTGGGTTTCACGATGAGTGGGAACGAGATATCGTGTGCGTGATCGATGGTACCGCGATAGGCTGTCGCGAAGTAGGGTGACTGAATCCCGTAAAAGGCGAACATCTTCTTGGCGATCGATTTATCCTGCGCAAGCATGTTTGCGTGCGGTCCCGAGCCTGTGTAGGGGATATCGAGCATATCCAGAAATGCAGTGACGTGCATCTCCTTGGTATCATCGCCCGCATAGGATTCCGTGAGGTTGAAAATAAGATCGGCGCCACATTTGGCGAGTCCGAGCAGTGACTGGGTTCGGCCGTCGAGAACGTAATACGACGGCTCATGGCCGAGCTTCTCCAGGGCTTCGAAGATTTCTTCGCGGTCGTGCTTTACCGGCTTCTTCTTAGCTTTCTTTTGCCCCTTGCGCTTGCGCGGTACAGAAATTTCTTCCGGCGCTTCAGCAGGCTCTTCTTCCCACAAGTCGTACAGCACGGTAATTTTCAACTTCGTTCCATTCATGCGTCCTCCGATCCGAGTGACGGTAGCTCCCGCCCCGCCTCAGGGATGAACGAACTTCCCACGGATGAGGTAATTCATTGAGAGTGCGGTTGTGTACACGGTGAACTCCGTGAGGTGTTCGGCCTCGCGTCGAACGTCCACGCGCAGGCCCAGGTCCTCAACACGCTTGCAGATGACTTCCACCAGTCGCTTGACGATGGGACGTTGCACGCCGCTCCAATACGCGACCTTGTCGACAATGGGCTTGCGATGCTGACGCAGCATCTCCTGGGCGGGTCGCACACCGTTGCGCCGGCTTGGGGAGATATTGAAGATGTCCTGCAGATCGGTATCCAATGCTAGTTCCTGCAGCGGAATCTCCTCCGGCGGGGTAAGGAGATAGAACTCGCCGACTGTCGATTCCATCTCATCGACGGTGATGTCCGTACGGCCGCGACGCCGGATAGGTTCGACGTTTCCCACTTTTCGCGCGATGCGATCGACGTATTGGAGCTTGGCCAGGGCGTCCCAACCCTGGTAGCGCTTTCGCCATTGCGAGCGAGGCGTGAGCCAGACGGCAAAGGTTTCTGCAAAATCTTCATCCGGATGCTTCTGCGCGTACCACCCGGCCATGTGGCGAACAAACTTCCGCGAAAAGGGTATGGGGCGGTAATTATCGCGATAGGTGCGGCGAAACGGACCGAAGAGATCGCGCCACTCAGCCGACTTGTATAGCTGGTACGCGTAGTTGAATGCGTGTCCGGCCTCATGACGCATGTACATCATGATCTCGCGAGCGTCTTCGAGGTCGTTCATTTCGTGCTCAAGCTGTGCCAGCTCCGGGTTGGCGAGATAGAAAGGAATGCCGATGACGGGCTCGCCGGAGGGACATCCCCATTCATCGGTGAGATAGCAAAGCGGACGGAACTTGTGGATGCCCTTGGCTTCCAGTTCGCGATAAAGCTGCTGGACGAATCGTTCGAGCGGAGAACCTTCGAGTTTGAGCCCGAGCTCGCGAATGGGTTTGGCGAGTATGTCCTCGAATTCCGTTCGGGTTTTCTCGAAATTGGGCACTGGGCTATTCAGAGTTCTATACCAGGGAACCAGATTTGGCACAGCGAAGCGTATCGTTTATGCACATACTATTGTGGGCACGCCTGGCTCTGGAACATCCACCTGATAAGCGCTGTTCGCCACGCAAGGCTGACCACTTGCGGTCATTGAATGTCATCTGAATCCGGCCAACGTAGCTATCTGGAAGCAGGAACGTGTATTGGGGATGTTTTGGGGATTCGAAATCAGGCAAACCGCAAAACTCGCGATGAATAAAAGCAGGGCGCCTTTGCTTAACACCGCGTTTCAAGGAAGTGTGGATCAGGCAGTAGAGCGAAGCGAGCAGAATCGCCGCGCGTAGCTTTTAGCCGAGCTTTAGCCGGCCTGCGAATGCGCCGGATGGTAGCATTCGCGCATGGCGCTGCTTGAGGTCGAGGCAATCTCAAAAAGCTATCCGTCCTCGTCAGGCGCGGCGCTTGTGGTGGACCGGGTGTCGTTCACGATTGCGCGCGGCGAAACATTGGGCGTGGTGGGCGAATCAGGCTCCGGCAAGAGTACCGTGGCGCGCATGGTGCTGGGATTGGTTGAGCCGACCGCGGGCGAGGTGCTATTCGATGGCGAATCGGTCGCCAAAGCGCACGGCGCGCGACTGCGCTGGATGCGGCGGCGCATGCAGCCGGTCTTTCAGGACCCCTACGCCGCGCTCAATCCGCGCATGCGCGTGGAGCAGATTCTCTGCGAGCCGTTTCAGATTCATTCCGCGCTGGCCGGCAGTGAGGCGCACCTGCCCCGCGGACGCAGGGCGCAGCGCGCCCGCGTCGTGGAATTGCTGAAGAGCGTGGGCCTCGACGAGTCAGCCATGACTCGATATCCGCATGAGTTTTCCGGTGGGCAGCGGCAGCGCATCAACATTGCGCGCGCGCTGGCACTGCAGCCGGAGCTGCTGGTGCTGGACGAGCCCGTCTCGGCGCTCGATGTAAGCGTCGGCGCGCAGATTGTAAACCTGTTGCGTACGCTGCAGCGTGAGCATGGCATGGCCTACCTGTTCATCACGCATTCCATGCCGCTGGTTCGCTACCTGGCCGATCGCATCGTCGTGATGCAGAGAGGCCGCGTGGTGGAAGAGGGCGAATCGGACGCACTGTGCCGGGCGCCGACCGAGCCCTACACGCAGGCGCTGTTGGCAGCGACGCCGCTGATTCCTGCCTAGATCTGGATTGCCTAGAGCGGAAGCCGCCGCGTTTCCCCTCCATGCAATGCGCTTTGTTCTGCAACACGCTTTTCGCGGCGGCGTTATTGAGGAGTGGATGCGTAGAAGCCGGTGATGCTCGCTTGGGCGAGAACATGGCCGATCAGAGCGCGGAACAATGTCTCTGCATTGGATGGAAATGTCGTCGATTGCGGCAGGTTCAGTTGCGTATCCAGCGCATAGACAGTGAAAACGTAGTTATGCACCAGGCCTGGAGGCGGACACGGACCGTCATACTCCATGAGGCCGAAATCATTGGTGATCTGCTTGCCGAAGTTGTTGTTCGCCACGCCCGCATCGGCCGGCAGCGAGTTGATGTTCGGCGAGACGTTGTAGAGTCCCCAGTGCGTGAAGCTGGCCGTCTGATCGAAGAGCACCACGGCGTAACTGCGCGCGCCTCTGAACGGCGACCAGGTGAGCTGCGGAGAGGCGTTGCCGCCGATGCTGCCGTCAGGCGTGCAGGCATTCACTCCGTTGGTGATGGAGTTGTAGATAGTGCCGAGCGGCAAGGTGGTGTCGTTGCGGAAGGTGGCGCTGGAGACGTCGAATGGCTGCTGCCATGCGCCGAAGGTGATTTGCTGTGCAGAGAGAACGGGGGCGGCGGCAGCGATCGCGACAGCCGCGAAGAAGAGGGAGCGAAACCATTGCATGGGGACGGTCTCCGTTTCGGGGAAGATCAGAGGCGTTGCGACATTAGCATGGCGCGAGACACGCGAATGTCAAACGCGGATGAAGTCTGGCGGAGATGTTCCTCCTCTGTCAACCATGCGATCTTTTCCGGGGCTGCAGTTCAGGCGAGCGCCAGCGGGATCGCTGTTTCCCAGCGGCCTTGGGCCTTGAGGATCAGCTCGACCACCTCGCGTGCGGCGCCCTCGCCTCCGCGGCGGTCTGTAACGTAGTGGCTGATGGCCTTCAACTCCACCGCGGCATTTGCCACCGCAATCGCGAGGCCGGCGCGGCGGCTCAGCGGCATGTCGGGAAGATCGTCCCCGAGATAGGCTGTCTCTTCATCGGTGACGCCGGCCTTTCGCAGGCACTCTTCGTAAGCCTCTGTCTTCTTCGCCTGGCCGAGATACACGTAATCCACTTCGCACTCCCGCGCCCGCTGCGCCACGGCGGGTGACTTGCGGCCGGTGATGAAGCCAGTGCGGATCCCCATCGTGTGGGCGAGCTTGAGCGCGAGACCATCCTGCGGATCGAAGTTCTTCATCTCCGCTACGCCGCCGTCGTTCGGCAGCGAGATGAGGCAGACGCCGCGCGAGAGCGTGCCGTCGATATCCATGAGCAGGAGGCGAATGCGCTTGGCGCGGGTCACGACATCCGGTGTAGGTTCAGCCATGGAGCGATTGTATCGGTGCGGCCGCGTGGGCGATTGCGCCGGCTGCGTGTGCGTGCGATTCGGGTGGCTGACTCGCTGACTTGCGATCTAGTGCTGATGGCCCGCGTGACTGTGGTCGTGCGCCTCTTCGACGACTTCGACACAGCCGTGCGGTTCGCCGCAGGCAGCATGCTCGAATTGCACGGTAGTGTGATAGATGCCGTAGCGGCGGAGCAGGTGCTCGCGGATCTCGCCCAGGATACGATTGCTCTCCGATGGCGGAATGTCTTCGATGGTGACGTGCGTGGCCAGCGCGCGTGTCTGTGAGCCGAGGCTCCAGACGTGCAGATCGTGCACATCGAGAACGCCGCCGATGGTAGCGAGCGAGCTGCGAATCTCCGGCACGGAGAGCCCGCGCGGCGTGCCCTCGAGCAGAATATTCAGCGTCTCGCGCACGATAGAGACGGAACTCCACAAGATCAAGCCTGCGATTAACAGGGAAAGCGCGGGATCGATCCAATTGAGGTGTGTGAAGACGATGGCCACCCCGCCGACGATGACGGCCGCGGTGGACAACGTATCGCCCAGCATGTGGATGAAGGTGGAACGGATGTTGACGTCGCGGCTGCCGCTGAAGAGCAACGCGGCAATCACGCCGTTCATGACGACGCCCGCGGCGGCAACGATCATCATAAGCCGCGGCTGCACTGTAACCGGATTGCTGAGGCGATGCAGGGCTTCGATCGCGATGACAACCGCGATGACAATGAGCGTCAGCGCGTTGAGGAATGCCGCGAGTACGCCCGCACGTTGGTATCCGAAGGTCTTGGCGTCCGAGGCGGGCCGGCTCTGGAAATAGACCGCCACAAACGAGAGCAGCAAAGCCAGCGCATCCGAAATGTTGTGGCCGGCTTCGGAGATCAGCGCCAACGAATGCGCGCGCAGGCCGGCGATGAAGGTGACCAGCACGTAGACGAGCGTGGCCACCAGCGACAGGCGCAGGATGCGCTGTGTGCGGGGACTCTGTGCTCCGTGGACGTGCATAGGAATAGTGTAATTTGCAGGTGGGCAAAGTTCAGCCACTTATGCAGGAGGGACGGGTGAATGCGCCGATCAGCCTGATTACAGTTGGGCTGAACGGCGATCAGAGCCGCAATACGACGCAAAGTGTGAAGCTGACCTTCGCCCGTCCCTAGGTCGAACTGCTCATGGCCCGCATGAACCCGATGATTTTCTATGGCTGCATGGATCGCCGAAGCTTCCTGAAGAACATTGCTCTCTGCGCGAGCGCCGCCCGCTGCCCAGCATGGATCGTTTCTGCAACGTCTCCCCCGATTCGTACCATCGGTCTCACGGTGCACCCAACACAACGGTTAGGCGCGGTGCCGCCGGATTTCATGGGCCTCGGCTATGAGATATCGTCTGTCGCGACGGCCGGATTGCTAAGCGCGTCGAATCGCTCCTACGTCAAGCTGGTGCGGCAACTGGGCACGCGAGGTGTGATCCGCGTGGGTGGCAATACATCGGATTATTCTTCCTTCTCGGCAGGTGCGGTAGCTGTTTCAGCGCCGAAGGCGACAGTCATCAACGAAGCCCGCTTGAAGGATCTCGCGGGCTTTCTGGAGGCGACGGAGTGGTCGCTCATCTGGGGTCTGAATCTGGGCAATGGCGGCGTGGAGGATGCTGTGGCCGAAGCCCGCGCTGTGGCCGGTGCCGCCGGAAGTCGGCTGCTGGCATTCGAGATCGGCAATGAGCCTGACCTCTATGTGCATGAGGGGCATCGGCGGGGCTACTCGTATGAGCAGTACCTGCAGGAATACAGGCGCTACAAGGCTGCGGTGCGTGCCGCCGTGCCGCACGCGGCATTTGCCGGCCCCGATGCTGCGGTTGCGACGGGCTGGGTGGAGCGGTTCGCGGCCGATGAAGGGCACGACCTGCGGCTGCTGACGCATCACTACTATCGCGAGGGACAGAGCCCGGCCAGCACCAGCGACAAACTGTTGCGTCCCGATCCGAGGCTTGCGGCAATGCTCGACCGGATGCGCGCTGCCAGCAAGTCCTCGGGTATTCCCTATCGTATTTGCGAGACCAACTCCTTCTCCGGCGGTGGACGTCCCGGTGTCAGCGATACGTTTGCCGCGGCACTCTGGGCGCTCGACTATTTGTGTGTGCTGGCATGGCACGGAGCAGGTGGCGTGAATATGGAGACGGGCATCAATCAGCTCGGATTCATCAGTTCTTATTCGCCCATCGAAGATGACCAGCACGGGCATTTCCATGCCGCGCCTGAGTACTACGGCATGCTGGCCTTTGCCGAAGGGTGCCGTGGTGAGCGGGTCGCAGTGAGCTACGATGCTGGCTCCATTGACCTGACCGCCTATGCCACGGTGGACGCGAACGGCGCGCCGACGGCGATGATCGTAAACAAGGACGCCACGGCGAATGTCCAGATGCGCATTGCAGCAGGATCGAAGACCGGGAGAGCCCGCGTACTGCGACTCACTGCTCCGTCACTCGATAGCAAAACCGGAGTCACGCTGGGCGGGGCTGCCGTGGCGCCTGATGGCCGATGGAGCGGCGACTATGAGGATGCGCCAGTGACGAATGCAGTTTCGAGCGTACGCGTTCCGGCTGGGAGCGCGGTACTTATCAAGATCGAAGCGTAACCCGCGTCGATGCTCAGCTACACAATTGCCTGGCGTGCGTTGGCGCGGCGCAGGGGATGGAGTGGGATGGAGTTCGCCGTGTCGCGCAGGCCGCTCCAGCTCTCCGCTACGATGAGGCTGTTGCCGGGATTGTGCGGATCGTAGCGCACTGATGCGGGAAAGCTGAGCCGGATCTTGTGGATGTCCACGACGTGCTGCAGCAGCGTGACATCCTGGGAGCACTCGTAGGTCACGCCGGCGACGTCGTATTGATAGAGGATGAGCTGCATGCCAAGTGGCCGGTCCGATTCCTCGGGCGACAGCTCGTTGATGTCGAGCACGGTAGCGTCGATGATTCGCCCCTTCTGCACCAGCGCATCGCGACGGTCACGCTCCAGCTCATCGGGGCTGGGGCGCTTGCGCGACATCCAGTACAGAACCGCAGCAGCAGCCATGGCGGCCACTACGGTCACGCCGCTTACCAATTGGGTCTCTCGCAGGCTGATGCCGAACATCGGTGCTCCGGGGATTGGAGAGCCACAGCAGCAACTCTCCGTTACTGCTGGTAAGCATAGCGCAGCCAGAGCAGCGCGCGAGTTACGAATCGGTGTCGGATGGATGGCGCAAAAGGGGGATTACAAAAGCACTTTTACCGCCACTGTGTACCGTTCAGGTTCCGCGACGTGTGGATTCTCTTGACTGCAAAGGTTCCGGGGTGGGCAGCGCTCCGTGATACACGCAGGTGCAAATGCTTCTGGCCGCGAAGCGTATAGTGAAGAGAGCATGAACGAGCCAGTCGTCACGCCGCCGGCGGGGTCTCCGCGGCGGTTTTCCACACCTACATCAGGCGGTCCTGACCAGGGATCGCTGTCCCTTTCCGGCAGTCGCCGCATCCGCTCTACCACGGTCATCTGCGTCAGGCGCGGGCCGAGCGTGGTGATGGCTGCCGACGGCCAGGTGACCCTGGGCGAGAGCGTCATCAAGCACTCGGCTAAGAAGATACGGCGTCTCTACCAGGACAAGATATTGGCCGGGTTTGCCGGCTCTACCGCGGACGCCTTCTCGCTCTTCAGCCGCTTCGAGGGCAAGCTGGAACAGTATGCCGGGAATCTGGGCCGTTCTGCCGTGGAGCTGGCCAAGGACTGGCGCACGGACAAGATGCTGCGGTCACTCGAGGCACTGCTAGTGGTGGCGGACCCGCACCAGACGTTTCTGCTCAGCGGGTCGGGCGATGTGATCGAGCCGGATGAAGGCATCGCTAGCATCGGCTCCGGCGGATCCTTCGCGCTGGCCGCGGCCCGAGCCTTGATGCAGAACACGGAGCTGGGCGCGCGCGAGATTGCGGAGAAGAGCTTGCGGATCGCAGGACAGATCTGCATTTACACCAACGACCAGATCACGATCGAAGAGTTGAGCGCCTAGCAGGAGAGCAGGCAACATGGCTATCTATTTACCAGGCACAGCGGAAGACCAGGAGCTGTCGCTGGATGAGTTGACGCCGCGACAGATTGTGGCGGAGCTGGACAAGTACGTCGTGGGGCAGAGCGCGGCGAAGCGCGCGGTGGCAATTGCGCTGCGCAATCGCATGCGGCGGCAGAAGCTGCCGCCCGATCTCGCCGAAGAGATCATGCCGAAGAACATCATCATGATCGGGCCAACGGGCGTGGGCAAGACAGAGATCGCCCGGCGGCTGGCGAAGCTGACCGGTTCGCCGTTCCTGAAGGTGGAGGCGTCGAAGTTCACCGAGGTCGGCTATGTGGGGCGCGATGTGGAGTCGATGATTCGCGACCTGGTGGAGATCGCGATCGACATGGTGCGCGAGGAGCGGCTGGAAGAGGTAGAGGACAAAGCCGAGCTGAACGCGGAGGAGCGGCTGCTCGACCTGCTGTTGCCTGCTCCCGCGGCTCAAGTGAAGCAGCCGGAGACGAAGCCGGAAATCAGGACTGACCCCAAGGTGATCGACATCGTGCGCGGGCCGGAGATGGCTCCAACCATTGAGACGCCGAGGGATTCCAGCGACAGCCACAATCGCACGCGCGAGAAGCTGCGGCAGCAGTTCCGCGAGGGCAAGCTGGACGAGCGCACAGTGGAGATCGATGTGCGCGAGCGGAATACGCCAAGCTTCGAGATCATCACCAACCAGGGCCAGGAAGAGATGGATGTCAACCTGAAGGACATTCTTCCCGGGCTCTTCGGGCAGCGCACCAAGAAGCGGAAGATGAAGGTGAGTGAGGCCTTCGAGTACCTGGTGCAGGAAGAGGAGCAGCGCTTGATCGACATGGACCAGGTGAACCGCGTTGCCGTCGACCGCGTGGAAAACTCGGGCATCATTTTTCTGGATGAGATCGATAAAGTGGCGGGGCGCGAGGGTGGCCACGGGCCGGATATCAGTCGTGAAGGAGTCCAGCGCGACATCCTGCCGATCGTCGAAGGGACGACGGTGAATACGCGCTACGGCATGGTGTCGACCGACCATATCCTGTTTATCGCTGCGGGCGCGTTCCACGTGTCGAAGCCGAGCGACCTGATTCCCGAGTTGCAGGGGCGCTTCCCGATCCGCGTGGAGCTGCAGTCGCTGACCGTCGAGGACTTCATCCGCATCCTGACCGAGCCGAAGTCGTCCTTAACCAAGCAGTACGCGGCGCTGCTCGAAACCGAAGGACTGAAGCTCGAGTTCACGCGCGAGGCACTGGAAGAGATCGCGCAGTTTGCTTTCCGCGTGAATGAGACGACGGAGAACATTGGCGCGCGCCGGCTGCACACGATCATGGAGCGCGTGCTGGACGAGATCAGCTTCCTCGCGCCCGACCTGCAGAAAGTGCAGAAGACGGCCGAGGGTGTGGTGGACCTGGCGGCGGCTTCGGCGGATGGCCTGGGGGCGACGGTTCCCTTGCCGGTAGTCGAGCGCGTGACCGAACATGGCGTCGAGAAGGTGGCGGTGGTCGATCCCAAGTACGTGCAACAGATGGTAGCGACCATTGTGAAGAATCAGGATCTGTCGCGGTACATCCTGTAACCCGGTACCCCCTCCCCCCTCCGGTACCGGGAGGCCGGTTGTAAGCCTTGTTACATCATGAGTTTAGGGTGGTTTCCGAGGGCTAAAAATGTCCAAACAAAAGACTTAGCGGTAAATATGTCTATCCATTGGACTTAGGGTTGCGATTTTGACCTTATTTCGGACTCACAAAGGTGAAAGCCACGGGGACCTGCCCGTGGCCTTTTGCTTTTCCAGTTCAGCTCTAAATTCAGGTTAGCAAATTGGGTGGGTGGATTTGGCAGGTTTTTGCGTGGTTGACCGGAGACTGGCCCAGTTTGGGATTCACGGCTTCGGCGCAGCGCTGGGCTGCTCTGTTCCGGCCCTTTCCTTAGCCACGAAGACCGCGGGCATGCTCTGTCCTCGATGGCACGTGCCGCAGCTTACCGTCTTCTGAGCGGGTGCTGCATCCGGGTCGTGTATCTGGGCAAGGTACTTTGCGTTGATCTCCTGGGTCATCAACATCATGGTGCGGGCGGTGTTCTTTTCCGGCTTCTCGTCGGAGGCGAAGTCCGGGTGTTTGGTCGTCGCATTTTCGGCGTGACAGAAACCACAGTGCACGCCGAGCTGCTGCGTGAAGCGGCGCATGATCTTGATCACGTCCTCTGGCGACGTATCTTTCGGCAGCACTTTGAGGTTGACTGGTTTTGGCAGCGGTCCATGAGGAGCGGCCGTGGGAGCAGCGGCCGTGGCGTGTGGCGCTTCGGCCGGCGGCGGACCTTCCTGGGCCAGAAGCGAAGGTGATGAAAGAACAGAAAGGGTGACGATAGCTGCAACCAGAACAAATGTCCGCGGCATGCCGGGGCTCCTGATCAGGAAAATTTGCTGCTCGATCTCGCAGCCATTGTTGCACAGCCGCCTCCGCGTTCTGATTCCATGCACTGTCCAAGTGATTTCTGCATTGCCATCCTAGAATGAGAGCTTCGGTGCCATGGAATGTTGCATGGTGGTGATTCTTCGGGCTGATTCTTCCGGCGGCAGAAGAGATGAGGAAAGGATGAAGCCGATGGCAGCGAACTCTGCAGGTGAGGCAGTTGCGAGCTGGTGGGAGCGGAAAGAGATCAACACCCGCGTGCTCGATGCTTTCAAGACGAGCCTGGCTGCGGTGATCTGCCTCTGGCTGGGCAACCGTCTGGGTCTGGTGCACAGCTATTGGGCCGCGGTTTCGGCGATTGTGGTGATGGCATCGGATAAGAACCTGACGCTGATCTCGTGCCGGGATCGAATCATCGGCACGGCGATCGGCGCACTGCTGGGCTGGGGCACCTACTATGTATGGCATGGGCATTACCTGATGTATGCACTTGCGGTGCTGCTCTGCCTGCTGGCGTGCAGCACATTGGAATTTGAGAAGGCCGGACGCCTTGCCGCGGTGACGCTGACGATCGTTGTGCTGATCCCCATCGACAACGGGCCGGGAAGTGCTGCGCTGGCGAGGTTTCTTGAGGTGAGCATGGGCGTGGTTGTCGCACTCGCGATGACGCACCTGGTGTTTCCGCAACGGCCCGCGCAGGTTGCAGGGAGCGCCACGCATTGATTCATTTCGTTGAGGTGGACTGCGAATGATCCGTATTCGAACGACTCTGATCGCCGCGCTTTCAGCGTGCCTGATGGCCGGCGCTGGCGCGGCTCAAACGAAAACTGCGGCTGCGCCTTCCGCGCGTCCAACGCCGCCGACACGCGATTCGCATACGCCTGGTTTTGTAGCGGCAACGGAGCTGCCCGATGGCGCGAATGCTCCGCCAGACAAAGATGGGAATTTCATCCTGGGCCCGACGCACAAGCCCGCGCCGGAGATGACGGAAGAAAAGGGCGTTCCGAAGGGCAATGTATATACGTTCACCATGAGCTCGGCGGAGAGCAAGCTGTACCCCGGCATTGCGCGGGAGCCGCATACGTTTGGAACAGCGGCTCCTGACGATCCGGCGAAACTGATAGTGACGACGAGCCACCCTGCCCCGTATACGCGCCGCGTGACGGTATATGTGCCGCAGCAATACGTAACCGGGACGGTTGCTCCATTCCTTGTGGGCGCGGACGGCCCGGACGGGGAGTTGTTTACGGCGCTGGATAACCTGATTGCCGAGCACCGGCTGCCGGTGATGATCGCCATCTCCATCAGCAACGGCGGAGGCGACGCGCAGGGCAGCGAACGTGGCCTGGAATACGACACAATGTCGGGCCGGTATGCGGAGTTTGTGGAGACGGAAGTACTTCCTCGCGTGGAGACGCTGTATCACGTGCGATTGACGAAGGATCCCGACGGGCGGGCAGCGATGGGCGGCAGCTCCGGAGGTGCATGCGCGCTCATCATGGCGTGGTATCACCCGGAGCTCTATCACCGCGTGCTGAGCTACTCGGGAACATTTGTGAATCAGCAGTGGCCATGGAACGCAGCGAGTCCGCACGGTGCGTGGGAGTTCCACGAACACCTGATCCCGGAGAGCGCGCGGAAGCCGCTGCGCATCTGGATGGAGGTGGGTGATCGAGACCTGCTGAATCCGTTTGGGATGCGCGATGGGATGCACGACTGGGTGGAAGCCAACGAGCGCATGGCAAAGGTGCTGGCGGCGAAGGGGTATCACTATCAGTTTGTGTTTGCGCGGAACGCGGGGCACGTGGATAACGCGGTGAAAGTGCAGACGCTGCCGGAGGCTTTGGAATACGTGTGGCGGGGCTATCGCTAATTGTGGCGCGTCGGAGATGCGCAACAGAGTTTTGGTTGAGCGGCGCTGCGCCCAGCTTGGCGAACTACTCACGAATCGAGGGAATGGGATATGTGCCGCAACATCAAGATGCTTTTCAACTTCGATCCTCCGGTGACAGAGGAGGAGGTTCGGGCTGCGTCGCTGCAGTATGTGAGGAAGATCAGCGGATTCAACAAGCCGTCGAAGGCGAACGAGCCGGCGTTTCTGGCAGCGGTCGAGGAGGTGGCGGGCGTGTCGATGCGGCTGCTTCGCTCGCTCGAGACGAATGCGCCGCCGAGGAATCGCGACGAGGAGGCAGCGAAGGCAAAGGCCCGCGGCGCTGCGCGATTTGGCACGTAAATTTGAAGAGAGCGACGGCCGGCGAGGTTGCGCCTTAGGCCGCTCTCTTCAGGTTGCGGAAATGCTCCTCCGCTTCACGAGTCCACCGAATTGCATCCAGTCCTTTGGCCGCGGCGGGCGTTGCCTCTGCTGACGTTTGCGAGACGCCAGCAGGGGCCAGGCGAAACTGCTGATTCCGCATGGTGAGCGGAAAGTACATCAGTGCCGCAGCAGGACCGCATATGAGAAAAAATACGCAGAGTCCCACGGAAAACTGCCTCCCAGTTGTTCTTCTGTTGTACGGGACGCGAGATGAGATGGACAGATCACGCTTTGGCGAAATCGCGATTACCCGTCACCATGCGGCTGATTACGTGAGTCGTATGCGAGCCGGTTTTCCGTTCCTTTCCGGGAGATTTCCCGGAAGGGATCAGAAGCGTCGGAGACGGTACGGTGAGATTTGCGTTGCTTGACCGAAACTTGCCCGGCGGGCGAGGCGTCTGGATACTGAGATTTCGCCGAGGTGCGTGATGAGGGCTCGCTGGTTACGCTCGCGCTTTTTCGTGGCTGCTTTGTTTTCTCTCGCGGGAACTGTGCTGCTGCTGGTCCAGGTACGCGATCGCCCGGCACGCTGGGAGGTGATGGCGGCCGCCGATAGTCAGGCCGGCGGAATGGCGCATATGGCGGGACATATGTATATGACCTCGCTTCGACCGTTACAGCCTGGCGACCAGCAGAAGGCCGATGCAATCGTAGCGGCGGCGAAGCAGGCGATGGCGCCCTATCAGGACTACCGCAAGGCGCTGGCAGACGGCTATGTGATCTTTTTGCCCAATGTGCCGCAGCACATCTATCACTTTACGAAACACGAGTACGGATTTGAGGCTGCGTTCCAATTCGATCCGTTGAAGCCGACTTCGCTGCTGTACAAGAAAACGCCGGATGGCGGCTACAAACTGGTGGGCGCGATGTACACGGACCGCGTACGTGCGACAGAGGATGAACTAAACGAGCGGATTCCGCTGAGCATTGCGCACTGGCACCAGCACATCAACTTCTGCAAGGCTCCTGAGGGACAGAAGGCCGCGTACTTCGGCCCAAACGCGAAGTTCGGACTGCTTGGCTCGATCACGACGAAGGAAGCATGCGAAGCCGCGGGCGGGGAGTTTCATCCGCACATATTTGGATGGATGGTCCACGTGTACCCATATGAGACAGACCCGAAGAAGATCTGGGCCGTGGACGACGATGACGAGCACGACAGCATGAGCCACTCGGCAATGCCGGGGATGCAGATGAACTAGCTATATCGGCGACAACTAGCTTCCGGTGTCGAGGTGAAAGGATTCCATGAATGGCTCGACCGGATAGCCTTTTGCTTTCCAGCCATCCAGGCCGCCTTTGAGGAATTTGACTCGCGTGTAATTCATAGCGAGCGCTTTGTGCAGGATGCCCCGACTGGTCTTGTCGCTCGGACAGGTGCAGTAGACGATCGCGTCTACCTCCCGCGGGATAAGCCCCGGATTTTCATGCACTTCTTTGGGGGCGACACGCTTTGCGCCTGGAATGATCTCGGAATCGGCCAACAGGTCGAGCGGCAGGCGCACATCGAAGACGAGCACCTCTCGATTGGAAGCCAACAGGTCATGGAGCGCTTCCGGCGTGATGCTGTGCTGCTCCAGCTGGCGCTGGTCTCTCGCGTGCCTGATCCAGTAAACAAGCCCCAGGACGATACCAATGACAATGAGCGTCACGATCATCTCTCTACATCCCCGGCAATCCGGCATTCCCGGCAATCCGGCGGACTACCACCTTGGAGATTCAGCAGGCGGGGTGAGGGATTCACCGATATGGCGGCGAAGTAGGCGCCGGGATTGTTCCGCGGCGCTATTCGGCGCGGAGGGCCTGGACGGGATCGATGCGGGTGGCGCGGATGGCGGGCAGCAGGCTGGCGAGGCCGCCGGTGAGGAGCAGCACGGCAGCGGCAACGGCGGCGATGCCGAGATTGAACTCGCCAACGCCGAAGAGCAGACCGCTGATGGCGCGGGCGGCGAGTGCGGCGAGCGCGATGCCGGCGATGGTGCCGACGAGCACCGGGGTGACGCCGTCTTCGAGGATGAGGCGATAGATCTGCGCAGGCTGCGCGCCGAGTGCGATGCGAATGCCGAGCTCGCGCGTGCGCTGCAATGCCGAGTAGGCGACCACGCCGTAGATGCCGAGCGCAGCGAGGACGAGGGCGCAGGCGGCGAAGGCCAGCAGCAGATGGAGCTGGAAGTTGCGCACGGCGAGCGAGTCGTCGACAACGGCATCCATAGTGCGGACTTCCGGCACGACGGCCTGGTCGTCGACGCTCCAGATGGCTTTGCGGATGGCGTCACTCATCGATGAGGGATCGTTCGCGGTGCGGATGACGAAGGAGCCGCTTTCGTTGGAGCGGTAGGTGAGGGGCACGTAGACCATGGCGGGCGGTTCTTTGCTGAGGTCGACGCTGCGGACATCGCCAACGACGCCGATGACCTGGAAGGGCTTGCTGTCGGGGTCGCCGCGGCGGAAGAACTGGCCGACGGGATTGCGTCCATGCCACGCGGCCCGGACCGCGCTCTGAGAGACTACGGCGACATTTCTGCCGAGGTCATCCTGGCTGAAGAAGCGGCCGGCGAGGAGCGGGATACGCATGGTCTCGAAGTAGCCGGAGCTGACCCAGCGAAAGCTGGCCAGAGGGAGCGCGAAGAACGGTCGCGTGTCGCCGGGCACAGCAATCATGTCTCCCCAGCGGTCGCCGTCCAGCGGCAGGACGCTGATAACGCCGGCGGAGCGGACGCCGGGCAACGGACGCAGCTTTTCGAGCGAGCGCTCATAGAAAGCCTCGCGCGAGTGCGGCGTGCCGTACTGCTTGTCCGGAAGCACGACGCTGGCGCTGATGACGTGTTCGGTGACGAAACCGCGATCGACACACAGCAGGCGGTAGAGGCTGAGCAGGAACATGCCGGCGAGGACGACGAGCGTGACGCTGGCGGCGACTTCTCCAATGACGAGCGCGCGGCGCACCTGCTTGCCGCCTGCGGATTCCGATACCGTGCGGCTTTCCGAATGCAGCGCCTGTTGCGGATGACTGCGGACAAAGCGAAGGGCGGGCAACAGGCCGCAGAGCAATGCGGAGACGATCGCTGTAGCGATGGCGAAGAGCACGAGTGGTGTATCCATGCGCAGCGGGTGCAGGAGCGGCAGGGTGGAGGGGATGACGTGGGCGATCAAGGGGAGGGCAAGTGTGGCGAGCATTAGGCCGAGCAGGCATCCGGCGGCGGAGAGCAGGAGGGGTTCTGCAACTGCGCTGCGCACCAATTGCGCGGGGCTGGCGCCCATGGCGGAGCGGATGGCTGCTTCGTGCTCGCGGCTGGCCGCGCGGGCGAGCAGCAGATTGGTGATGTTGACGCAGCCGATGAGCAGCACCGTGCCAACGGCGGCGAAGAGCATGAGAAGGGCGCTACGGCTCGACCCGGTGAGGTACGGCCGCAGGCCGATAACACTGGCGCTGAGAGCGACGTGATCCGGCGTCTGCCGGCTGATGGCTTGCTGAAGCGTGTTCATCTCCGCCATTGCCTGCGCGAGGGAGACGCCGGGCTTGAGGCGAGCGATGCCGAAGTAATTGTGGTCGCCTTCGATTTCGGCAAGCCAGGCGGCGGTCCAGCCGAAGGGGACGAAGGCTTCGACCGTCCTGCCTCCGGTACCGTGCATGGTGTTCATCAGCCCCGGCGCGGGCAGCACGAAGCTGGCGGGCAGGACGCCGATGACGGTGTAGGGGCGGCCGTCCAGCGGGATGGCGCGACCGATGATGTTGGGATCGGCGGCGAAGCGGCGGCGCCAGAGACCTTCCGTGAGAATGACAACATTATGGTCAGGCTGCTCTTCTGCAGGCAGCAAGGTTCGGCCAAGAATGGGCTGGACGCCGAGCAGCGAAAAGAAGTTGGCGGTGTGCTGCGCGATGCCGATGATCTCAGGCGCGCCGCCGCCGAGCGGCATGGAGCCAAAGCCGAGCGCGGCGAAGCCCTGGAAGGACTGCGCGTGCTGCCGCCAGTAGACAAGATGGTTGGCGTTGACGGGGAGATCCATGTCTCCGGCGTCGCCTGAGTGGATGTTTTCGCGCACGACGACGAGTTGGTCGGGATGCGCATAATCCGGGGTGCGGAGCAGGACGTTGCGCACCACCGAGAACATGACGATGTTGGCTGCGATGCAGAGAACGAGGGTAAAAAGAGCGGCCGCGCTGAAGGCGGGGCTTCGGCGCAACTGACGTAGTGTGAAGCGCAGTTCGCTGAGAAGTCCGTGCAAGAGTGTCTCCTGTTGCGTGCCGCAGCATTGCTGCCGAGGCTACACCGTGGGAGACAAGCTTGCGCGCGGCCGCTTTCTCCTTAGGAATGATCCGGTAAGTGCACGTTCGTTGCCGAAGGATGTGCGTGCGGCAGAGATTGGATTATCAAGCACTTCCGCGTTGCCGGGGCAGGTTGGATTGGGACTTGCGTTGTCCACGTGTGTGCTCGCGTGACCGATTCCGGACAGTCAGCGCCGCTGCTTCGCCGCATTCGATTGCAGCCAGCAGAGGGCGTTGCGTGCGCGGACGCGCATGGCGGGTGTGCCGGTGAGCAGCGCCTGGTGGAGAAAGGGTTCGACGGTGCTGCGCAGCGAGGGGTCGCGGCGCGCCAGCAGGCCCAGGCCTTCGACGGCGGAGCAGCGGACGACGTTGCTCTTGTCCTCCGCGAGCTGCCACAGGACGGCGGAGGCGAGACGGATCTGCTGCGATGTGCGGGCAGAGCGCGCCGCGACGAGTCCGAGATGCCAGCGGGTGCGTGACTCGGCGATGGGGGTGTCGGCGAGGATGGAGGCTATCTCTGCGGCGTGCGGAGCGAGGAATTCGATGTCCCGTTCGGTGATGCGGCGGCCGACATCGGCGGCGCGCACGCGTTGCTCGGGATTACTGGTAGAGATTGCGGCGACGAGCTGGCGCGCGACGCGGCGGCGATCCTGTTGCGCGAGCAGACGCTGTGCCTGGGCGCGTGCTTGGTCGAGTCCCCAGCAGGCGGGCTTCATGAGAGCGTCTCTGACGGGATTACGAGATGCGGGCATGTGG